>NZ_JARJBE010000003.1:0-717316 GCF_029269915.1 Rhodococcus sp. C3V
GCGCCGATGGTACTGCACTCGACAGGGTGTGGGAGAGTAGGACACCGCCGAACACACATTAGAGAAGCCCCTCAACCAGTACTGGTTGGGGGGCTTTCTCGTACCCAAAACACCCCCCGAAACATCCCGTCGCCGGCACCCTCTGATCGAGTGAACGGTACGTTCGTCGCCTCAGATCGACCGAACGTACCGTTCACACCATCAGGGGCGCGAGCACAGCCGACTCACCACCCCGTCCGGGACCGAGCGAACGACACGCTCACCCTCTTGGGCGAGGGGAACGATACGTTCACGCCATCAGGGCAGGGCAGGGCAGGGCAGGTGAGCGGATGGGCAGATCCGACAGGCGTTATCGCAGAGCTGCCTGTAGCACCTCGCAGAGCACGTCCAGCGTCCTCGAATACTGCGACTGCGTCGGCGTGCTGTAGCCGACGACGATGCCGTCACCGCCGACTGACGACACGTCGGGATGTCGGAAGACCGACAGCCCTTCGAGTCCGAGATCGCGCGCCTGGGCCGCTGCAAGAACAGATTGTTCGGTGCCGGAGGGCAGACGGATCACAGCGTGAAGTCCCGCGGAGATCCCCTCGACCCTGACCTGGGGTACTTGCTGCGCAAGTGTCGCAACCAGTTGATCGCGTCGTCGTCGGTACGAGGTGCGCATCTTTCGAATATGGCTGTCGAATCTTCCGGATTCGATGAAGTCCGCCAAGGTCAATTGATCCGTTGAACTTACCCAGCGTTCGTAGGGTCCCTTTGTTGCGAGGACAGGTTCGATCAGCCTGTCCGGCAACACCATCCATCCGATGCGAATGGCCGGCGACAGTGTCTTGCTGACAGTGCCCAGGTACGCAACGTGCTGCGGTGCGATTCCTTGGAGTGCACCGACAGGTTTTCTGTCGTAACGGAATTCGCCGTCGTAGTCGTCCTCGATGATGACGCCGCCCGTAGTCGTGGCCCATTCGAGAGCGGTCGCGCGCCTCGCCGGTGTGAGGGGACCGCCGAGAGGGAACTGATGGGTCGGCGTCAGCAGAACACTATCAGCAGATGTAGAGGCCAATTCGTCTGTGCAAGTGCCTGATTCGTCAACCGATATGGGAACTGTCAGCAGCCCTTCGTCGGCGAGCAACTGCCGGTGCAGGTGAAGGCAGAAAGCGTCGACCGCAATCGTTCCTCCGAGTGCGCGGGCAAGGAGGGAAATCCCGTGACCCGAGCTGGCACTGATCACAATGCAGCTCGGATCGACGCGAACGCCTCTGGTGCGGCTCAGGTATGTGGTGAGGGCGTTTCGGAGTTCGACTCGGCCCCTGGGATCAGTAGTCGCGAACGCGTCGGTCGGCGCGTCGGTCAAAGCACGTCTGGCGGACGAAATCCATGCAGTGCGGGGAAACGCCGACGCGTCGGGCGATCCAGGGAGAAGGCTGTAGGTCCAGCGTCGTCGAGTCGGTGATGGCTCGACCTCGCGGGTGTGTGTGCTGGCGAGCGAGGCGACCAGGGTCCCGGAACCAGGCCGTGTGACAAGCCACCCAGCTGCGGCGAGCTCGGCATAGCAGTCCGCAACGGTGTTTCGGGCAACTCCGAGGTCGAGCGCGAGGGTGCGGGAAGGTGGGAGTCTGGTGCCGGGCTTCAACAGTCCACTGTCGATCGCGTCGCGAAGGGTCTGAAGCAGTGCAGCGCGAACCCCGATTCCCTGTGGCAGCTCGATATGTAGATCGAACCCAAGATTGGCCCACGAATTCACCACCGGATTGAACCATGTTTCCGGGTCTTTCCGGGATTACCGTTTGAGTTATGACTACAGCAACAGGACAAAGACTGGATATCGCAAAGCTGGCGCCCGAGGTCTACAAGGCGATGATTGCGTTGGATGCCGCTGCGCGCAAGGGGCTGGAGCCGACGCTCGTCGAGCTGGTCCTCACGCGTGCGTCGCAGCTGAATCATTGCGCATGGTGCCTGGACATGCACACTCGCGACGCCCGAAAGGTCGGCGTCACGGAGCAGAAGCTCTACCTACTGAACGCGTGGGAAGAAGCGCGAGGGATGTACTCCGATCGTGAACGTGCCGCGCTCGCCTTGACCGAGGCCGTGACAGTCCTCACCGACGGTTTCGTTCCGGACGAGGTGTATAGCGAGGCTGCCGGCGAATTCTCGGACGTGGAACTGGCTCAGCTCATCAGCGTCATTTTGACGATCAATGCGTGGAATCGCATTGCGGTTACCACGAGGAAGGCGCCTCCGGTCCGAGACTGATCCGAGGCCGTGCTCCGCTCTCCGGCAGGGCAGGGTTCCGCCGTCGGAGATCTGGATAATCGACGCAAAGAGGACCAAAAGATTGGTTCAGGGTGTGAACAAAACCAACAGATTCTTTCAATGTGATGCAAATCACACAATGTGAGTGGGGATCGTTCTGGAGCATCTACAAGTTGCCCGAATCCCGACAAAGCAGTCTCGGTCGGAAGTTTCCGGCGAAGGGGTCCGCATAGCGGGCCCCTTCTTTTGCGTGCGAGCTGAAAACGCCCCTTCCTGTGAGTTTCCTCGACATGCCCAAGTTACCGACTGGCTAGCTTCGGCGAAATGTCAGAAACGTCGCGGTTGTATGAGCAGATTTTGGGGGGATCGCGATAGTTGTGCGGTTGGACAAAAGTTCAGTCACCTCCATGGCTAACTTGCCATCCGGATGTCCAAGCTATGCCCGAGGGGCTCGATGGCCGGGTGAACTTTCTTGAAACATGCACTACATTGCCATCTAGTAACTGGCTGATTGCCAAAAGTGATCGGCCGATCCTCTCGGAAGTGAGCGCTGGGTGGCGTGGTATTGGGAATCCAGGCAACCGTCCCGCTACCGAAATGTCTTGAAAGGGAAGCTTTGATGACTGTGTCTGGTTCACGGCGTAGGCCGCTTGTTCTCCGGCTCTCGCTAACTGCAGCTATTGCCGCAACGGTGGCCGGTAGTAGCGTTGCTTTTGCTTCGCCAGCTGTGTCCGCGCCGATGCCGGTGCGAACCGCGGCCGCTCCGGCGTTCACCGCTGGGTTGTGTGAGGGCACCGAGTACACGCCCTCGGAGCAGATGCTCGAAATCTCCGGCATTCGGCTGGATCACTACAACGACGGCAACATCGTGCCGATGTACGGCACCACCGATCGGGGTACCTCGGCCGCGGTGGATGCTCCGGTCTGCGGTGTCCGCGACGTCGACGGAATTGCGAAGTCGGAATGGATGTACTGCACGGACTTCGATCTCGATCCGTGTGCCGGTGTCGACGAGAACGGTTTGCCGGTTGACAAGCACAACGACGAGATGGGTGCGACGGTGCCGTCTTCGGGCAATCCCGATCTGTCAGCCGACGATCTCGCTGTCATCAGTTGGTTGCTGCAGAATCCCGCCAAACTCGACGGTGTCGTTTCGGGAAATAGCAGCGAGGATGCACGTTCGGCGCGGCAGACGCTTGTGTGGTGTGTCTCGGACTACGACAATCCGCTGATGGCCGATTTCAAAAGCCTGTGCGACAGGAACATCGGAGACGACGAGCGAGCTCGCATCGTCGAGATCATGAACGTCACGCAGACGCTCGACCTCGTTCGCAAGACACCCGCGACGGGGACTCTGAAGGCCGGCGAGACTGCCGTTTTCACCCTGAATACGAATATGTACCGGAAGCCGATCACTGTTCAGTCCTCGGCGGGCACCGAACTGACCGTCTGTGGTGACAACGCCAAGGCGACGTTGACTGCAAACCAACTGACGGTCGACGGCCGCGGCGACGCACCGACTGCTGTTGATCTTTGCCTCACCGCTGCGGCCGGCGGGGACTACTCGGTGACTGCAAGCGTCATTCCGGATTCGGTCGAGAACCTGCACTGGAACACGGCAGGCGCACAGTGCCAGATCTTCGCGTCGTTCGACACCGTTCGGCCGGCTTCGATGAATGCATCTGCCAGCGTCGGATATGCAGCAGCACCCACGACGACACCGGCAACGACCACACCGGCCACCACGACGCCTGCAACCCCGGTCGTTCCGATCGTGCCGATTGTTCCGATCGTGCCCATCGTGCCCATCGTGCCGATTGTTCCGATCGTGCCGGTCGTGCCTGTAGTTCCGGGTGCACCTGTTCCGTCGCAGCCGGTTGCAACTCCCGCAACTCCGGCGCCGTCGGCTCCGAAGCCGGCCACTGGCCCCCGCCCGGTTGCCATCGACGGTGGTGCTGCTGAACAGAATTCAGGCCGCAACGTCGCCGTCGCAGTGACGGGCCTCGGGCTTGTCGGAATGGCTGCTGCCGGAGCAGTTGCTCTCCGCCGCAAGCGATCCTGACACCAGGCACGTGTAGTAGACGTCGGCACCGATCACGATTCGTGTGATCGGTGCCGACATTGATCAGACGCAGGGGGCGTCAATTCGCACGAGGTGCCGGGGGCGCCTCATCCCGCAGGAGACAGTTCGATGACCATGTACGAGTCGGATCCCAATCCATCCAATCCATACGACGATCCCAACCACGATCAGCCCGCGAGTCCAGGCAAAGGGCGTCGTGTCGCGTTCATTCTGGCTCTCATCGCGGTGTTGGCCGCCGGTGCTTCCATGGCCTTCGTCGGCCTGCGATCCTCCGATGGCGATGCTGCGATCCCGCCGAGTCCGGGAGTTGTCATGTCGCACTCCGCGAATCCGGCAACGCCTACGGATGCGTTGATGACTCCCAACACCCTTTCGCTCGACCCGGTCGGTGTTCAGGCGCCGATCGTGGACGCCACCGTGCCGGAAGGAGTTCTCACTCCGCCGGAGAACGTCAAGAACGTCGGAATCTGGCTCGACGGTGCATCTCTCGATTCCGCCACCGGCACGACCTTGATTGCCGGACACGTCAATCTGACCGGCCAGGGTAACGGCGCGCTGTTCGACCTGGGCACGATCGAGCCGGGTGAAGTGATCCGTACATCCGACGCGACGGGTAAGAGCACGTCGTGGAAGGTGACTGCGGTGACGACGCGCCCGAAGGCCGATGGTGTGGAGGAAAGCGTGCTGGCCGGCCCGGAAGGCCCTCGTAAGTTGGCAGTCGTAACCTGCGGCGGCGAACTGCAATTCGAGGACGGTGTGGGCAACTACGCCGACAACGTCTACCTGTACGCGGATCTGATGGTCTGAGACACAGGAATGATTCCGACGGTCCCCGATCCCTCTTCGTAGAGATCGGGGACCGCCTGTTGGATAGTGTCGCAGGTATGGATCTTCACTTGTCTGGAAAGCGTGCGATCGTTGCCGGTGGTAGCAAGGGGATCGGTCTGGCAATCGCCAGAGGTCTGGCCGCTGAAGGGGTCGACATCGCGATACTCGCGCGCACTGAGCGAACCGTCGTAAGCGTTGCACGAGATTTGGTTTCGAAGTTCGGAATTCGTGCGATCGGAGTCGCGACGGATACGCGAGACGACGACGCGGTTCAGGCGTCGGTGCGGCAAGTGGTAATGGAGTTCGGCGGTGTCGACATTCTGGTCAATTCGGCAGCGACGCCGTTCAGCGCCGGAAAGCCGACGGATTTCGAGGCGACCACCGACGACGTCGTGCGAGACGAAGTCGAAGTGAAAGTGCTGGGGTACCTGCGCACTGCGCGTGCTGTAGCGCCGTATCTGATCGATCAGGGTTGGGGTCGGATCATCAACATCAGCGGTTTGGGTGCCAGACAGGCAACCTCGATCGCCCACACGATCCGCAACGTCAGTGTGTCTGCGCTGACCAAGAATCTTGCAGACGAGCTGGGCCCCAAGGGAATCAACGTCACCGTCGTCCATCCGGGCGTGACGCGGACCGAGAGGTTGACCGCGCGGATTACGCGCGAGTCGGAAGAATCCGGCCGCTCGCAGGCGGAGGTGGAGCGGGGTATCGCGACGAATTCGATACACCGGATCATCGACGCCGAAGAGGTGGCTGATGTCGTGACCTTCCTGGCATCGCCGCGAAGCATCGCGATCACCGGTGACGCAGTGGCAGCGGGTGGAGGAGTGCCAGGGCCGGTCTACTACTGAAATTGTGCGTACTGCTACCTGCCGGCGGTGGTGACGATCGTGTGAACGCGTCCGCCGCCGAGTCTCTTGCTTTCGTACATCGCCGAATCGGCGACTTTCTGCATGTCCGTGAACGCTGCTGCGCGGTCTTCTCCGGCGACGAATTTGTGGGTACGCACGGCGATTCCGATGCTCGAAGTCGACGGTATCTCGTCGGTATTCGAGTGCATTGCCGGTCCGATCGAGTTGAGCATCGGTCCGATGGCTGGCACGGAAAGTCTTTGAACGAGGATGAATTCGTCGCCGCCGACCCGCGCGACGACAGCATCGGCGTGTGCCCAGGCGGATAACCGCTGCGATACCCGGAGAATGATGCGATCGCCGACGTCGTGGCCGTGCACGTCGTTGATCGTCTTGAACCGGTCGATGTCGATCGCGATCACGAGTAGTGCCGCAGATTCTTGACGCTGGAACCCCTCGAGTACCTTCTCGACGTGGCGGTCGAGGCCACGACGGTTCAAGAGGCCGGTGAGAGGATCGAGGTCGGAACTGGAAGCATCCATGCTGAGCATCGTCAGCACGATCTGCGAGATGAATGCGCAGACCACCAACGCGGTGATGACGACCAGTACTTTCGAAACACCAAGGGCTGGATCGCGATCCGGCCCGAACAGAATTGGCTGCGCAGCCACCGCGATCACAAGAAGCGAAAAAGCTATGTGCGCGATCTGCAACTTCGGGTTGTGGAAGTAGGCGATGTAGATGCCGACCAGAGCAAAAATGACACAGGTGAGCAATCGTGCGAGCTGGGAGGAATCTCCAACGACGGAGATCGTGACCGCGATGTCGCAGAAGACCACGAAACCGAACGAGCGACGCTTTGTGGGGCCGAAGACCCACCATGAGACTCCGACTACGAAGCACGAGATCACGACAACAGTATTGAAGAACAGCGCAATCGTGCTTGTCGGACCGGCAGGGCTGAATCTGTTCAGTAGTGCGCACACTCCCAGTCCGATGACAATGATGCCAAGTAATAGCCGGGTGGCGGTCGTGAGGCCGTTGTCGCGGAGATAGCGAGTGAAGCGGTCGTATTGATCGGGAAGAATCAACCACTCGCGGGTCAGCGTCCTCATCGACTTCATCTGCGATGTCATGAGTGCATCAGTCCTCGAAGGCTGGAGCGTGCGCCATTCATCGCGAACTGATTCCTCTTCTGTCTGGCACCTTGCAATGCTAACTGGATCGATGCCGCATCGGACCGAGATGTTCGGATCGGCGACCCGGATGTCTGCGTTGCGCCAGCGTGGAGTATAAATACATCTTGTGTCTATGTTGTATTCCGCTTCCGAAACCGTCTTCCGCGAAGTCAAGGAGCTGATCCTTTCCGGCGAGCTCGCCGGCGGGGAGCTGATCAGTGAGGGTGACATCGCTGCACGGACCAATGTGAGCCGAACGCCGGTGCGTGAGGCGTTTCTGCGTCTCGAATCGGAAGGTTGGATGCGCCTCTATCCGAAGAAGGGGGCGCTGATCGTCCCGGTCGCGGATGGGGAAGCGGAACACGTAGTCAGTGCCAGACAGCTCGTCGAGACTCAGAGCGTTCGAGTGGTGTCGGTCCGACCGAACGCACGGGAAGCGCTTGTCGCAGCGTTGCGCGCGAATCTGATCGAGCAACGTGAGATTGCTGATCGCGGGGACGTGGCCGCGTTCAGCGCAATCGATGCAGACTTCCACAAGATGATCGTTGCCGCCGGTGGGAACCCTTTGCTCGACTCGTTCTACGCGAGTCTGCGCGACAGGCAACGACGGATGACAGCCCGGTCGATCTCACGCGACCCCGGCCAACTCTCGCGCATCCTTGCCGATCACACCGCGCTTACCGACCTCGTCGACACAGGCGATGCCGACGGATACAACACTGCCGTCCTCACACACATGCGCCAGGTCCACGGCCTCGGCTTCGAAGGAACTCTGTGATGAGCACCCAAACGATCGGCGCTGGGACCGCGGCCGAAACTCGTCTCGAGGGTGAACGCCTCTCCGGCGGAAAGTGGCTGTGGCTGACCGTTGCCGCCAGTATGTTCGCCGCTGCCTGGGGCGGAAACGAATTCACCCCACTGCTGGTGATGTACCGACTCGACCACGGCTATTCGCCGGTGATGGTCGATTTCTTCCTCTTCGCCTACGTCGTCGGAATTGTGCCGGCCCTGCTGCTCGGCGGCCCGCTGTCCGATCGATTGGGTCGACGCCCGATCATGCTCCCCGCGCCGATCATCGCGATCGCCGGTTCGACGCTGCTCGCTTTCGGGGCGGACTCCGCCGCTGCTCTCATCCTGGGAAGAATCCTCTGTGGCATTGCCTTGGGGATCGGTATGGCCGTCGGCGGCTCCTGGGTCAAGGAGTTGTCCACGCAACCTTGGGACCCGACGGCGTCGGAAGGCGCAGGTGCTCGGCGAGCAGCGATGAGTCTGACCGCGGGCTTCGCCTTGGGAGCGGGTGCTGCGGGAATCTTGGCGCAGTGGGCGCCCATGCCGAGTGTGTTGGCGTACGTGCTGCACATCGCGATCACCGTCCTCGCCGCCATGGCGCTGTGGCGTGCGCCCGAAACACGACCGGCACAGGCGAAATCCGACCGTCGCAGGTTGATCGACGACCTCAAGATCCCCTCGGCAGGTCACCGCAGATTCCTCTACGTCGTCGTTCCGTTGGCGCCGTGGGTGTTCGGTGCCGCCAGTGTCGCGTATGCAGTTATTCCGGCGCTCATGACCGGGCACAGTGGCGATGCGCCCGTGGCCTTTTCGGCTCTGCTGTGCATGGTCGCGCTGACATGCGGATTCGCGATTCAGTCGTTGGGGCGCAAGATCGACACCGACCGCAGTGCTCGTGGCGCCGTTGTGGCTCTGGTGTTTCTGGTGGTCGGTATGGCCGGTGCTGCTCTGGTTGCGTCGACGCTGAGCGTGGCGATCGCGATCGTGGCTGCAGCGATCCTCGGTTGCGGGTACGGCATGGCACTGGTGTCCGGGTTGCTGGAGATCCAGCGAATCGCGGGGCCGGACGATCTGGCAGGATTGACCGCGGTGTTCTACTCGATCACCTACATCGGGTTCGCGGTGCCTGCGTTGCTGGCGATGCTGTCGGAAAGCATTCCGGCACTGAGCTACACGGTGACTCTGCTGTTCGGATCAGCCGCCGCCGCTGCCTGCTTGATTCTGATTCTCTTCAAGTCGCGTTCACATCTTCCGAGCGCGTGAAGCCGGCCCGCCGACTCCTGCGAGAGTCGGCGGACCGGGGCGAAATCACGCGTCTACGGTTGCGGAACCGTTTTCCGAATTGTGGACCGAATTGTGTACCGAACCAGCCGGAACCGATGCGGTCTTGTTCAGGCCGTTGAGCAAACCGGTGATATCGACGCCTGAGCTTTCGAGAGTTTCGATGACACCGGCAATCACCTGGGGACTGATGCCCAGGATCGAGCCGATCGAACCCTGCGCCCCGTCGCTGCCGCCGACGATGGAGATCCGATCGATGTCGCCGACCGGCTTCGCTGCTGCTGCGGTGGCGTCGACCAGTGCTGCCAGAACGTCAGGCAGAGTGAGCAACTGCGCGGCCTGCGGGGTGTAGGAATTGAGCGCCTCGGCGATCTGACGCTTACCGGCAGCCTCGGCTTCGAGCTTGGCGCGCAAACCATCCGCTTCGGCCTGCTGTTCGGCGCGAACGGCGTCGGCCGCTACCTTGCGGCCGTCAGCTTCGGCTTCCAGACGTGCTCGAAGGCCGTCGGCATCAGCCTGCTGCTCGGAGCGAACAGCGTCGGCGACGAGCTTTCGTGCATCGGCCTGAGCCCCGCCGGCCTGCCTTGCTGACTCGGCCTGTGCCTGGGCGCGGAGGATCGCGGCCTGTCGCTCACCCTCTGCGCGTGCGATGGAGGCTTGGCGTTCGGCCTCGGCCGGTGCAATGACATCTGCCTGCAATGCCGCTTCCGATTGCTGGGCGCGACGACGCTCGACCTCGGTGCGAGCTTCGACGCGGGCCGCCTCGGCCTGCTCACGTGCGATGCCGACGGCCTTCTCGGCCGTTGCCTGCGCGAGTGGTCCGGCCTGGTCGGCTTCGGCGTTCTCGGCTTCGGTCTGTGCTCGAAGGCGAGCGAGTTCGACGTCGCGCTTCTGATTTGCACTCGCGATCGCAGTGTCGGCCTCGGCCTGTGCGACGGAGCCTGCCTGTCGCGCCTTTGCCGACTGGATCTGCGAATCACGCTCTGCTTCAGCAGTTCCGATCGCGGCATCACGTTTGACCTCGGCGATGCGGCGCTGACCGAGCGATTCGAGGTAGCCGTTGAAGTCGGAGATTCCCGCGATCTTGATGACATCGACTTCCATGCCGATGCGTGCGAGGTCGCCGCCTGCCTCCTCGACCACGCTGCGTGCGAGCGAATCGCGGTTGGAGTTCAGATCCTCGACCGTCATGGTCGCGGTGATTCCGCGCAGGCTGCCGGCGAGGATTTCGTTGATCTGCTGCTGGAGTTCGTCCAGGTCGGAGGTCAGGAATCGTTGCACCGCTGTCTGAACCGCTTCGTCGGCGGAACCGATTCGTACCAGGCCGACTGCCTCGACGTTGACCGGAACACCGTCGTTGGAGAGCGCATTCTTGAGATTGATGCTGACGTTGAACGGCTCGAGCGACATGATGTCGACGCGTTCGATTCCCGGAATCTTGAACCGGGCTCCGCCGCGGACGACTTTCGGCTTGCCTCGTCCGGTGAAAACCGCCACTTCGTTCGGCGGGACCTTGACGTAGTTCTTCACGTAGATCGCGGGGAGAACGATGAAGATGATTACTGCGACTACAATCGCAATGATGATGATTGGCAGCATGTATCGAGTCCTTAGATCGCGTCGTCAACCGTGACGACGTGAAGGTATTGATCGTCTACATCGGCGATGTAGACGGTGGTGCCGGTGGTGAGCGCCATCGGCTGTGCACTGACGGCCTTGGCCTGCACGCGATTGCCTTCGGCGTCGACGAACGAGACTTCTCCCCAACCTTCGGCTGCAATGGTGAGAGTGACGGTGCCCAACAGCCCGGAGTACGAAGCTCGTCCGATGTGCGAATTATCTTGTTGTTCAAGGAGATAGGGGAGAAGTAGGCCGCGCGTGACGACAACGAGAACGGCGGCGAGTGCGAGTGCTGCAATCGCCGCTACTAATGTTGGGGCGTCCGCGAGAGTGGCAGCTACGCCGCCGGCGCCGAAGCCGAAAAGTGCTGTGGCCAAGGTTGTCAGGCTCAGAAATGGCAGCCCGTCTGCGTGGCCGCCGCCCAGATCTGCAACCTCGCCGACGGCAAAGGCTCCGACCAGGGCCACGACCCCGATCACGAAACATATTGTGAATACAACGAACATCGATCCCCCGATCTACCTGTCGAGGAAGCGTGCCCTGAGAATTGTGTTGTCGGGGTCGTCCCTCGGCCCACCTCTATAGTAAAGGTAAGACAAAGATAATCGGCGCATTCGGAATGTTTCGGCGTGGTGATATCGCGGTGAGAGAGCGTCAGAGACGAGGCAGGGAGCGCTGATTCAGCCATGCATCCCACAGTGGGCGCAATGGAGTGTCGGTGAAACGTGAAGCGAGATCGGTGAATTGCTCGGTACTGACCGTGCTGTGTCGATGCTTCGTGGTCCACTGACGGATCAGTTCGAAGAACTTCTCGTCTCCGAGAACGCCGCGCAGGGCGTGCAGAGTCAATGCGCCCCGCTTGTAGATTCGATCGTCGAACATCAGGGCAGGACCGGGATTGGCGACGATCAAGTCCTGAGATTTACGCCCGAGCCCTTGATAGGCGTTTGTCGCGAGTTGGTTCGAGGACGGGCCACCGGAATTCTCGGACCAGATCCACTCCGCGTAACAGGCAAAGCCTTCGTGCAGCCAGATGTCGCACCACTGCCCGAGAGTGAGGCTGTTGCCGAACCATTGATGGGCAAGCTCGTGTGCGACAAGACGTTCGGAACCGCGCCTGCCTGTGCAGTGGTTGGCTCCGAAGATCGAGAGTCCCTGCGCTTCGATGGGGATTTCGAGTTCGTCGTCGGTGACCACAGCGGTGTAGTCGGTAAAGGGATACGGTCCGAACAGCTTTCCGAAGACCTCCAACATCTGGGGTTGGCGCCCGAAGTCGACGTCGAACGCTGCTCGCAGCCGAGGTGGGTGAACGGCGAAGACCGGTACCGGCCCGGCGCTCACTTGTCGGTGCTCGTACTGACCGATCTGAATGGTTGCCAGGTAGGTTGCCATCGGTTCGGTCTGCTCGTAGACCCACGTCGTCTGACTCGCACGGGTCTGCTTGCGGATCAGCTTGCCGTTGGCGAGGGCATAGAACGGGGAATCGGTGGTGATCGAGATGCGGTACGACGCTTTGGAAATCGGATGGTCGTCGCACGGGAACCAGGACGCCGCGCCGTTGGGCTGACTTGCGACCAAAGTTCCTTCGTCGAGTTCCTCCCAGCCGACTTCGCCCCACAGGCTCTTGATCGGCTCGGGGTTGCCGCTGTACGCGATGGTGACCGACAGGGCACCGCCCGCGGGGATCTTGGTAGACGGCGTGAGGATCAGCTTGTTGTTCAAGTGCGCGTACTTGGTGCCGCGGGCACCATTGACGGACACCTTGGACACCTGCAGGTTCTGCGCGAGGTCGAAGCTGAACTTGGATCGGCTCTCGGTGGTGACAGCGGTGATGACAGCTTTGCCCGCGAGACGGTTGCTGAAGACCTTGTACGTCAGTTCCAGTTCGTACCGGGACACGCGGTACCCGCGGTTGCCGTTGAGCGGCAGGTACGGATCGATCGGCTCCTCGAGCATTCGGTTCGGCTTCACGACGCCACCCACGGTGCAATCGGGTTGCCCTGCCAGCGGGTGGAGGGCGGAACGGTGTCACCTCGCATCACCAGAGATGCAGGCCCTACCGTCGCTCCCGCGCCGATGCCGGCTGCGGGTAGCGCGACACAGTGCGGTCCCAGCGTTGCTCCTGCTCCCAAAGTGACGGTGTCCATGGACATGATCCGATCATGGAAGAGATGAGTTTGCACGACGCACCCCCGTTCCACTGTCGCTCCGTCGCCCAAAGTCACAAGATCTGCCTCGGGTAGCCAGTACGACTCACACCAAACGCCCTTACCGATCTTGGCCCCGAGTCCACGCAAGAAGATGTTCAGTACGGCCGTACCAGTCGCCGCGCGAGCGAACCACGGCGCCGCGACGGTCTCGACGAAGGCGTCGGCTACCTCGTTTCGCCAGACGAACGAACTCCACAGCGGATGCTCGACCTTGGCGATGCGTCCGACGACGATCCACTTGGCGGCGATGGTGATCGCGCCCGCCACTGCTCCGGCGACGAGCAGAATTACGCCGCTCAGCAGAGCCGCGAACCAGAATCCGACTGCGCCGACCAGTGCTTCGAGTGCAAACAGAACACCGAGACCGATGCCGAACGTGACCATGACGGGGATCAGTCGGCAGGTTTCGACCACTCCGCGGGCGATCTTGAGGCGCATGGGCGGATTGAACGTGCGGGCGGCGTCGGTGTCTCCGGCAGCCCTTCTCAGACGTACCGGTGGACTACCCAGCCACGATGATCCGGACTTGGCCTTGGACGGGGTAGCCGACAGAACCGCCACCAGACCGTTCTTGGGGACGCGTCGACCGGGGGCGGTCATACCGGAGTTGCCGAGGAACGCGCGCTTGCCGATCTTCGCCTGTTCGATGTGCATCCAGCCGCCGCCGAGGCCGTAGCTCGCAACCATGGTGTCGTCAGCGAGGAATGCACCGTCGGCGACCGTCGTGAACTTGGGAAGGAGGAGCACGGTGGATGCTTCGACGTTCTTGCCGATCTTGGCGCCGAGAAGGCGGAGCCATCCCGGCGTCAGCAGGCTCGCGTAGAGCGGGAAGAGGAAGGTTCTGGCCGAGTCGAGCAGGCGTTCGGTCGCCCACACCTGCCAGCCGATGCGGCTGCGGACAGGGTGGTAACCGGGGGTCAGCCCGATCGAGAGAAGACGAACGGCCACAAGGGTGACGACTGCGAAGACGAGCAAACTCAGGATGGTCGCGACGGGAAGCATGATCAGCGATTGGAGCACTGCGCTCGCGAGCGTGTCGGTGTCGCGAATCCACCAACCGATCAATGCGATCCCGGCCATCAGCGCGAAGATCGGCATACCGGCCAGGAAGACCGAGGTGACGCCGTATACCG
Source organism: Rhodococcus sp. C3V (assembly GCF_029269915.1). Taxonomy (NCBI): domain Bacteria; kingdom Bacillati; phylum Actinomycetota; class Actinomycetes; order Mycobacteriales; family Nocardiaceae; genus Rhodococcus; species Rhodococcus sp. C3V. The sequence goes on from NZ_JARJBE010000003.1 coordinate 14,227, forward strand.
GCACCCAGCCGGGCGCGCGCTTCGGATGTTCGGCAGGCCAAGGATGATTCGCTTTCCCGACCTTGGTGGCGGGGGAGCCGGCCCACTGCTGGTTTGCCTTCACTCGGCCGAAAACCGCAGATCCGGGTTCGACGACGGCGTCGCGACCGATACGCGCGCCGGGCAGAAGCGTCGAGCGTGAACCGACGGAGGCGCCGTCGCCGATCTTGATCTCACCGATGTGGATGACGTCGCCGTCGATCCAGTGGCCCGAGAGGTCGACTTCGGGTTCGACGGAGCAGCCGTTACCGAGTTCGAGCATGCCGGTGATGGGAGGAAGTGTGTGGAGATCGACGCCGCTGCCGATGTCGGCGCCGAGGGCGCGGGCGTAGTAGAGCATCCACGGTGCGCCCGAAAGGTTGGCTGCGCCACTGGCTTCGGTGAGTCGCAGCGCTATCCACAGACGCAGGTGTTCACTACCACCTCGCGGGTACGTTCCTGGTTCCAACTTGCGTAGGAGCAGGCGCGCCCCGACGACGGCGATGGTCATACGGCCGATCGGCGTGATGAACACGATGAACGCCAACAGGATCCACCACCACGAGACCGTGGGCGCCCAGCTGACGTCGACGAACCAGCCGAGGACGTTGTTCGCGATCGCCAGCCACGTCACCCACTGCAGTCCGGTGAGCGTCGTGAGCGGAACGGTGACGGCGATCTGCGCGAGCTGAGTCTTCAAGGGTGTCGGAGCGACGATGCGCGGCTCCACAGTTTCGGTGGGTGCCAATTCGTCGAGATATTCGGCGAGCGATCCCAACCGTGGGTGGTCGTAGAGCTGTGCGACGGTCACTTCGGGGAACCGCTCGCGCAGGGCGGTTACCAGCTGAGCCGCAGAGAGGGATCCGCCGCCCACTTCGAAGAAGTCGTCGTCGAGTCCGGTGATCTGCGCGCCCAGGATCGATCCCCACAGGCCGGCAACCCAGGCAGCGGTGCCGTCGAGGCCCAACGCGGCCCCCGCATCTTCACCGGCGCCGGGCAACGGCCACGGCAGCGCATTGCGGTCGACCTTGCCTGACGTACGCGTCGGAAGTTCGTCCATCAACGCCAGACGCGGCACGAGGGCTGCTGGTAGCTGCTCGCTGAGCAGCGCATGAGCGGCCTTGAGATCGAAGTCGGGATCCGTGCTGGCGATGTATCCGACGAGGAGCTGGTTGCCGGCTGCCGTCTTCTTCACGGCTGCGGCAGCGCCGCTCACACCCGGCAGGTTCTGCAAGGCGTTGTCGACCTCACCGAGTTCGATGCGCCTGCCGCCGAGCTTGACCTGATCGTCCGCGCGGCCCTGGAACATCAGGCCGGTGGTCTCGAGCCGGACCAGGTCGCCGCTTCGGTAGGCGCGTTCCCACCCGAGAGAGGGCATCGACGCGTACTTCTCGGCGTCCTTCGCGGGATCGAGGTAACGGGCGAGGCCGACGCCGCCGATCACCAGCTCGCCTACCTCACCGACCGCGACGGCATTGCTCTGGGCGTCGACGACGGCAAGGTCCCAGCCGTCGAGGGGGAGGCCGATGCTGACGGGGCTCCTGCCGTCCATCAGTGCGCCGCAGGCGACGACGGTTGCCTCGGTGGGGCCGTAAGTGTTCCAGACCTCGCGGCCCTCGACGGCCAGGCGCTCTGCCAGTTCGGGTGGGCAGGCTTCGCCGCCGAAGATCAGGAGTCGAACGGCTTCGAGGGCCTCGGCCGGCCACAGAGACGCAAGCGTCGGCACAGTGGAGACGATGCTGACGTCACGCGAGACCAGCCACGGGCCGAGGTCCATGCCGCTGCGAACCAACGAACGAGGAGCCGGGACGAGGCAGGCGCCGTGGCGCCACGCGAGCCACATCTCCTCGCAGGACGCATCGAATGCCACGGAGAGTCCCGCGAGGACGCGGTCACCAGGCCCGATGGGCTCGTCCTGGAGGAACATGCGCGCCTCGGCGTCGACGAAGGCTGCGGCATTGAGGTGAGTGACCGCGACGCCCTTGGGGGTGCCCGTGGATCCTGAGGTGAAGATGATCCAGGCGTCGTCCTCGGGTTCGGGTTCGCGAACCGGTGGATGTTCGAGCCGCTTCGGCGCCGTCCCCGGCTGGATTCCGTCGCCGGTGATGATTGCCGCTACCTGCGCCTCGCCGAACACCAACTCGGCGCGCTCTTCCGGATCGTCGGCGTCGACGGGAACGTAGGCGGCGCCCGCCGCGAGGATCGACAGGATCGCCACGTACAGCGAACGCGAACCTGACGGCATCCTGATTCCGACGCGGTCACCTGCGCCGACGCCGGCATCACCGAGCCAGCGCGCACCGAGCGCGATCTCGTCGAGCAACTCCGAGTACGACAGTGTGGTGTCGCCGTCGTCGATGGCAGGTGCTTCCGGGTTGGCCTCGGCTGAGGCCCGCACGATGTCGATGAGCGTGCGCGGCGCAGGTGCATGCGCCGACCGTAGGAATACGGACGGAATCCCGAAAGATTGTTCCGTCTCCGACTGCGACTGGAGTGGCAAACCCGTTGGTCCTGTTCTACTCACGAAACTTAGAGTCCTGCGAACTGTCGAGTTGAAAGTCTCATGACAAGTTTGCGAGTTGGTGAACAGATATGCCTAATGCAACATGCCGAACGTGCCGGTCAGTCCGTACTGGCAGCTTGCGCGTGGCCTTCTGCCGAGTCGGCGAACTCGGGTGTGTCGAACACCTCTCCGCCCAGCGGATCGACGACCTTCGATTCCTCGGAGAAGTCGACGGCGCCGGTATCCGGGTCGATGTTGACCGCATGGGCGGGAACTTCGTGGACCGCGACGAGCATGTGGGCGTCGGAGGGATCCGTCATGATCCCGCTTTGTGACGGAGTGAGCCCGGCGAAGGTCGACGAGATCTTCAGATCGCGGAGCCGCTTTTCGGTGGGTTGCGGAACGTCGGTTGATGCCGAGGTATTTGTAGAAACCCGCAGGTAGCGCGGTGCCGAAGCGACCTCGTATCGGAACGCCTTCAGCATCGACAGACATGCCAGCACCATGATGACCGAGAACGGTACCGCCGTGGCGATGGCAACGGTTTGCAGCGCCGTGAGCGATCCACTGCCACCCACGATGAGGAGAACTGCGGCCGCGGCACCGGAGAGGAACGTCCAGTAGACACGCGTGATCTTGGAGGTCTCCAAGCTGCCACCGGTCGCGAGGATGTCGATGACGATCGAGCCGGAATCCGCGGACGTGACGAAGAAGAAGACGATCACGACGATCGCGAGAACACTCGAAATCGTTCCGAGCGGAAGTCCGTCGAGAAGCGTGAACAGCGACGTGTTGGTGTCCACTGCGCCGGATGCGTCGAGCATCGTGCCTTCGTTGCGCTGACGCAGAATGCCGGAGTTACCGAAGATCGTGAACCACAACGAACCAACCAGCGTCGGGGCCAGCAGCACACCGAAGACGAATTCGCGGATGGTGCGGCCGCGTGAGATGCGCGCGATGAACATGCCGACGAACGGTGCCCAGCTCATCCACCAACCCCAGTAGAAGATGGTCCATGCGCCCTGCCAGCCGTCTTCGGCGAACGGGGACGTGCGCAGCATCAGTTCGGGCAAGGCCTGGACGTATCCGCCGAGGTTCTGCACCCACGACTGCATGAGGAACAGCGTCGGTCCCAGAATCAGGACGAACAGGGCCAGCGCGGCAGCGAGCATCATGTTGATGTTGGAGAGCCACTTGAGGCCCTTGGTGACGCCGGAGACGACCGAGAAGGTGGCCATGCCCGTCACGATGACGATGATGGTGATGACCAACCAGTTGTCGGTCTCCACCCAGCCGAGGTAGTCGAGGCCGGCCGAGATCTGCTGGACACCGAAGCCCAGCGACGTCGCGACACCGAACAGCGTGCCGACGATGGCGACGACGTCGATGGCGTGGCCGATCTTTCCTTCGATGCGAGCCCGTCCGAGGAGCGGCTCGAGCAACCAACGGATCGAGAGCGGACGACCCTTGCGGTAGGTCATGTACGCCAGACCAAGGCCGACGACGACGTAGATCGCCCATGCATGAAGGCCCCAGTGGAACAGCGTCAGTTCCATCGCTTGATTGGCTGCGGCGTCCGTGGATCCCGCGATCTGCCCGGCGACGGGAGGGTTCACATAGTGCGAAAGGGGTTCTGCCACTCCGTAGAACACGAGGCCGATGCCCATCCCGGCGCTGAAGAGCATCGCGAACCACGAGAGCATGCCGAACTCGGGTTGCTCGTCGTCGCGCCCCAATCGGATGTTGCCGATGCGGCTGATTCCGCAGTACAGCGCAAAGATCACGAAACCGGTAGCCGAGAGGATGTACCACCAGCCGACGCCGTCGCTGATCACGTTGTTGAGTGTTTCGAAAGCATCCGCGGCGGTTCCCGCGTAGATCACGGCAAAGGCGATCAGGGCAAAGATCACTATCGACGCGGGGATGAACACGGGTTTCCGTAGTTCACGCCACGCAGTTTTGACCGCAGTCATTCCACTCCTCGAACGTTCAGGCATTCACAGCGCCCATCAGGGCGGCCACGTGTCACGCGTAGGTGGGCGTTTCGCTCACACCATCGCAGGCCAAGACCGGGCTATTGCTTTGAAATTCAACGTAACGTCAAGTTTCGGTCAACTCAACTGGACGAAAGATGCTGCACTGTCGCGAAAGTTCTCACTGGATGCCGTAGTTCCGGTTGTAAATCGTTGGGTAATAGTGGCATTGGGTCATGAGCGGAATGCTGAACGGCGAATTCGATTGGTACGGTGAGTTGAATCGGTCGAGTCGACGCTCACCGATTGACCCCATTTGTCAAACTCGGCGAAACAGCCTGTCTGTCAGGTGGTTAACTCCTGGCGTGCTTGCCCGATCGTGGCGGTCAGGTGTCGATACCTAACTGTGATTGTGATGGTCGCAACTATCAGTGATGCGGGCCCTGTTCGCCCCGCTGAGCGTCGATCAGATCCATCGCATCCCTCAGGCCCAAGCCCGGATGCAGTTCGCGTAGTGCCTTGATTGCCGGAATGCGGTCGTCAGTCGACGCGAGTGCGCTACGGACGTCGTCGGCAGGGATTTCGGTGGGGGCAGTTGTCCCTTCCCACCACACCGACTGAGGTTTGTTCCTGTTTCGCCAGGCTTGGACTGCGTAGTAAGCAGACCCGACCGTCGCGAAAAGCCAGATTGCGAGGAATGTCCAATTCCAAGCTGTGGGTTCTGTGATGACCTTGTCGATGGTGCTTGGGCCGAAGAAAACGAGTAGCCAAACCAGCACGATCGTCTGCCACCATCGCTCGACGCGCCTGCTCGGATTCCACCACTCTGCCATCGACCGATACTCGCACAGGGCTGCTGTTTCGGTGCGACGATGGAGATCATGGAGATTCGTGATGCGGTGGAGCGACTTCGGGCGGATTCCGGGACCTCGATGATCTTCGGAGAACCGCACCAGACCAGCGACGGATCGACGATCATCACGGTTTCGCGTCTACACCGGCGGTGGCGGGGCGACCCGATACCGGTGCCAGTGGGAGTGTTCTCGATCCACGAGGGTGAGCCGTCGTGGTCACCGGCCGTCGATCACACCAGGGCGGCTTTGATGGGGGAGTTCATCGGGCTGGCGGCCGCGGTGATCGCAACCCTGGCAGTTCTACGTCGACCGCCCTGGCCTGATGTGACGATTCAGAAGGGGTGACCCAGAATTACGCCGATCAGTTGGAACGGCATCGCGAGGAACATCGATCCGACGTAGAGCGGATAGCGAATCGGATCGCCGGCGAGGTAACCCTCGGCGAGCCAGGCCATGACGTCTGCTGATCCCATAGTCGTTACTTCCCTTCGCTGTTGTGGTTCACCGACATTTTCGGTCGTGGGAGTTGTTTTGTTACAAGCGAACTCGAAGGAGGAGTACATGTGAAGGCAGTTTCGACGCAGCAAACGTCGTCAAGCGAGATCCCCGGGGGCGGTGTCCTCTACCAGCTAAGTCTCGATACTTAGCACTGTTCCGTAGTGAAATCTGTGCGTTCTGCACATGTCGGGACAATTCGGTGAGCCCTACAGTCGCTGCATGACAACGACACCTTCTCCTCTCTCAGGCAAGACCGTCGTACTGATCGGCGGCGGAACAGGCATCGGGCTGCGAGTGGCGCAGCTTGCCGTCGACGCCGGCGCGCAGGTAGTTCTCGGTGGCCGAACCGCATCCAAGCTCGAAGCAGCGGCCGCGCAGCTGGGTGAGGCTGCGCACTGGTTCACCGTCGACACCTCCGACGACGACTCGGTGAAAGAGTTCTTCACCAACATCCCCAGCGTCGATGCTCTCTTCACCACGGCTGCCGATTACCAGGTCGGCTCGTTCCGTGAACAGAGCGTCGAGGAAGCGGCGTCGCCGTTCACCTCCAAGTTCTGGGGGCAGTACCGCGTCGTGCACGCTGCGCTCGACAAGCTGACACCCACCGCATCGGTGGTCCTCATGTCCGGCGCTGCCAGTGTGCGGCCACCCGCAGCTGCCGCGGCATACGTTGCAGCCAACGCGGCAATCGAGGGGCTCGGGCGGGGGCTGGCGGTCGAACTGTCGCCGATCCGCGTCAACACTGTCGCTCCCGGAACCATCGACGGGCATCTGTGGGCTCAGCGCCCGGCGGAGGTTCGGGAGGCCGCGTTCACCTGGAGTGCCGAGAACAACGTGCTCGGCCGCGTCGGGAACGAAGACGAGATTGCACAAGCGGTGTTCTATCTCTTCACCAACACGTACACAACGGGTTCCACGCTGTACCCCGACGGCGGGTACGCGTTGCGTTAGACCCGTGCCATTTGGCGACTGTGTGAAATGACGACTGTGCGAAATGCATTGTCGTAACACGAAGAAACGCCAATTCGCCCATAGGCGTGACCCCTGCCACATTCGTACCGTCTTCTCCGAGAACACTTCCAACTATTCGAGGAGTCCGTCATGAAAAACACGTCAGCGACCGCCGCCGGCGGTGAAGTGCCCGACGGTGACGACTACGCGCTCACCCGCGTTCCCGACGAAGCACGATATTCGTGGTTCTCGGTGGCAGTACAGCGATTCGGTCAGGTATCGGCACTCGCACAGTTCTTGCTCGGTGCGACGCTCGGCTACGGTATGACGTTCTGGAATGCCTTCTGGGCATTGACAGTCGGGGCGGTGATTCTCGAGGTCGTCTGTATTTTCATCGGCATCATCGGGGTTCGTGAAGGGCTCAACACATCGGTGGTCGCACGCTGGTGTGGATTCGGGCACGCAGGTTCCGCGGTGATCGGTTTGGTGATCGGGGTCAGCCTGATCGGTTGGTTCGGCATTCAATCTGCTGTCTCTGCATCAGGTTTGCACGGAATCATGCCGTTTCTGCCGCAGTGGGCGTGGGCTTTGGCCTTCGGTCTCCTGATCACCGCGATAGTCCTTCGCGGGTTCGGATCCATGCAACTGATCGCCAACATCACCGTTCCGCTGTTCCTGATCCTGGTCGGTTGGGCCGTCATCGCCGAACTGCGTAATCACTCGCTGTCAGATCTGATGGCATCTGCTCCAGCCGGGCCGGAGCTCAGCTTCCTCGCCGGAACTACCATCGTCGCAGGCGGTTTCATTGCCGGAGCAGTGATCACACCTGACATGACGCGCTTCAACCGCACGGCAGGCGATGTCGTGAAGCAGACGCTCGTCGGAATAACGTTGGGCGAATACGTGATCGGGCTGACCGGTGTTCTCCTTGCCCATGCCGTTCGCAGTTCCGACATTGCCACGATCATTCTCTCGTCGGTCGGTTGGGTCGGCGTTCTGATCATCGTTCTCGGCACCTTCAAGATCAACGACTGGAACCTGTACAGCTCGGGGCTCGGCGTCGTGAACTTCATCGACGTCGTGTTCGGTCGACGGATCAATCGCGCAGTTGTCACAGCAGTTGTCGGCATCACCGGTTCGGTCCTCGCGGCTGCCGGAATCCTGAACTCGTTCACCGACTTCCTGATCCTGTTGGGCGTCGGATTCCCGCCGATCGCCGGGATCATGGTGGCGGAATACTTCATCGTCAAGACATGGCGCAAGGATCTGGAGGAGAGTCGAGCTGCGGGTACCCTCCCGAACTCGGCACCCACTTGGGTACCGGCCACGCTGGTGATCTGGATCGTCTCGGCGCTGATCGGTCATTACAGCACCTTCGGCCTGCCGTCGATCAACGCGGTGGCCTCGGCCTTCGTTCTCTACGTCGTCGCGGGTCGACTCGGCCTGATTCGCGGAGTCGGACGCACCGCCACCGAAGCGCCGCAAGAGACTTCGGGAAAATCTGCGCTCACGCACTAGCACGGCACACACTGTAGAAGGGAGTTCGCGATGCGAATCGGAATCGACGTCGGTGGTACGAACACCGACGCGGTCCTGATGGACGGGACCACCGTCATCGGGCATGTCAAACACTCGACCAGCAAGGACATCACCGGCGGAATCGGCGGAGCTCTGACGGCGCTGCAGCAGCAGTACTCGTTCTCTCCCAGCGCTGTTCAAGCAGTGATGATCGGCACGACGCACTTTCTCAACGCTCTCATCGAGCAACGCGGACTTGCACCGACAGCGGCTCTGCGATTGGGGCTTCCGGCGACCGCGGCGCTTCCTCCGATGGTGGGGTGGCCGCGAGACCTGGTCTCCGCTGTGCAAGGAAGGCACTACCTCGCTCACGGTGGGCACGAGTTCGACGGTCGTCGTATTTCGCCGCTGGACCCCGACGAGATTCGCCGCCATGCCGCCGATATGGCTCGCAGCGGTACTCGTTCGGTCGCAATATCTTCGGTGTTCTCTCCGGTCAATCTCGAATGCGAAGCGGCCGCCGCGGAGATCGTGCGTGAGGAACTCGGCCCGGACGTCGCAATTTCGCTCTCGCACGAGATCGGTCGAGTGGGTCTACTCCAGCGGGAGAACGCGACCATCATCAATGCTGCGCTGCGCGAGCTCGCCGATCACATCGTCGACGGTCTTGCCCGATCTTTGGTCGAGCACGGCATTGTCGCGCCGCTGTACCTGAGCCAGAACGACGGAACCTTGATGGACATCGAGTACGCGAGGCGTTATCCGGTGGCGACTTTCGCATCGGGACCGACCAACTCCATGCGAGGCGCCGCTGTGCTGTCCGGTCTGGCCAGCTGTGCGGTGATCGACATCGGAGGTACCACTACCGACGTGGGCGTATTGACCAACGGTTTCCCGCGAGAAGCCACCACGGAGGTGACGGTCGCCGGGGTACGGACCAATTTCCGTATGCCGGACGTCTTCTCGATCGGTATCGGTGGTGGTTCGCTGGTGGAAGCAGACGGACTCACAGTCGGACCCGAATCTGTGGGATACGAATTGGGTTCACGGGCACTCGTATTCGGCGGTGACACGTTGACGGCCACCGACATAGCCGTCGCGGCAGGCTTGGCCGACGTCGGAGATCGCAGTGCGGTGGCGCACCTCGACCGCGGCCTGGTGTCGACGGCACTCGACCGGATCTCGCGCCGAGTCGCCGACGCCGTGGAACAGATGCGGACCACGTCGGATCCACTTCCCGTTGTGGCGGTTGGCGGGGGATCGGTACTGCTGGAGCGTGAACTCCCGGGCCTGGGAACGGTGATTCGTCCTGTGCGCTTCGATGTTGCCAATGCGATCGGCGCTGCGATCGCGCAGGTCAGTGGTGAGGTAGATCGAGTCGAAGCGGTGCGGGACGGGCACCGGCAGGTTTTTGCCGACGATGCTCGCCAGGAGGCGATCGATCGGGCAGTCGCCGCAGGCGCACGGCCCGAGTCGGTGCAGATCGTGGAGTTCGACGAAGTCCCCATTCCGTATCTGCCGGGCAACGCAACACGTATTCGAGTGAAGGCAGTCGGTGACTTGGCACTGCACAGTGGTTTGGTCTCCACCGGTCAGGAGGGCTCACGATGAGTTGGACACTACGAACGGCGGATCTCGACGACCTCGCCAGGGGCGCAGCCTTGTTGGGCACCGGCGGCGGGGGAGATCCGTTCGTCGGCAAGATGTTGGTCACGCAGGCGCTCGGAGAGGCCGGTGAAATCACAATTCTCGATCCGGAGGAGCTTGACGACGACGCGTGGGTGATTCCCGTCGCGCAGATGGGTGCCCCGACCGTCGTGGTCGAAAAGATGCCGCGCGGAACCGAACCCGAGCTGGCGCTGATCACGTTGGAGAAGCACACGGGTCGAACTGCAGATGCCACGATGCCGATGGAGTGCGGCGGAATCAATTCGATGATTCCGTTGCTGGTGGCCGCACGGCGCGGCCTGCCGGTTGTCGACGCCGACGGGATGGGGCGAGCCTTTCCTCAGCTCGAGATGGAAACCTTCTCGGTGTACGGGATTTCGGCGAGTCCGCTCGCCATGGCGAACGAGCACGACGAGGTGGCGATCTTCGACACCGGAAGTGACAACAGCAGATTGGAGGGCCTCGCCCGCGGGGTGACGTCGAGGTTCGGTGGGATGGCGCACATCGCGCAGTACTCGATGACGGGTGCAGATGTGAAGCGGACGGCGATCCCACGGACTCTGTCGTTGGCCATGACCATCGGCCGGTCCATCAGACTTTCACGTGAGCAGCGGGTGGACCCGGTGCAGGCGCTTGTCGACAGTCTCGCCGACACGCTCTACGGATACGGGCGAGTTCTCTTTCACGGCAAGGTGATCGATGTCGACAGGCGAACCGATGAGGGGTTCGCTCGCGGTTCGGTGCGTATCGCCGGCGTCGGAGACGAAGAGCTGGAAGTTCAGTTCCAGAACGAAAATCTGATCGCCGTCCAATCCGGAGTGATGGTGGCGATCGTGCCAGACCTGATCTGCATCGTCGAGGCCGATACCGCCGAACCCATCACCACCGAGGGCTTGCGGTACGGGCAGCGCGTTGCGGTCATCGGGATCGCGACCCCACCCATCATGAGAACCCCGGAGGCACTGGCGGTCTTCGGCCCGGCTAGCTTCGGGCTCGATCGCCCGTTCCTGCCGGTGGAGACACTCGAGCAACCTGTACTGGCAGAATAGCGAGCCGTGAGCAGGCTGCACGCGGTCCGGGAGGCCGACCTCGACGCGATCGCAGCGGGGGCGGTGGTCCTGGGCTGCGGCGGGGGCGGCGATCCACGCTTGTTCGTGGAATTGCTGCGTCCACTGATGACGTCTACTTCGGTGGAGGTCATCGCGCCGGACCAGTTGCCGGAGGAGGCATTGGTGATGCCGGTGGGAATCGTCGGATCGGCCCTGGCCTTGGAGGAGCAATTGCCCTCCGGGCGTGAGTTTGCAGATACTGCAGCAGCTTTGACGCGCTGGACCGGGAAGCGTCCAACCGCGGTGATGACTTTCGAAGGCGGTGGACTCAACGCTCTCTCCGGCATTGCGGCGGCGTTGGCGTTGGGAATTCCCGTGGTCGACGCGGACCTGTTGGGTCGAGCGATGCCGCGGCTCGATCACTTCTCTCTCGCCGCAGCCGGGTTGGAATTGTGCCCGGTCACACTCGCCCAGCCCGGCGGCCTCATTACCGTCGTCGACGGAGTGGATGTGCTGGGCGCCGAGGTAGCAGTGCGGTCGTTGATCGGGAGAACCAGCGGTTGGGGCGCTCTGGCGATCGCGTCGATCGATGCGCGGACGGTGCAGGAGGCGTGCATTCCGGGAACTCTCTCCCGAGCATACGAACTGGGTCAGCACATCGGGGTACTGGGCAGTTGGCAGGAGATCGCGGAAAGCTCCGGGGCCCGGGTAATGGGGACTGGCCGGGTGCGTGCGGTCCGTCGTAGTCGTCCGGACACCGGCGATCGTCGGGGCAGCGTGATTCTCGAACACGATTCTGCGGTGATACGAGTCGAATTCGAGAGTGAGTTCCTGACCGTCGCGTTGGACGGCGAGATGATTGCAACGTGCCCGGACATCGTGACGTTGCTCGACGTGCGGACCGGCGCCTTCGTCTCGTGTGAATCCGTGCACCAGGGGCACGATGTGGCCGTGTTGGTTCTTCCCGGTCCACAGTGGTGGGCGGAAGAAGTGGGCAGATTGAAAGTTGTCGGCCCGCGGGCATTCGGGATCGACCACGACGCAGTGCTGATGGAGGCGCGATGAGCGCGAGTGTTTCGGCGTTGCTGAACAACCCGGCCTTTGTCGGGCTGTATCGACTGGCCGGGGAGGGTGATCCCGTCGTGACGACAGTGGGAGCACTCACCGGGGAATCGGCACAGTCGGCCGAGGCCGTGTCGGATGCGGCGAGTTCAGGATCAGTTCTGGTGATTCTCGATCGAATCGACATCGGGGAGTGGAGATTCGACGCTCTCCTTCGGCGCACAGCGGCGACCGGCTGCCAGGTGGTCGCTGTGCACAGCACTGCGGCGGAGGATGCGAATCTCTCGTTGCTTGCCGATCGGCTCGGACTGGTGGTGCTCGGAGTATCCGACCCGTGGCAGTTCAGCGTGGATCTTCGCGATCTTCTCTCGAATTCGCGGGCGGTGATGGCCGACGCAGTACTGCGGGCGACACACGCGGGCCAACGAGCCGGAGGAAGCGTCGAGAATCTTCTGTCGGTGCTACTGAACACTTTTCAGCGTTCATTCTTTCTCCTGGACTCGTCCGGACGTCCGATGACCGGCGCCGACCTGTTGTCAGACACTGATCGAGCAGCCGCCGGTATGTTGTCGGGTCGCGGGGCGCCCACCACGGTCGAATTGGACTCCGGCGGGGTCCTGATTGCGTGCCCGGTGATGTCCGGCGCAGCCCGAGAGCCCTGGCTGGCGGTGCTACTCCCGGTGCGTCAAAGCGTCGAAGAGGCTTCTCTCTCAGTGGTTCTCGACGTGGCCTCGTTGGCTGCCGGGCACCGACTGGCCGTTGCGCGCATGGTCGACGAGCGTGAAGCGCGCCGGCGTAGCGCGTTGCTCGGTGAACTGATCGACACGTCAGCAGACGCCACACCCGGACTGCTCCGGCGCGCACTCGACGCGGGTTGGATGCTGGACGGATGGCACATCGGCATCAAAGTCCTGGCGGTCGGTGAGGTCGACCTGGTGGCAAGACGCAGCGAGGTTGCAGATGCTCTCGCCGCCGAGGGAATCGACGCCAATGTCGTGGAACAGGCTGACGGCTGGGCGGCGTGGACGACTCTGCCAGGCGAGCCGCGACCGGAGGCGATCACCAGGATCGCCGAGTGCATCCGTGCAGCTCAGGCCAGGTTGGAACCCACGATGGAGACCTGGGTAGGTGTGGGACGCGCACACGACGGTCCGGCTGGAATCGGTTCGTCCCTGTCGGAGGCCGGGGATGCCGCTCGGCTCGCCGGTTCCCGATCTCAAACAGGTCGATTCCTGCACGTGGACCGCCTCGGGCTGGCGCAGTTGCTGCTGGCGTGGACGCGAACCGACACCTTCCAGCCTGCGGCCGCGGCATTGCTCGCACCGCTACGCGATTCCAATGGAGAGTTGCTCGAGACTCTGTCGACGTACCTCGACGAAGAATCGTCTCTGGCTCACACCGCAACCCGAATGGGCTTGCACCGCAACACCGTATCGAGTCGGATCGATAGAATTCAGCGCCTTCTCTCGGTCGATCTGGCCGATCCGGAAACCAGGCTTGCGCTCCACCTCGCCTGCCGGACGATCGCGCCGTGACGACGGTCTTCGCAGCTTCGTCTTGACAAGCGCGGGAGGTTCCTGCCATCCTCGTTGCCAGGTCACGAGTACCAGTGTTCAGCCCCGGCTTGCTGGTCGGCAACCCTCCTCCGCGGTGGGGTGCTCCGGGTGACGACCCGGCTGCGTTCGAAAACGAATGCGGCAAGCGCGGACTCTTCCGGGGCCATCTCCCGACGAACGAGTCCTTGAACGTGAGGATTGTCTTCGATGACTGCTGTATTGAGTGCCGACACCTGCTGCACCACCGCGATTGCCAAGGTTTCGGGTGCCGACCTGCAGGTTCCATTGGTTCAGGGCGGCGAATGCTCCTACGCCAACTTCGACTACGCGGCCAGCGCGCCGGCATTGGCCCAGGTCACCGACCGTATCGCCGAATTGTTGCCCACGTACGCCAGCGTCCACCGCGGTGCCGGCTACGCGTCCCGGATCTCCACGCTCACCTACGAGAACGCTCGTGAATCCGTTGCTCGTTTCGTGAACTGTGCCGACGATCAGGTTGTCGTCTTCACCCGGAACACCACCGATTCGCTGAACCTGCTTGCGCAGTGCGTCCCCGGCAGCACCGTCGTCCTCGACGTCGAGCATCACGCAAACCTGTTGCCGTGGAACGACGCTCGTATCGTCACCGCCGCAGACACCATCGAAGAAACGATCGAGCGTCTGATCGGTGAACTGTGCACCAAGCCTGCCGCGCTGCTCGCAATCACCGGGGCCTCCAACGTGACCGGTGAGATCCTGCCGATTGCACGTTTGGCTGACATCGCTCACCGTTGCGGCGCACGTATCCTCGTCGACGCTGCTCAGTTGGCTCCCCACCGTCGCATCGACCTGCAGGAATGCGGCGTCGACTACGTAGCGTTCTCGGGCCACAAGCTGTACGCGCCCTTCGGCGCCGGCGTTCTCGTCGGCCGCCGTGACTGGCTCGACGAAGCTCAGCCGTACCTCGCCGGCGGCGGCGCCGTGCGTGAGGTGACCATCGAATCCACCGAGTGGGCTTGCGCGCCCGCACGCCACGAGGCGGGTTCCCCCAACGTGCTCGGTGCGGCAGCCATCGCGACCGCCTGCGAAACCCTGCACGCCCTGGACTTCGACGTGATCGCCGAGCATGAGAAGGCGCTCACCGCCCAGCTCACTGACGGCTTGTCCGCCATCGAGGGCGTCTCACTCGTGCGACTGTGGAACGACGCTCCCGACGCCGTCGGAATCGTCACCTTCACCGTCGACGGATTCGAAGCGGGCGAGATCGCCGCATTCCTCTCCGCCGAGCACGGCATCGGAGTTCGCGACGGTCGCTTCTGCGCACATCCGGTTCTCGCGCGCCTCGGCCTCTCCGGCGGTGCAGTTCGCGCCAGCCTCGGCCTCGGTAGCAGCTCGGACGACGTGACGCGGTTGGTCGACGCCGTGAACATCCTGGTTTCGAATCAGCGTGATTGGAAGTACGCGAAGACGGCAGGTGCGTGGAACCCTGTGCCCGAGACCCGCCCCTTCCTCGGAGCCGCAGACGACAATGCCGGCGCAGCCGAGTGCGTCTGAGCTGAGCTCGGTCCCCGAAAACTCGAACGGACAACTAGCATGGCAGCCATGGCACCAGCGGATTTTCCCGCCACCCCTTCGAGAGTGAGCATCACTCTCGGTCAGTGGTGCCGTCGCCATGTCGATCTGTGCCGCACCTCTTCAGGAATGTGTTCGAGCTGACGATTCGTCTCGCTCATCCCATACTTTTCTGATTTTCGGAGGTCTCACATGTCTTCACTCGCTTCGCATTCTCTGCACGTAGCGGTCGAGTTGACCGGATCCGGTCACCATCCGGCCGCTGAGGGCGCACCCGGCAACCTGCCCATCATCGGCGGCGACTACTGGGTGGACCTCACCGAGGGTGAAAAGGCTCTCGATTTGGCTTCATTCCCTACCAATGTGGTTCGGATTCGCGCTGCGGATCTGCGTGAGGCACAGCTCGAACGCGCACGGATACGCGCTGCCGTCGCTGAAGAAGGACGCGATCCCGACAGCGTCGCAGTGCTGGTCGATCTCGAGATTCTGATCGCGCCGGAGGCTCGCTCCGCTCGTAAGGAGCTTGCGCAGTTGGACAGCGCGTTGACCTCGCCGCGGGTTCCCGTTTCGCTTCATTACGTCGGAACGCCTTCCGGTCTCGGCAGTTTGATCGCCGATATCCGAGCTGCGGAGGTCGCCGACGGCGTTACGTTGCTGCCTCTCGCATTGCCTCGCACGCTCGAGCATCTGGTGGACAGCACCATTCCGTGGCTTCAGGATCGCGGACTTGTCACACCGTCCACCGCAGTCGACGAGGTTCTCGGGCGTTTCGGACTGCCGCCCCGTCATCGCACGCTTGCGTCCTGATCGTCACCGATTGCATCTGCGTACAGGTGGAACAGCGACGGTAATTCGTCGGCACCGTCCACCTGTGCCAGAAGCGTCCAGCACTGCGCAGTGATCGACCGAGCCCTCGTGCCGATCCAGTTGGTGGGCAGTAGTTCCGGCGGCAACAGCGGATCCGGTTCCATGGCTCGCGTGAATTCCGCCGCGAGTTCGATGGTCATCGTGACAGCATCGGTACCCGGACTGTTCTGCAGTTTGTGCAGGCGTGCGGTCGCTACGTCGAGTAGCCGTTCGTATCCGTCAGCGATCTGGTCCAGTGGCCACAACTGCGCGGCAATCTTCACGGGGTCTTCGAGAGTGCCCACTTTCAGATCTCGAGTGGTGAGAGAAGACAGGTGCTGTTCGACGTCGAGTTCGGCGGCCGCATCGCGAATATACGGTTCCCAGGCGTGCGGCGAGACGTACAGACCGCCCTGGACGAGCGCGCCGCCGAGGTAAACGACCCTGGTGCGCAGCGCATCTCGCGCTTTCCGTGACGACTCCGGAATTGCGAATCCGGCCAGGTGCCAATACCCGTCCCACGGCGTCACAGTGTCGCGGTCTTGTCGATAGGCCAGCCGAACGAATTCGACGTCGGGTTCCATCTCGCGCAGGGCTTTCGGCGTTGCTCGTAGCGTGGCCTGCCGCCCGCGACCTTCCTGAGTGAACTTCCCCTCGGTGACCAACCGCTTGATGCACAGCCGAACCTGTTGATCAGTTTTGCCGAGGGCGTCGGCGGTGGCATAGAGGGTGTGCCCGTCGACAGTTCCGTCCGTGCGCAGTAGTCCCTCGATCAAGATCCTCGTGGGTACATCGACGTCCCTGTCGGTCATCGCCATGTCCTTTCCTCGCTTCTCGACACCTTCGCCCACAACTGTACTATCGAATGCAATACGATCGTTTCAAATTCGTACGTTAGGGCGGGAAGATGGCAGCGGAATCGATGAGCGAGGGCAAGAGTAAGCCTCGTTTACGCAGGTGGATGGTTACTTCCCTGGCGGTGGTCGTTGTTCTGATCGCGACTCTGGTGGGCTGGACGCTGTACCAGAACACCTATGACATCCGTGAGGAAAAAGTGACGATCACCGGGGGATCGGTGCCGCTCCAGGGAGTCCTTGCACTGCCCGAACACGGTGACGGTCCCTTCGGGCTCGTGGTTTTCGTCCACGGAGACGGCCCGGTCGATGCAACACATGAGACGTTCTATCGACCGGTGTGGGAGGCGTTCGCAAAGGCGGGGTACGCGTCACTCTCCTGGGACAAGCCGGGGGTGAATGGGGCACCGGGCAATTGGCTCGACCAGAGCATGGACGATCGCGCGGCAGAAACGGAAGCGGCAATCGAGTGGGCGCGGGGACGTTCGGATATCGATCCGTCTCGGATCGGTCTGTGGGGTGCAAGCCAGGCAGGGTGGGTGATGCCCAAGGTGGTGAACCTCGACCCGGACGTAGCGTTCGTCATTGCCGTGGGTCCCGCGATCAACTGGCTCCAACAAGGCGAATTCAATACCCTAGCCGAACTTTCCGAGAGAAATGCGTCGGCCGACGAGTTCGAGAAAGCGCGGGTCGATCGTGCGAAGAACTTGGATCAGTTGGCCCGTGATGCATCGTTCGACGATCTCGTGGCCTCCGGCGAGGCCGACGGTCTCACCGAAGACCGGTGGAACTTCATCCGAAAGAACTACCTCTCGGATGCGCGAGCCGATCTCGAAACCGTGAAGGTTCCGGTGCTCTTGATCATCGGCGGACAAGACGTCAACGTCGACGTGGCTGATACCGAAAGGGTGTATCGCGAATTGTTGGACACTCCAGGGCAATTGGTGGTCAAGAAGTACCCCGACGCTACGCATTCGATCGTGGACAAGGATCTCGAAGACTCGGAAGTGAGGTCCGCTCTGGTGGCCGTCCTTGCTCCCCGTTCGATCTTCGCTCCCGGCTATCTAGCGGATCAGACTGCATTTTTGGAGGGAATTCATGGCTGACGGAATCACGGTTGTCGCACTGGGTGGTGCCGGTGCCATGGGCTCGGCAGCAGTTCGTCTGGCCGCAACATTGCCGGGAATCGGCAAGGTAGTAGTCGCGGATCGCGATATCGATGCTGCGAAGCGTCTTTCAGTTGAACTGGCGCAGGCGTCAGCGGAAGTCGAGGCGCGCAGCATCGACGTCACGGACGGTCGCACGCTACGTGAATTGCTTGACGGCGCAGACGTGGTCGTCAATACGGTCGGACCGTTCTTCCGTTTCGGCGTCGGCATTCTCCAGGCAGCGATCGAGACCGGGACTCACTATCTCGACATCTGCGACGACTGGGAGCCGGCCGTCGACATGCTGGAATTGGACTGTGCCGCGAGGGGAGCCGGAATCTGTGCGGTAGTCGGCATGGGCGCAAGTCCCGGGATGAGTAACCTCCTGGCCGCGATGGGAGTCTCGCGATTGGACGTGGTCGACGATCTGTATACAGCCTGGCCGGTTGATGTCGAGGGCGAGGACGAGTCGGTGGACACATTGAGTGCAGCCGCCGTTCACTGGATGCAACAGATCAGCGGCCAGGTTCCGGTGGTTCGTGCGGGGCGAATCGTCAACGAAGAACCGTTGCGTTCCATCGCACTCGAACTGCCCGGCGGACGTCGGGGGAACGCTTACGTGGTCGGGCATCCGGAGCCGGTGATGTTTCATCGGACCATCAATCCTGCGGGGCATTCGGCAAATCTGATGGTCATCACACCGGAAACCGTGGCGTTTCTCGACGTTCTCCGCGCCGACATCGACAAGGGGAGAATCGATCTCGACTCGGCCGCCGAAGAATTGGGCAAGCCTTCGCTCGGACGGATGATCCGTGCTGCGCCTCGAATGCTCACGCGCGCCGGCCACGGATCCCTGCCGTTGTTCTTCGCCTCGGCGACAGGAATGTTCGACGGAAGAGCGATGCGCGTCGTGGCCCGGATTGCAGACGATTCACCGGTGTCGGAGTTGCTGTCGGACATGGCCGGTGCAACCGGAATCCCCTTGGCGCTCGGCCTTGCTCAGGTGGTGTCCCGGCTCGCCGACGGAACGATTTCGGATCGGATCGGTGTGCACTCACCCGAGAGCGTCGTCGACCCGGAAGTTCTGTTCACTGCGCTGGCGCGGTTGTTCGATCGAACCGACTGGAGTGAGATCGTCACCGTCGAATCCGAGTTCCGCTAGTCAGTTCGCGGCGTGTGATCCGATGCGACTGCGGATTTCGGTCTCGACGCGATCGGCGTCCTTGGGGCTGAACGAAGGCGATCCGTGGCCGGCGAGAGTGAGTACCACCGCGGTCTCCTTCCACGGGCGTGAAAGATCCAGGCTGTACCACGAGCTGAAATCTGTTGTTCCCCAGATTCGTAGGCGTCCGCTCAGCCATGACATGACTCCGAGGTCGACGGATTCGATCTGCGAGTACGGGACGAACTTGCTGACAAACGGAAAGTAGTAGTGGCGGATCGTGACGCCCTGATCGTCGATCCGGACGGTCCTGTCCTCGTAGATCGTTGATGTCCCTGTACTCACAGTGAAAACCCGGTCCCTGCTGTTCGACGCTCTCGGCGGATGCCGAAAACCAACCATACAGTCTCTATTGGGGCGGGTGGCCCGCCTGAGTGTCAGGCGCTGGTAGTCCTCGCGACGACGAGATCGCTCACCGCGATCTGAGCGTTGCCGATTGCCGCCTGAACCGGTTCGCAACTACTCGATGCTCGGGCGAGCGCAAGAACTGCGGTGAGTAGGGCGGCGTCGGGCTCTCCTTCGAACGGTCCGCTCTGGACGTCGAACTTTCCAGCGCGCAACTGCTTTCGGGCATTGATTCCAAGTTGTGAAATGACCTCGTCCATCGCGGTCAGGCACTGGGCGAGCGCGCCGATCGACCAGTAGAGATCGGCAGCGACGACGGGTGTCTGCGATGCCACGGTGCCGGCGCGGCGCAATCGGTGGTGAGTGTCTCGGAGTATCTCGGGCAGCCTGTGGTCTGCGCAATGTTCCATCCCGCCGCCTCCGTAAGGTGTAAAGTTAGGTTATTCAATTACGGTAGGGCAGGACGGTAAGGGATGCAAGTAGTTTTAGACGATTACGTCGCCGGTGCGTCGTTTGCGACCGACTTGGTCAATACCTCGCCCCGCGTGTGGGTGGAGGCAGGTGACGCGTTGGCTGCCCCTCAGGCGCTTCACGATCTACTGGACGAACATGGACTCTCGCCGGATGCGCTCACCAACGGACGTCGACTTACCAGCGGTGAACTTGCTGAGGTCAAGGAACTCAGAGAGGGGATTCGTTCGATTCTCGATGCTCCGACTTCTGATGAGCTCGTTGATCGCACTCATCGACTCCTGCAGACCGTCCCGCATCACGTCCGACTCGTGCCTGATGCCCGGTCCGACTATCGATGGAATGCGGTACCGGACAGCAGAATCAATCTCACCGGCGAACTTGCGCTGTTGATCGGCTACTCGTTGCTGGGGACTCTGCGCACATTGGGGTACGAACGATTCCGCCCATGCGCGTCGCCGACGTGCAACGGGGTGTTCGTCGATACAAGCCGGGGAGGGCGACGCCGCTACTGCATGCCGGCGTTGTGCGGCAACCGAATCAACGTCGCGAATCACCGTCAACGGCAGCGTCGTACTTAGCGTCTGCGCTTGCCCGGTCGATAGTGACAATCGAACAGAGTACGGCCGACTGTATGGGGAACTCCAACGAGATACAGACCACGTCAGTCCCGCACGATTGTCGCCATGGCAACTCCTAGTAGATGGCGGCTCGTATGAAAGCCCGTTCTGTCTCCGCGACAGCAGTTATCAGCGTTGGCGTTTTCACCCTGGCCGGGTGTGGCGGCGCATCCAGTCCCGAAGGTTCGGTCGGTGAGTATGCAAAGGACGGCAGTTTCACGACTGTCATCAACGCCGATCCCGGAAATCTGCACCCTCTGATCACCAACCTCACGTCGACTCAGATCGTGAACGCGTACTCGTACGATTCGTTGATCGACATCGACGCGCAAACACGCACTGTGCGTCCCTATCTGGCGGAGAGCTGGAGTGAAGAAGGGAACACGCTGAAGTTCGTGCTCAAGAAGGGCATCACTTGTGCCGACGGCACTTCCTTCACCGCACAGACCGCGGCCGATGACATCAACTGGGTCATGGATCCTGAAAACGCTTCACCGCTACGCGGATCCACTGTGCCGATGTCGACTTCGGCCTCAGCGGACGGTGACGAACTGACGGTGACTACCGCCGAGCCAGCGCCCTTCCTGCTCTCTCGAGTCGGCGCGTTGCGGCTTCCGTGCGCTGCGACGCTCGAAGACCCGGCCAGCATCCGTTCGAGTAGCAACGGAACGGGTCTGTTCAAGGTCACCGAAGTTGTTCCGAACGATCACATCACGATGGAACGCCGCGACGGTTACACCTGGAGTCCGAACGGCGAGACCACTTCAGACACTCTCGGGGTGCCGAAGACAGTGACGATCAAGATTGTCACCGATCCCAGTACGACGGCGAATCTTGTTCTCACCGGCGGAGTGAATGCCGCAGCGGTGACCGGTTCGGACGAGGAACGAGTCTTGGCCGCGGGTCTGGATTCGAAGACTTACACCACGTTGTCCGGTGAGTTCATCTTCAATCATTTCGCGTCTCTACCCACGGCGGACCGTGCTGTGCGGCAGGCGCTCGTGCAGGCAGTAGACCTGGACGACTACACCGAGATCACCACCGGTGGTAAAGGAACCCGCGCACGTGCCCTCGCGGTTTCGGAACCCCTTGCCTGCGACTACAACAGTGTTGAAGGAACGATTCCCGAGTTCGACGTCGACGCAGCCAAGAAGACCTTGTCCGACGCAGGTTGGAAGGCGGGGGCCGACGGCGTCCTGACGAAGGACGGGCGACCGCTTGCCCTCAACGTAATTTTCAACAACTCACGCGATACGAACTCTGCCGCCGCGGAATACGTGGCAACCCAGTGGGAAGGACTGGGCGCGAAGGTGAAACTGACCGGTGGTGACTACAGTTTTGTCATCGCCAACACATTCAGCACCACCGACCTGTCGTCGTGGGACGTTTCCATCGGTTTGACGCTGGGGAGCGATACGCCGAGTATCTTTGCGAAGTACTTCACCGGCCCACCGAAGCCTGAAGGAGTGAACTTCGCTTCCCTCGACAACAAGAAGTACATCGAATTGTCCACTGAGGCTTCGCTTCTTCCCGGTGACGAGTCCTGCAAGGTCTGGGAGGAAAGTGAGCGGGCATTGTTCAAGGACGTCGACCTGCTGCCGGTATCCACGACTCCCGCTCACATGTTCTTCAACGGGGCAACGTCGATCTATCCGCCATCGAGCGGAATCCTTCCGGGCTCGGCGATCCGTGTCCTGAAGTAGGACCCTCGGCAAACGCTCACTTTCGGGTATTGATCATCCGAAGAGCAAACCGAAATACCACCGCAGCACCCGCACCTGCAGCCAGCCCGGCGACGACATCGGCAAGAAGGACACCGACGCCTATGCCCAGGACGGCAGCGGCGGCGACAGCAAGGGCTACGTCAGCACGAGGAGCGGCGATCGCGGCATCCTTTCCCCGAGTATCGAACGAGCACCCATCTCAACGGAGCATGTCACGAAACTGTCGTCCGCAGGTGTATCAACAGCAAAATGTGTGAAACGCGTCGGCCCCGACGGAGTTGGACTCCGCCGGGGCCGGGCTGTGTGTACAGCGCAGTGTGTATTGCGCGCTGGCTCAGTGTGTCGGAACGGATTCCTTCGAGGAGGTCGGGGACGTATCGGTGTGCTGGCTACCAATCTCCTTGCGGGAGTTGGAGCTGTTGAACCGAGGGAGGAAACCGGCCAGGACGAGTGCGACGACGGCGGATCCCGCAGCGAGGGCCATGACGACGCGGAAAGCGTTCTCCGACGGCAGCGTTGCCCCACCGATGGACATGGTCATCTGGGCGATGACGACACCCGCGATGGCGCTGGCGAATGATGTACCGAGGGAGCGCATCAGGGTGTTGAAGCTGTTGGCTGCACCGGTCTCGGACGGAGGAACAGCCCCCATGATGAGAGCGGGCATCGCGCCGTAAGCCATACCGGTACCGGCGCCGATGATCACTGCGATCACGATCAGTTCCCAAATCGAGTGCATGGCGAAAATGCCGATGCCGTAACCGATTGCGACGACAACGGCGCCGAGCATGAGCGTCACCTTGGGGCCGTGCGAATTGGTGATGCGTGAGGACAGCGGAGAGATCAGCATCATGATGATGCCGGAGGGAGCCATGACCAGACCTGCGGTGAGCATCGAACCGCCTAGGCCGTAACCAGTGACTTCAGGCAACTGGACTACCTGGGGAAAGACCATGCTGGCGGCGAACATCGCGAATCCGAACACGATCGATGCGAGGTTGGTGAAGAGCACCTGGCGGCGGATGGATACGCGTAGATCCACCAGCGGCTTGGGGGTGCGTAGTTCCCACCAAGCCCAGAATCCGAATATCAGGATCGCGGCGCCGAACAGGGAAAGCGTGAGCGTGCTCGTCCAACCCCAGTCGCCACCCTTGGAAATGGCCAGTAGTAGAGCGATGAGGGCGGCTGAGAGCGAGATTGCCCCACCGAAGTCGAACGTGCCACCTGTGCGAACCGTCGATTCGGGGACCAGGACGACAACAAGAACGGCCGCAAGAGCGCCGAGCACGGCTGACGCCCAGAACAGGACGTGCCAGTCGGCGTACTCGGCGATCAAAGCCGCGATCGGAAGACCTAGAGCGCCACCGACTCCCAGTGAAGCGCTCATCATCGCAACAGCGCCGGCGAGCTTCTTGGGCGGAAGCACGTCGCGCATCACACTGATGCCCAGCGGAATGACGCCGGCAGCAAGGCCCTGCAGGATTCGGCCGGCAACGAGGGGGATAACGCTCGAACTGAGTGCTCCGACCACCGAACCGGTGACCAACAGCGCCATGCTGATCAGGAGTAGACGCCGTTTGCCGAACATGTCGCCCAAGCGGCCCATGGTCGGGACGGCGACGGCAGCTGCGAGCAGCGTGGCGGTCACAGCCCACGCGGTATCGGACGCCGGCGCGTTCAGGTACTCGGGCAGATGCGGGATGATCGGGATCACCAGCGTCTGCATGAGCGAGACGACGATGCCGGAAAACGCCAGAACAGCCACCACTGCGGTGGTGGCTGGCGACTTCGTTGTCTGTGGCGGCGTTGTCGGTGGTGGTGAAGTGGTTGACGACATTGCGGTAACTCCATCGGAGGAAGAACGAATAATGGTTTAAGTCAGTTGCTTGAACTAAAGTTAAATCAATTGACTGACTTAACGGAAGGCTGTGTCTCCGATCGTGACGAATATCTCCGGTGCCGAGCAGCTTCGGATGGTCGAGGATGATGGTGTCCATGACTACGAGGACTGAGGACGCGTCGGCCGATGTCGGCGGCGCCGCAAATTCCGCGCGCTCTGCTGCAACCCGAGACCGCATTCTCGCCGTCGCCGAGCAGTTGTTCGCAGAACATGGAGTCTTCGCGGTTTCGAACCGTCAGGTGAGCGAGGCGGCAGGTCAGGGCAACAATGCTGCCGTCGGATATCACTTCGGAACCAAGACCGATCTGGTCCGCGCGATCGTGAACAAGCATTCCCAGCAGGTCGAGAAGAACCGTGGCGAACTGCTGCGTGAGATCGAAGGGTCCACAAATGTTCGTGACTGGATTTCGTGTCTGGTTCGGGCGTCGACCGATCACTACGCCGAAATGGGTGGCCCGACCTGGTATGCGCGGTTCAGCGCGCAGATTCTCACCGACCCGGTCCTGCGGAAAATCGTCTACGACGAGGTACTGGCCTCGCCCACCCTGCAGGAGACGCTTCGGGGACTCTCTGACTGTCTGGCCGACATGCCGATGAGTGTTCGACGCGCCCGCGCGGACATCGGACGCAATGCGATCGTGCACATGTTCGCCGAACGTGAGCGCACGCTTGCCGAAGAGGGGCCGGACGCGGTCACGTCATGGGAGGACTTCACGACCGATCTCGTCGATGCGCTGGTCGGACTTTGGACTGCTCCGATCTGCCGCTGACCGGCCGTTTGTCCGCGCTAGCCGCCCGCCCCGGGGCAACCCTGCGGGATGGATCTCGCGTCGGCGGAAGATCCAGGAGCAAGCCGACTCCGGCAAGAATGATGACAAGACCGCCAACGAGCGCGAAGGTAACAGGCTCGTTCAACCACAGCACTCCGATGGCTGATGCCGAAATCGGAACGAGAAGAGTGACGGCCGATGCCGCGACTGGACCCGCCTGACGAATTATCCAGAAGTAGACCAGGTAGCCACCGGCGGTAGCCCCCAGCCCCAGGGCTACCACGGCGATGAGTGGGCCGACGGTTATGGGCCCCGGAGGGGGAGCGACGGCGGACACCGGCACCAAGAGGGCGACCGCGGCAAGTTGTTGGCCGAGGGCCAGCGGCAGGGGTGGAGTGTCCTGGAACGACTTTCGTGCGTAGACACCTCCGACTGCGTACAGCAGCGCCGCGGTCAAAGATGCGCCAATGGCCAGCATTGCGCGACTGTCGATCGCTGACGGAATTCCGCCGACAAGCACCGAGACGCCGACGATGCCGATCGCGACCCCCGAGAGTTTTCGCCAGGTGATCTTTTGTCGAAGCCAGAAAGCGGCGACGAATACGGTGAACATCGGAGTCGTGGCATTCAGGATCGACGCCGTCGACGAGTTGAGGCCGACGATCGCAGTTGCGACAAGTGTCAGGGGCCCAGCGACGTTGAGGGCAGCCAGCAGTAGGAATGCAGGAAACCGATGACCGACCGCGCGCCAGGTCGATCTGCTGGAAGCAGTTATCAGCGCGAGAACCAACGCTGCAACAATGAAGCGGCCGTGCGTAGTGCCGACGGCGCCGAGAGTTGGTGCTGCCACAGCAACCAGGGGGAACGAGCTTCCCCAGAGCATGCCGACCAACAGCAAAGCTCCAACTACGGCGAATCGGCTGCTGCCGATTGCTTTCCAGTTCTTCATTGCTCCTCTTCGTCGACGACCTCGCGGACATGGCTGGTTGATGCCAGACCTACCCTATACCCCCAGTAGGTATAGGATTGACTGTGTCGTGATGCTGCAGGTGATCCGAGACTGGTGACGCATTATTCTCTCTCCCGCAATGGTTTATACGGCGATGTGTCAACTGAACGCACCCTTAGGCTCAGTCAAATATACCTATAGGGGGTATATTGGCGGTTGTATCGGGCTCGCTTTGCGGGCCGCATCCGTCCCGCAAAAGAACAGGAATCCCAATGAGCAGTTGTGGCTGTGGCAACACCCCGAAGTCTGACGCCAAAGGCGATGTCGGCGCTGTCGGTTCGGCGATGCCGACCGGTGGGAAAGACCTACTCAACGCTGGCAGTAGTGAACTCGTCGAATGTCGGGTCATGCCCGGCAGTGTGATCGAAAAGGCGCGTGCCGAAGCGGAAGGCCTGTTCCGTGACTTCGAAGGAAATCGGTACTGGTTCTGCTGCAAGGGATGTGGTCCTCGATTCGACGCAAATCCGAGGAAGTACGCCGACGTGAGTTGAGCGAAAAGTGGTGGTGCAGGCGATGGCTGCACCACCACTTTCGTTGAGGCCCAATCGAGGTTCGGGCAGACCGTCGACATCAGACGGTGCGAGCGCATGCGCACTGGGTTGCCGCCAAGGTGCATTGGCCTCGCGTGGTTTCATACGTCGCCTGTCCGGGCAATTCAGCAACTGTCTCCCGAGGCCAAAGTGCAAATCCTGCAACGGCTCCCACTGCGGCAAGCGCTGCAAGGATGCTCCAGGTGACCGCAAATCCCGCGCTCGAACCAACCCATCCGGCGATCGGATAGGTGACAAGCCAGGCAAGGTGCGACAGGGAGAACTGGGCTGCGAACACCTCCGGTATGCCTGCGGGTTCGACGGAGCGCCGAAGTACTTTTCCGGTCGGAGTGACGATCATGGCCATGCCGGCGCCGACGAGCGCCCACACTGCGGCAGTGAGCATCCACGTGAATACACCGGCCACGGCGAGGGCTGCTGCCGCGCCGGCGCTGACGACCAGGACAACGGAACCTGCTGTCATCACGGTACGTTCAGCGGTTCTGTCGAGAACGCGTGGAAGAAGAAGCGCGGTCACCAACGTGCCGGTGCCTGACGCGGCAAGCATCCACGCCACGTCGGATTGGGTTCCACCGAGCTCGTCGCGGACGTAGTTGACGGTGTTGACCACCACGATCGATCCGGCTGCTGCCACCACGAGATTGAGTGCCATGATGCCGCGCAGTCGCGGCGTGGTCACGAAGATCCGCATCCCCGACGCGATCCGATCCCACGCCTTGCGGTGAGTACTTCGGCGAGCGTTGGGGATTCGGGTGGCCAGCACGAGCAGTGCCGAGACGGCAAAGCCCACGGAGGTGGCGACGAACAACAGGTTGAATGTCATGAAGGACAGAGCGACTGCGGCAAGAACAGGGCTGAGCAGACTTTCCATCGTGTAAGCGACCTGCGATGCCGACAGCGCGCGGGTGAAATCGGCCTCGTCGGTCACGATGTCAGGGATGACCGCTTGGAACGTGGGAGTGAACGCTGCCGACGCAGCTTGGAGAACGCCCACCAGCACGTAGATGTGCCAGATCTCGCTGACGAAGGGCAATGCGATCACGACCGCTGCGCGAATGGCGTCGAGGACAACGAGGAAAGCCCGTCTCGGCAACCGGTCTACGTACGCCGCCGCGAGTGGAGCGATCACGACGTACAGGGACATCTTGATCGTCAGCGCGGTGGCCAGCACGGCTCCGGCGCTCGGTCCGGCGAGTTCGTAGGCGAGTAGACCCAGCGCAACCGTCGCCAACCCGGTGCCGAACAGCGCGATGATCTGGGCGCTGAAGAGCAGGCGATAGTCGCGAATCAAGAACAGACGCAGGCTGTTCCGTTCCGGTGCGGAGTTAGCGATCCGGTTCATTTGGTTTCACTCCCGCGACAAGATTGAAAGCTCCGGTCAGGACATTGAGGGCGACGATTCCGACTACGTCGGCGATCTCGCGATCACCGTAGCCGTGCGCTCGAAGGCCCGTGATGTGTTCGTCTGAAATCGAGGCAGGCTCCCGATAGACGCGAAGCCCGAGGTCGATCATTGCCGCGATGGCGGGATCGGCCGAGGTGCCCGCGCGGGCACGCTCGATCTCGTCCGCCTCGACGCCGTTGGCGTGCGCGGCGGCCACGTGGGCTTCGAGGCAAACAGCGCAACCTTGCTGGACCTGCACAGCGATAGAGATTCGCTCGGTGATCTTGCGGCTCAGTTTCGCTCGCTTCATTGCTCGGCTGAGTTGCAGATAGCCGCCCAGCACAGCGGGCGAATGAGCCATCGCCGCGACCATGTCACCGACCTGTCCGTGACGGTTGACGAGTTCGGCGAGAAGGTCTTTCGATGCACCGACAGCGGTGGTGGGCGTGAGAGAAGCAAGGCGCGACATAACGAGTCCTAAGTGGTTCCGCCGGTGGTGGGTTCGGCTGGTGACAGCCGGCCGAACCCACCACCGGAGTTGGTCAAGAATTGACGGTGGATTGAACGGGTCGAGGATCGTCGACCTTGGTCGACCGCATCACGATCGCGGTGATTGCTGCGCCAACCACTGCGATGGCGGCTGCTCCGAGGAACACGGCGGAGAAACCGTTCGTCAACTCCGTCAGGTCACCGAGTTGATCAGCGCCGAACACTGCTGCGATCGCGGTCATCACCGCGAGGCCGACAGCCGAGCCGACCTGGTAGCTGACGTTGACGATGCCGGAAGCCAATCCGCCCTCTTCCGGGCGCGCAGCCGAAATCGCCGTACCGAGTGAGGGAATGAACGCCAGCGTCATACCTGCCGCAGCCACGAGCGATGCCGGCAGTACGTCGACCCAGAAGTTGCCGGTGGGCCGGATCAACGACATCCAACCCAAACCGATTCCCAGTACAAGCAATCCGGTCACGATCATCGCTTTTGCACCGAAGCGTGCCATGGCCCGTGGTGCCACGACGACCATGCCGAGCATGACGAAGATCGTCATCGGCAGCAGCGCCGCACCGGCCGGGAAGGCGCTGTATCCGAGCACTTGCTGCAGGTACAGGTTCAGGAAGAACCACATCGGTATCCAGGCAGCGCCGAGGACGAGCTGAGCGATGTTCGCGGCACCGAGGTTGGGCGCCTTGAAGATTCCCAGACGCACCAGAGGTTCCCGACGCTTCGACTGGATCAATACGAATGCACCCAACAGAGCGGCCGAAACGGCGAGCGCCAGCCACGTCTGCCCGGATCCCCATCCGACATCAGGTGCTCTGACGATGCCGAAGACTCCGACAGCAAGACCTGCGGTGACAGCGAGTGCGCCGAGGAAGTCGATCGACCCGGTACGTGCCGGTGCGTTCGGCATCAGGAGGGGAGTAGCGATTAGTGCGATGACAGCGATGGGAATGTTGAGATAGAACACCCAAGGCCAGCTGGTGTATTCGGTGATGACGCCGCCGAGGAACACGCCGGCCGTACCGCCGGCCGGGGCGGCAGCGCCGTAGATGGACAGCGCCTTGGTCATCTCTTTCTGCGTGCTGCCGAACAGCATCATCAGCAAGGTGAGCGCCGACGGCGCGATGAGTGCGGCGCCTGCGCCCTGGACTGCACGGCCCGCAAGTTCGACGGCGACGTTACCGGCGGCACCGGCGACAACGGAACCGATCAGCAGGATCAGCCAACCAGCGGAGAACACTCTGCGGGCGCCGAACAGGTCGGACAGGCGGCCGCCGAGGAGGAGTAGCCCGCCGAACGCGATGACGTACGCATTGAAGACCCAGGTCAGGCCTTCTTGGGAAAAGCCGAGATCGCTCTGCATCTGGGGGAGAGCGACGCCGATGATGGAGGTGTCCATGATGACCATGAACTGAGCGGCGGCGATCAACGCCAACGCCCACCACTTACGGGTGGATTTCGGTTGTGTGGACATTCTGAGTTCCTTACCTGTACGGGGTATAGGTGATGCTCGTGTGGTCGGGGGGTGTCGAAAGCGAGCCGGGGCGACATCGGCGCAGCGCTTCGTTGAGGTGCGCGGGGAAATGCTGTTCTTGGAACTCGTTCGGCCGGCGCTCTGCGTAGATGCGCATCGGATCTCCTTCGAGTGAATTCAGGGTGTTCGAGTAGCTCGTTGCATACCCTAGGGGGGTATGGTACAAATTGCAACAGGTTCGATGTCAAGGAGTGCAGAACCTGACGCAGACGGCAACGAGAGTGCTGCCGACCCAAACTTTGGAGGGCAAGATGTTCAGCGACAACGGCTACACACTGGAATTGGCAACGTCGGAGGCGACCGTCGGCAACCATGTCCCCTTGCAGTTCCGGATCCTGGATCCGGTTGGAACTCCCTTGATCCGGTACACGGACACCCACGACAAGCAGTTGCATCTGATCGTGGTCGGTCTGGACCTGACCGGATTCCAGCACGTGCATCCCGAATTGGACGAGAACGGAAACTGGCATGTGTCAGTCGATTTCGATCATGCGGGAGACTATCGAGTCTTCGCTGATTTCACTCCGGACGGTGGTGACGGAATCACGCTCAGTGCGGATGTGCGCGTCGCCGGATCCTACGATCCTCGGCCGTTGCCCGCCGCTACTGCCGCCACGACGGTCGACGGCTATACCGTCTCCCTCGAAGGCGCGGCCCATGCCGGCCAGACATCGAAGCTCACGCTCTCGGTCAGTCGTGACGGAATCCCGGTCACAGACTTGCAGCCCTACCTTGCCGCATACGGGCATCTGGTCGCGTTGCGTGCCTCCGACCTCGCCTATCTCCATGTCCATCCGGACGGCTACCCCGGTGACGGTGTCACGCCGGCCGGACCGGCAATCACCTTCTACGCCAACATGCCGAGCGCCGAGGATTACCGGTTGTTTTTGGACTTCAAGCACGGCGGAGTGGTGCGTACGGCGGAATTCACGCTGACGGCCGACAATGCGACCCCACCTGCGTCCGAACATGCGAACCACGCGCACCACGGGCACTGAGACCGAATGCGTTTCGCAGCAGCGGGAAAACGGGCATCGCTAATCGCCATGCACCCATCTGTTCGCGCAGTAGCGAAGTGCGTGGCGATGTGCACAGTGATTGCTCTGCAAGACAAGGGAAGTCGAAGAGTATCCGCACATCGCACCGGTAACGAGAATTGTTGCGAAGTCACGCGTTGACGAACAGGAGGACATCGAATGTCGGAAGCGACAGAAGTTGGCAGTGCGCCAAGCAGCGCTCCAAACAGTGTCCAAAGCAGTGATGCGACCGGCGATGTGTGCTGCACGGGAGATTCGCACGGCTACATCACCGCCAAGGGCGACTACCTGGCGCGTCTGCGTCGCATTGAAGGTCAAGCTCGCGGCCTGCAGCGCATGGTCGACGAGGACAAGTACTGTATCGACATCCTGACGCAGGTGTCGGCGATGACCAAGGGCCTCCAGGCGGTGGCCATGGGCCTGCTCGAGGACCACATCGGCCACTGCGTCGTCAAAGCCGCTGTTGCCGGTGGGCCCGAGGCGGACGCGAAGATCAAAGAAGCGAACGACGCGATTGCGCGATTGGTCCGCTCATAGAATTGTGATGAACATTGATACCTTGGTGCGCATGTTCAGTATCGAGATCCGTCGTACATTCGCTGTGAGGCAGGGGCTTCCGGCACCGGTGCGGGACGCGAAGAACTTGCCGCCGCTGATGCCTGCCGACGGATTTCGCGTGACGATGCGAGTGGCGTTCTCGTTCGAGGACGACCAACTCGGAGAACGTGGATGGTTTGTCGACACGGACGCTCTGGACGAGTCCGTCGATCGATGTGCCGAGCAATTGGCGAGCGGTGCCTGGCCGGAGATTTTCGATTTCCGTCCGTCATTCGAGAATGTCGCGAAGTGGGCTTTCAGTGAACTTGCGTCCAGCATTCCTCAGCTGACCTACGTCGAACTCGACAACGAGACGATCGGTGTGGCAACAAGATACGTCAGATCACAATGATCTGACGTATCTCGTTGACGCACCGCGTTCGGTCGACCGGCCTACTGGTAGAGGCGCAACGCAGAACCGATGAAGGTCTTACCGAATGCGAGTCCGGCCTTGTTGAAGTAGAAGCTCAAGACCGTATCTGCAAACGGGACTGCGGACACCGTTTTGGTGATCTGTGACTCGGCGTCTGCCCACTCCGCGCATGCTGCGTCGCCGGTCAAACCGGAGGCCTTGGCAACGGCTGCTTCGTAGGCGGGGTTGTTGATCGAAGAGAAGTTCTTACCTGCTGCCGGAGCAGGACCGGAGAAGAACGGGACGAACCCGCTGGGAACCGAATTGTTGATCTGGATCCACGCGATGTCCCACTGGTTGTTGTCCTTGCCACTGAGCATGACGTCGACAACCTTGGTCTGGTCGGCTCCTGTCACCTCGACGGTCGCACCGAGGTCGGACCATGCCGACTGGGTGAGCTCGGCTGCCGCGCTGCGCGCATCTTCGCCGGCAGCGTAGAAGAGGCGGAGGGTCAGCGGCTTTCCGTCCTTGCTTCGTTTGCCGTCGGAGCCGGCGGTCCAACCTGCAGCGTCCAGTGTTGCCTTTGCTGCGCTGAGGTCGAAGTCCGGAATGTTGCCTGCGACAGAGTCGTACACACAGGCTCGGGGCTCGACGGAGACAAGACTTGTTGCACGGGTGCCCTGGCCGCCAGTGATGACTTCAGCGAGATCGTCGAGATTGACAGCCTGGACGAGAGCTTTTCGAACGGCGGGATCACTGGTCGGATTGTCCGCAATCTGATTGAAGTACATCTGACCGGCGGGAAGTGGGCGCTGGACCGAGTCGAAATTGGCGGCATCGATGCGATCCTTGTCCGGACCGGCGATCGGAGATGCGCTCAGTTCGCCTGAGAGAAGCTGGTTTGCTGCGGTGCTGACATTGGGTGCCATGACAGCAATGACTGTCTTGGGGACACCCGGTGTGTCGGAGGTGGTGTCGTCGGGCCCCCAGCTGTAACCGTCACGACGCTCGAACGTGTAGTGGTCATTGGCCGAGACTTCGGTGACTTCGAACATGCCGGAGCCCAGCGACTTGTTGTTCGAGGCGGTCGGATCTTCGAGACCGGCATCGCACATGATCGGGAGGCGACTGATGGTGAGGAGGAGGAACGGGCTCGGCGCCGGAGTGGTTACCGTGATGGTGCGGGTGGCGAGATCGGCAGTGGCCGAAGCGCCGATGGGAACTGTGGTGCCGCGTTGTTGTGAACCCTTGGCTGGATCGGCTACGAAGTTGATGTTGTTCGCGACGGTCTGTGCAGTCAGCGTCGACCCGTCGGTACAGGTCACGCCTTCACGAATGGTGAAGGACGCGGAGGTCGGCGTTTCTTCCCACTTCTCGGCCAACCATGGTTTGAATTCACTGGTTTCAGGATCCTGGTAGACCAGGGAGTCGTACGCCAGCTTCGAAATTTCCGCGGTTGCCGCAGAGCCGGACATGATCGGGTTGAGTGCACCCGGATCGCCTTGCAACGCGTACCGGAAGGTTCCGTCAGTCAGAGGCTCACCGCCGCCGGAGCCCGAGGACGTGCCTCCCGAGCTGCAAGCCGACAATACGAGCGCGAGCCCCGCGGTCGCGGCAAGCGTCGAATAGGAGCGGTGTTTCATTGTGCCTCCGTGAAGGAGCCGGGGCCCGGGAGTGAATCGTGAGGGCGCAGTCGAGTGTGACCGCTAAATCTTGGCGTAGGACGTGACGGGCATCTCGGTCGATCCTCACGAAAATCGGGCGGATTTTTGTTCGATTTCACGAAGGTTGGAGTTCTGGTTCAGTTCACGGGGAGTCGAGGTCACTTCGTCGTGGCCACCCGGTCTCCGTGAGCACGGTTGCTGGAACTGACCTCAACGGGGAGGTGGGGCCGAGACCGTGGAGGTCTGCGTCGTCGTCGATTTCGGACCAGAATTCGTCCGCCGAAACATCAAGGCCGAGAACGATCCACGGCGGTCCGGCTTCTTGGAACGCGTACGAGACGGTTCCGGTACGCGGAATTGTCGTATCGAACAGTCGGTCTCCGACGGGATAGCACTGCTGCTCGCCGACCAAAGTCAAGGTAGTCGGTTCGAAGGATGCATCGCGCAGAATCTTCTCGACTGCGCGGTCGAAGCTCTGCTGGACGCTGAACTCTTCGTCCGAGTTCGAACCGGTGAACTCGGGGAAATGCGCACAACACAAAACGTATGGGCCTGCTGAGTTGCAGTAGAGACGAAACACGGGAAATCCACCGGCCACGACGTGACGTTAGCAGGGCGTCGAAATGGAGAAGTTGCTGTTTCAGCAAAGATGGTTGCGTGAGTTGTGGAAGGTCGTTCATCCTGGGTGCATGAGCAACGAACACCACAATCACCACGAAAACTCCGATACCACCGAGAATCCGTACGCCAAGGCGGACGCACAGTTCTGGAACTCGCTGTACGAGGAACGCCCCGCGCGCTGGAGCGGAAATCCCAACCCACAGTTGATTGCCGAAGCCTCCGACCTGGAACCGGGCACGGCACTCGACGTCGGTTGCGGCGAAGGTGCCGACGCTTTGTGGTTGGCGCGTCGCGGGTGGAAGGTCACCGGCACCGACATCTCGTCGGTTGCGCTCGGGCGCGCCCAGGCTCACGTCGAGGGCGAGGGCGTCGACATCGAATGGCTGGAAGCCGACCTGACGAAGTGGGATCCGCAGGGGCGCTCGTTCGATCTGGTGTCCGCGCAGTTCTTCCACATGCTCGAACCCGCGCGCGGGGAATTGTTCCGTGCTCTCGGAGATCTGGTCGCGCCCGGCGGGCATTTGCTGATCGTGGGCCACTCACCTCACGAGTCGCCGACCGAGCACCATCGGGCCATGCTCCATACACCCGAATACGTGGAGTCGCTGTTCACCGATGGTTGGAAGGTGTTGGTCTCGGAGTCGCGGGAACGTGATCTTCCCGCGAACCCCGAGATGCATCACACGACGGATACCGTTGTGCTGCTTCAGCGATTGAGTGCGAGTACCGACAGCAACTCGTAAGCGACGTGAGCCGCTGCGATACCGGTGATCTCGGCGTGGTCGTACGCCGGCGCTACCTCGACGATGTCGGCGCCGACCACGTTGAGTCCCACCAACCCACGCAGTGTGTTCAACAATTCGCGAGAGGTCATGCCGCCCGCTTCGGGTGTTCCGGTGCCCGGAGCGTGGGCGGGATCGAGTACGTCGATGTCGACGGAGACGTACACCGGGCCACCGTCGAGGCGCTTACGCATGCGCTCGACGATGCTGGCGACGCCGTCGACCTCGTAGTCGTCACTGCGGATCACCTGGAAACCGAGGACGCGGTCGTCTTCGAGGTCTTTCTCGCTGTAGAGCGGTCCACGGATGCCGATGTGCTGCGAGCGCTCCATGTCGATCAGGCCCTCTTCGCTGGCGCGGCGGAAGGGGGTGCCGTGGGTGAAAGGCTGACCGAAGTAGGTGTCCCAGGTGTCGAGATGAGCGTCGAAGTGCAGGACGGCGATCGGGCCGTGATCGCGGGCCAGTGAACGCAGGATCGGCAGTGCGATGGTGTGATCGCCGCCGAGCGTGAGCACGGAGGAACCGTCGGCGCGCAGGTCGGTGACGGCGGACTGAACCGTCGTGAGAGCTTCCTGGATGTCGAAGGGGTTGACGCCGATGTCGCCGAAATCGGCTACCTGCTGATTGGCGAAGGGCGAGACCTTCAGCGCTGGGTTGTACGGACGCAGCAGCTTCGACGCAGCGCGGATGTGCCCCGGACCGAACCGGGCACCGGGGCGGTAGCTGACACCCGAATCGAAGGGGATGCCGAGGATCGTCACGTCGGCGCGCGAGACCTCGTCCAGGCGCGGGAGACGCGCAAAGGTGGTCGGCTCGGCGTAGCGGGGGACGCGCGTGGCGTCGACGGGTCCGATGAACGATCCGGGGTTGTTGGTAGCCATGTGCAGAGGTCCCTGCTCTCGATTCGGCGCACACCGGGCGCCCTTCAGTGATGTAGCTCTCTGAGCAAGTATGGTTTCTTCAAGAGGCTCGGTTGTCAACCCCTGTTTCCTGAAAGGGACACGGCGGTCGTGAAGGAGTGGGTTCAGTGGCCAAGGCGAAGGAAGCGGTCGAGCCGGTCGGACCGCGCATCGGGGCGAGGCTCAAGGCGGCACGTCAATCGAAGCGGTTGACCCTCGACGACCTGGCCGAGGCCTGCGGTGTGACCAAGGGGTATCTCTCGAAACTCGAGCGCGATCACGTCAACGCGTCGGTGGCGACCCTGATCAAGGTGTGCGCGGTGCTCGAGATCCCCGTCGGATCCCTGTTCGAGAATGCGTCCGCCGGTGAAGTAGTCCGCGCCGACGCCATGCCGCAAATCAGCTTCGGTGGCGAAAAGATGACGGAGTACCTGCTCACGCCTACCAACGAGCGTCGAATTCAGGTGCTGCTCGGCGAGCTGGAACCAGGCGGCGGAAGTGGTCGGGAGTTCTACAGTCTGCCGATCGACGTGAACTTCGTGCACGTGCTCGAGGGCGGCTTGCGGGTCTCGTTCGAGGGCGGTCGGACGGATCCGAACGGTGAGGCCGTCGATGCCGAAGACGTCGTACTTGCGGCGGGCGATTCCTTCACATTCACGCCGACGCACAACCATAGTTTTCAGGCCGAAGGCTCGGTTCTGGCGAAGGTTCTGTGGGTCTTGAATCCGGCATTGCCGGAAGGGCCACGCGCGTCGTCTTCGTGAGACTCGAATCCGTGAATGTTGATTCTTAGGAAACAAGAGTTGACATGATTGGCGGCAGCCGTCACGCTGGTAGTTGTCCCCGTCACACACACCGTCGAAAATTGGCGTCACGGAACTCCTGAAGGAGCGCACCATGCATGTCGATTCAGTTCGAGTTGGCCTGTTCCAAGGTCCGCTCACCACCCCGGACACCTTTGCGTCGGTGGAGTTCAACCTCGCTGCAATCGACACTGCTGCCCGCGAGGCTGCAGCATCCGGTGCGAAGATCCTGCTGACGCCGGAGATGTCCGCAACCGGCTACGACATCGGCGAACTGGTGTCGCTACGCGCGGAACCGGCCGACGGCCCGATCTTCGATTCCGTCGCCGCGATTGCTCGAAGTGCAGGCATCGCAGTCGTCTACGGCTACCCCGAACTCGACGGGGGAGATGTCTACAACAGTGTGCAGGTGGTGGACCGCGACGGCACTTCGCTTGCGCACTACCGCAAGACGCACCTGTTCGGCACGCTCGACCGCGAACATTTCCGGCCAGGTGAGACCCTGGTGGTCGGGTTCGATTTCGAGGGCATCCGCTGCGGGTTGTTGATCTGCTACGACGTGGAATTTCCCGAAGCGGTTCGGGCCCATGCCGACTCCGGTACCGAATGGCTCATCGTGCCGACAGGGTTGATGACTCCGTACGAACACATTGCGCAGCAAGTGGTTCCGGCCCGCGCATACGAGAGTCAGATGTTTGTCACCTACGTCAATCGCTGCGGCGCCGAAACCGAGCTGACCTACTGCGGTCTCTCGTGCGCCATCGCGCCCGACGGTGCCGAGTTGGCGAGGGCCGGGTTCGGCCAGGAATTGCTCTTCGCGGATATCGCCGCCGCCACCGTCTCGCAATCGCGCACCCTCAACACGCATCTCGACGATCGACGCCTCGATCTGTATCCAGATCTTTCTGTCACGACTGTCTCCAAGGAGAACCGTAGATGACCATCCCAGTAGCTCCGGACAGTTCCTCGGAACCCGGCAAGCAGCCGCCCCTCACGATGTTCGGGCCGGATTTTCCGTTCCCGTACGACGACTACGTTTCCAGTCCGGCGGGACTCGGCTCGGTGCCCGATCTGGCACTGGGTACAGAAGTTGCCGTGATCGGTGGCGGACTCTCCGGCATGATCGCGGCCTACGAGTTGCTCAAGATCGGTCTCAAACCGATTGTCTACGAAGCTGATCAGATCGGTGGCCGGATGCGGTCGGTCGAGTTCGACGGGCACCCCGGGGTTGTTGCCGAGATGGGCGCAATGCGTTTCCCACCGTCGTCGACAACGTTGTTCCACTACCTGAACGAACTGGGTCTGCAGACCGAAGAGTTCCCCAATCCCCTTGCCGAGGTCACGCCGAGCACCGTCATCGATCTCAAGGGCGAGAGCCACTACGCGCACACTCTCGAGGATCTGCCGCCGATCTACACCGAGGTGGCGCAGGCCTGGCAGCGCACTCTCGAAGAGCATGCCGATCTGATTCCGTTGCAGCAGGCCATTCGTGACCGCGACACCGCAGAAATCAAGCGGATCTGGAACGACCTCGTGGTGCGCTACGACGACCAGACGTTCTACGGATTCCTCGCCGCGTCGAAGCACTTCAAGTCCTTCCACATGCGGGAAGTGTTCGGACAGGTCGGATTCGGTACGGGCGGTTGGGATACCGACTACCCCAACTCGATCCTCGAAATCCTTCGTGTGGTCATCACGGCCGCCGACGACGACCACCGCGGCATCGTCGGTGGATCGCAGCAGCTGCCGATGCGGTTGTGGAACCGCGCCCCGGCGCACATGGCGCATTGGCCTGCCGGTACTACGGTCGCTTCGCTCAACGACGGTGAGACGCGTCCCCGCGTCACCGAACTCCGGCGTACCGAGCCCGGCAACATCACGGTGACGGACTCCGAAGGTTTCATTCGCACGTATGCGAGTGCCGTTGTGACAGTGCAGAGTTGGATGCTGCTGAACAACATCAGGTGTGACGACGATCTGTTCCCGATCGACCACTGGACTGCGATCGAGCGAACTCACTACATGGGTTCGACCAAGGTGTTCGTTCTCGTCGACCGCCCGTTCTGGAAGGACAAGGACCCCGTGACCGGCCGTGATTCGGTGTCGATGACACTGACCGACCGTATGAGTCGCGGCACCTACCTGCTCGATCAAGGCGAGGGCAAGCCAGGCCTGATCTGCTTGTCGTACACCTGGTCGGACGATTCGCTGAAGCTGCTGGCGCTCGACGCCACCGAGCGCATGAACATCATGCTGCGCTCTCTCGAAGAGATCTACCCCGGCGTTGACTTCCGCAGCCACATCATCTCGAGCCCGGTGACGCTGTCGTGGGAAACCGAGCGCGACTTCATGGGCGCATTCAAGGCGAACCTTCCGGGGCACTACCGCTACCAGGAGCGCCTGTTCTCCCACTTCGTGCAGAATGATCTCGAACCGCGTCATCGGGGAATCTTCCTCGCCGGTGACGACGTGTCGTGGACCGCCGGCTGGGCTGAGGGCGCGATCCAGACCGCGATCAACGCGGTATGGGGCGTCGTCAACCATCTCGGCGGCGCTGCGCCTGCCGAGAATCCCGGACCCGGCGACGTGTTCGAGGAGCTTGCTCCGATCAGGTTGGGCGACTGAGCTCACCGCAACTGCCGAAATGTCGTGCCCGATGGGGGTTGGTACTCCTATCGGGCACGACCTCTTTCCGGTGATCCACGCAACACTGGAAAGTGTTCGGATCCAATAATTTCCAGGAGGGTGTTCAATGGCGAGCACATCATCGGCGACCAAGACCGCAGCTGCAGAATCGAGACCGGCAGGCGGTGATCGATCCGGTGACCCGGCGCTCGAACTGGTCGCCGAATTGGCAGCAGCGGGCCAGCGACTCGTCTTCCGTCAGGGCGACGACTTGAACAGCGATGCCCTGAGCAGTGACGATCTGACCTGTGTGGTGCTGTGGCCGTCCGGAGAGCCCTCCCTCTCCGATCTGTGCGAGAACTTCGAGTCCCTCGGACTCCGAGTTTCGACGCACCGCCCCCTTCCAACCGTTCTGGGTTCGGCGCATTACTTCACCTTCGAGCCGAGCACCTTCGACGGCAGTGCGCTGGAGAAGATGGCGGACGCCTTCGAAGCCGTCATCGCCGGACAGACCCGGATGGACGCATTCTCCAGTCTGATCGGACGAGCAGACATCACGTGGCGCGACGCAGAGTTGCTGCGCGCTGCGTGCCGTTTCCTCGCTCAGGCTCGTATCGGGCTGTCCGAGAGCTACATCGTCGGAGTGTTGGCAGCGAAGCCACTCTTCGTACGGCAGGCAATCGAACTCTTCACTGCGCGTTTCGATCCCGCCGTAGCAGGATTGCGGGAGACAGCAGTGGCCACCGCGGCGGCGGCCATCGACGAATCAGTCGACGGTGCAGACACTCTCGACGAGGATCGCGTCTTGCGCGGCGTTCGTTCGTTCCTGCAGGCGACTCTGCGCACCAACTGGTACCTGCGTGGTGAGTCCGGCGACCCGCTGCCGTACGCGTCGTTCAAGATCGACTCGCAGTTGCTCTCCACCCCACAGAAGACCGTTCCCTTCCGCGAGATCTACGTCAGCGCACCCAATGTCGAAGGCGTTCACCTGCGTAGTTCCTCCGTCGCCCGTGGCGGCCTGCGTTGGTCGGATCGATACGAGGACTACCGCACCGAGGCCCTGAGCCTCATGAAGACCCAGAGCGTGAAGAATTCCCCGATCGTTCCTTCGGGTGCCAAGGGCGCGTTCGTGGTTCGGGGCACGTCGTCACCGACTCCGGCGCAGGTGCAGGAGTCGTACAGCACCTTCATTCGCGGCTTGCTGGACGTGGTGGACAACATCGTCGACGGCGCTGCGGTACACCCGGCAGAAGTAATCGAGTACGACGGTGAAGACTCCTATCTCGTCGTGGCAGCAGACAAGGGGACCGCACGGTTCTCGGACGTCGCGAACGGCATCGCCGTCGAGCGTGGTTTCTGGCTCGGCGACGCTTTTGCTTCCGGCGGTTCGGCCGGCTACGACCACAAGGCGATGGGCATCACCGCTCGCGGCGCCTGGGTAGCGGTTCGACGGCACTTCGCCGAGCGCGACCTCGATGTCGACACCGATCCGTTCACCGTCGCGGGTATCGGGGACATGTCCGGCGACGTGTTCGGCAACGGAATGTTGCTCTCGCACAAGATCCGTCTGGTCGCGGCATTCGATCACCGCCACATCTTCATCGACCCGAACCCCGACACCGAGACGAGCTTTGCCGAACGCGCTCGCCTCTTCACCGTGCCGCGCTCGTCCTGGGACGACTTCGATCGCACCGTGATGTCGCCGGGCGGTGGCGTCTGGCCGCGGAGCGCGAAGTCGATCCGCCTTCCGCTCGAGGCGCGTGCGGCCCTCGGAATCACCGAGGAGAACTTGACCCCGCAGGAACTGATCCGAGCGATCCTGTGTGCTCCGGTGGACCTGTTGTGGAACGGCGGCGTCGGTACCTACGTGAAAGCGTCGACCGAAAGCAACGTCGACGCGGCCGATCCGTCCAACGACGCAGTTCGCGTCAGCGCTGACGAGTTGCGTGCAACCGTGGTGGGTGAGGGCGGCAACCTGGGTTTCACCCAGCGTGCCCGCATCGAATATGCCGCTGGCGGAGGACGAATCAACGCCGACTTCATCGACAACGCGGCAGGCGTGGCTACCTCGGACCGTGAGGTCAACATCAAGATCGCACTCGCAGAGTTGGAAGCGACCTCGCGCAATGAACTACTCGCGGCGGCCCAGGACGAGGTGGCCGCATCGGTGCTCGAGGCCAGTGAAGATCAGACCCTCGCGATCAGCCTGGCCGAGCACCGCGCACCGGCCCTGCTCGATCAGCACGAGCGGTTGATCGAGAACCTCGTCTCGGCGGGCGCCATGAAGCGACTGGAAGAATCTCTGCCCGACTCCAAGGCGCTGGCGGTCAGGGCGCGTGCCGGGCAGGGTCTCCTGCGGCCGGAACTTGCTGTGCTGGTGGCGCAGTCGAAGAACGTACTGACGGCGGAATTGGGGGCGTCGACCGTCCCGGACAATCAGATCTTCGCCGATCGTCTCCCGCAGTACTTCCCGCTCTCCGTCGTCGAGGCAGCACCGGACGCGGTCCGCGCACATCGGTTGGGCCGCGACATCATCATCACCTCGGTTGTCGACGAACTGGTCAACCGCGTCGGCCCCGGCGTGCTGTTCCGGCTCGAGGAACACCTCGGAGTCCACAGTCCGGAAGCGGCTCTGGCCTACGCAGTAGTCAGCGAAGTGCTCGGCACCGAGGAACTTCGGCGCGAGATCTTGAACTCGGAGCTGCGCGCCACCGAGCAGTTGCAGGCTCTCGATCGCTTGCAGCAGTTGTTGGAATCCGAGATGAGCTGGGTGTTGCGTCGTCCGGGAGCAGCCGGCCGGTTCACCGTGAACCCGCGCGCCGACATCGATCGGTGGGCAGCCCCGGTGCGGGAACTCACCGACGGTTTGCCGGCCAGCGAGCGCATCGAGGCGTCTTTCGGAGCACTCGCCCTGGCAGACATTGCACTGCAGGAGAATACGACGGCCGCGGCCGCAGCCGCGATCTATCGGGAACTCTCCGACGCTCTCGATCTGGGCGATGTTCTCGGCGGCGTCGACGTCGCCGTCGGTGCCTCGCATTGGGAGGTCATGGGCAGCGCTGCCGTCCATGCCAGGTTGACGGCGCGTTTCGCGGACCTCGTGTCCGGTGCGCTCGGTGAAGGTATTCCGGAGGTCGTCGAGTTGTGGACCGCCGCCAATCCGCAAGCGGTGCGCCGGTTCACGGCTTTGATGTCGAGCGTGAGCCGCAGCGGAGCGCTGGACACCGCCCGTCTCTGCACGGTCGACGCCGAACTCGAACTACTCGTCCGCGGTGCGTCGAGCTTCGCTTCGGTACACGCCGCGGAGGGTTCAGCGGCCCTCCCAGGCGAGTAGCGATAGCAGCAGTTCGGCTCTGACCCTGGCCTGTCCGAGGTCGCATTGCAGCAGTTCCTCGATGCGTGCGATGCGACCTCGGAGGGTGTGCCGATGAACACCGAGTTCGGCTGCGGCCGATTCCCATTGGCCGTTTGCCTCGAGATAGGCGCGCAAAGACGCGGCCAGTGCGGTTCCGTGTGCCTGGTCGTGTTCGGTCAGCACCGGGATGGTGTCCGCAGCCATTGCGATCAGTGCCTCACGGGCAGGCTCGGATGCCAGAATCGTCGAACCACTCAGAGCGTCGAACTCGAGAATGCGGGCAGTGGCCGTCGTGAGATTGGCCGCGGCGCGGGCCTGGACGAGTGCGCGCGGTGCGTCCAGAAGACGGTGAGGGGTGCTGATTCCGGCACGCACGGCTTTCGCTTCGGTGGGGGAGAGCTGCGCCAGTAGTGTTTTGGCGGTGTCGATTGTGTCGGTTCCGCGGAGGAGGACGGTCAGCGAACCGTCCTCGGATTGCGCGAACAACGGCCGGCCTGCTCGCGCGAGAGCGTTGTCGAGTTCGCGAAGAACTGGGCCGAGTCCGGATCCGCGAACGTGGACGACACGAATGTTGCCGTGCGTGTCGCTTGCCTCGTCCAAGTACGACGGCACACCGTCCTCGGGGATTCGGCCGTCGAGTAAGAGCCCGAAAGCCATGGCGTTGAGTCGAGTTCGCTCGGCCCGTAGTCGAACCGGTTTCTCGAGTTCGAGAGTGAGCAGCGAGACCGCATGCCCGAGCAACACTCTGTCGATATTGCTCAGGGGCCCGGCGCCCGCCATGGCGAGGTAGCCGTGCCAACTGTCGGTGACGCCGACGGGGGACAGTGTCAGCGTCCGTTCGGGTGTGCTCTGCGAGATCGACGCCGGAGCGTTGGGATCGCGGGTGGTGGCCGCGACCGCGCGAACCTCGGTGATCAACGACTTCTGGTTTGCCGGATGCACCGCGGTGATCCGATCACCGACAAACGCCACCGAAGTTTTTGTGGCCGTGGCTAGTTCACGCACGATCGCCGACACGCCACCGCGCAGTGCAACGCGGGTGATGCGCGTCTGTACTTCTGCCGCGCGGAGTACCGATTCGTATTCCTGCTGGCTCAGACGGGTCATCACCGCGCGCGTGACTGCCGCGAACGGGGTCGTGAACGGCACTTCCAGCAGGGGGAGTCCGCGGCTGCGGGCGGCGGCAATCAGGTCTGTGGGCACACTCTCGTGGGAAAGGCCGGTCCCGAAACCCAGAGCCGATACTTCTGCGGCGGCCAGACGGTCGATGTACTCGCTGTAGTCGGTGGCGTCCGCGCCCACCAGTGCCAGCCCGGTGGTGAGCACCAATTCGCCGCCGGAAAGCCACGGGGTGGGGTCCGTCAGCTCTGTGGCCTGCGCAAACGTGACGGGGTGGGTGGCAGCTGCTCGGTCGGTGAGCAGAGCCAGCGAGAGGTGTTTCTGTCGCAAGAGCCACGAGATCGGAACCGTCACCTGATCAAGGCTAGCTGTCGTTGCCGATATGGAGTAGCCCTGGAGCTCCGGGTATCCATTTCGGCAGTGCTTGCGATGCTTCGCGCGTCGCATACTCGAATGCAATACACAACCGAGAGGGTGGTCACATGAGTGCAATCGAATACCGGCTTCCGCAGGAGCGTCGCATC
Source organism: Rhodococcus sp. C3V (assembly GCF_029269915.1). Lineage (NCBI taxonomy): Bacteria > Bacillati > Actinomycetota > Actinomycetes > Mycobacteriales > Nocardiaceae > Rhodococcus > Rhodococcus sp. C3V. The sequence continues at coordinate 58,683 of NZ_JARJBE010000003.1, forward strand.
GTCACGGAGTTCCCGGGCCCGCGCTCGGCTGCGCTCGCCGAACGCCGTAAGAAGGTCGTCGGCGCCGGCGTCGCATCCACCCTCCCGGTCTACGTCGCCGACGCAGACGGCGGAGTCATCGTCGACGTCGACGGCAACTCGCTGATCGACCTCGGTGCCGGTATCGCGGTGACCAGCGTCGGCGCCTCCAACCCGGCCGTCGTGTCCGCAGTTCAGGATCAGGTCGCGCACTTCACCCACACCTGTTTCATGGTCGCTCCGTACGAGGGCTACGTCGAGGTCGCCGAGCGTCTCGCCGAACTCACCCCCGGTGACCACGAGAAGCGTTCCGTGCTGTTCAACTCCGGCGCAGAAGCTGTCGAGAACGCAGTCAAGATCGCCCGTCACGCGACCGGTCGCGACGCAGTCGTCGTCTTCGACCACGCGTACCACGGCCGCACCAACCTCACGATGGCACTGACGTCGAAGTCCATGCCGTACAAGAGCGGCTTCGGTCCGTTCGCCCCCGAGGTCTACCGCGTCCCGATGTCCTACCCGTACCGCGAGGGCCTCAATGTCGACGGCTCCAAGATCACCGGTGAGCAGGCCGCACAGCGCGCCATCACGATGATCGAGAAGCAGGTCGGCGCTGCCAACACGGCCGCCATCCTCATCGAGCCCATTCAGGGTGAGGGTGGATTCATCGTTCCCGCAGAAGGATTCCTCCCGACGCTCGTCGCGTGGGCCAAGGAGAACGGCGTCGTCTTCATCGCCGACGAGGTTCAGGCAGGCTTCGCTCGTACCGGCGCCTGGTTCGCCAGCGATCACGAGGGCATCGTGCCCGACCTGGTCACGCTCGCCAAGGGCATCGCAGGCGGCATGCCGCTCGCCGCTGTCACGGGCCGCGCCGAGCTCATCGACGCCGTCCACCCCGGCGGCCTCGGTGGCACCTACGGCGGTAACCCCGTCGCCTGCGCCGCTGCATTGGCGTCCATCGACCAGATGCGTGAGCTCGACCTCTGTGGCCGCGCACGCACCATCGAGTCGACCGTCGTCGGCCGAATGAACGCACTGGCAAAGGAACTCGACGTCATCGGTGACGTTCGCGGTCGCGGCGCGATGCTCGCCATCGAGCTGGTCAAGCCCGGTGGGCAGGAGCCGGACGCCGACATCACCAAGAAGATCGCCGCCGAATGCCTCGCTGCCGGCGTCGTGATCCTCACCTGCGGTACCTACGGCAACGTCATCCGTCTGCTCCCGCCGCTGGTCATCTCCGAAGAGCTGCTCGACGACGCGTTGACCGTCCTCGAGACCGCTATTCGCACTGCAGCACAGGGGAACTGACATGTCCAACGTCTCGGATCTTCTCGACTCGGTACCCAAGGGTCTCTGGCTCGGCGGCAAGCTCGTCCCGGCCGAGAAGACCTTTGCGGTCTACAACCCGGCAACGGGTGAGGAACTCGCCCAGGTAGCCGACGCCACCGCTGCCGACGGTATCCGTGCGCTCGACCTCGCCGCTGCGGCGCAGGAAGACTGGGCGGCCACTCCGGCACGTGTACGCGGCGAGATTCTGCGCACCGCCTTCGAATTGCTGCACGCCCGCGCCGAGGACTTCGCGCTGATGATGACCCTGGAAATGGGTAAGTCGTTGGCAGAGAGCCGCGGTGAGGTCAACTACGGCGGCGAATTCCTGCGCTGGTTCAGCGAGGAAGCAGTACGCATCGGTGGACGTTTCACGCAGGCTCCGGCCGGCAACGGTCGCATCCTGGTCACCAAGGAAGCCGTCGGACCGGTCCTCGCGATCACCCCGTGGAACTTCCCGCTCGCCATGGGCACACGCAAGATCGGACCGGCGCTGGCTGCCGGTTGCACCATCATCGTCAAGCCCGCCGAGGACACGCCGCTGACCATGCAGCTCCTCGGTCAGGTGTTCGCCGATGCCGGTCTGCCCGACGGTGTGCTCTCGATCCTCCCGACGTCCGACGCGGCCTCCATCAGTGGACCGCTGATGGAAGATGCGCGTCTGCGCAAGGTCACCTTCACCGGCTCCACTGGCGTCGGAAAGTTGTTGGTGCGCAATGCTGCTGACAAGCTGCTCCGCACGTCGATGGAACTCGGTGGCAATGCGCCGTTCATCGTCTTCGACGACGCCGACATCGACGCAGCTGTCGACGGCGCAATGCTCGCGAAGATGCGTAACGGCGGCGAGGCCTGCACCGCGGCCAACCGCATCTACGTCGCCAACTCGGTGCGCGAAGAGTTCACCGACAAGTTCACCGCCAAGGTTGCGGCCTTGAAGGTGGGCGCCGGTGACGCCGAGGGCACCAACATCGGACCGCTGATCAACACCAAGCAGCTCGCAACCGTCACCGGACTCGTCGACGACGCGGTGTCCAAGGGCGCTCGCGTTCGCACCGGTGGATCGGCACCCGAAGGCCCCGGCTTCTTCTTCACCCCGACCGTTCTGGATCAGGTGCCCGCCGACGCGCGCCTGCTGAAGGAAGAGATCTTCGGACCCGTTGCGGCAGTGGTCGGTTTCGACACCGAAGACGAAGCGATCGCGGCTGCGAACAACACCGAATACGGCCTCGTGGCGTACTTCTACACCCGCGACATCGACCGTGCGATGCGCGTCTCGGCCAAGCTGGACACCGGCATGGTGGGCGTCAACCGCGGCGCGATCTCCGATGCTGCCGCGCCGTTCGGTGGGGTGAAGGAATCGGGCTTCGGCCGTGAAGGCGGAACCGAGGGTATCGACGAGTATCTCGATACCAAGTACGTAGCGCTCTAACTTGCTGTGCGCCTTTATTAACCGCGGGCGGTTAATAAAGGCGCACAGTTGTCTATTGACCTAACGGAGTCGGGCGGTAGTACTTGCCCTCGTGGTAGAGCAGGGGCGCGGCAGCGGATTCGTCGTCTTCTTCGGCGTGAACCCGCGTGACGAGTCCGATGACCAGCGTGTGGTCGCCGACAGGGATCAGCTGGTCGACCTTGACGCGCATCCAGCTGGGGGTGCCGTGCAGCACCGGCTCCCCGGTGTCGAGCACTGCCCACAGTGACTCGTCTGCAAAGCGCTGATCGGCACTACGCGCAAAGCGCTGGGCCAGATGCTGCTGATGTTCGCCGAGAAGGTGGATCACCAAGGACTCGGCTGCCTTGAGTGCATTGATGCTCGACGACGTCTCCGCGATGTTGAACGAGACGAGCGGCGGCTCGAGGGAGACGGACGAGAACGAGGTGGCGGTGAAACCCACCGGGCCGGTACCCGAATCGAGGGTCACGACGGTGACACCGGCGGGGTGGCGGCGAAGCGCAGCGCGGTAGTCACCGGCGCAGATGCCGGTGGACAACTCGGGCGTCGCTGCTACTTCGGGGACGTCGGGGGTGGTGTGGCTGGAAACGGCATTCGGCTTGTCAGACAACGGGAACTCTCCGGCTGGAACTCGAGGTGTGCGGTGTGGTCGAGGTGACTGCGCTCGGCATACACAGACAGGCGTCGGTGCGGCACAGATCTACGTGCCGTCGACGCCAGTGGTTGCCGGCCGGGGTCCTGGTTGCAGTGCACATGGTGCGTCCAACTATAGGTGGACGCACGTCTGAGTGGTTTCGGACCGGGTTGGCTGAAGTGCTTCAGTCCATGTCGACGGCGAGGCCGGCGGTGATTCGGAGGAGTTCGGAGTACGTCGTGCGAAAGACGGTGTTGGGGTGCCCGGCGGCTGCCCACAACTCGGGGTACTGCTCGAGGGCGGTATCGACGTACGTCGGCAGGTTGGTGGGATGCCCGAGCGGAGCGACCCCACCGATCGGCTGGCCCGTTGCCGACTTCGCCATTTCCAGCGGCGCCCGCGTGAGCTTGCCTTCGAGGCGTTCGCCGGTGGCTTTCAGATTGACCTGATGTGCGCCGGAGACCAACAGTAGGACCGGATCGTCGTCGAGAAGGAACACGAGCGACTTGGTGATCGCGCCTACCTCCACCCCGACGGCCGCCGCTGCCTCGGCCGCGGTGTGCGTGGCTTCGGGCTGCGTGACGATGACGCCGTGGTGACCCCGTGAGATCAGTGTTTCGGCGACGTGCGAGGCGTTGGGGTGGAGGAGGCTCGTCATGAGTTCAGACTAGGACTAGTCGGCGTTCGCCACAGCTGGAGTCGGCGTCGTGTCGGTGGACTTTCGGTTGCGACGGATCGTAAAGCCGAACAGCATGACCGCACCGATCAGTGCGTACAGGAAAAGCGTCAGAGCAGGCTGGCCGACGCCGACGTTGTTGAAGTAGACGATGCTCCGCACGCCTTCGGTGCCGGCGCCAGGTGTGATCCATCGGCCGATGGCGGCATAGAACGAGGGAATCACGTTGGAGCCGAATGCGCCTCCCGCACTGGGATTGCCGAGAATCACGAAGACGGCGATAGCCAGCGGGACTGCCAGAACGCCGATGGCAGCGCGCAATCCGAGTGTGAACATGGCGGTGCCGAACACCACGGCTGTTCCCAGGATCCACAGCGGGAACCAGTGGCCCGCGAAAGTTCCGAGTACGTGTGAGGTAATGAGGGCGCCGAGAGCTCCCGAGATGATCGAGTAGATCGCGATCACGCCCGTGTGTGCGCTTGCCTGGCGGAGAGTCTTCGGCGCACCGATGAACAGTCCGATGGCTGCCGCGAGGAGATAGCCGCCGACGACCCAGCCGACCGAGAGGTAGAAGCCCGAGAGGCCGCGGTTGTCGTGGGCTCCGACGGGGATCTCGTCGCGGACGACGAACTGTCGGTCCTGTGTCGCCTCGACCTTCGTGAACACCGCTTCGAGTGACGTCGCGATGGAGCTGCCGCCTGCGCTCGCGGTGATCAGGGTGTCCGGCCCGGCCGGGTTGATGACAAACGCGCCCTGGATCTCTCGGTCGTTGATCATGCGGCGAGCGGTCGCCGTGCTGTCGACCACCTGAGCGTCGAGCGGGCTGCCGTCGATGGCGTTGAGTTTGTCGGCGATCTGCTGATCCATGCCGTCGGGTGTGCCCTGATCGGCGATGACCGCGATTTCGATGTCTCGCGGAGTCGGCTGATGGAAGGCGGCGACGTAGCTGAGGATGAAGCCCATCTGCAGCAGGAGCACGCCGACGAACAGCGCGGCCATCACCTTGGGTGCGCCGTATTTCACCAGCAGATTGTCGTGGTGGTGTTCGTCGTGGGTGGAGCTGTTGTCTGGTGCGGCGTGTGCCGGATGCGTAGTGGTCACGAAAGAGTCCTGATCTTGTCGAAAGTAAAGAGCTTGTCAATACCCGAGGTATTGAATACTCTAGGTATCGTGACTGAATCTCGTCAACCGGACTGGACGCCGGTAACCCGCCCCGGACGTGACGTGGTGCGGCAAAGACTGCTCGACGCTGCGGCGGAAGAGTTTGCGGAGCGCGGATTCAGTGCCGCACGTCTCACTGAAGTTGCTCGCCGAGCGGGCTTCACCAAGGGGGCTGTCTACTCCAACTTCGAGTCGAAACAAGATCTGTTCGCCGAACTGTTCGCGCAACGGTCTCTCGAACTGGCCGGCCGGGTGCTCGCCGAGATCGCCGGGATGAACCCGTCCGACGCGGCGGGCAAAGGTGGCGAGGCCATTGCCACGTGGATGGTCGACGACCCGGGGTGGTCGCTTCTCGTCCTCGAATTCGGAGTGCTCGCCGGGCGTGATCCGCAGATCGCTCAGGCGTACTTACGTGAGCGTCGCCACTTGCGCAGCCAACTCGTGGAGTTGATCGGCGAACGTGCCCGTGAATGGGGAGTGGACGATTCCTTTGACGTGCGGACAACCGCAATCTCGTTGATGGCGTTGATATCCGGGCTCGTTCTCGAACACTCCGTGGATCCGGAAGAGGTTGATCAGAGTGTCATGGGTGCCGCCGTGACGGCACTCTTCGCCGGCGCCGTCGCACGGGCAGGATTGTCCGCCGTCTGAGTTGCTCGGTTGACAGGCAACAGATTTGAGAACTACCCTCTGGGTGCAGTACCTCGTTAGGTGAGGCTTCTGCACGAACACAGGCCACTGATCTCACGACGTCGAGAGACGCCCAAGGTTAGGACAGATCTCCCCGGCTTAAGGGGTGATCCAAAGTGGCTTCCCGTTCTTGATCGGGACACGTCGTGCAGTGCCAAAACTCGGACGTGGAGGTGTTTTCGCAGCTTGATGCCGGTTTCTTCCGGCGAAGGCGAGAGTACGTCGATATTCGGTTCTCCTGGCGTGTGCTGTGCGCATGTACTTGTGTGGCGTCATCGGACGCCCCGAACTTTCAGGAGGTGACCATCGTGGACGACCCGCCGAGTCGATATTCGACCCATCCTTCTGGTCTTGCCGACGATGCTCACCCCGGTCTTTTGCTCTTCAGTCACTGACTCTTTGCATCCTCGGCTTCATCTGCGCGGCGTTGCCGCGACCGCTGACGACTTCCATTGTCGCTCAGCGCATTCTGCTGCCCTCATGCACTGGCATGGTCCGGCGTGTTCAGGCAGCCGAGGAGATTCGTCATGTCATTTTCCGTTCTCGCATTGCGGCCACGGCCCACGAGAAACATTGCACAACAAACACATTCAACAGTCCTGGCAAAGGAAAGCGCACAGGAATTGGTCGACTTCTCGGCCTCGGACACGCGCACCGTTCTCGCGGATCTGACCACGACGGCCAACGGCCTTCGTGACGATCAGATCGACGATCTTCGTCGGCAATACGGGCGCAACGATGTCCGCCACGACCGCCCGGCGCCGGCAATCGTGCAGTTCGCGGGAGCCTTCAAGAACCCGTTCATCCTGATCCTGGTATTCCTCGCCCTGATCATGGTCGGGACCGACGTGGTCTGGCCGGACCCCGAGGACGGTCCTTCCTACGAGGGCATCATCACTCTCGGGTTGATGATCTTTGTCAGTGTCTCACTGAGGTTCTGGCAGGAATACCGTTCGAGCCGCGCCGCCGAGGCGCTCAAGGCGATGGTTACGACGACCGTCGCGGCCACCCGCAAGATCAACAACACCGTGGTCACGGCTGAGATTCCGATCGAGCAGTTACTGCCGGGGGATGTAGTCCAGCTTGCCGCCGGCGACATGATCCCGGCCGATGTCCGCATCATCCGGGCCAAGGATCTACAGGTCAATCAGTCCATGCTCAGCGGTGAATCGATGCCGGCCGAGAAGTCGGCGGACCCGTCGTCGGGGATCGACGTCGATCGGCTGCTCGAAGCCGAGAACATCGGGTTCATGGGTACTTCCGTCGTGTCGGGCAGTGGCACCGCCGTCGCGGTACACACCGGCAAGCGGACCTACTTCGGTGCCATGACAGCACAATTGGCGTCCAAGCGGCCCGAAACCAGCTTCGACATCGGGGTGCGCAGCGTCAGCTATCTGCTGATCAAGTTCATGCTGATCATGGTTCCCGCGGTGTTCATCATCAACGGGCTGACCAAGGACTGGAGCCAAGCACTACTCTTCGGCGTCGCCACCGCCGTGGGGTTGACTCCGGAAATGTTGCCGCTCATCGTGACGGCGAACCTGGCCAAGGGTGCGCTCCACATGTCGCGCAAGAAGGTGATCGTCAAGCAGATCAACGCGATTCAGAACTTCGGTGCCATGGACGTTCTGTGCACGGACAAGACCGGAACTCTCACCGAGGACCGCATCGTTCTCGGTGAGCATCTCGATACTGCCGGACGTAAGTCCGAGGACGTATTGCGGCTAGCGGCGGTCAATTCCGTGAATCAGACCGGATTGCGCAGTCTTCTCGACGACGCGGTGATCGAGGCCGCCGGTCCCGAAGTGGTCGAGGAGATCTCGCGTCGGCACGGGTTGGTGGACGAGATTCCCTTCGACTTCAAGCGCCGTCGACTCTCCGTGGTGGTCGACCACGGAGACGCCGATCTGATCGTAACCAAAGGTGCAGTGGAAGAGCTCCTTTCGGTCTGTGAATCGGTGGAACTGGACGGGGTGACCCACCAATTGACACCGGGATGGCTGGCCCGAGTCGACCGTCTGGTCGCGGAGCTGAACGGTCAAGGCAAGCGAGTGCTTGCGGTGGCAACCAAGACAGTCGTCGAAGAGCAGCGCCGCGAGTACTCGACGGCCGACGAAGAGGGCATGACCCTGGTCGGTCTGCTGGCCTTCCTCGACCCGCCGAAGGAATCTGCGGCCGGGGCGATCGAAGCCCTCGCGAGCCACGGAGTCGCGGTCAAGGTAGTGACGGGTGACAACGAACTGGTCGCCGAAACCGTCTGCGGCAAAGTCGGTATCGACGTGGGGACCGTGGTCTCCGGCGCCGAGATCGAAGCGTTGAGCGACGACGCCCTCGACGAGTTGGTGCAGCGGACAACCGTATTCGCGAAGACGGATCCGATGCAGAAGGCACGCATTGTCGAATCGCTGCGCCGGGTCGGCCACACGGTTGGTTTCCTCGGTGACGGTGTCAACGACGCACCCGCACTGCGGGCTGCGGACGTCGGCATCTCCGTTGACACAGCGGCGGACATCGCCCGCGAATCCGCGGACATCATCTTGCTGGAGAAGGACCTCGGTGTACTCGAACAAGGAGTCATCGAAGGGCGTCGTACCTTCGGAAACATCCAGAAGTACATCAAGATGACTGCGTCGTCGAACTTCGGGAACGTCTTCTCGGTGCTCGTCGCCAGCGCCCTGCTGCCGTTCATCCCCATGATTCCCGTAGTTCTGTTGTTGCAGAACCTGATCTACGATCTCTCGATGCTCACGATCCCGTGGGACCGCGTCGACGACGACTTCCTCGCGAAGCCCCGCAAGTGGGAGACCAAGAGCCTGCGCCGGTTCATGGTGTTCATCGGCCCGATCAGTTCGATCTTCGACATCTCGACCTTCGCGCTGATGTGGTTCGTGTTCGCTGCCAACTCTCCCGAGCATGCAGCGCTGTTCCAATCGGGTTGGTTCATCGAGTCATTGATCTCGCAGACGCTGATCGTTCACATGATCCGCACCCGCAAGATCCCGTTCATCCAGTCGCGTGCTTCGCTTCCGGTACTGCTCAGCACGGGCGCCGCCTGCGTCTTCGCACTGGTGTTCCCGTTCACGTCCTGGGGTCATTCCCTCGGGTTGGTTTCACTGCCGTGGAACTACTTCCCTTGGCTGGTCCTCACTCTCGCGGCATACTGCGTCGTCACGCAGGTGGCCAAGGGAATGTTCATCCGTCGATTCGCGACCTGGCTCTAGGAGTTCACCGTGGAAATCCACGTCATCCTTGTGCGGATAGCGCTCGGGCTCGTCCTCGGCGCTGCCGTCGGGATCGAAAGGCAATGGCGCGCAAGGATGGCGGGTCTGCGAACTAACGCGTTGGTGAGCTTGGGTGCGACGCTCTTCGTCATCATGGGCGCGTACGGGTTTCAGGGCCCGGACGCTGATCCGACGCGCGTCGCAGCGCAGATCGTCTCGGGGATCGGTTTCCTCGGTGCTGGAGTGATCATGAAGCAGGGTGCGTCGGTCACCGGCCTGAACACTGCCGCCACTCTGTGGGCCACGGCCGCAGTCGGCGCACTGGCAGGAGGCGGAATGTACTGGGTCGCGGTGTTCGGGGCCGGCGCAATCATGTTGGCGAACACGCTGTTGAGGCCGTTGGGTCGGATGATGGATCACCAGCCTGCCCGAACCGGACGCGAAGAACCACCCGCGGACTACACCTTCGAGGTGACCTGTCACGGCGACGCCGAAGCTCACATCAGAGGTCTTACCGTGCAGTCCGTTTCGAGGCCGGAGTTCCAGCTCCGGTCAGTGCAGTCCTTCGACATCCCGGACAGCGACCGCGTACGAGTGGTCGCCGAACTGGCCGCCGCGGAGCGTGACGACGGACTCCTGGAATCCGCCGTCAGCCGGCTTAGCCTGGAACCGTTGGTGACTCACGTTCGCTGGGAGGTGGAACCGTCGAAGTAGTTTCGCAGGCCAGACTCTCAAATCCAGAATTGCGGAGGACTCGTACCGGCACGGCGTACTATGCCAACGTGGGAGCAGAGCTCCCTACAGTCGGCACAGAGTCTTTCCGGTGTTGTTGCCATTGAGCATTCCGACGAGCGCGGTGGGTGCTAGGTCGAGCCCCTCGAATACTGTCTCCTGGTACGTCATCATGCCTTTGGCGAGGTAACCGCCGACCTCCGAACGTACGTCCGCATACAACTCGTCATATGCCCCTGCGCGGAACCCTCTCATTTGCAGGCTCTTTGCGGTGATCTGGAAGAGATTCGTTGGCCCGGGCGTGGGGGAAGATGTGTCGTAGGTCGAGACGGCCCCACACATCGCGATGCGGCCGCCTGGCCGGAGCTGATCGAGGGCTGCGCCCAGATGATCGCCACCGACGTTGTCGAAGTAGGCGTCGATACCGCCGGGGACGGCTTCGGTCAGTTGCGTCTTCAAATCGCCGGCACGGTAGTCGATTGCATGGGGGGCGCCTAGTACGCTCCTGAGATATTCGACTTTCTCCGGGCCGCCTGCGGAAGCGACAACCGTGTTGCCTCGCAGCACTGCCAATTGCACCGCAATGCTTCCGACGGCGCCGGCTGCTGCCGAAACCCAAAGTACATCATCGTTTTTGAGCTCGATGATCTTGAACAGCCCTACGTAGGCGGTCAAGCCGGCACTGCCTAGTGGCCCAAGGTACCACTGCGGGGGAAAGTCGCCCGGAGTGATCTTCGTTAGCCCGCCTGCACCACCGAGCGTTTCGCCGTCTGCGGTAACCACCGCGTAACTGCGATATCCGAACATGTGGGAAACCATGTCGCCGGCAGTGAATCCCGGACTTCGAGATTCGACGACAGTGCCGATGGCCAGGCCGACCAGTGGATCTCCGGGATCCAGGGATCGTAGATATCCCGAAGGCGTTGTGGCGCTGAGCCGCAGTCGAATCGACGGATCTATCGAAAGCCAGGTGTTTCGGATCAGGACCTCACCCGGCGACAAGGTAGGCACGTCGGCATCGATGATCGTGAAATGTTCCGGCGCTAGAGGGCCGGACGGACGTGTGGTCAGGCACACAACTCGATTGTGAATGGCGATGATCCTTCCGGATGGCTGAATCTTGTACGGACAGGCAAGGGAACCCGGTGCAAGGCAAATATTGCGGAAACTTTCACGGCGGATTCTAAACTGAATTAAGTTCAGTGTAGCATTCATGGATCGAGAGGAACGCTATGGATAGCGATCGGCCAGTGAGTATCTTTGCGCCACTGCGCATCAGGCGACTCCGCATGATGCTTGGCTTCCAACTGTGCGCAAGCGTCGGAGTATGGATTCTGGTACTTGCAGTGCAGTGGACGTTCACCGAAACCGGGGAGTCTGCGACGACGGTGTCGATGGTTCAGTTCGCCGCCAGCTTGCCGTTCTTCCTGTTGGCGTTGCCGATCGGCGCGATGGCCGAGTTCGTCAGCCATCGCCTACTGCTCGTCGGTACCGCAATGGTGTTGACTGCATCGACGATCCTGCTGGCGGTACTGCAGCAGTTGGGCTTGGCGAAAACTCCGATTTTGATGCTCGCGGTCTTCGTCGCCGGGGCAGGTCTGGCGTCCGTCGCTATTGTCTGGCAGGCGTTGCTGCCCAACATGGTCAGCCGCGAAATGATGGCGGTGGTTCCCGCGATCGACGGCGCCGTCTTCAATGGCGCTCGCGCAGTCGGGCCGGTTATCGGCGGTGCCGTACTCGCCGGATGGGGCTCGACTTCGGCTTTCGCCTTGACTGCCGCTCTGTTCGCCGTCTGCGTCTTCGTCTCGGCACGGGCGGTACCCGCATCGACCGGGCGGGTCGAAGTGCACAATTCGATAGGCCAGGCGGTGGCAGGAAGCGTGCGCTTCATTCGCCATTCCCGCTGGACCAGGCGATTGCTGCTGCGACTGACCATGTTCGGGATCCCGGCGAGTTGTCTGTGGGGGCTTCTGCCGCTGGTCGCGCATGATCGGTTGCAGGTGAGCACGTTCGGGTTCGGAATCCTCTCCGGCGCAATCGGAATCGGCGCCGTGCTCGGTACGATCCTGCTGATGCCGCTGCGCGCGCGGATGAGTTGGAATCACTTCGTGGCGCTAGGCTCGGGTGCCTATGCGCTCGTTCTGGTCGGTTTGGTCGTGATCCCGTGGGTCAGCGCGATGTTTGCCGTTCTTGTAGTGGTTGGCGCGGCGTGGGTCGGGGTTCAGAGCACTTGGATGATCGCCGCCCATGCCGTGGTTCCCCGATGGATCAAGGCGCGAGTTATTGCCTTCGTCATGTTGATGTTTCAGGGTAGCCAGGCGATCGGCGCCCTGTTGTGGGGTGTCCTCGCCGACTCACTCGGCCTTGTTCCCGCCGTGCTTCTGGCCGCAATGTTGATGGTCGTTTCGGTGTTAGAGACACTTCGCCGCGGGATCATGCCTGGTGAGGCGATTGCCCCCGAACTGACCGGGGCGCCGTATCCCCTGGCCCCTGATGTCGAATACGCCGGTCTGCGCGTGATCGTCGAGACTACGTACCGCGTACTCCCGGGCGGTGCGGAAGGGTTCCTCGAGCGCGTGCACGAACTCAAACTCTCACGGCGCCGCCTTGGTGCCCTGCGCTGGAGTGTGTCGCGATCGGCAGACGAACCCGATATCTACGTTGAGCATTGCACGTTCCGTGATTGGTCTGAGTACCTCGCTCAGGAGACCGAGCGACTGACCGTTCCGGAGAACCGGGTGCGGACGAAATTGGCCGTATATCTTGCCCGAGTTCCGCAAACCCGAGTACTCATCGAGCCGAAGTTGTTCTGACAATGCCGTGATGCCCGGTTCTGCACGCCTTCGAAAGGCGTGCAAAATCGAGCATCACGATGGAACGCGTCCTGATCAGACGGTGAATCTACCACCGTTGCTCAGAAGCACGGCCCCGACGACGTTGGCGGCACCCGGCGACGCCAGGTACAGGATGTTATCTGCCAATTCCTCGGCGGTTGCGTAACCGCGAAATCCGTCCTGTGTCATCGCAGCACGAAGGTTGGCTGGAGTGCGGCTGGCCATCCCCGTGTCGACCGGTCCCGGAGCGATCGTATTTACCCGGATGCCAAAGGGTGCAACCTCTTTGGCTACAGCCTGGCTCACCGCATGAACTGCGGCCTTCGAAGCTGAGTAGTGTGGGTAGCCGACGAGCGTGTCGAACGCCGAGGACGAGCCGACCGTTACGATCGCGCCGCAGCGGGCCGGTTTCATCGCCCGGACTGCTTCACGAAGTATGAAGAACGTACCGTCGAGGTTGATCGACATGACGCGTCGCCAATCTTCGTCCTCGAGGTGCGTGAGAACGTCGACCGGTTCATTGCGCTCAGCTGCCTCCCAGATGCGCTGTTTGCTCTTCGGGTCGTCGACGCCGGCGGCATGGACGACGACGTCAACCCGCCCTTGCTCGGCGATCACTCTCGCGAACGCCTGAGCCACCTGCGCCGAATTGCCGACATCCAGACCGATGGGCTGGCCGCCGACCACAGACGCTGCCACCTCGGTTACCGCAACTTCGTCGATGTCGCACAGATACACCGCCACTGCGCCCCGGTCAGCGAGCAGGCGTGCTGTGGCAGCGCCGATTCCGGAACCTGCTCCGGTTACCACTGCGACCTGGCCCTCGAACTGCCGATCAGACATCGAATACACCTTTCAGTCCCGTCGATCCGCTTGGCGGCCACGGGTATCACGAGTAGAACGCGTGCATATGGAACGGTTGTCAAGCAGATCAGTTGAGCAGGGCTTCGAGCTCGTCGCGGTAACGAGCGGCGCCGTCACCCGTGGTCACCTCGGTGTTCTGATCGGGAACCTCTTGAGCATTCGCGATCGAACCTTCGATGTCGGGCAACACCGAGCTGTAACCGACCGACGTGGCCTCCTGGCCGGGTCGAGTGACCATGAAGTCGGCCAATACCTGCGCAGCATTCGGGTGCGGCGACGAGCCGAGAGTCAGACCGTACCAACGCGCACCCCAGATATGCTCTCCGGCAGACCATTCAACCGGTGCCCCGGACTCCTTGGATGCCAACATCGGATCGGCCATCAAGCCGGCGGCGATCTCACCGGAAGCGAGTGCCTGAGCGAGCGGCTGATTGCTCGGATAGATCCGCGGGTTCTGGTCGGCAAGCTTCTCTAAATACTCCCTGCCGCCGTAGTACTTCTCGATGTGTGAGTAGAAGTCCAGGTATGTCGGTGACGTTGACGGACTGACGATTCCCACCTTGCCCTTGAGTTCCGGAGCGAGAAGATTTGCCGGGGACGAGACACCGCCGGGCAGCTGGTCGGTGTTCCAGCCGAATCCCAGGATCACTGCCCCTTCGAGGAAGTACTTGTCCGAGACGATGCTTGTATCTCGGCGATAGTCCGGGTTGTCGAAACTCGGCCCGATCGGCTTGGTCGCCTTGTCTGTATCCTTACCAGCATTCATCCACGACACGTCGGTGATCACCGCGAGGTCTCCGATTCCCTTGCCGGACTTGCTTTCGGCATCGATCTTGGAAAGCAGATCCGAATCGACTCCGCGGACGACCTCGAGATCGATTGCGGGATAGGCTTTTTCGAATGCAGTTTCCAGGGCTGCGAGTCGAGGCGCCGCCTGGGTCGAGTAAATCGTGACCTTTCCCTCGTTGTTGGCCGCAGCGACGACGTCGTTCCACGAACCCGAGACCGGCTCTGACGGGGCTGCGGGAGCATTGCTGCACGAGGTCGATGCGAGCGCAACCGCGGCAAGAGTGACGGTTGTTCTGACAAGCTGACGGATCACGTGCGCCACTTCCGTTTCTCGAACCTGCTGAAACAAACTTAATTCACTTCACTTTAGAGTGGCGCAGCCCACAGTGCAAGCAGGATGCGGAGAACATCACTCATTGACTCGCCGCTCGACGCACTTCTACTGTAATCAAATTGAGGTCAGTTCAATTCGCACCAAGGGCGCTCACGGGCGCCGGACAATTGGAGTCACGTTGAGTAGCAATGAATACGATCTGCTGGTAATCGGGGCTGGAATGGCCGGATTGACTGCTGGGGCAAAAGCTTCCGCAGCAGGCAGGCGAGTGTGCTTGATCGAGATCAGCGCCGACGTCGGAGGGTCGGCGCGATTCGCTGGATACGCCTGGAGTGCACCGAATCACGACGTCATGGCCGAACAGAACCCGAGGGGCGACGAAGCTCTCAAGCGCCACCTCGTCGACAGCTTTGATGTCGGTGTCGAGTGGATCCGCTCGATTGGCATTGACGTCGACGCGGCGCAGCCCATTCTGAGCTTCGGCCGCGGGCACAGATTCGACACCAATCACTACGTCGACACTTGCAAGCGAATCGTCCTTGACGCCGGCGGATCGGTCGTGCTCGATACCGCGACCGAAGGGCTCCTGTTCGAGGACGGTGCCGTCCGCGGCGCCGTGGTACGTACGGGTGCCGAGCCCGCGCGCGAGATCCGGGCCGACCAGATCCTCTTGGCGACCGGTGGATTCCAAGGCAACAAGGAATTGCTTGCTGAACACGTACACCCGGACGCAGGCCGGATGGCCTTGCGCTCGAACCCACACAGTTGCGGCGAAGGTTACCGCCTCGCGATCGAGGTCGGCGCGTCGACCGGCGTCGAGGATGCCGGCTTCTACGGGCATCTGATTCCGAGCGGTGTTGAACTTGCCGATCCCGCAGACTTCGTCGACATGTCGCTGTACTACAGCGAGCATGCTCTTCTCTTCAGCCTAGGCAACGAACGGTTCGTCGACGAAACGCTCGGCGATCACCTCACCACGATGGCTCTTCTCGAACAACCGCAGGGCCGAGGCCTGCTGATTGCCGACGCGCGCGTGCACCGCGACTGGATGGTCACGTCGTATGTCGAAGGCGCTGTAGCCGTTGACAAATTCGAACTTGCCAGCAAGCGTGGTGGCAGGGTCGGCTTGGCTGAGGACCTCGAGGACCTCGAGTTTTTGCCTCAGGAATGGGGATACGACGGCGCCGCGATCGCTGCGCAGATCACGGCGTTCAACGAGGCTGCCACCCAAGGTGCGGAATTGGTGCCTGGTCGCGAATTCGATCGCACCCCTCTGTTGGAGGCGCCCTATTACGTGATCGAAACGGTCCCCGCAATTACCTTCCCGTTCCACGGAGTCCGGATCGACACACAAGCCCGGGTTCTGGATGCTGCCGGACTGCCCATCCCCGGATTGTTCGCGGCCGGCTCCGACACGGGCGGATTGTGGAACCGGGCGTACGCCGGCGGCCTCGCGTCGGCGCTGGTATTCGGTCTGTCGGCTGTCGGCGCATTCGCCTGAATCGTTCCGCCGGGTGTAGGAGCGAGCTGCGTTCCAGATATTTTCCGAGATTGACATTTCCGTGATTGACATCACAAGCGCTGAGTACTACCTTCGAACTGACATCAGTTCAGTTCGCGAGTGAGGGTTTCCGATTCGGTAGCCCTTCGCCCGAGACCAAGGCGCGACTACACACCGCACAGGGTCAGCGTCGGAACTCCCGACGCGAGAACATCTCTCACTGGACTGCCAACGACATGTCGATCCGTCGACGTCCGACGGCATGCCCGAAAGGAAGTCATGAAGTCATTCGTCCGCACCCTGGTGGCGCTGAGCGCCGCCGCAGCCATCGTCGGCATCTCGGGATGTAGCAGTAGTGAACCCGCGTCCGCTGCGGTCGACGGCAGCTGGGAAGATGTGGTCGCTGCAGCGAACCAAGAGGGCAAGGTGATGCTCTATTCGAGCCAGAAGCCGGCCAACCTCGATGCGCTCAAGGTCGCATTCCACGCTGAGTACCCGCAAATCGAATTGGAATACGTTCGCGGTACCGATCCGGATATCAATCCCCGGGTCGAGACCGAACACAAGATCGGCAAGGGTACCGCCGACGTCCACATGCTCACCGACTCGGCATGGATCCAGAACGCTGCCAAGTCTGGTACCTATTCCGCCGAATTGTTAGGGCCTGCACTCGAAGCCCCCGAATTCGATCCAGCGGCTAGCGTGCTCGACAATCGGTTCTTCCTCACCAGCGCGGCCGTCTTTGCGCTCGGCTGGAATACCGATGCGGTACCGAACGGCCTGAAGACACCGCAGGACATCCTCAACCCGGCGTATCGCGGGAAGATCGGCATCGTCAACCCGGTGGGGATCGCTTCGTACGTCGACATGTATCGGCACTTCGCGAACACATACGGGGAGGACTACTGGAACAAGCTTGCGGAGCTGCAACCCCGCATCTACCCGAGCGCGCTCGGCGTGGCCCAGGCCCTGACGTCCGGCGAGATCGTCGTCAGCCCCTCGGTGCAGCCGCTGGTGACCGAAGTGAACTCAGGCGCGCCTGTCAACTGGGTGCTGCCGCAACAGCCGTGGGGAACCCCTTGGTACTCCCACGTTTTGAACACGGCGCCGCATCCGAACGCCGCCCAGGTATTGGCCAACTTCCTGGTAACTGACGCAGGTCAGACCGCCCTCAACGACGGATACGCTGCCGCACTCCCGAATATCCCTGGGGCTGTCGCCCGGGCTCAGGACATCGCTTTGCCCAATCCCGAAGACTTGACACCGGAAAAGGTCGAGCAGTACTCCCAGCAGTGGCAAAGACTCTTCCAGTAACACCGAAACATGGCTCCGCAGAACGTAAGCGCCAATCAACAAGTGGAAGGCTGACCTTGAACCACCTCACGGATTCGATGCGGGGGACGAACATTCTCGTTACGGGAGCATCCGGCGGTATTGGCGGGGCCAGCGCCGAACTGTTCGCTGCGCACGGCGCAACCGTTTACCTTACCGATGTCAACGACGACGCCGGCCGCGCATTCACTGCAACATTGGGCGCGAACGCGTATTACCGCCATCTCGACGTGACGAGCGAGACTGACTGGGCCGACGCCACTGTGGCGATGGCGGCGGCCGGCCACGATATGACGGTGCTGGTCAACAGTGCCGGAGCTGCGATGAAGGCGACTCTGGCAAATACATCACTCGACCAGTTTCGTCGGATGCTCGACCTGAATCTTGTCGGCACATTCCTGGGGCTGAAGGCCGCAGCCGCGTCAATGGCAGATGGTGGGTGCGTCATCAATCTCGCATCATTGCGTGGAGTACTCGCGACCGCCGAGTTGGGTGCATACGGCGCAGCGAAATTCGGGGTTCGAGCCCTGACCAAAGTGGCCGCACTCGAGCTTGCTGACCGCGGTATCCGCGTCAATTCCGTCTGCCCCGGCAGCATCGAAACCGAAATTACGTCGGTATCGGACTTCGCCAACGACGACGTCGAAGCGTATGTGCGCAGCATTCCGATGCAACGCCGTGGCGCGCCGAGCGAGGTCGCGAGGGTCATTCGTTTCCTGGCCACTGACGACAGCAGCTACGTAACCGGAACCGACATCCTCGTGGACGGTGGCCAGGCCGCCGGTGTTCGTACCCCCAAAATCTCGAACGAGAAAGTATAGAAATGGCATCACAATTCGCAGTTTCAGGTCTCACGAAGACCTACGGATCGAACGTGGTGGTCGATCAACTCGATCTCGAAATCGAGCAGGGCGAGTTCCTTGTCCTGCTCGGTCCGAGTGGTTGCGGCAAGACCACAACGCTGCGGTGCCTGGCGGGATTGGAAACACCTCAGGGCGGCTCGATCTCGTTCGGCGGTAGGCAGGTATTCGACGCCTCCACCAAAACCGATGTCCCCGCACACAAGCGGAACATCGGCATGGTGTTCCAGTCATATGCGCTCTGGCCGCACATGACAGTCCGAGACAATATCCGATACCCGCTCAAGGTCCGCAAGCTCAAACAGGCCATCGCCGCGGGTGCAGTGGAGAAGGCCGCCGATATGGTCGATTGCGGCGCGCTGCTCGATCGGTACCCATCGCAGCTCAGTGGTGGGCAACAACAGCGAGTTGCCGTGGCCCGTGGCCTCGTTGCGCAACCGGATCTGGTCTTGTTCGACGAACCCTTGAGTAACTTGGACGCACGTCTTCGTGACCAGGTGCGCTCCCAGATCCATCAGCTGCATCAAAGCCTTGGTTTCACCGCGGTTTTCGTCACGCACGATCAGGCCGAGGCCTTCGCTCTTGCGGATCGGATCGCAATCATGAAGTCCGGCAAGATCGAACAGTACGACGCGCCGGAACACGTGTTCGAGAATCCGGTGTCAGAGTACGTCGCCGCCTTCATCGGCATGGGTAATCGACTGGAACTGCGCCGCGGCCACGACGGCTGGATCACCAGCGCCAACGACATCATCGATCTCAGCAACGCCAGCGTGCGCGATCGCGCTGACGAAGGAAACGTCGCGGTGGCGCGGTTCCGCCCGGACGACGTGCAGATGCATGCCTCGGCGGACGATGTTCCGACCGGAAACGTTGCACTGCACGCCGAACTGGTGACATACGAGTACGCCGGACGCCACTTCGACGTATTGGTCAAGACCGGTACCGAACAACTGGCATTACGTGCCAGTGCTGCCGAACACAGTGCCACACTGCGCGCCAGTGATCCAGGTACCTCGATGGTGATCAGCTTCTCTCCGTCCAGTCTGCGGGTATACGCCGATCCGGACGCCACTGCGGTGGCCGTTCCCGAGCTGGTCGCACCGGGTGTAGGAGACCGATCCTGATGGCCACCGCAACCGCAACCGCAACCGCAACCGGATCCGTCAAGTCGTTCTCTATTTCACGGCAGTGGCAAGCCCGCATCGGCTACGCGATTCTGATCGCCGTTCTTGCGTATCTCGTAGTGCTGCCGATGATTCGACTGCAGATGCTGGCGTTCGAGGACGGCGGCGCGGGTTACCGAACGCAGTACGGCCGCTACGATGTGGCCGAGGCGATCTGGACGACGATCGCCCTGGCACTCGGCTCACTGGTGATCGCGATGGTCCTCGGTACCGTCCTGGCATTCGCCGCCAGCCGACTCCCGGACAAACTGGGATGGCTTCGCATCGTCCCCATTCTTCCGATCGTCATGCCCGCCGTCGCGAACATCGTCGGCTGGGCATTCCTGCTCTCGCCCGGTCCCGGCTACCTCAACGTGCTCTTGCGCAAGCTCCCCTGGTGGAGCGGGACCGACACCGGACCCATCGACGTGTACACCATCCCGTGGATCGTGATCCTCACCGGTTTCGGCCTCACGTCGTTCGTCTACTTGTTCGTCAGCTCCGGCATGCAGAACATCAGCTCGGAACATCTCGAAGCCGCTCAGGTGAGCGGATCGTCAACGGTCGGAATCTTCTTCAAGATCGTGCTGCCGTTGCTGCGGCCTTCACTCATCTACGGCGGCGGAATCGCATTGCTGCTCGGTCTGGGACAATTCACCGGTCCGCTACTGCTCGGCCAGAATTCGGGCGTCAAGGTCCTGACCACGGAGATGTACCGCCGAGTGTCCGAGTCCCCTTCGGATTTCGCGGCCGCGGCAGCTGCCGGTTCACCACTGGTGATCTTCGGTTTGGTGCTCGTCCTGGTACAGAAGGTGCTGCTGGGCAACCAGACTCGGTTTGTCACGCATGGCGGCAAGGCATTTGCCTCGTCCACCGGCCGGGCTACCTGGGCGACGGCCACCGTGGTGATTTTCTCGATGTTCGCACTGGTCATTCCGCTGATCGGGCTGATCATCGTCTCGCTGACGCCGTACTGGTCCGGATCGCTGTCGTGGGGTCTACTGACCCTGGACAACTTCCGGGAGCTCTGGTCGACTAGTGCGATCACCGAATCCGTTGTCACCAGCGTACTTACCTCACTGGGAGCAGTGATCATCTGTATTCCGATCGGATACGCGCTGGCCAACCTCCTGGTCCGCGGGCGCCGCTTCAAGATCCTGGCCCTGCTGGCCGATCTGATGACCGCCTTGCCGCTCGGCATCCCCGCGGTGATCTTCGGCGTCGGCTTCCTACTGACGTACACCGAACCGCCGTTCATCCTGTACGGCACCCGCACGGTCATCATCCTGGTCTACATCGTTCTGATGTTGCCGTTCGCCACACGAATGCAGATGACAGCCATGCTTGCGCTCGGAAACACCTACAACGAGGCCTCGGCCACCAGCGGTGCGTCCCCCTTCGTCACGACGCTGCGAATCATGTTGCCGCTCATGCGTCCGACGATTCTCAGTGCTGTCGCGTTGATGTTCATTCTCCTCACGCACGAGTTCGCCGCGTCGCTCCTGGTGCGCGCTTCCACGACTCAGGTGATGGGAACGCTGCTGTTCGACATGTGGCAGAACGGTTCGTATCCGATGGTGGCCGCCATGGCGTTGCTGATGACCGCGGTGACCACGATCGGCGTTGCCATCGCCATGCTTGTCGGCGGGCGTAACGTCCTGAGCAAGCTGTGACAGAAAGAGAAGCTGAAACGATGTCGATAGACAATACGCGTTTGCGAGAGAAGGTAGTACTGGTAACCGGAGCCACAGGCGGTATCGGCGTCGATATCGTCGGCCGACTCGCGGCCGAAGGCGCTTCGGTGATCGTCACCGACGTCAGTGGTGACGCGTGCGCCGACCTGGTCGCGAAGCAGGATCAGCCCGACAGTCATCAGGCGCTCTCCCTCGACATCGCTCGCGAAGAGCAATGGCAGAGCGTCATAGAGGCTGTCGCCGAGCGGTATTCCCGACTCGACGCCGTGGTGAACAACGGCGCGATCGGTAGTCTGGCTTCCGTTGTCGACGAAGACCTCGATCGGTACAACAAAGTCATCGAGGTCAGTCAGACCGGAACCTGGCTCGGCATGAAACATGCCGGGGCCTACATGGAAAGCACCGGCGGCGGGTCGATCGTCAACATCTGTTCGATCCTCGGCACGGTCGGGGGATTGGGTAACAGCTTCGCCTACGCGGCCGCCAAGGGTGCGGTCCGCACGATGACAAAGAACGCCGCATTGCATTGGGCTGCAAAAGGTGTACGCGTGAATTCGGTGCATCCGGGATTTATCGAGACCCAGCAACTGCTGCAGCGTTACGAGGGTAGTGAGCGGCACCAGGCGATGATTGCGAATACGCCGATGGGGCGACTCGGCACGGCTACAGAAGTTGCTGCCGCTGTGGCTTTCCTGGCCGGCGATGACTCGACGTTCGTCACCGGTACCGAACTCTATGTCGACGGCGGTTGGACCTGCGCCTGAGGGGATCGGTAAACGGGGTGGATCTCTTCAGTTCGAAGTGAAGAGATCCACCCCATTCCTGTTTTGCACGGACAACTGCCCACGGTCGACGAGCACGTCGAGGTGGGCAAGCGTCTCGCAGGTGGCCACCATCTGATTGAACGTATCGAGAGAATCGAAGCTGCGTTCGCGCCGAGTCCAGGTCAACACCTCGGATACTTGCAGCCCGGTGACCTCGCCCAATTCGGCTACCGCAGAGGCAGTCTGACCTAGACGATGATCGTGGTGTGCCAACAACTCCCGGCATCGCGTGTGCAGACTCGCACCTGTGCCGCCGTGAGCGGGCATCATGATCCGGTCCCGGTCGTCGAGCATCATCTCCAGCGAGCGGAGGTACGCTCCGAGTGGCAGCTCCCAATCGCCGAGTTCGAATCCGATCGACGGTGTGATGGTCGGCAACACGTGGTCTCCGGTGAAAGATACGCCGCGTTCGAGGTCATGAAAAACCATGTGCCCCTTGGTGTGTCCGGGAGTGTGTACCGCGGACAAGCGATGGCCCGGAATGTCGAGAGCGCCGGGGGAGAGCCAGTGATCGGGAGCCTCCCAGTCCGAGGGCTCGAAGGGTTCATCGACCGAATCTCGATAGACCTGCTCGGCGATTGTCGCTGCGCCGGATCGGTGCAGCTGAAGAATTGAGCTCTCCGGAACATTGTTGCCCAGCTTGGAGATTGCGGCGATCCCGGGAGATTCGGCTGCGCCGAGGTGGATTTGAGAACCATGTCGTCGACGCAGCTCAACGGCAAACGTGTAGTGGTCACGGTGGACATGCGTGACATAGATGTCGTGAATCTCCGCCGGGTTACGACCGATCAGCGCCAGGGCGTCGGACAGTTCGGCGTGCGTGCTGTTGCGATGCCAACCGCCGTCGACCAGCGCCAGTCCTTCCGTGGTCTCGAGCGCGTAGACGTTGATTGCGCGTAGGCCGTCCTGCGGCATCTGCAATGGGATCCGGAAAACGCCGTCGGCGACGCGATAGCAACCGGGCCGATCCCAATAATCGGTCATTTTCCGCTGTCGGCTAGCGGCACCATAGTCTTTTCGTCGCCGTACCACATCATCCGGCGGCCACCCATGGTGCCGACGTGATCAACGGCGGCCTGCCACTGCGGACTCGCCAGCGCGGCTTCGAGTGCCTCCCGTGATTCGAAACTCAAGACGGACAAGCCATCCCACCCCTCCGACTTGCTGCCGAAAGCTTCGAGCAATTCGGTGTGCTGCCATCGCAGCAGGCCGGGAATGGGATAGGTGACCTCCGCGTGTTCGCCGCGCCACCAAGTGATGAACTGCTCATGGGTCCAGTCGGTGGGTCGGGACGCTACGAGAACGAGGTTGTACATTTCAACTCCTAATTGAATTCACTTTAGTTTCGATAGGCAGGCCGAACGTCTACTCGCCGCGCTCGGAGCGACCTAAGCGCGCACCATCCGTAGAGCCGCATCGGTCACTCGATCGGCTATCTCCGTCAGGCTGAGTTGGCCGTCCGGTCGGTACCAGCGCCAAACACTGATCACGAGGGCCAAGACGAGGCGGCCCATCAAGCGAGGATCGGAATCAGCGAAGACGCCTTCCTTGATTCCACTCGCGATCAGCGCGGTCCACTTTTCTTCGATCTCTTGCACGAGTTCACGAGACTTCAGCCGTTCGGACTCTTCTTTTTCCGACTGTCGTTCCGCGGCAAGAAGATCCATGTGACTCTGAAGAATGCGGCGCTGCAGAGCATCTCTAGGTGAAGCCTTGAGTGATACGACGATCGCCGCCCTGAGTGCCTTTGCTGGATCCGAGTCACCCTCGGTTGCAACAGTGACTCGCTCCAACGAATCGGCCAATTCCAGCCGCATGATTGTCAGCAGGCAATGTGCTTTCGATTCGAAATAGTGATAGAGCGCTGTCTGTCCGATACCGACCTCGTCGGCGATCGATGCCCATTTGGTGTGCTCGTAACCCAACTTGCCGAACTGGTCGATCGCTGTGGCAAGAATGAGAGTGCGCTTGGAGCGCGGACTCTCCCGGCGCAACGCGGTCCCTGCTGTCATATGGCTCCCCCGGAGGTGCGTGGATGATTAGTTCGACCTTACCCCTTTTTGAGATGAACTCGTGTCAATTTCAGATGCCAGGCCTGAGGCGAGCGCGACCGCATCGGTCCTGGAAAGCTTGCCGACTCGGTTCTGCGGAAGATCTTCGACGGAGAAGAGAAACTCCGGCCACTTGAACTTTGGAAAGCCCCTCGCGGCAAGCTGCGTGGTCGCCTCCGCCAGCGTCAGCGGTTGACCACCGGTGACGACGAGGGCCGCCGCCCGCTCGCCGAGGAGGTCGTCCGGCACCGGCACCACGCAAACCTGAACCACTGCGGGCAACGACGCGATCGCCGATTCCATTTCGTTGATGTCGATATTGCGGCCGCCGCGGATGATGATTTGTTTCTGGCGTCCCATGACGCAGATAGACCCGTCTTCGCCGACTTCGACCAGATCGCCCGTCGGCAGGAAGCCGTCCGCGGTGAGCTCGGGCAGTACCGGAGCACCGCCGCGCGCATAACCGACGAACAGCGACGGTCCCTTCACCTGAGCATCCCCGATCTCACCTGCAGTGAGCAATGCCCCGGCGGCGTCGACCGCGCGAACGACGGTGCCAGGGAACGGGCGGCCGTCCCGCCCCAGCCTGATTGCCGGCGGATCATCCAGACGCGGGGTCGTGTGGCCCAGGCATTCGGACATGCCGAATACTCGAAGGAAGGTGGTACCCAGGACGGTTTCGGCGTTCCTGAGTGTGCGCTCGTTCATCGGACCGCCACCAACCGTCAGGGCGCGCATCGCCGAGAGCTTGCCGTCCGCACCTTCGGTAACCGAGAGCTGTAGGGCCATGGTCGGCACCAACATCGTCCAGGCGACCCGATGCTGTGCCATCGCCTCCAGCGCTACAGCGGGCGACCACTTGGCGATCGAAACCATCTGTCCGCCAAGGAAAGCAGGTAGATACATCCCGAAACAGAAAGCTGCGACGGATGACAGCGGCACAAAAGCGCCGACCGCCTCACCCTGTTGCAATCCGACGGTATCGATGGTGCTCCGGCAGGCGTAGCGGATTGCTTCCTCGGACTGGACGACACATTTCGGGCGACCGGTCGAACCGGAGGTCATCGCGATCGCGGTACCGCCGCGCCAGCGCTGAACCGAGGCGAAAGCCCCTTGCCTAGACCTGAGCACTCGCGTTCCGAAAGCGGCTACGGAACCGGCAAACTGGTCGTGCTCGATGCCCCAGCGGGTCAGTGCGTCGGCATCGGCCACCACGAGATCCGGGTTGATGTCGTCGATCGCCATCTCGAACTCGGATTCGGTGGCGTGTGGACTGAAGACCGCCACTACGCCGCCGCGAAGTCCGATCGCGAGGGCGGTCGCCACCGTCTGCCACGTGTTATCTGCCTGAATGAGCGCAGTGGGTGCCCCGCCGTCGAGCGAAGCGATGGTATCGGCCAGCGAGCGAGCCGCCTCGACGATCGAACCGATTGTGTGAGAACCTAACTCGTCGATCACCGCAATCTCGGCCGGGTTTCCTTTCGCCCGGGCGAGCATCTCCTGTGCCAGCAACTTCACTGCGGCGTCTCTCTTCCGTCTTCGAGTTCGATTGTGTGTTGGATGGTTACAGCGATGAAGGGGTTGTGGGAACCAGAACGGCGCGGCCGGACAGATCGCCTGAACGCAGCCGATCGTATGCCTCCAGTGCGCTCTCGAACGGGAACATGGTCACCTCGGCATGCAGCTTTCCTGCACCGGCGAGTTCGACCACCTGACGCAGGTCCTCGATCGTGCCCCAGAACGGCGCCCGAACCTGCCAGCCGTTGGCCAAACCAAGGCTTTTGCCGACGGTCAGTTGCCCGCCTGCACTTCCCACGACGACGACCCGGCCACCGGGAGCGAGAAGCGCCGGAGCGGGTTCGACCGTCGCCTGAGCCCCGACAAAGTCGAAGACCACGTCGGCACCGCCGAGGCTCGCCACAGCCTCTGTCGCTTCCGCGAGCGTCGCAAAACACGCGTGTGCTCCCGATTCGAGCGCGAGAGCGTGTGTCTGGGTTCTTGTCTCGACGGCGATGATGTCTGTGACGCCGAAAGAGCGCAGGATCTGCACCGCCAGATGGCCGAGACCGCCGATTCCTATCACCAAAGCCACAGTGTCCGAGTCGATGAGGTCGCTGTTGGTCCGGATCGCATGATATGCGGTCAGGCCGGCGTCGGCGAGCGGAGCGGCCTGCTGGGGGCTCAGCGAACCGACGGGAACGAGAACAGCTTCCGAGGGCACCAGCAGGTATTCCGCCAGCCCGCCCGGATGGCCCAACCCGTTTCCGATCGGGCTGAGTCGGCCGTCCCCACGCGGGACTTTCTCCAAGCAATAGTTCTCGCGCTCGCGCCGGCAATTGCGGCACCGGCCACATGGCCAAACACCATGAATGACAACATTTTCACCGATCCACGCGTGATCGGCCAGCGGTCCCGCACCGACGACGGTACCGGCAACCTCATGGCCGAGTGTGAGCGGCAACGGGTAATCGAAACGTCCGGCGGGCGAATCCATGACGTGCAGATCCGAGCGGCACAGACCAGCGGCGCCGACTTTGATCAACAGTTGCCCCTCAGCGGGCTCGGGTACGGGGACCTCACGCACCTGCGGAGGCTGACCCCACGCCGTCAGCTGGACTGCCAACATCAGCGCGCCGTCCAACCACCGTCGACGACCAGTGCCTGGCCGGTCATGTACGAGGAGGCGTCCGAGGCCAGAAACAGCACTGCGCCGTTTATCTCACCTTCAACCCCGCCGCGGCCGAGCATGGTGTTCTTACGTACCCACCCCGCCGATCTATCGTTGCTGAACAGTCCGTCGGTCATCTCCGTATCGAACCACCCAGGCACGACGGAGTTCACGCGGATCCCCCTGCGTCCCCACTGGCCGGCCAATTCCCGGGTCAGCCCGAGTGCTCCGGCCTTGGAGGCGGCGTAGCTCGCGCCACCGATCGGGGCGGTGGACACAAGCCCGATCACCGAGGAGATGTTGATGTACGACGCGCGTTCGTTCTCCGGTAGTCGGGTCGCGGCGTAGGTAGCCAGGTGAAAGCCGGATACCAGATTGAGCTCGAGTACCGAATTGAATCCCGCGATGGTTTCGTCCTCGGCGTTCGGAGGTCCGGGAATGCCGGCATTGTTGACGAGTACGTCGAGCCGTCCGGATTGCTCGTAACACCCGTCGATCAGGGCGCGCCGATCGGCGTCGTCAGTGATGTCGCAACGAACCGGAACGATTCCCGGTACCTCGGCTGCCAAGTCCTGCAGGCGGTCGAGCCGGCGGGCCGCGGCGTAGACCGTGGCCCCGGCGCTGGCCAGTGTGCGCGCAAATCCCATCCCGAGACCAGACGACGCGCCCGTCACGATCGCTACCCGCCCGGCCAGTCCGAACATCTCGGTCAGCATCTGTTCACCTTCGAATCCGTTGTCTGTCATGGCTTCCCTGTCGAAATCAGGACATCGCGGCATCAGTACACGGCGGTTCGGCCACCGTCGACCGGGATGAGCGCGCCGGTCGTGTAACCCGCAGCATCGGAGGCCAGGTGCGTTACCAGACCGGCGATCTCCTCCGGCCGGCCCAGTCGCCCGGCAGGCAGACGGTCCACGATCTTTCCGATGAACTCGTCGTCCCAGTTCTCGGCCATGTCGGTAGCGAAACCACCCGGCATCACACAGTTGACTCGCACCGTCGGTGCGTACTCCTGAGCAAACGCCCGGGTGA
Source organism: Rhodococcus sp. C3V (assembly GCF_029269915.1). Classification (NCBI taxonomy): domain Bacteria; kingdom Bacillati; phylum Actinomycetota; class Actinomycetes; order Mycobacteriales; family Nocardiaceae; genus Rhodococcus; species Rhodococcus sp. C3V. Next base: position 86,537 of record NZ_JARJBE010000003.1, read on the forward strand.
GCGCATTGAGGCCGTTCTTGGCCGCGGCGTACATCGCTTCCGGTGGGCTCGGGCGCTCCGCACCGATACTGGAGATGTTGATGATCGAGCCGCCCCCGGCCGCCCGCATCCGGTCTCCCGCGACGGCCATCAGCCGGAAAGGTCCCTTGACGTTGACCTCGATGGTTTTGTCCCACAGTCCTTCCGAGGCGGCGAGCAAGTTGTCGGCCAGCGGTGCGATGCCGGCATTGTTGACAACGATGTCGAGGCTGCCGTATTCGGCAATGATCTTCTCGACCGCGGGCTCGATACTGTCCCAGTGCCCGACGTGCAGGGCGAACGGGTGAGCGGTTCCCGGACCGGTGTCACCGAGCGACGCCACCGCTTTGCGGCAGGACTCGAGCTTTCGGCTGGACACGATCACGGTCGCGCCCGCGTCCCGGAGTCCACGCGCGATGGCCAGTCCCAAACCGCGGCTCGCGCCGGTCACGAGCGCGACCTTACCGGTCAATTCTGGTGTACTCATTTGTGCTTCTTCACCTCGAGGCGGGCAATGGTACGCAGATGGACCTCACTGGGCCCGTCTGCAATCTGCAGGGCGCGGGTAATCGCATACAGCCGAGCCAGGATCGTGTCGTTGCTGACTCCGGCGGCGCCATAAGTCTGCACCGCGCGGTCGACAACCTTGTGCGCAACTTCCATCGCTGCCACCTTGATGGCGGCCACCTCCGAGCGCGCAGACGCGTTGCCCTGAGTATCCATCAACCAAGCCGATTTGAGTACGAGCAACCTGATTTGGTCGATCTCGATGCGACTGCGGGCAATCCATTCACGCACTACGCCGCGGTCGGCAAGGGGGCCTCCGAACGCTTCCCTTTCGAGCGCGCGCTTACACATCATGTCCAGTGCCCGTTCTGCCATACCGACTGCGCGCATCGCGTAGTGCATCCGGCCGGGGCCCAGGCGTCCCTGTGCGATGGCGAATCCGTCGCCCTCAGAGCCGAGCATGTTTGCAGCCGGTACTCGAACATCGGTGAATTGAACTTCGCCGTGGCCGAGTCGGTCTTGGAAGCCGAACATCGGCAGATCCCGAATGACCTCGACGCCGGGCGCGTCGGCCGGTACCAGGATCATGCTCTGCTGCCGGTAAGTCGGCCCTTCGGGATCCGACTTGCCCATGAAGATCATGAGCTTGCAGTCAGGATCGAGGATGCCGGAGGTGTACCACTTACGGCCGTTAAGCACGAATTCGTCACCGTCACGTTGGATAGTCGATCGAATGTTTGTCGCATCCGAACTTGCCACAGCCGGTTCGGTCATCGCAAAAGCTGAACGAATACTGCAGTCCAGCAACGGCTTCAACCACTGCGCCTTCTGTTCGTCGGTGCCGAACATGGCGAGGATCTCCATGTTTCCGGTATCGGGAGCCGAGCAGTTGATCGCCTCGTTGCCGATGATGGAGCGGCCGACGATCTCAGCCAGCGGAGCGTATTCGAGATTAGTCAGCCCTGCGCCGAGTCCGTCGTGCGTCATGAACAGATTCCACAGACCCAATTCGCGTGCCTTCGCCTGCAGATCGCGCATGATCTGGGGCTGTTCGTGCGGGTTGTCGTTGGCAGCGACCTGGGCGTCGTACACCGATTCCGCCGGATAGACGTAATCGGCCATGAAAGATTCGAGCTTGCCGAGCAGTTCCTCGGTCCGCGGGGAATAAGCGAAATCCACGGTAGGTCTCCTTAGGTGATTATCAGCGAAGCAAAAGACCAGCGGCCTGGAAGACCTAGGGACGCAGAAGAGCGGTACCGGTCTCGATCAACCGGCTGATGGTGTCGGGCAGCTTCTCCTGATCCGGATCATGGTGGCGTCCCTCGCGGTGCCGACGCAGGTTGTGGCCCATGATCGCCGCCATCTTCAACCGGCCGAGTGCGTCGAACCAGTTGAGTTCGGGGAGTGCGGGACCCGCTCCGATGTACAGCGCGACCAACTCTTCGGCGCTCGGCAGTCCGGTGACTTCCCGACCGACACCGGGGAAGTTCGAACCGTCGGCGAATACCAGGAACCAGCCCAATTCGACTCGTGGATCTCCGGCAGACCAGATTTCCCAGTCGATGAGTGCAACTGGCTCCAGTCCGTCGGAGATGATGTTGCCGAGACGGTAATCACCGTGCACCAGTGTGGGTTCGATAGGTTCGGGAATGTCGGAGCGCAACAGTTCCAACAGTTGATCGGCGCCGACAACCAATTCCGGTGGCACTGCGCCCAGCGTCTTAGCCCAGCGCTCGAGCTCGTCTGCTGGTGTCAGTGGATCTGCGAGCCCGGCAATGGTGGCCAGGTCCACCTCATGCAGTCGCGGTAGAACTGCAGCGGCACGACGCATCCGATTGGCGGCGAGCACCGGATCGACGGCCGGGTCGTCGAGCACGGGCTCGAGTGACTCGCCAGCAACAAATTCCATGGCAAACCACGCGGGCTCGATCTCGTCGACGACAACTACGCGCGGCACCGGAACTTCGGTGCCGGCCAGCGCCTGCAGAATATGCGCCTGTCGCAGCATGTCGTGCCTGCCGATGGATCGTTGGCCTTCGGGCACCGCTTTGATCACCACGTCACCGGTCGAGGTGGCGGCGCGGTACGTCAGTCCGGAGTGTCCACCGAGTAGCGGCTGGAAGTCGGTTAACGTCGCACCGCAGTCCGCGAGCAGTTTGGCGGCGACCCGTTCTTGCAGAGACGAACTGGTCACGATCGCGGCTCCCTTGGTAGACCGAGTACGCGCTCGGAGATGATGTTGTGCTGAATCTCGTCGGTGCCGCCGGCAATTCGGTATCCGGGGGCGCCGAGTGCGTGTTCGGACCAAGCGAATGTTCCCCATCGACCGGAATCGGCGGTAAGTTCACGGCCGAGCAGCAAACGGGCAACTTCGGAAGTCCTGGCCATGGTGTCGGTGGCCAACAACTTTCCGAGTGATGCTTCAGGACCCGGTTCGTTGCCGGCAAGCATCGCTCCGGCCACCCGCATAGTGCTCACGCGCTGTAGATAGCTCCTGGTGACCAGGTCGGCCACCTTGTCCTTCTCGACCTCGGTCAGTTCGCGTCCGAGGTTCTGCGCGAGTGCAATTGCTTGATCTGCGTTGGCCAGACCGAGATTTCCGCCATCTAGACGTTCGGCCGCCAGTACGGTGAGAGCAACCTGCCAACCCTTGCCGACCGGACCGAGTCGATACGTGTCTTCGAGTTCGACGCCGTCGAGGTACACCTCGTTGAACGAGCTGCCGCCGGTCATCTGCCGGATCGGGCGTATGGTCACGCCGGGAGCGTTCATCGGGACCAGGAACATGGTGAGCCCGGCGTGTTTCGCGACGGTGGCGTCGGTACGGCATACGGCAACTCCGTAGTCCGCCACCAGCGCGCCGGAGGTCCATACTTTGTGCCCGTCAAGGGTCCATGTGCCGGTTTCGCTGCGTACCGCCTTGGTGCGGACGGCAGCCAGGTCCGATCCGGCCTCCGTCTCGGAGAACAATTGGCAGGCAATGATGTCCGTGCGAAGCATTGCTCGTACGTAGCGTTCCTTCTGCTCGTCGGTGCCCCACTGCTCGATGGTCGGCGCGATCAATTGCTGTGTCACCGAGAACATCTCGGTTCGCCGAGGCACGTCGAACGATTCCTCGGCCCGGCGGAAAGCCAGCACGTATGACAGCGGCAGGCTGCGGCCGCCGCGTTCGGGTGGCCAACTCAATGCTCCCCAGCCGGCATCGAACTTCGCCTGCTCGTAGCGTGAGATTTCGTCGGTGTGCGCGCGCTCTTGCTCTGCGGTCCAATTCTCGAATACCGCCACCGAATCCGAACCAACGCCCCACACCGATTCGGTGCGAGGTGCGGCGACGCCACGCAACCAAGCGATGGCTTCCTCGGTGAACGCGTCGATACCTGGAATCGTTTGTGGTGTCACTGATCTGCCCTCAGTCGTCTTCGCAAACTCAAACGGACAATACGGTGCAGGCACTGATGCCCGGTGCGCCGTACACGTGGGTGAACCCGATTCGGGGAGTACCGGGAACCTGACGGGCACCCGCCTCACCACGAAGCTGGGTGACTATCTCGTGCACCTGGCGAAGGCCCGATGCGCCGATCGGCTCACCGTTGGCGATGCATCCACCGTCGGTGTTGATCGGAATACGGCCTCCGATCTCCGTCTCGCCGGTCGCAATCATCGATTCCTGTTCGCCGGGCTCACAGAAACCGCATTCGGCCATGTGCATGATTTCGGCGCCGCTCTCGGTGTCCTGCAATTGAGCCACGTCGACTTCGCCGGGGGAGATGCCTGCCTGCTCGAAAGCGGCCCGGGCGGCGTCCGCACTGACACTGGTCGGTTCACCGCTACCTTGCACGGCCGGGCTGAAAACCTCGAAGGAGCCGAATCTTCGGGTGCGATGGGTGATTGCACGAAGTGTGACCGCTCGCGCAGCGAGTGCTTTGGTTGCGCTCTCGCTGGCGACCACGATCGCGGCGGCACCTTCTCCGGGTGAGCAGAACATGTAGCGGGTGAGCGGGTCATTGACCATGTCGGCTGCTGCGATGGTCTCGGCGGACATTGCCTCCCGACGCCAGGCATTCGGATTGAGAACGCCGTTGCGATAAGCCTTCTCGGCCACCCGGGCCAGGGTGTCGGCCGAGATGTTGTGCTGGCGCATGTAGCGCGAGATCTTGGCTCCGAAGAATTGTGTGGTGACCATCAGACCGGCCTCGCCGTAACCCTCCGGCAGGCCCCATTCTTCCGGTCGGGGATCGAATGCCCCGCGCGGGTGCTTGTCGAAGCCGACCGCCAGTGCGATCTCGGCTGCACCCGACCGCACTGCGTTGACCGCCGAGAAGAGTGCGCTACCGCCGGTTGCACAACCGTTCTTGACGTTGGTGAAAGGTATTCCGGTGAAGCCGAGTTCGGCTACAAGGGTGTCAGCCAGCCCGGATCCGTCACTGCCGCCGAAGGCGACCTGGACGTCGGGCCATGAAAGTCCGGCATCATCGAGCGCGGCGCCGATCGCGGTGACGGCCATGGCACGCCCACTCACTCCCGGTTGCCGCCCGAACTTCGAAAGTCCGGCTCCGACGATCGAAACGGGCTGCGTCACTTGATTGCTCCCAGTTCGGTGTCGCGATCGACGGCGAACCGGGGCACCGGTGTGGTGGCGACCAACGTCACCGGTGCCTGATCCAGTCCGTCGAAGTCTTCGCTGTCGATGATTGCCTCGACCTTGATTCCTTCAGGGAGCTCGATGTAACCGACTGCGAAGGGAGTGAACCCTCCGGCGGGCGGTACATACGGCGGCGATTTCGGAGGGAAACGTTGAATCGTATACGCCCACAGCACACCTCGGGTACTCAACTCGAGAGGTGTCGCCGTCGGCGTTGCGCACTTGCTGCACATGACGCCAGCTGGAAAGGCCACCGTGGCGCACACCGTGCACCGGCTGCCTTCGAGCACGATTGCTGTCTTCTCTTCCATGCCTATCCCTTCAGGTCTCGGGGTGAATCAGATCAGCGGCCGACCCACACCGGATCACGCTTCTCGAGGAATGCGGTGACGCCTTCCTTGCCGTCTTCCGACTGCAGTGCGTTGCCGACGGCCAAGTGCTCCATGACCATGAGCGACTGGATGTCGGCGTCGAGGCCCTTGTCGATGCACATCTTGGTGAGCTTCATCATGAACGGGCTCTTGTCGGTCAGAGTCGCGGCGAAGTCTGCCACGGTCTGATCGAGCTGATCGGCCGGTGCCGAAGCATTGATCAGGTCGAATGCAGCGGCCTCGGTGCCCGAGAGCAGCTTGCCGGTGAGCATGAGCTCCTTGGTCTTGCGAACCCCGATCATGCGGGGAAGGCGGTAGATCGGGCCGGCGCCACCGAAGAGTGCGCGACGGATGTGGAAGTCGCCGATCTTGGCGTCATCCGATGCGATCGCGAAGTCGCAGGAGATCATCAGTTCGAAACCACCTGCGGTGACGTAGCCTTCGAGGACTGCGATCGAGGGTGTGTTCATCGAGTAGAGGCGGTCGCAGACCTTGGCCGAGAGCACGGCGACGTCCATCGCGGTGGTGCTGCCGATGAAGTCGGAGAGCAGTTCGTCCAGGTCGAAACCTGAGCAGAACGTGTTGTTGACGCCGCGTAGCACCAGAACCTTGAGGTTCGGATCGTTGTCGACCTCGACGATGATCTCGTCGAGGCGGTGCAACAGTTCAACGGTGACCGCGTTCTTCTTGTGCGGGCGGTTGAGCCAAACCCGTGCGATGTCTCCGTCTTTCTCCAACAGGATGTGGTCGGTCTCGATCATGATAAACCTTTCGTGGGAGCTTAAGTTGAACTGGATTCACTTCAGTATGCATTTCGGGTGACGCCGCGTCAATACGCGGCGTCGACGACTTTTCGAACAGTCAAACGCCGATCAGTTCGGCGATTAGTGCGCGATGAGTGCGCGAATCTCCCTGTATTGCTTCGTTTCCCAATGCGCGCCGGAAATAGGAGTGAGCCGGGTGTTCCCACGTGAAGCCGACGCCGCCATGCAATTGCACGGCCTCGGCCGCGGCGTCGATGGCCGCGTCGGTGCAGACGGCGCCGGCCACCGCGATCGCCAATCGGGCAGTGTCCGGGGCCTCGTCGTATACGGCTGCGGCATATTTGCTTGCCGATCGAGCGCGCTCGAGCAGCACGAGCACGTCGGCCAGTCGGTGCTTGACGGCTTGAAACGAGCCGATCGGGCGCCCGAATTGATGTCGGGTTTTCACGTATTCGACGGTCATCTCGAGCAGGGCGTCGACGATTCCGGTGTTCTCGAAAGCGATTGCGAGCGTCCGTAAATCATGAACCCGAGTACAGACCCGGGCATAATCGTCGGCACCGACCACGGGAACTGCCGGCACTTCCGCTACGGTCAGGTCGGCCTGTCTGCGGGTGGGGTCGACGACTTCGCGCTCGCGCCAGTGCGCCTGACCGGCTGTCTTAATTGCGAATATCTGCCGTCCGGCGGCGGTGTCGGCGGAGACGATGACGATGTCGGCAGCAGCACCACCTACGACGGCCGAGACCTCACCGCTGAGCAGCCAGGAGGATTCCCTTTCGACACCGCTGAGTCGATCGGTCGCGGCAGTCAGTGGACTGACGCTTGCCACCGAGAATCCCTCGAGGACGTTGACCAGTAGTTCGTCGACGGGATGCGTGGCCGCCAATAGTGCCTGGGCGCCCAGGACCGCCGAGGAAAACACGGGCTCACAGGCCAGGCTCCGACCGCACTCTTCGAGAATGATGCCGAGTTCGACCATGCCGTAACCCAGCCCGCCGCGATCTTCTGGCGCAGCGAGCGAAGTGACCGACATATTCTCGATCAATTGCTGCCAGAGGTCCGGCGAGTATCCCTCGGCCGTGTGCGAAGCCGACCGAGCCTGTTCTGCGCCGCCGTGTTTCCCGAGCAGCGCTCGAATCGCATCACGAAGCTCCGACTGTTCGGGGCCAGGATTGAGAGCAGCGGGCTCGGAGAGTGGCCAGGGGGGCTCTACCTGGGAAGTAGACGATTTCATATCACTCCACTTGACTTGAGTTCAGTTTGGTTATCGATCGAGACTAGCGCGTCAAGGCCTCGACAAGAAGGGGTGAACCGAACTAAGTTCATGTCATGAGTACAGTGATCGAAACTTATTACGCGACCGTGGACAGCGGTCGACTCGAAGATGCTGTGGCCTTGTTGGCCGAGAACGTGGAGTTCGCCATGGTCTTGCCCACCGGGGCTAACTACGGGAGTGGTCGTGCGTCAATGCTCGACTACCTGTCGGGTCGCCCTCCGGTGGATCGCAAACACAAGGTCCTGCGCGTTGCAGCCGAAGGAGATCTGCATTTCCTGCATGGGTCGGTGACTGAAAACGGGACCAAGACCACGGGCTATTTCGTCGGTGTCATGCACGTCGATTCCGCCGGTCTCGTCGATCGCTATCAGGTGACCTTCGACGCTGAGTTCAGTTTGATTCCCCCCGATTCGTCCGCCGAAGGAGTTCGCTGATGAGCGAGACCAACCAGACGCCAGTGCTCATCCAGTGGTTCGAGTACATGGATTCCGACGATCCGGACCGCGTGCTGACGATGATCAGCAAAGACTTCGTGATGTCCGTTCAGTTCTCGAAGGGTGATGGTCAGTCTGCCGAGTTCGTCGGCGATCGCGACGGTCTCGTTGCCTACCTGGCGCAACGCGAGAAAAGTGTTCTGGTCCACCACATCGACGCCGGGGCATTCGTCGACGGTGTCGAGTTGTCACTCGGGCGCACCACTCGAGGCGGCGAGTTCGAGGCTTCGTTCAACGCCACTGCGCAGCTCGACAGCGAGGGCAAGGTGCGGCGCCTACTGATCGCCCGCACCCCCGAACTGTCCTTCTCCTGATTCCAGCTCCATCCAAGCCGACCTCAGGTGCCGCACAGTCTTCCCGCGCTACCCGGGGACGCCGTATATCCTCCGCGATCTCTATCGCAGGCGCGCGCCGCCATTCTGGCAGGCGGTCCTCCCTCTCGTCCGGCCGAAATAGCTGAGCCATCATGACCAAAAGGAATCCCTGTGAGTGAACAAGCATTTATCTACGAGGCCATTCGCACGCCGAGAGGCAAACTGCGAAAAGGCTCGTTGAACAGTGTCAAGCCCGTCGACCTTGTAGTCGGGCTGATTCAGGAGCTCGGAACACGTTTTACCGCAATGGATCCCGCAGAAATCGACGACGTAGTGCTCGGCGTCGTCTCCCCGGTGGGCGAGCAGGGTGCCGTCATCGCGCGCACCGCGGCCCTGCTCGCGGGGTTGCCGGATTCGGTGCCAGGCACGCAGGTCAACCGTTTCTGTGCGTCCGGTCTCGAGGCCACAAACCTGGCGGCGCAGAAAGTTGCGTCCGGCTGGGACGACCTGGTGATAGCCGGCGGCGTCGAGTCGATGTCGCGCGTCCCGATGGGTAGCGACGGCGGCGCCATCTTCACCGACCCGGCGACCGCATATGATCTGTACATCGCCCCGCAGGGAATCGGCGCCGACCTCATCGCCACGGTCGAAGGATTCACCCGCGAGGACATCGACGGTTACGCCGCACAGTCACAGGGGCGTGCGGAAAATGCTTGGAATGCAGGCTATTTCTCCAGATCCGTGGTTCCGGTGCGGGACTTCAACGGGGTCGTCCTGCTCGATCACGACGAGCATCGCCGTCCGGGAAGCACCGTCGAGAGTCTGGGCAAGCTCACACCGGCGTTCGAAAAACTCGCGGCTACAACCGGTTTCGACGAGGTTGCGCTGCAGAAATACGTCAACATAGAAAAGATCAACCACATCCACACCGGCGGTAACTCTTCGGGCATCGTCGACGGTGCCGCACTGGTACTCGTCGGCAGCGAAGCCGCGGGTAAGCGCGGCGGCCTGACGCCGCGCGGCCGCGTCGTGGCCACCGCCCAAACCGGTAGTGAACCGACGATCATGCTGACCGGACCTACTTCCGCCACCGAACTCGCTCTGAAGCGGGCCGGACTGACCGTGGACGACATCGACGTCTTCGAACTCAACGAGGCCTTTGCCTCCGTGGTCATGAAGTGGATGAAGGATCTGAAGATCCCGCACGAGAAGACCAACGTCAACGGCGGGGCCATCGCGATGGGCCACCCACTCGGCGCTACCGGAGCCATGCTGGTCGGCACCGTGCTCGACGAACTCGAACGTACCGGCGGACGCTACGGCCTGATCACGCTGTGCATCGGCGGCGGCATGGGTATAGCCACCGTCATCGAACGCGTCTGAGTTTGCACCCCGGTCCGCTCCTCCCTCTGTTGAAGAGAAAGAACATACAGAATCAATGACTGACAACATGATCGGCTGGGCGCTCGATACCGATGGCGTCCTCGTGCTCACGATGGACGACCCGAATCAGGGCGCCAACACGATGAACGCCCTGTACACGTCGTCAATGGCCGCGACAGTCGACCGACTCGAAGCCGAGAAGGACAGTTTCGTCGGCGTCGTGCTCACCTCGGCAAAGCGAACATTCTTTGCCGGTGGTGACCTCAGGGACATGCAGGCTTGGGGACCGCAGGCGAAGAACCCGGTGTCTGCCACCGAGGTCACCACCCACCTCAACGAACTCAAGAAGGTGCTGCGGCGACTCGAGGTGCTGGGCAAGCCCGTAGTGTCCGCCATCAACGGCGCCGCGCTCGGTGGCGGGATGGAAATCGTGCTGCACACCCACCACCGCATCGCGGCCGACGTCAAGGGCAACCAACTCGGCTTACCCGAGGTCACCCTGGGTCTGTTGCCCGGCGGCGGCGGAATCTCCCGTGTCGTACGGCTGCTCGGCATCCAGGGGGCGCTGGCAAACGTGCTGCTGCAGGGCCCGCGTTTGAGCCCGACGCGCGCGCTGGAGTTGGGCCTGATCGACCAGGTCGTCGGTTCGGTGGCGGAATTGCTACCGGCGGCCAAGGCTTGGATTCACAACCACACTGATGCCGTACAGCCTTGGGACACCAAGGGATTCAAGATTCCCGGCGGCGGGCCGGCTGACGTGAAGATGGCCCAGGTCCTACCGGTTATCCCGAGTCTCCTCCGTAAGCAACTCAAGGGTGCACCGATGCCGGCGCCACGCGCGATCATGGCTGCCGCGATCGAAGGCGCGTACGTCGACATCGACACTGCCGACGAGATCGAGACCCGCTACTTCGTCTCGTTGGTGACCGGCCAAGTGGCCCAGAACATGATCAACGCCTTCTTCTTCGACCTGCAGGCGATCAACGGTGGAGCGTCAAGGCCTGACGGCTACGACAAGTTCACCGCAAAGAAGGTGGGCGTCATCGGAGCCGGAATGATGGGTGCAGCAATCGCGTACGTCTCCGCCAAAGCCGGAATCGACGTGGTACTCAAGGACATCTCGCTCGACGCTGCGGCGAAAGGCAAGCAGTACGCGGTAGCGCTGGAGGCCAAAGCGCTCGCCCGCGGCAACACTACGGCGGAGAAGTCCGAACAACTCCTCGCCCGAATCACACCGACCACCTACGCCGCCGATTTCGCGGGCGTCGACCTGGTAATCGAAGCCGCATTCGAATCGGTCGAAGTAAAACACCAGGTATTCCAAGAAATCGAGAACATCGTCGAACCCGACGCGGTGCTAGGGTCCAACACCTCCACCCTGCCGATCACCATCCTGGCCGAAGGAGTTGCGCGCTCGGAAGACTTCATCGGAATCCACTTCTTCTCCCCAGTGGACAAGATGCCCCTGGTCGAGATCATCAAGGGGGCCAAGACGTCGGATGCGGTGTTGGCCAAGGTCATCGACTACACCCAGCAGATCCGCAAGACGCCCATCGTGGTCAATGACAGTCGTGGTTTCTTCACCTCCCGCGTCATCGGCAAGTTCCTCGACGAGGCGATGGCTGCCGTCGGCGAGGGTGTGAACCCCACGTTCATCGAGCAAGCAGGCGCACAGGCCGGATACCCGGCACCGCCACTGCAGCTCATGGACGAACTGACACTCACACTGCCTCAGAAGATCCGCAAGGAAACCGAGCGGGCACTGCTCGCTGCGGGCGAGACTGTTCCATTCCACGGTTCCAACGCCGTCATGGATCGGATGGTCGGTGAACTCGAGCGCACCGGGCGATCCGGCGGCGGCGGTTTCTACTCGTACGACGAGAGCGGCAAGCGGGTCGGCATCTGGCCAGGTCTGCGTGAAGCGTTCAAGTCCGGGTCCACGGAAATTCCGTTCGAGGACATGAAGGAACGAATGCTGTTCGCTGAAGCGCTCGAGACCGTGCGCTGCTTCGACGAGGGCGTGCTGGAGTCGGTCGCGGACGCTAACATCGGCTCGATCTACGGTATCGGCTTTCCAGCCTGGACCGGCGGCGTGATCCAGTACATCAACCAGTACGACGGCGGGCTGCCAGGTTTCGTCGACCGCGCCCGAGATCTGGCGTCGAAGTACGGCAGTCATTTCGAACCACCGCAGTCGTTGGTCGAGAAGGCTGATGTGGGTGAAAAGTACTGAAGTAGTAAAGCACTGAGGTGGCCCGCCTCGATCCGAGGCGGGCCAGATCGCAGCACTAACGTTGAAAGCTCCGCTCCCATTCTTCTTGGAACTTGCCGGTCAGCTCGGGAGTGAGCGCAGCGGTGTCCGGTAGAGGGATATCCTGCGCACGTCCGACCGAACCCGAGATGTCCGGCAGAGCACTACCGTATCCGTACGAGAGTGCCTTCTGCCCTGCTTCTGTGACCATGAAGTTGGCCAGTACCTGCGCGGCATTCGGATGCGGCGCGGACGCGAGTACCAAGGAATACCACGGCGTTCCCCAAGCCGGCTCCGGCAGTACCCAATCCACCGGGGCACCTGTCGCCATCTCCCTCACCAGCGGTTGCACCATCGGGGTTGCGGCAATCTCACCAGAGCTCAATGCTTGCGCGATACCCAGCGAACTCGGGTATATCCGAGGATTCAGGGCCGCCAGCCGTTCATTGAAATCGCCGTTGCCCCAATTTTTTTCGAAGAACTGGTACTCGTCGACCACGGCCGCGAATCCGCCGGGGTTCACGACCCCAATTTTCCCCTTCAGCGCTGGGTCCAGCAGGTCGTCCGGTGACCGAAGCCCCTGTGGGACAGCGTCGGTGTTCCAGCCGAGCGCGAATATCGCCGCGCTGGTCAGAAAGAACTGGTTGTCGATCACACTTCGGTCGCGCTCGTATGCCGGATCGTCGAAGGCTGGACCGACGATCGGGGTGGAGAAGGTGCCGGAGGCGGCAGCATTTTTGATCCAGGACGGATCCGACGACATGTGAACGTCGCCTACGCCCTTGCCTGTTCGATTCTCGGTTTCGATTCGAGGGTTCATCTCGACATCGGTGCCGCGCGTCACTTCCAAGGTGATCTGCGGGTACTGCGCCGTGAACGCAACCCGCAGTGCCTCCAGATTCGCGGGATGTTGGGTCGAGTAAAGGCGCACGGAACCTTCGGAATTGGCTGCAGCGACAATGTCGTCCCAGTTGCCGGAAACCGTGCTTGTCGGAGTCTCGTTGCTGCCGCACGCTGCAGTCATCATCAGCGTGGTGACCGCAGTCACCGCTATGAACGACCGGGGGAGAATCTTCATGGGCATGCCCTTCTGTCGCGCGTTTGTCGCCTGTGGTCCTCATCGAGTTTCAGGGGTGAATCTCGAAAAATGTTAGAGAGTAAGCGAATTCAGATTTCGCTGATAAATCACCTGAATTCGGTTTAGCTTGCGACGGCAGCATATAGTCATGTGGCTCGGGTCACAACAGGGATGATCGCAGGGCTGTTCCGTGCCGGTTCGATCAGCTAAACTGAATTCAATACAGGAAAGTTTGGAGTGCCATGTCAGTGGGCGCGACCAAGGAAAGAGAGCGTTGATGGGTAACGATTTTCCCCACCTATTTTCACCGTTCACGCTCGGCGGGATGACCCTGAAGAATCGATTGGTGGCATTGCCTGCCGGTACGAGCATGGCCGCAAACGGTGTGCCGACACGCGGGGACACCGAGCATTTCGAGCGGCTCGCGGCCGGTGGAGTGGGCCTGATCATCGGTGGCGCAACCGTGGTTCACCCGACCACGACGCTGCGCTCACGGAAGCTCGTCGAGGCATATATCGATGAATTCGTTCCGGCCACAGCCGCGAAAGTTGAAGTGATACATCGCCATGGTGCGAAGTTCATCGGTCAGTTGTGCCACCTCGGTCGCGAGTTCATCGGCGGCGAATCGGATGCGCCGCCGTCTGCCCCGTCCCCGATAAAGACACCGCGCGATGCGTACCCGCCTCACGAACTCACAATTGCCGAGATCGAGGATATCGTCGAAGGCTGGCGTATCTCGACCGCGAATTTGGTCAAGGCAGGCGTAGACGGCGCGGAAATCCATGCCGCGCACGGTTATCTGCCTGCTCAATTCATGTCCCCGTTGACCAACCAGCGAACCGACAGCTTCGGTGGATCGTTCGAGAACCGAATGCGGTTTCCTCGTTTGGTGATCGAAGCAATGCGCTCCGTCATGCCGACCGGATTCGTTCTTGGCGTGCGATTGAGCGGTGAAGAGGAAATCCCCGGCGGTATGCAGATCGACGACTGCGTGCGCATCGCGGAAAACATGTCCGAACTCGGGGTCGATTACTTCTCCATCACGCACGGCACCCGCGGGAAATATGTCAAGGACTCCACCAACGAGGACGCTGTCGCAATTCCGTCCGCGTCAAAGGTGCGAGCTGCCACCGGAATTCCCACTCTCGTTGGCCAGCGTATTCGCGACGCCGCCACCGCCGATCACGCGATCAAGTCCGGTTACGTCGACATGGTGGGGATGGCACGGGCGCTCATCGCCGATCCTGACTTGCCCATCAAGTCGCAGACCGGCCGCCTCGACGAGATCCGTGGCTGTCTCGGCATCAATCAGGATTGCCGTGCCTTCGACCCGCATCTCCATTGCGCGGTCAACGCCGAAGTCGGGCGCGGTCGGCATCCGGGTGTTGGTGTCGTCTCCCCGCGCACCAAGGAAGTATTTGTCATCGGCGGCGGGCCGGCCGGACTCGAGGCAGCGCGCGTCGCCGCAGGGCGCGGGCACCGTGTCACACTGTTCGAGCGGAACACCGTTCTCGGCGGCGCTGTCCGCGTGGCCGCGGCTGCGCCGCATCGCGCCACCTTGGTCGATATCATCGATTACCTTGGGCGAGAACTCAAACGGCTCAAAGTCGATGTCAACCTCGGTGCCGAAATCGACGCCGACGACCTTGCCGACATCCACTCGTCAGCTGACCACGTCATCGTGGCCACCGGATCGCGGCCGGCCGAACTACCGATCGAACTGTCGGGTCGAGCAGCAGCCACGGTCGACGACGTCTTGTCCGGTCGAGTACCGGAGGTGGCAAGTCGACGCGCAGTGGTATTCGACGAGGGTGACGGATTCTGGCCCGCATACAGCGCCGCCGAAGCGCTCGCCGGCCGGGGCTGGCACGTCACCTTTGCCACCCCGCTTTCTGCATTGGTCTCGCGGATTCCGGCCGAGAGTGCAGGCCCACTTCTCGGCCGGCTCGGTGACGGCGGCGTGGAGTTCAAGATTTGCCACACACTCGTGGTTCCGGAAGATTCCGCGTTGCCACTGATTCTGCGGCCCGTGTTCGGCGGTGGTGACATAACGATCTACGACGCGTTGGCCGTCTGGCACAAACCGCGGATTCCGATGTCGAATCTTGGTCTCGTTGCCGGAGAGTCCGTCAGCGTCATCGGTGATTGCGTCGCGCCCCGTCGGATCAGTCACGCTGTCGCAGAGGGATATCGTGTCGGCGCAGAACTCTAAGTGCGATTTACGGGCCCTGCGATAACGCGGTCCATGCAGTTGAGTTCAATAGCGCACCAGGACGACAAAGGTATCTGTTGGCGGGATCGCTTCGCTAGCGCGCCGCATGTTCCTGCGGCGCAAGTGAGTTCCCCGGTCCAATGTTCGCGCAGTTGGACGGTGCAGGCTTGCCGTTCAAGCGGTCGTCGACCCAGGCGAGCGCACCGGGGAGCCAGAGCATGGCGCCGAGGAAGTGGCTTATGGTGTCGTACTGGTCGTACTGAATCGCCAGGCCGGCGTCGCAGTACTTGCGTGCGAGGGTGCGGACGTCGCCCGTGATCATCACGCCGTCTCCCGCTCCGACACCGGGGCCGCCGGGTTGGGTGCCCTCGATGGTGCCGTTGGCCGCCTGCGCGATGAACATCGGAATGGTCGGTGTCGCCGCGGTGCCCATGTTGATCTTGTTCACGACATCGACGTACTCGGGGACCGTATTGGGATCGGCGTACTCGGGTTTGACCAGATCCTGCCAGGTCAGTCCGGGATACTGTGCCAGCACATTGCCGATGGACGCGTCTTCGAGTCGAGCCATGACGTCGCGTCCACGGTCGCTGAGATACTTCCCGAAATCGATGTCGTACGAACGCGCAACGCCGACGACTGCCATGCCGACAACGCCGCCCCACCCGATGCTTCCGCTTGCGTAGCGAAGGTTGTTGGCCGGATTGACCAGCACGCCGCCCTGCGCGGCGCCGATCAAGTTGTCGTTGATCTCCGGTGCATACGCGGGAGCGAGGATCGAAGCCCAGTTGGTGGCGATCGCTCCGCCGGAGTAACCCATCAGCGCGATCTCTGCGTCGTCGGTGATTCCGGTTTCCGGGACATCGCGGGCGGCACGCAGAGCGTCGAGCGTCATCATCCCGTATTCGGGTCCGGCAGCGAAGTTTGCATCCGGGCCCTCGGTGTCCGGGACGACGATCGTGTAGCCCAATGCGAAGAGCGGCCCGAACAAGGCTGCCTCGATGGACGTGAAGGTACCGCCGATGTTGAAGTTGCGTCCGCTGGGAGTCCAGTCGCCGATCGGGGTGTTACCCGCGATGGCTCGCGACGGGCTGTCGTCGGGGTTCAGCGAATCGTAAAAGGACTGGTACGAAACAACTTTGTTCGGTTGGGCGTTGGCCGGGCGCAGGATCGAGGTGACGTTGGCGGACGGCTGTCCCAGGGCGTCGGTTGATCGGTAGAGAACCTGGACTGCCTGTATCGGGGTCGGGATGTTGAGCACGGTGTACGGCACGGTGCGAGTCTCGAGTACCGCACCCGGGGCGTACGACGAGAGGGGTGCCGCGCCGTCGTAGCTGTAGAAACCGTCATCGGGGGACTTGGCAAGGGCTGGCTGCGCGAGTGCTGCCGGTGCACCGACGCCTGTCAGTGCAACCGCGAGTACTCCGACAACTGCGCGAGATAAGACCCTTGACGACATACTCGTCCTCCACATTGGTGTGCCACGCCCCACCCTGAGATCGTGGTGTGACGACCACCATATATTACTCGTGGGTAATGTGGGGATCGGTCAGATCGGGCGCAGGCTCGAGGTCTCGGCGTAGGAAGATTTCGGAGGGCTCGCCTGGGAGTAACAGAACTCCCGCGTCGGTATATCCCATTGCGCGATAGAAGTTCTGGGCTGATTCGTCGGCGAGTGTGGAGGTGAGGACCTGCGAGTGTCCCGCGCGGCTCATGCGTTTTTCCCAATCTGTGACCAAAGCGCGCCCGATGCCTTGGCCGCGGTTCGAAGACAGGACGGTCAGCATGTTCATGAACGGAATCTCGTCCCAGAACAAGCCCCAGCGCAGCCATCCGATTGGATTACCGTTGTCCTCGGCGATGAGTATCCGGCCGCGTTGGACCACTGACGCGAGTTCCTCGGCAGCGACGTGCGAGTCGTGCTCACGTAAGAACGGCAAGTCTGTCTGCGCTGCGACGCGAATGTTCACCACAGAAGTCAGTATCGCCGTTCAGTCGGAGTTGATGGCGTTCGGCTTGGACAGGTAGACGACTCCGGGGATGTGGCTGGGGTCCGGCGGCAATTGGGAGTAGCCCGCTCGGGTGTACAGGCGAATGTTCCGCAGGCTCCTGCTTCCGGTGAACAGCTCGAAACGTGTGATGTGCTCCGGAGCGTTCTGTTCCACGTGCTGCAAGAGGCGTCGGCCGAGGCCGTTGCCCGCCAAGTCCGGTGCCACCATGAGGCGACCGATCTGCCATGCGGTTCCGTCCGCGGTTCCTCGCACGGCCCCGACGAGCCGGCCGCCGCGTCGTGCGGTCCAGACAGTCGACTCCTGAACCCAGGCTCGGACCGTGGGTAGGTCCTCGTGGAGCGGGGGTATGTCCATGCTGTTGTTGGAGATTGCTTCCGAAACCCAGCAACAGCGTTGTAGAACAAGGATTTCCGCGGCGTCCTCGTCCGTTGCGCGCTCTATGACTATCTCGTTCATGGTTTCCCTTACGAATAGGTTCTTCGCACCCGCAGGGCAATTGTTCACCCGCAGGCTGAATTTGGCGCGCGGCTGAACAATTGGCGCGCGGCTGTGAATGCAGAAAGTTCCAATTGAGGCATAACAAACAAAACGCCCGCGACCAATTGGTCGCGGGCGTTTCGAAAAAGAACGTCAGACAGTTGCCGGAGTGTTCTCGTCCAACTTCGGATCTTCGTTCGCGATTCGCTTGTTGCGAATGAGGCTGCTGATGAAAGCAGCGCCGATCAAGAAGACACCGACCAGGCCGGTGATGATCTCGTTGATGTGAACGCCGATGGACACCATCAAGATGACGGCCAGAGCGCCGATGGCCCAGTGCGCACCGTGCTCGAGGTAGACGTAATCGGAGAGCGTGCCCTTGCGGACCAGGAAGACCGTGATGGAACGGACGAACATCGCGCCGACGAAGCCGAGGCCGAGGGCGATGATGATCGGGTCTGCCGTGATGGCGAACGCGCCGATGACGCCGTCGAAGGAGAAGGACGCGTCGAGGACCTCGAGGTAGAGGAACAGGAAGAAGCCGGCTTTGCCGGTTGCTTTCGCGAGCTGCGTGGGGCCGCCGGACTTGGCGGTTTCTTCCTCTTCGCCTTCTTCCGGCAGATTGAACAGTTCACCCAAGCCGTTGACCGCGATGTAGGTGATCATGCCCAGAACGCCCGAGATCATGACGGTGGAGACCTTGTCGTCAGCGGCGAGGAACGAACCACTCAGTACCAGGACGATGCCGGCCACGACGACGGAGAGCTGATCGAGCTTGCCGATGCGAGCGAGCGGCTTCTCCAGCCAGGACAGCCAGGTGATCTCACGCTCTTCGAAGATGAATCCGAGGAAGAGCATCAGCAGGAACATGCCACCGAAGGCAGCGATCTGCGGGTGAGCGTCGGTGAGGATGGTTTCGTAGCTCGGCTCGCCGTTGGCGAAGTACGCGGCGTCGTCCGCAGGCGGGTTCAGTGCGAGGTCGAGTGCAGCTACGGGTCCGAGACCGGATGCAGCCCAGACGATCACGAGCGGGAACACCAGACGCATACCGAAGACGGCGATGATGACGCCGATGGTGAGGAAGATCTTCTGCCAGAATTCACTCATTCTTTGCAGAACAGTGGCGTTGATGACGGCGTTGTCGAAGGAAAGCGAGATTTCCAGAATCGACAGGATGATGACGAGGAACAGTGCCTCGGGTCCGCCGTAGATGAACGCAACGATCATCGCGAGGATCGAAATTGCGATGGATAAACCGAATATTCGCAGTACCACGGAGCGTGGCCCTTTCTAGTTGGTCAATGCAGAGTGGTTACTGCAAGCGGTCTCTCACCGCATCCGAACGTGAAAACGGGGAGGGTTCCACAGACTACTGCGGAACCTTCCCCGAGTCAGCTCGTCGAGAGCGAAGATCAGACGTTGACGCCGTAATCGCGCGCGATGCCCGCGAGGCCGGACGCGTAGCCCTGGCCGATTGCGCGGAACTTCCACTCTGCACCGTTGCGGTACAGCTCACCGAAGACCATGGCGGTCTCGGTGGAAGCGTCCTCGGAGAGGTCGTAACGAGCGAGCTCGTTGCCGTTCGACTTGTCGACGACGCGGATGTACGCGTTGCGGACCTGGCCGAAGGACTGCGAGCGAGCTTCTGCGTCGTAGATCGAGACGGGGAAGACAACGCTCTCGACCTCGGCGGGAACCGCTGCGAGGTTCACGTCGATCTGCTCGTCGTCGCCTTCGCCTTCGCCGTCCGTGTTGTCACCCTTGTGCTCGATCGAGCCGTCGGGCGAACGGAGGTTGTTGAAGAAGATGAAGTGCTGGTCGGAGAGGACCTTCTTGTTCGAGCCTGCGCCGATTGCGCTGGCGTCGAGGTCGAAAGCAGCTCCGGTGGTGGAACGTGCGTCCCAGCCCAGGCCGACGACCACTGCAGTCAGGTTCGGGGCCTCCTTCGTGAGAGAGACATTGCCGCCTTTGGTCAAGCTGACGCCCATTCAGGGGTCCTTTCAAGAGGAGAGACAAGGCCCACTACGACGCGAAGTCGTCTTGGGAGTGTGTTTACCTCCACCACCCTAACCGCAGTTCCGGTGTGTTCGCCGTAACAGCAGAATTACGAACCGAGAAGCGAAGTGCTGGACCCGTAGGATTCAATCGTGGTGGGAAGATGGTCGGAGCGCTTCAATCGGGGGGCAAGAGTGGGGGAGTCGGTCAGTCGTGCGCGGGAGGCGCAGACGGCCATGGTTTCGGCGTTCCTCGACATGGACAAGCGGCAGACCATCGCGTCGGCAGCAGTCGACGCTTCCGCCGAGCTGTACCCCGAGCGAGGGCTGCGCGCTGCGTGGGAACCCGTTCGGGATCGGTGCTTCCAGGCTGCGTCGGATTACCTCGACACATCCGAGCGCTATGGCAACGATCAGGTACTCCACCAGAACCCGAACGGTGCTCGGGCGGCGTTCGAAAAGTCGGTAGCCGAACTCGTCGAGGCGGCAAAGGGCGTCGACGCCTTCTACAACGGGCATCGTGCGCACCTCGAGCAGGCGACGGTCACGATGTCCGCCATTCCCGTCCTCGGCCAGCAGGCCCGAACCCTGGCGAACGCCGTCCGGGAAAAACTGGCTGCCACCGATCAGCGCTATCGCGAGTACCCGTCGGTGGTGACGGCCTCCGAACACCTCGACGACGCGGTTGCAGCGCTCGACAATGCGCGCTCATCCGGTCGCGCCGACGCAGTCCGCACGCGGGCCGAGAGTGTCCGCGAAGCGGTATCGGCGCTCGAGGAAGCATTGGCAGAAGCCCCGTCGACCCAGCACCGTGCCGAGATGACGATTTCCTCGGTCTCGACCAGGTTGTCGGCAGTGCGCACTCGAGTGGACCGCCTGGATCCGGCGTACTCCGCATTGCTGCGCGAGTTCAACGCCGCGAGTTCTGCTGACCTCGTCGACAACAGCAGTCGCAGCCGAGCGCATATCGATCAGGCCGACATCGATCTCAAGGAAGCGAAGCAGTCGTTGGCTGCGGGAAACCCCGAACATGCACTGGCTTTGATGGCCGAAGCCCGCGTGCACCTCGCCGACGCCGAAGCGTGTGCCGACGCCGTGACGGACCGTCTCGCTACTCTGCGTGCAGTTCGGGCAGATCCGAGCCAAAAGGAACGTGAGGTTCGTTTCCGGCTGAAAGACGCCCAGATGTTCGCTGTTAACCAAGGGTTGGTGGCGGAGTGGGGCTCTGTACTCGATGCTCAACTAGCAAGGATCGAGCGAGCGAGTGCGTCACTGTCGGGAACTCATCCGGACTACTGGTCGTATGTATTACAGCTGGACTCGGTATCGACGTTCATCACCGAAGTTGTCGAGAAGATGCGGGCGCGAGCCGGCAAAAACTGAATGGTCGGGCCGATCGGGGGATCGGAGTTGCCCGACGCGTTGTCACAGGGGGTCGTTTCATGGACTTGATTGCGGTTACAGAGAGAAGAGAAATGCAGCACTTTCAACATCTCGAGGATGACGTGCGGGAGCAACTGTTCCTGCATGCGCCTCGATCGTTCGCGGATTCCGACGAGAGGGATCTGCTCGCGATTGCTCTGGGTGCAACTCTCTACGTTCCTGCCACCCGGGCCGGGTTGGCCGACATCGTGTCCAAGCGTGCGTCCGAGGGCGTCAGCTCGATGGTGCTCGATCTCGAGGATGCCGTCGCCGATCACGAGGTCGAATCGGCGCGAGCGAACGCGGTCGAAGCTCTCGACAAGATCGCGTCCACCGACGCCGTCGGCATGCTGCTGTTCGTGCGGGTTCGTGAAGTCGCGGACATCCACAAGGTCGCCGCGTCGTTGACCGAGGGGCGCGCCGCGCTCACCGGGTTCGTAATCCCCAAGTTCGGCAGCGAGTCCGGCCCCGTGTTTCTCGACGCCGTCGCGGACGCATCCGAGTTGCTGGGCAAGCATCTCTACGCGATGCCGGTACTCGAATCACCCGCGCTTGTGCACCGCGATACTCGCGATCTCGAATTGCGCACCATCAGTGGGATTCTCGCGCAACACCGCGATCGAATCCTTGCCGTCCGCATCGGCGCCACCGACATGTGCAGCACTTTCGGCATCCGTCGTGACCGCGATCTGACCATCTACGACGTGCGCGTGGTGGTCGACGTCATCGCCGACATCGTCAACTATCTCGGGCGCGCGGACGGTTCGGGTTTTGTCATCACCGGGCCCGTGTGGGAGTACTTCGCCGATCACGAACGCATGTTCCGGCCGATGCTGCGCGCCACCCCGTTCGAGGAACACGACGCCGTCCGGTTCCGTCAGCATCTCGTCAGCCGCGACCTCGACGGTCTGCTCCGTGAGATCGCGCTGGACCGAGCCAACGGAATCCAGGGCAAGACGGTCATCCACCCGTCGCACGTCGCAGCGGTCAATGCACTGTCCG
Organism: Rhodococcus sp. C3V; assembly: GCF_029269915.1. Lineage (NCBI taxonomy): Bacteria > Bacillati > Actinomycetota > Actinomycetes > Mycobacteriales > Nocardiaceae > Rhodococcus > Rhodococcus sp. C3V. The sequence continues at coordinate 108,757 of NZ_JARJBE010000003.1, forward strand.
CTGTCACGCACGAGGAATATCACGATGCCCTCGACATTCTCGGTGCCGACGCCGGGGGAGTTCAGGCGTCCGGCTACCGGAACAAGATGAACGAGATGAAGCCGCACCGCAATTGGGCCCATCAGACTGCGCTCCGAGCTCACGTGTTCGGTGTGACCAACAAGGGAATCACGTTCGTCGAGTTGCTGACGGCGTTGGTCGATCGATGACAGAGCTTGTCCAGTCCAAGGACGTTCCCTGGGCTACAGCAGAATTCGGCTTGGACCTCGTTCACGGTGATTCGTCACTCGGGCATTCGGTGCCCGATCTGGTGATCCCGGGTCTTCGACGGAATCCGCGCCGGGCGCACCTGCTGGTGTCCACCGTGCTGGGTAAGCACGTGCCCACCGAGCCGTCCGTGGTCATCGGTGCTGCCGACGACCTCGGGGACTTGGTGCGAACCACCCTCGGTGACGGTGTGGACGTCGTCGTTCTCGGGTTTGCCGAAACTGCAACAGGTTTGGGTCACTGCGTCGCAGCTCGCCTCCACGCTCACTGCTACCTGCACTCCACGCGCCGAGACGTACCCGGTGCTACGACGCTCGCCGGGTTCGAGGAGGGGCACTCGCACGCCACGAGCCATCTGATGCAGCCGACGTCCGCCGAACTGTTCGAGAACGACCTGCCACTGGTCCTCGTCGACGACGAGATCTCCACGGGCGCCACCGCGATCGATGCCATCCGGGCGCTGCACGGGCAATGCCCGCGAAGCCGCTACGTCGTGGCCTCGCTGGTGGACATGAGAACCGAGGAACACCGTGCCGCCAGTGAGGCGGCGGCCGCGGAGTTGGGCGTGCGGATCGATTACGTCTCTCTCGCTTCGGGTTCGACCGTCCTGCCCGTCGGCCTGACCGAGCGTGTCACGGCTCTGGATGCTCCGGATCTCAATCCGGTCGGTGACCGACGCGGCACGCTGTCACGCCTGGATCTGCCATGGCCCGCGCACGTCCCCGACGGTGGCCGGCACGGATTTCTCGACGGCGACACCGAGGCATTCGAGTCAGCCGTCGAGGCAGCGGTGTCGCTTCTCGGATCATCGATCGACGCGTCGCGTGCTGTGATCGTGATCGGTCACGAGGAGTTGATGTACCTGCCACTGCGCATCGCGGCGGGCTTGGAAAGCTCTGGGCGAGCGGTTCGGTACCAGACCACGACTCGCTCACCCGCCTATGTCGTCGACGTGCGGGGATACCCGCTGCGCCGCGGGTTCACCTTTCCGGCACCGGAACTGGGTGAAAACGAGCCTCGATACGTCTACAACGCGCAGTGGCCTGATGCGGCGGTCGACGCGGTTGCATTGCTCGTGGTGGACGAGCCGGCCGACACCGATCGGTTGACGGCGATGGACGGAGTGGTCGAAGTGCTGCGAAACTCCGGCACCGACGTCTTGGTCGCCACCGTTCGCGGGGCCGATCCGTCGGCGCTGCGAGATTCCAGAGCAGGAGAGTCGTCATGAACGAACCATTGGTCGGACCCGATTTCGGTTCGTACTCGCCGGGTGAAGTGAAGTGGCTGCTCAAGGATCTCTCGCATGTGGATCTCGAAGCGGATGTTTCCGTGCGCGAGAAGCGCATTCAGTCGGGTGAGGCGCACTACGCGGAGTCCCTTCCCATCGAGTACCAACCCGATCAGGCGTACCGGGATCTGTTCGAGACGGTGCTCGCCGAGAGCGCTCCTCGCCTGGCACGCGCTGTCGGGACCGTGATGGACCTGGTGCTGGCCGAGCGGGGGAGTGACATCACGCTGGTCTCACTCGCCCGGGCCGGAACACCGATCGGGATTCTGATGCGCCGCTGGGCCCAGCAGACCCGCGGATTGACGCTGCCGCACTACGCGGTGTCCATCGTCCGCGGCAAGGGAATCGATTCCGTCGCACTCGATTATCTTGCGCACCATCACGACGCGGAGAACGTCGTCTTCGTCGACGGCTGGACGGGCAAAGGCGCCATCGCCCGCGAACTCGACGCAGCGTTGACGGAATACCACGAGGCAGGCGGAGCGAAGTTCGACTCCGATCTGGCTGTTCTCGCCGACCCCGGACACTGCGTGCGAACGTACGGGACCCGTGACGACTTCCTGATCGCGTCGGCGTGCCTCAATTCGACGGTGTCCGGCTTGGTCTCACGAACTGTCCTCAACGACACCCTCATCGGGCCCGGCGATTTCCACGGCGCCAAGTTCTACGCCGACCTCGCCGACGTCGACGTTTCCAACAGGTTGCTCGACGTGGTCTCGGCCGAGTTCGATTCGGTTCGCGGCGACGCAGCGGATTCTCTTGCTGCAGTGCTCGATTCCGATCGGACGCCGACCTGGGCCGGTTGGGAGTCGGTGGAGAAGGTGCAGGCCGAGTACGGGATCACGACGGTCAACTTCGTCAAACCCGGTGTCGGAGAAACAACCAGGGTGCTGCTGCGCCGGCTTCCCTGGAAGGTTCTGGTGCGCGAACTCGAAGCCCCGGAGCACGCACACATCCGGTTGTTGGCACAGGCCCGTGGGGTCCCGGTCGAGGTCGTCCCGGATCTCGCCTACTCGTGTGTCGGCCTGATCAAGGACATCACGTGAGCCGTGTGGACACCGCTGCGTCCCAGGTCCTGATCGCCACGGATCTGGATCGCACGATGATCTATTCGCAGGCCGCGATCGGCGGCGATCCCAGTGGCTCCGACCTGGATTCGGCACCGAGCCCGCTGTGCGTCGAGTACTACAACGGCGGTCCGCTCTCGCACATGAGCGTCGAATCGATCGAACTGCTGACCGCGCTCAGCTCGCGGGTTCCGGTAATTCCGACGACGACCAGGACCATTGCGCAGTTCCAGCGGATCGATCTTCCCGGCGGACCGTGGAAGTACGCGATCACGAGCAACGGCGGAAACATCCTCGTAGACGGCGAAGCCGATCGCGACTGGCGAAACGAGATCGACCGTTCGACCCGTAAGTCCGGCGCCGAGTTGCCGCAGGTTCAGGCGGAACTGGAATCGCGGATCGACTCGAGCTGGGTCAGCTCCATTCGTGTTGCCGACGACCTGTTTCCATACCTGGTCGTCGATCTGGCCGTGATGCCGAGTGATTTCGAAATCGAATGGAATGGGTGGTGCGTGACGCGGGGCTGGAACGTCTCGCGTCAAGGCCGCAAGATCTACACGATGCCCGACGCGGTCTCGAAGTCACGAGCGCTGGCAGAGGTGCGCCGCAGACTGGTCGAGTCGGGTGATCTGGATCAGTCCGCCGTCGTGATCTCGGCTGGTGACGGCGCATTGGATGCGGACATGCTCGAATACTCCGATTTCGCGATCAGGCCCAGGCACGGTGAGCTGGAAGAACTGAATTGGCAACGGCCGACCGTTACTGTGACAGAAAGGTCCGGTATCGCAGCGAGCGCGGAGATCTTGCGGTGGTTCTCTTCCGCGCTCGGGTAATACACGCTCTCTATGAAGGGGATTTAGTTGTCTGTATCGCTTGCCAAAGGGCAGAACGGCCCGCTGGACGTCTCGGATGTAGTTGTCTCGGTTCAGCTGGCTGCGGCCGCTGACCTGTCTGCACTCCTCGTGACGAGCAACGGAAAAGTTCGTTCCGACGCCGACTTCGTCTTCTTCAACCAGCCGACCGGACCCGGCGTGCAATTGGTACCCAACCCGGGTGGCATTGCCTCACTCCGAGTCTCACTCGCCGGCGTACCCGCCGATATCGAGCAGGTTCGCGCCGTCATCACGCTCGACGACGCTTCGTCGAACTTCGGGCGCACTGCTGCACCGACCGCTCGGGTCTCCGATGCGGCCGGGAACGTGTTGTACGAGTACGTGATCGACGGCCTCACCACCGAGTCCATCGTCATCGCGCTCGAGGTGTACCGACGCCAGGGTGCATGGAAGGTGCGCGCCGTCGGCCAGGGGTACGCGGGTGGATTTGCCGCGCTGGTCACCGATCATGGTGTGTCCGTCGACGATGCACCACCGCCGCCTCCCACTCCGGTCGCGGCTCCGGCGCCGATCACCCCGCCCTCGTCCGTCGCTCCTACACCGCCGGCGTACAACCAGCCGCCGCAGCAGCAGCCTTCGTACAACGCGCCGCCGGTTCCGCCGGCCCCGCCCGCGTACAACCAGCCGCCGGCCTACAACCAGGGACCGACGCCGCCGGCCTACCCGCCGGCGCAGCAGCCTGCCTACAACCAACAGCCTGCGTACAACCAGCAGCCGACGTACAACCAGGCGCCCCCGGCGCCTCCCGTGCAGAACCAGCCGCCGGCCCAGCAGCCCGAGGTGAGCCTGGTCAAGGGACGCCCCGTCAGCCTGACCAAGGGACAGAAGGTCACACTCCGCAAGGAGGGCGGCGTCGCGCTCACCATGATCCAGATGGGTCTGGGTTGGGATCCGATCAAGAAGAGCGGCCTGTTCGGAAGCCGTACCGCCGACGTCGACCTCGACGCTTCGGCACTCCTGTACGCCGACGGCAACCTCGTCGACGTCTGCTACTACGGTCAGTTGACGTCCAAGGACGGCTCGGTCCGTCACATGGGTGACAACCTGACCGGCGACGGAGACGGCGACGACGAGGTCATGCTCGTCGATCTGCAGCGGGTCCCGGCTCACGTGACCACCGTGATCTTCACCGTGACCTCGTACCGCGGACACACGTTCGAGCAGGTCTCCAACGCTTTCTGCCGTCTCGTGGACAGCACCACCAACTCCGAGCTCGCTCGATACACGCTCCAGGGCGGCATGGCTTTCACCGGAATGGTGATGGCAAAGGTGTACCGCGTGAACGGTGAATGGAAGCTGCAGGCCATCGGTGAAGGTATCCAGGCCAAGCACGCAGGAGAAGCTGCGCCGCAGCTGGGCCGTTTCCTCACTGCTTGAGTCGAGACTGCATAGTCGAGATGAATCCGGTTCGGCGGTAGGTGATTTCGATCGCCGTCCGTCGAACCGGACATCGTTTCCCCCTCTGTGCGTTAACCTCATGCGGCATGTCGAGCCGTCAGTCGAGCGGCCGTGCGCGAGAGGACTTGGCACAGTAGATGATCATTCGAGGGAAACTTCTCGGTCGGGCGGCGGCCGTCGCAGGCGTTGTGCTGGCGCTCGTGAGCACCGGGATCGCGCAGGCTTCGGTGCCGCAGTCGGAAACGCTGTCAGGTGTATCCGGCACCGGGATCAAGTACGTCGCCCTCGGTGACTCCCGCGCCTCCGGCCCAAGGCTGGAACCGATTTACCCCGACGCCTGTTCGCGTTCGTACGAGAACTTCGCGGGCAAGATCTCTCGGGCACTCGAGGTCGCGGAGTTCGCCGACGTCTCTTGCAGCGCGGCACGCGCCGAGAACATCATCGACACTCCACAGCTGATTCCGAACTACTGGCCTGTCCAACTCGATGCCGTTCACCCGGACACCGACCTGATCACCATCTCGATCGGCGGCAACGACTCCAACAGCATCTTCCTCGGCCCCCTGTGCGTCGCTCCGGGGCCAGGAACCGATCGTGGATGCCGGTACGACCCGCTCGCGAATTCCGTCGCCCAGTCCGGAATCGACCGGGCTGCCGGAGAATTGGATCGCATCCTGACCGCGGTCACGCAGCGCGCGCCGAACGCTCGCATCTACCTGATCGGTGAGGGCGGCATGATCTCCTCTCGCGGATGCTGGCCGAACATTCCGTTCTCAGACGCCGACGCATCCTGGTTCATGGACTACTTCGCTCGCTACAACACGAAGTTCGACGAGGTCGCCCACGCCCACGGTGTGCGCACTGTCGACATTGCGGCGGCGAGCATCGCCGGCGGGCACGACGCATGTGCGAGTGCAGATCAGCGTTGGTTCGAAGGCCTGTTCTCGGAGTCGACGGCGCAGCGCTTGCACTTCACGGACGCCGGGATGACCGCGGTCGCCGATCTAGTGGTGGCGGACCTGCAAGGCTGACCGAGAGAGCCCGGTCATGGCATAGTTCGCTGCTGTGGGTATGACTTTTGTTCCCGGACAGAACGCGCCGCTGCAGGCGCCCGTGGTGACGTTTCGAGCCGAGAGCCAGACGCCGTTCGACGTGTCGGCGCTGGTAGCGGACGCGAACCTGCGGGCATTGACGTCCGCGGACTTCGTGTTCTACAACCAACCATCCACCGCTGGAGTGCAACTCGACCAGAGCGGCATCCGGGTGGAACTCGATCGACTTCACCCCGATGCCGCGGCCGTGTTGTGCATCGTCAGCGTGGATCCGGCAGCGACGGCCGCGGGCGCCTTTCGCACGGCCGGGCTCTCCGCCACCCTGAGCGATCAATCCGGTTCGGTCCTGGCCGAATTCGCGATCCCCACCGCAGGTACCGAGACAGCGGTCATCTGCTGGGAGCTGTACCGAAAGTCCAGTGCCTGGAAGATTCGGGCCGTAGGGCAGGGCTATGCGGGTGGTCTGGCGGAACTGATCTCGGTGCACGGCGTCGAGGTGGACGACGAGCCGGCACAACCAGGCCCGACAGCTGCGCCCGCGTGGGACTCCGCCGTGGAGCCGTTGGAGGTGGGCCGCGGCCTCGAGCGTGCGTGGATGATCTTCGAGGACGCCTCGCGTTCTGCCGCTTCCTTCGTCTCCAGCAGCGAGTACGCGCTTGCCCGTTTGGACGAGGATCTGACCGCAGCCGTCGCAGATCCGTCGTTGCGGAACTCGGCAGCGGGAGTGGCGGCGCGCGATGCCGCACAGAAGCGTCACGACGACCTCGTCTCACTCGCGCGGGACAATCACGCCCGCGACAGCGCTCAGCTTGCGCACGAACTCGGCGTGATCGACGGCGTGCTCCCACGGTCGATGGCGTCGTGGAAGTCGGTATCCTGGGCGGGTACAACCGATCCGGCCCAGATCACAGCCGTCAGCGACGGAATGCGTCTGGGTGAGCTGTCGGCTCCGGACCGCGGCACGCTCACCGTTCCCTACTGCGTCCCGCTCCCACTGCGTCGGCCCATCTGGGTGGACAGTACGTCGAGCAAAGCAGCGCTCGGTCTGATCAGTGCCGTCACCGTGCGCGTCATGGCAGCAGGCCCGATGCCGCTACTCGACGTCGTCGACCTGACCGGCTCGCTCACGCCACTGACCGACCGACTGGCACCGATGCTCGCGGGGCCGGTCATCACCGCTCACACCGAGATCTCGGCGCGCTTGCGGGCACTGGCCGAGGCCGTCGACATGGGCGAACTCGCGCGAATGAGTGGTGTCGCAGATGGCCCGAGTTCCCTGCGCCTGTTGATCCTCAGCGATTTCCCGCACGGATATTCCGCCGAAGACGCACAGACCATCATGTTCCTCGCCGAACGCGGACCGGCAATCGGTTTGTCGATACTGATTGTCGGAGAGGACGAGTCGAACTTCGCGGAAGAATCCGTCGCCGCGCTGTCCGAGGGGTGCCAACATCTTTCGGCAGCAGGGCAGACGGAGGTTCACGATCCGTGGACCCGCACGCAATGGCACTTCACCCCGGACGTGCTCGACCCGATCTCCGAGTCGCGAATTCTGGCAGTGTTCGACCGCACCTAGCGGCCGATGGCGGATTGCCGAGCACACAGGCAGAGTGGTGGTACGACCACGCGCGGTGTGTGGCGGCAATACTCGAGGAGACTCATGGCATTCTGGGATCAGTTGAAGGCTAAGGCTCAGGAGATGAACGGCCAGCTCAAGACAAAGACCAGCCAGTTCCAGAACAAGGAATTCAAGAACGCGAGCATGGCAATGTGCGCGTTGATCGCCGCCGCAGACGGTTCGATCGATCCGTCGGAGCGTCAGAAGACCGCCGCGCTGATCATGAGCAACGAGTCGCTCGCGGTCTTCCCGCCGGACGAGCTTCGTGAGCAGTTCGACTGGTACTGCAGCAAGCTGTCCTCGGACTACGAGTTCGGCAAGGTCGAGGCAACCGCGACCATCGCCAAGCTCAAGTCGAAGCAGGATCAGGCCCGCGCGGTCATCCAGATCGGCATCATCATCGGCGGCGCGGACGGCAACTTCGACGAGCACGAGCGCGGCGTCGTACGCGACATGTGTTTTGCAGTCGGAATTTCTCCGGCCGAGTTCGATCTCTGATCGATTCAGGGCATGAAAGCGGGTGCGGCGCGAAAGCGCTGCACCCGCTTTTCTTTTCAGTACTCGGGATAGCCGTCCTCGGGTCCCAGCATCCGCTCGATCCTCGTCCGCGTGATCTTGGCGAGCTCGTCGACGCAGACCTTGCGCTCGACGGACCGTTCGTTGGACATGCGCTGGCCGATGTTCTCGAGCAGGTCGTCGGCGTCGTGGCCGTGCGAACACCACAGATACCGGAAGCCGAAGTTCCGCTCGTAGTCCTCGCCGGCGCGATAGATGGTTGCCATGACGGCGTCGTCCGGAACCCAGATCGAGCATTGCTCGAGGTGGGACGGCACGCTGTTCTTGCGCACGCCTACGGGTGGATGGCATTGCAGGGCGCGTTCGACGTCCTCGTCCGAGAGGTTGAGAATCGCGTCCTCGGCGCGCGAGAGGATCTCCGCGTGATCGGCGAACGGACGTCCGTCGCTGACCCACCCGGCCCACGTCAGCGAGCAGCAGCACTCGAACAATGCGTGAACCGCCTTCTGCCGCGGTAGTTCGTTGAAGCGCTCCAACCCGATCGATTGATGTAGCAGCATGTGACCTCCCGGCCCGTTGTGCTTTCAGGCGCGCTCGACATGCCGCGCGGTAACCAGATGCGCGACCATATCGATAATTCACTGCTTCACCTGGGAAAGGAAGGTTTGCTCCCCGAGTTTTCAGGTTCTTAACGCGGCGTAACGAGCTGACCGACACGGTCTCCACCCGACAAGGTTCGCTGACGAAGCCGACTCAACCGGGCGCCGATGACCACAGGAGATGGCGAGCAATCTGTCCCGAAAAGAGGCCAATCAACGTTGCGTCTGATGCAACTTCACGGAGATCGGTTGGCGATCCCGCCGTCTCCGAAAGGCGACCAGCGGCTTGACAGGGTCGGCTCTCGTTTGAGGCTCTCGGCGTCGGCCCCTGCAATGGGCCGGGAGTGTGTCTCGTTCGCTGGCAGTCGTGGAGGCTCCGCGCGAGTTCGCGGTTGGCTCGATTTTGTATCGGGCCGTAGATGTCATATCAAGAATCTATGAGGTCGAGGGTGGATACGGTGGGCGAGCGGAGGGGGATGTGGATCGTCGCCGCATTGTCGATACTTGCTCTGGCAGCACTCATCTGCGCGGTGGTGACGTTCAGCATTGCTGTGCAGTCGATCTCCGGTGGTATGGGTCCTGCTGTCGAAGCGAGGGTGCTGGACGTGGAGGACGGTGCCACGCTGGGCCGTTGTGTGCATCCGCGCACCTATACGGTGGGATGGGCGCAGGACGAGGTGGACCACATCGAATCGTTCGTCGAGTGCTCCAGCGCGCACGAATACGCTGTGGGGCAGACGGTCAGGTTGTGGCGGGGTTCGAGTGGTCACTTGGTCGGATCGAGTCCGACGCTGATCGTGGCTTTGAGCAGTTCGCTGTCATTGGTGACGGGAGCGTTGGCGGTTTTCTCCGGGCGGAAGGCAGTTCGGGCGTGGCCGGCTCGACGGAAGGGGCGTAGTGATGTGGGGACGTTGAACATGTGAGTCCGAATGGCGGTGGCAGGGAAACCGGAATTTCACGTAACCGTCCTCGCGGCTACGCCATTCGAACGCAAGTAGCTCGGCGATTCTTTTTGTGGGGCGACGCAAGCGCTCGCGGCCTCGGAAGTAGCTCGTAGACGTCACGATCTTCCACGGTTTATCTGCGCCGTTGGTGTGTGAACGGCGAACTCTCCATGAGGTGCCGTGACTCACTCAGAGGTTTTCGTCCTGGACGACGGGTATTGATTGTTCGATGTAGTCGGCGTCGGGTGTCGCGTCGACGGCTGCGGGTACGCGGTCGTTTTCCATGGCGGTGGTCCTTACTGTGCGGTGTGTCCTTCTGGCTGTGCGGATTTCACTGTTGTTTGCGCGTTGTCGCGGCGTAGTGCTGCGGTGCTGTCCTCGAGTTCGAGGACCCGCCTGATGCCGACGAGGTTGATGCCGTCGGCGATGGGGTATTGCTCACCAGGCTCGCGGCGGGCACCCTCGAAGCAGCAGCGCCGGCCCCGCCGATCATGTTGCCTCGCTACTCGTATCGGGTTCCGGTGATGCGGCCTCGAGCCACTCAACGCTCCCCTCCGTTGCAATTGAAGTGAAGGAACACTGCGCGATTCGAATACTGCACGGCCCGTCGACCTCCCCGGTTGTCACTGATCCGGAGCAACAACGCATTCGAGGAGGCTTCAGATGATTGCTGGGGTGGGATTCGGTGGCTTCCATTGCCGTGGGAATGGCGGATAGCGCTCTCCTAGGTGACTCCATGCGAGCTCCAGCGGAACGCAGTTTTACTGACGCCCTGGTGAACACTTCGGCAGCCATGAAGCTCTTACGTCGACTGCTCAAAGGACTGGAGTTGTGCTGAGTGTGATGGTCACCGACAGACTGGCCAGCTACAGATTGGATGCCCGTATCTCTGTCAGCTGCTGAAACCGCAGGCGTCTATGTCACGCGAGCGATCCCTCGAGCAGATCGACGAGAGCATCGGTATGGGTTAGTTGCGGATGGTGCCCGGCACCCGGCAGCGAGATCAGTTTGATGTTCGGAAGTGACTCGAGCTGCGCAACCGCGGCCGGGTCGATTGGGTCTTTGCTTCCTGTGATGATGCGGACCGGGCCACTGAATCGCCTAAGCGCTTCGTGGAGTTCAGCACGCCACCGCTTCGATCCCGCACGGGCGAGATGCTCGGCCACGCTCTTGGAACTGCTTCGCTCGAGGTCACTGAGACTGGAAACGAGAGAATCCGCGCTCGCTTCTGATCCGGTCAGTTTGCGTGAGAGCCGTGCCGGGTCTGCGTGTCGCAAGTAGGCGCGTACGAGCGGCTTCAGTCTGGCCGAGGAACCCATCGGGGCCTGGAGGAAGAACGGTGCGATCAACGTGAGGGACTTCACCTGCGCCGGGAACCGGTCAGCCGCAACTACTGCAGCAGCCGCACCGATGGAGTGGCCGACGAGGTCAGCAGGTTCACCAGCTACTACCGCCGGCAGCCACTCATCCCAGTCCTGAACGCCGGCCCCGCTACTGAGGCCGAGGCCGGGCAAGTCGACGACCCGGCCCTCGATGCCGGCAGCTACCTCTGCCCACGTGTCCGCGTTCACGGGCATGCCGGGAAGAATCACCCGACTCGATCCTCGTACGCCGAGCTCAAATGTCCTCAGGCCGCCGACGTCGACGAATCGACGGTCGGCGGACATGACGGCACCAAACCGATGCGCTGCCAGGTAGTCGGCCCACCGTTCGAGGGACACCAGCACGTCGGGCATCAGGATCCCGTGTCTGTCGGCGAACTCGACGGCGGACTCTGTCGGATAGCGGTCGGCGGACATGAAGGTGAGGGTCTCGGGATCGGCCTTGGTGATCTGCTGCGGGAGCCGCTTGATGACGCCGATCGGAATCCTGACCCGCGGGACCTTCGCACCGAGATGCCGACCGACGTGTGTGAGCAGGTCCGCTAGCGGTGGGGTGTCGTCGTGGAGAACCCAGTAGGCCATGCCCTCAGCAGCGGGATCGACCGCAGCTGCCGTCATGAAGGCCGCCAGATAGTCGACCGTGACGATCGGGAGAAACGTCGATTCGTTTCCAGGCAACGCTGCTGCGGTGCCGTTCCAAATCTGCTCGACTGTGCTGGCCAGCCCGATGTGCTGGTCGGATTCCCCGGTGGCGCTGTCGCCGATCACGCTGGACGGATTGACAATGGTCCAGGGAACTCCGTGCTTGAGGGCTCGGGCCTGGAAGATTGCGTCGGATTCCACTTTTGACGCTTCGTAGGCGCCAAGGTCCTTGTAAACCGCGGTGCGGTGATCGTCGGGCCATGGAACCGTTGTGGGGTCTTGTCCGCCGACGCGGTAGCCCGACACGTGGATCACGCGCTGCAGGTTGGGGAGGTCCTTGGCGAAGTCGATCAGCTTCTCGACGATGCCGACGTTCGCGCTGCGTGCCTCCTGGGCGGTCATTCCGAATCGGTAGGACCCGGCGCAGTTGTGGATCTCTGTGATGAAAGGGAACGCCGATGGGCCACCCGCGACGATTTCAGGAGCGTCGAAGTCGACGATCGTCGTGCTGATGCTCCGCGTCAGGCCATGCTCTCTGACCCATCGCTCGACACGGGCCCCGGACTCGGCGGTCCGAACTGCCGCCGTGACGTTCGTACCAGCCTCGGCGAGGGTCAGGACGAGGTGCCGACCGACCAGACCTGAGGCCCCGAAGACCAGGGCGTGACGGGAGACGTCGCGTGGAGTCATCGCGTTCCGCCAACGGTCTGGCAGCGCTGGTTGATGAGCTCCGCAACGATGTCAGCGGCCGAAATCAGGGGTTGCGTGTTTTGCGTAGCGCGAGAGACGATGACCGCCCCCTCGATCGTCGACACAACAACGGTCGCCAGGGATCGGGCCTCGTCGGGGACAACGCCGCTGGCCTCGAGAAACGCGGTTGTCAGGGCGATCCACGACTCAAAGGCAGCGGCGCACGCCTGCCGCAGACGCTCGTTCTCCGCGCCCATCTCCAGGGTGACGACAGAGACCGGGCAACCCCGCCGGAAGTTGCTCTCGCTGACGATGGTCGTCAGGGCCTCGATCGCGGCGCGTGCTGCCTCGGCCGCATCGACCCGGGAAATCGCGGCCTCTGCAATCAGCGTCCCGAATGCCTTCGTGGCGAGCTCAATCGCTGCGACGCCCAGGCCTTCCTTCCCGTCGGGGAAGTGGAAGTAGATCGACCCTTTCGGAGCTGCGGCGTGTTCGATCACGGCGTTCAGGCCCGTGCCGCTGTAGCCGCTGGTCTGGATGAGCTCGAGCATGGATTCTGCGAGCCGTGCCCTTGTCAGGTCTCCTTTGGATGCCATGAGCCAACAATAGACCGGTCTACATATTATTTTCAACCGAGAGAATGCGTCTACCAACCAGTCTCGTCGTGATCGACATGCGTGTGACCGCCGACGCCATCATCGGAGTGCCGGCGACCTAGGATCCGGCCAAGGCTTCGGGTCAGGTCCGCTTGCGGGTCGCGATCTCGTCGGAGAGCTGCTGAACGTGGGCGGCGTCCGCGTCCCGGGCAAGGGCGACGTAGTGGTCCATGACGGCCGGCCGGTAGCGCACGGGCAACGTCTGTCCTGGGGCGAGTCGTGTCAGCTCGGTGATCGTGAGGTCTTCGTCTGCGATACCGCGGAACAAGATGCCGTCGGAGGTCTCCACGTCGAACATCAGGACCACGCGTGGATTGCTGTTGACCTCCCGCCAGTCGACGAGAACGCCGAGCGCAAGCACCCCCGTCCGCAGTTCCGCATTGCGCTTGCGTGCATCACTGCTCATGAGCGGGTTCGGGGCGACGCCCGGAAAGTCGGGTCCGACGCCGAGTGATTCCCGACTCAGGTCAGGCCTGAGCTTCGACATCACATCGTCGAGCGTCATCTTTGAATCGTTGCGCTTCTTTTTCCAACCGAACATCCTGACCCCTCCATCACAGCGGCGCCGGAATCTCGGCCTGGAGCTTCGCTCTGATCGCGATTGTATGTCGCGGTCATTCTCGATCTCCGTCGCATCGTCCCGTCCACCTGCGGGTCGAAAGGCCTTTCAATCTGCACTCGCGCGTGCGGACAGACTTTTCGCTCACCAGTTGCACGCCAGTCCCTCTTGCCGGTGCAATTTCCGTTGTCAGAAGGCGAAATCCATGAAGGGGACCGAGATTGGCCCCCAGACACGAATGGAAGGTCGCCATGACGAACGACGCCCCTCACCATCGCGCCCGCATTGGTCGCCCGCCACCTCGGCCACCACAGCCCTGGATGCAGCGATGTTCGACAGCAATCGCGAGCGGGCTTGTGAGCGGTTAGTGGGAGTGGGCGTCAACCGACGTGGACGTGTGGCCGGCGGGACTGGTCGGGTTCGGCGCGGCGGAGGACCTCACGGGTCACGGGAGCTGTTTCGCCTTCACCGATGAACAGGAAGCGGAGCAGGTACATGAGCGGGTTTCCCTCCGTCCACTCGAAGTAGACGTCGGGAATCACGCCGGTGATGTCTCTCGTCCGCAGGAGAACCGCCGCAATGGTGTTGGGGACGGCAGGGCTGTCGACCCAGAGGATCCGGTGCTCACCGCGCTGGCGTCCGTGGACGAGGAGGTCGGTGCTGAATTCGGAGGAGTCCGTGACGTTGACCTCGATGAAGATGATCGACTCCGCCTCCGGGATGTTGCTTTCGGCGCGCTGCTGCGATTCCTTCTGCCGATACTCGTCCTCGTCGAGACGGTCGACGTCGTGCGCCACCATCGCGAGGTAACCCTTCTCGGCTGCCTCGGCGATGAATTGCAGCGCGGTCTCGTCGAATTCGACGGAGGTTGCCCGTAGTTCGAAGGCTCGCGAGATCCGGGAAAGGAAGGACACCACCATGATCGCGGCGATGAAGAACGACGCCACTTTCACACCGTCTGGACGTTCGAAGATGTTCGCGATCGTCGTGTAGACGAACAAAACTGCGACAAAACTGAACCCCACGAACAGTTTTCGCTGACCGTGCTTACGAGCGGACAGTGCAACGGCGACGGTCGCCGACGAGATGAGCACGAGGACACCGGTTGCGTACGCGGAACTCTGAGCGTCGACACCGGCGTCGAAGTAGATCGTGACAGTGATGGCGATGACGCTGAACACGAGGACCAGCGGACGCACGGCGCGGGCCCACGACGGCGCCATGCCGTAGCGGGGGAGATACCTCGGAACAAGATTGAGCAACCCTGCCATTGCCGATGCACCGGCAAACCAGAGGATCAGAATCGTGCTGAGATCGTAGACGGTTCCGAAGATCTCACCCAGATAGTCGTGGGCGAGAAAGGCAAGCGCGCGACCGTTGGCAGCGCCTCCGGGTTGGAACTCGTTTTCTGGGATCAGGATGGTGGTGACCAGGCTCGACGTCAGCAGGAATCCGCTCATGATCAGCGCCGCCGTGGTGAGCAGGCGCCGCGCACCTTTGATGCGGCCACGTGGATTCTGTTCGGTGTCGTGCGGATCGCCCTTGATCTGCGGCATGACCGCGACGCCGGTTTCGAAGCCGGACAGACCGAGAGCCAACTTCGGGAAGACGATCAGCGCGATCAGGATCATCATCGCCGGGTTTCCGTGCTCGGTGGTCATGGCGCGCGTCCAGTCGGTGACCAACGACGGCGCGGTCGCGATGTGCCACAGACCTACGGAGATGACCACCACGTTCAAGGCGAGATAGACGGCGACCAATCCGACCGCGATACCGATCGCTTCGGTGAATCCGCGGAGGAAGACCGCAGCGAGGAGCGCGAGCAGAACCAGGGTGACGGCGACTGTGTGTCCGGAGAGAAATGTTGGTGCAAAAGGATTCTCGACGAGGTGCGCCGTGGCGTCGGCAGCCGAGAGTGTCATGGTGATGAGGAAATCGGTGGCCGCGAAGCCGAGAAGCACGAGAACGAAGATCTTGCCGCGCCACTTGGGCAGCAGCTTCTCGAGCATGGCGATCGAACCTTCGCCGTGCGGACTCTCGCGAGCCACTCGCCGGTAGACCGGCAGCGCACCGAACAGCGTCAGCAGGATCAGTACGACTGTCGCGATCGGAGCCAACGTGCCGGCCGCCAGTGCCGCGATACCGGGTTGGTAACCGAGAGTGGAGAAGTAATCGACACCCGTCAGGCACATCACCTTCCACCACGGGTGGCGCTTCTCCTTCTTCGGCGCCATGCGGTGTGGCCCAAGATGTCCGGCGGGCTCCTCGGTGATGTCCGCGAGCAGCCAGGCCTCGGTGCGTTGTTTCACCGACGGAGCCGTGTTGTCGGCCGGGACCTCGTCTTCGGCGGCGGTCACCACGGCGTCACGGCCTCAGATACACATCGTTGAGCGTGACAGTCCGCAGGTTTCGGCTCCGGATGATGTCCACCAATTGCGGATACACGTGGGTCACGGGCACATAGTTGAGGTGCCCGATCACTATCGCCCCCGGATTGAAGTACTGGTTCGCCATCTGGAGGATGTACTCCTCGGTGATCAACGAAGAATCCGACAGTGATCCGTACCAGAGGGTGGGCACGGTGTATCCGACGCTCGCTGCCACGGAATCGACTGTTGCGTTGTGCCTTCCGTACGGCGGTCGAAAGTACGGCGCGGCATCCACGCCGTAAGTGTTGCGCAGGAACGTGCCGTTCTTCGTCAACTCCTCGGCGATCTGCTGCTTCGACACGGACGTCAGATCCGGGTGCGAGAAGGTGTGATTGCCGAGCTGAATTTGTCCGCTCTCGACCAGCGGCCTCAGAAGTCCGGCATTTTCGGTCCACGAGTTGTATTGCCCGTTCGCGAAGTACGTCAAACGGATGCCGGTGTCTTTTGCGAACTGTGTGTAGAGACGCACGACTTCGGAACTGGCCCCGTCGTCAACCGTCAGGGCGAGCAGATCTCCACCACCGGGCAGTGCGGTCAGCGATCCGCCGGCGGGCAGCGGCACCCGGGCAGACGGCGGTGGAGGCGGCAACAACGCAGGCGGGAGATCCGCGCCGGGCACGGCATCTGCTGGTTCGTCGGCTGCGGCGACAGCAGTGCCGACCGAACGTGACGAACAAGCGGTTCCCATGGTCACCGCGGCGGTTCCGGTCAGAGTTGCTGCTGCGAGGGCACTGAGGAAGCGTCGGCGGTCCACAGGGCGGAGCCTAGAGCAGATTTGCCCAATTCGGACTTCATTCTCAGCGTTTTTTCAGCGAATGACCAGCCGTCTCCGGTATCGACAGGTTTTACTCAGGAACGGTGGATAGCGTGTCGGCCGTGGAACCGCGACCTCGACACTCGGCAACCAGGCACAGACGTAGGCGTCCACCGCAGCGGTCGACGCTCTCGGTGGGGCGCAAGCTGGCGGCCGCCTCCTTGTCGACGACGATTCTGGTCGGCGTCGGAATCGGGTGGTACGTGCAGTCGGATCTGACGTCGGGGCTGTACCGATCGGACGCGCTCTCCGCCCTCGGTGACGACGCCGGCAGTTCGCTCGACGGGGATACCAACATCTTGTTGATCGGGCTCGACAGTCGTAAAGCGATGGACGGCAGCGACCTGCCGGCTGAGTTCGTCACCGACAAGCTGCATGCGGGGGACAGTGATGTGGGTGGATACAACACGAACACGCTTATCCTGCTCCATGTTCCGGGCGATGGCGGCAAGGCCAGTGCAGTGGCGATCCCACGCGACGACTACGTCGCGGTACCCGGCTACGGAATGGCCAAGATCAAGGAAGCGTACGGAATGGCGAAGGCTGATGCGGACGCCAAACTCATAGCGGACGGTGTGACGGATCCTGCTGCACGAGAGCAACAAGCGCGTGAAGTCGGAAGACGGTCGACACTGACCACCGTGCAGAATCTGCTCAAGGTTCCGATCGATCACTTTGCCGAAGTGAACCTGATGGGCTTCTACGACGTCGTCTCGGCTATCGGCCCCGTTCAGGTGTGCCTCAACAATCCGGTGCAGGATGACTTCTCGGGCGCCAACTTCCCGGCCGGAGTTCAGACTCTCGATCCGTCACAGGCACTTTCGTTTGTCCGTCAACGCCACGGCCTGGACAACGGGGACTTGGATCGCACCCACCGGCAGCAGGCTTTCATCAGCGCGGTGATCGCCAACTTGAAGGGCTCCGGCGTCATCGGAAACATTCCGAAGATGACGGCACTGGCCGACGTGGTGAAGAAGGACGTGGTGATCGATTCTGCCATGGATCCCGTCCGATTCGCTTCTCAGGCAAGCGCTCTCGCAGGTGGGAACATCGACTTCTACACCCTGCCCATCGAGGGATACGAGACCGTCGACGGCCAGGACGTCAACATGGTCGATCCGGCGCGTCTGCGTAGTGAAGTGTCGCGGATCTTCGCGGGAGGTGACTCGGCATCTGCACCTGCGATGGACACTGCTGTCTCGACCGGGAACGAAGTTGTGGACATCCGCAACGGAACCGCGACGGACGGGTTGGGCGCCGCGTTGGCAGCGGCGACGAAAGCGTCGGGAGTCGAAGTCGGAGAGGTGAGCACCGCAGCTGCGACGGCAAAGTCGGTGGTCAGCTATGGAGTCGGCGCCAAAGCCGTCGCAGAGGCGCTGGCCGAGCAGTTGGGCGTGGCCGCAGTGCCTAACGAGCAGGCAGCGGCCGAATCAGTGTCTGTACTCATCGGTGAGGACAATGCGCAGACCGTGTTCTCGGCCGCTCCGGCGCAGTCGGACTCGTCGGTATCCGCCGGCACCGTTCCCGATACGGGAGCGCAGGGATCACCCATCCGGGCCGACGCGAATGGCGGCATTCCCTGTGTGGACTGACTCTCAGGTAATTCGCACCAAACTCACGCTGACTTCTTCGATCTGCGGGTCTACATTGGAGAAGTCGAACTCAGTCGGGTACTTCACCTTTGGGGTACCTGACTGAGATTGCGTAGTTGAAAGGATCACCGACATGGCTACAACAGCAGCGGTACAGAATCCGACACGCTCACGTGCCAGGACCATGTCCTTGTCCGAGTACGTGGCCGAGCATCCGGCGCAGCGCGTTTTCCCACCGACCAGTGAGCGGGCGGCCAGGATGGCGATGCTCATCATGTTCGCCCTGATGGCCGTCACCCTCGTCGTACTGGTACTTGACGAGGCAGGAATTTTCGGATGAAGGCAGCGGTCTTCGGCTGAGCCGGACCTTTAGTTACTCTTGAGTAATGACTGAACAGAAGAGCTGGAATGCGTTCACCGTCGAGCGCGAAGACAACATCGCCCAGGTGACGCTGATCGGGCCGAGCAAGGGCAACGCGATGGGGCCGGATTTCTGGAGTGAACTCCCCGAAATCTTCGCCGACCTCGACGCCGACCCCGAGGTGCGTGCAATCGTCATCGCCGGTTCCGGCAAGCACTTCTCGTTCGGACTGGACCTGCCGGCGATGAGCGGTGAATTCGGTGCCGTCCTCGCGGACAAGGCTCAGGCAGGCCCGCGCACCAAGTTCCACGACATGATCAAGCGCATGCAGTCGGGCATCAATGCCGTCGCAGACTGCCGCAAGCCCGTCGTTGCAGCTGTTCAGGGCTGGTGCATCGGCGGCGGCGTCGACCTCATCACGGCGGCGGACATCCGCTACGCAAGTGCCGATGCCAAGTTCAGCATCCGAGAGGTCAAGGTCGCGATCGTCGCAGACATGGGCAGTCTCGCACGTCTGCCCGCGATCATCGGCGACGGACACCTGCGTGAGTTGGCTCTGACCGGCAAGGACATCGACGCAGCGCGCGCCGAGAAGATCGGTCTCGTCAACGACGTGTTCGACGATGCCGACGCAGTGCTGGCCGCGGCGCGCGCGACCGCCAAGGAGATTGCGCTCAACCCGCCGCTCGTCGTCCACGGGATCAAGGACGTGCTCGATCACACCCGCAGTGCGAGCGTGAACGACAGCCTTCGCTACGTCGCAGCCTGGAACGCGGCGTTCCTGCCTTCGCAGGATCTGACCGAGGCCATCACCGCCGTCTTCCAGAAGCGCCCGCCGGTCTTCCAGGGTGAGTAGAAACTGCAAGGGCGAGTAAAAACAGCACAAAAATCCCCGCACATCTTCCGATGTGCGGGGATTTTCGTAAGGCCTGAGAACTCGAGCTCAGTGACCGCCGTTGGCGGCGAGACGCTTGATCGAAGCCTCGATCTCGGCCTCTGCCTCGGCGCGGCCGACCCAGTTGGCAGCCTCGACGTGCTTGTTCGGCTCGAGGTCCTTGTAGTGGACGAAGAAGTGCTTGATCGCATCGAGCTCGAACTGTGAGATGTCACCCAGATCCTGGATGTGATCCCAGCGGGGGTCGCCGGCCGGAACGCAGAGGACCTTGTCGTCTCCGCCGGCCTCGTCGACCATCTTGAACATCGCGACTGCGCGAGCCTCGACGATGACGCCGGGGAAGACCGACTCGGGGAGCAG
The DNA here is from genome assembly GCF_029269915.1 of Rhodococcus sp. C3V. Classification (NCBI taxonomy): domain Bacteria; kingdom Bacillati; phylum Actinomycetota; class Actinomycetes; order Mycobacteriales; family Nocardiaceae; genus Rhodococcus; species Rhodococcus sp. C3V. Next base: position 128,779 of record NZ_JARJBE010000003.1, read on the forward strand.
GACCATGGCGTCGAGCGGATCGCCGTCCTCACCCAGGGTGTTTTCGATGAAGCCGTAGTCGGCCGGGTAGCCGAAAGCTGTGTAGAGGTAGCGATCGAGTTTGACGCGACCGGTTACGTGGTCGACCTCGTACTTGTTGCGCTGACCCTTGGGGATCTCGATGGTGACGTCGAACTCCACGCCGATTCCTCGCTGTCGTGTCGGTAATGATTCGTCGGAAGGATATCGGGTCAAGGATAAGGTTGCCTGACCACCCAGTAGGCAGAGCACAGACGGAGGGGCGTTGGCGGGCCAAGGAAAGAAGAAGATCGGCTCGTTGGAAGAGAGTCGACGGCGTAACTTCCGCATCCTTCTGGCGGTCGGTGCAGTGGTTGTACTGGCCGTCGCCGGAGTTGTCGTCGTGAAACTCGGTACGTCGAACGACACCGCGGGCAGCGCGACCGTGACTACGTCGCCGCAGCCTGCGCTCGTGACGCCGTCACCCCAGGTGGTGCCCGTCCCGACGGACGCACCGATCCCGAGCGCGTCGGGAATCGCAGCGGCGATCGGCCCGGCCGTGGCCAACCCGGATCTGGGGAAGTTCACCGGAGTAGTCGCTGATGCGCTCACCGGAAACATTCTCTGGAGCACGGACCCGTCGACGCCGATGACGCCCGCGTCCACGACGAAGGTGCTGACCGCATCGGCGGCACTGCTGAAGTTGCCGCTCGACCACCGGCTGTCCACGACGGTGGTGCCCGGAACGAGCCCCGGGCAGGTCGTTCTGGTCGGCGGCGGTGACCCGACGCTGACGGCGACGCCGAAGGGGCAGAGCGGGTACTACGCCAACGCAGCGCACATCGCGGATCTCGTCGACCAGATCAACGCTGCCGGTACGCCGGTGAACAGCGTCGTGGTGGACTCGAGCTTGTTCAAGGGCGACAACATGGCCTCCGGCTGGTTCCCCGCGGACATCGCGGCCGGTTACATCACCCCGATCGAATCGGTGATGATCGAAGGTGGTCGGTACGACGGCACTCAAGACGAGTCGCCGCGTTCGGAAACTCCCGCGTTGGACGCGGGCAAGGTGCTCGCTCAGGCGCTCGGTGTCGATCCCGCCAACGTGAGTCTCGGCGCGGCGCCTGCCGGTGCCAAGCCGATCGCCACCGTGCAGTCGGCGCCGCTGAGCGACCGGCTGCTGCAGATGATGGAACATTCCGACAACGTGCTCGCCGAGACCATCGGGCGTGAGGTCGCGATTGCCTCCGGAATCGAAGCCTCGTTCACCGGAGCCGTCGACGCGACCGGAAAGACCCTGCAGGCGGCCGGGTTCGACTACACCGGTGTATCGCTGCACGATTCCAGCGGACTGTCCGTCGACGATCTCATTCCCGCTCAGGTACTCGATCGCGTCATGACGGCTGCGGCCGGTGACGGTGATCCGAAACTGCGCCCCCTGCTGGACTACCTTCCGGTGGCCGGCGGAACAGGAAGTTTGTCCGACCGCTACGCGTCCGGAAACCGAACCGGTGCGGGTTGGGTGCGGGCCAAGACGGGAACTCTCTCGACGGCCAGCGCGTTGTCAGGGTTCGTGGTCGATCAGAACGGGCGAGTGCTCACCTTCGCACTGATGTCCAATGACCGGCCGCCAGAAGTGAGCCGTCCTGCCCTGGACGCGATTGCCGGAGCATTGAGGAATTGCGGGTGCCAATAGTGGCCGAAAAGACTCCACAAGATGATGAAGCCTCGGCTCCGCTCGGTGGTGCCGTCGACTGGAGTCTTGCCGCCAAAGCCGGGATAAAACTGGCGCGCGGCGGCCCCGCGATGTCTCGCTACACGGCCGAGACGGCAACCGCAGAACTCGCCGAAGCGTCCAAGCGCGCAGAACTGCCGGTTCGTGAAGTGACCGGGCTGGCCGACGGTCTACCGGTCCCGGCTGCTGACGTGCTTGACCGGGCCGGGTGGATCACGGCGGCCTCGCGGTCGATGGCACATCTCACCGGCGCCGACCCTGACGGCAGTGGCAATCTCATCGTCGGAAAGCCGGCGGGCCTGCAGGCCGGTGCAATGCTGGCGTACCTGTCTTCGGCGATCCTCGGGCAGTACGACCCGTTCACCGGCGAGCACGGCACCCTGCTTCTGGTCACACCGAACATCGTCTCCGTCGAACGGTCCCTTCGGCTGAACCCGAGTGACTTCCGGTTGTGGGTCTGCCTGCACGAGGTCACGCACCGGGTTCAGTTCTCGTCCTCGCCGTGGCTAGCGGAGTACATGAAGGAATCCGTCGAAACGCTTGGTGCGACGGTGGACGAGTCGATGACCGACGTTGTCGGGCGCCTTGCTGCAGAGCTGCGCTCGCGGAAGGAACCCGACTCCAGTGACGGTGCGACGGCGGGCGGCATCATCGGCCTGCTGCGCGCCTCGCAGGCGGAACCTCAGCGTGACGCGCTGGATCGGATGCTTGTACTCGGCACCCTCCTCGAAGGGCATGCAGACCACGTGATGGACGCCGTCGGCCCCGCCGTGGTGCCGTCGGTGGCAACGATCCGCGCGGCCTTCGACAAGCGGCGGCAGCGCAAGTCCAACCCCGTGCAGCGAATCATCAAGATGCTGCTCGGCATGGACGCCAAGATGGCGCAGTACGTACGCGGCAAGGCCTTCGTCGACGCGGTGGTTCTCAAGGTCGGCATGGAGCAGTTCAACACCATCTGGACCGGGCCCGAGACCTTGCCGTTGCTCGACGAGATCGACAATCCCGACGCGTGGGTAAAGCGCGTTCTCGGCTAGATGCTGCTGCCTGAGACGCCTGCCCTCCTGGCACTGCGACAGGCCGTGCGGGCGTGGACGCTCGCATTCGAGCCACGACGCCGTGTGGTCGTCGCCCTGTCCGGGGGCGCCGATTCATTGGCGTTGACCGCAGCAGCGGTGGCGGAAGCCGATTCGGTCGACGCGTTGATCGTGGACCATCGGCTGCAGCCTGGTTCGGATGCCGTCGCACGCTCTGCCGCGGATCAGGCGCTGGCGCTGGGTTGCCGGACCGCGACGGTGCTGACCGTCGACGTAGCCGAAGGTGGGAGTCTCGAAGCCGCCGCGCGTGAGGCTCGGTACAGCGCTCTGCGCGACGCCAGGACTGACCTCCCGGTTCTGCTCGGACACACGCTCGACGATCAAGCAGAGACCGTCCTTCTCGGGCTGTCCCGAGGGTCCGGTGGGCGATCGATTCAGGGTATGGCTGCAATCGACGCCCCCTGGGGACGGCCGCTACTCGGCATCCGTCGATCGGTGACCAGGGCGGCCTGCGTCGACCTGGGCATCACGCCGTGGGAGGACCCCCACAACAACAATCCCGAGTTCACTCGCGTGCGTCTGCGGCACGAGGCGTTGCCGCTGCTCGAAGAAATTCTCGGCGGGGGAGTTCCCGAAGCGTTGGCCCGAACCGCGACGCAGTTGCGTGAGGACGGCGAGGCGCTCGACAAGTACGCCGAGGCCCTACTCCTACGTGTTGTCGTCGACGGGGAAGTGGAAGTGGACACACTTGCCGAAGCGCCCACCGCAATCCGTCGACGTGCTCTGCGGGCCTGGCTGCTGCAGGGCGCCGCAAAAGCATTGACGGACAAACAGTTACGGGCGGTCGACGCCCTGGTGACCGACTGGCGGGGGCAAGGCGGCGTCGCGATCGGGGGCGGAACACCGGAGGCGAGGTTGGTGGCGGCCCGGCGACGTGGCAGGCTGATCCTCGGATTCGAAGACCGACGAAGGGTTTGACGCGTGTACGAGGGCGACATCGCATCGGTACTGATCTCCGAAGAACAGATCCGTGCACGAACGGCGGAACTGGCTGAGGACATCGCCAAGCGTTACCCGGCAGGCGCCCCCGAAGGGGATCTCCTGCTGATCGGCGTCCTCAAGGGAGCGGTCTTCTTCATGACCGACTTCGCCCGCGCCCTGCCGATCCCGTCGCAGATGGAATTCATGGCCGTGAGCTCCTACGGATCCTCGACCTCGTCTTCGGGTGTCGTCCGCATCCTCAAGGACCTCGACAAGGACATCGCCGGTCGCCACGTGCTGATCGTCGAGGACATCATCGACTCCGGTCTCACGCTGTCGTGGCTGATGCGCAACCTCAAGACACGTAATCCCGCTTCGCTCGAGGTCGTCACCCTGCTCCGCAAGCCGGATGCGGTCAAGATCGACGTCGACGTCCGCGACGTGGGCTTCGACATCCCCAACGAGTTCGTCGTAGGTTACGGCCTCGACTACGCCGAGCGGTACCGCGATCTGCCGTACATCGGCACCCTGGACCCCGAGGTCTACGGCGGCTGAGCCTGCTCGCCGGTAACACCACTGACTCGTCCACCGATAGCGTCGCTGTCGCCTTCGACCGTGGAGGCAACTTGGACGAGCACGGAGGTATCGGGCCTGATGGGTCTCATGGACGGGTTGATCGGTAACGCTGGAAAGATCGATCCCGCTGCGGCGCACCACGAATACGCGCGTCTGCTCGGACACGGGGAGCAGGTTCATGCGGCGTATCAGTTGGTTCGCGACGCATTTCTGTTCACGAATCGGCGACTCTTGATGGTCGACAAGCAGGGGCTGACGGGTCGCAAGATCGAGTACCACAGTGTGCCGTACCGGTCGATCACCCACTTCGCGGTCGAGACAGCCGGAACCTTCGATCTCGACGCCGAGCTGAAGATATGGATCTCGGGGAACGCGACACCGATCCAGAAACAGTTCACCAAGCAGGTCGACATCTACGAAGTCCAGGCGATCCTGTCGCATTTTGTCGTGTCCTGATGTGCAGCTGAGCTCCCTCGCCAAGACGTACTGTCGGTCCCATATGAAACCGTTGGGTCGGTTGGGATCGACGAGGCGAGGGAGTTTTGGTGACAACTGCCAACAGAGATGCAGAAAGATCGCTCGACGAGGTTGTCTGGGACGCGATCGACGAAGACACGAATCTGCCTGATGCGGCGAAGTATCTCGTTCTTGCAGCACTCGAGGGTGATGATGCGCTCAGCAAGCAGATTGGCGGTACGGAGCAGCTGAGAACCCGACCCGAAACCGCCAGCGGCCCAGCAGAAGAACCAGTTGGAGCATTCCTTACATCTATCTCGGTCGCCGGCTTCCGCGGCATCGGACCGAAAGCCGTTCTCGATCTGCATCCTGCGCCTGGCATCACGATCGTCAGTGGACGCAACGGGTCGGGTAAGTCGAGTTTTGCGGAAGCTCTTGAATTTGCAGTTACCAGCTCGAGCTACCGGTGGAAAAACAAGGCGAAATTATGGGCTGACAGCTGGCGAAACCTGCACAGCCCGGATCCATGCGAGGTGCGCGTTGGGCTGACCGTCGAGGGTTCCGAACCGACCGTCGTCGCCGTCAACTGGCCGATCGGTGCCACGTTGCACGACAACGAAGCGTGGACCCAGACGGGCAAACAGAGGCGCACTGTCGGTACCGACGAACTCGGATGGAAGTCCGCCGTCGAGCTGCATCGGCCGATCTTGTCTTACGACGAGATCGGAGGGCTGGTCGAGGACAGCCCGTCCACGCTGTACGACGCACTTGCAAAGCTATTGGGACTGGACGAGATCGCGGACGCCGAGAAACGGCTTACCGCCGCGCTGAAGTCTGCCAAGACTGCGCGTCAGTGCGCGAATGAGGAGCTGCGTCAACTCAAGGAAATTGTCGCCGAATCAGCAGACGAGCGTGCACAAACCGCCGTCACTCAGTTGAAGAAGCGGACTCACGATCTCGACGAGGTGCTTGCGCTCGCCACAGGCTCTGGTTCGGCTGTCGCGTCCACCCTGTCTGGTCTGCGCAGGTGCGCGAATCTGGCGGTCCCACAGAAGCCGGCGATCGACATGGTTGTCGCCGATCTTCGGGTTGCGGTCGCCGACACCGTCGAGCACGCTGGCGATGCTTTGTCGGTAGTGGAACAGCGCAGCGATATCCTCGATAGAGCCATTCAATTGCACCGTGAGACAGGCACAATCGAGTGCCCGGTATGTGCGGCGGGGGTACTCGACGACGCCTGGGCTACGCAATCCCGAACGCGCCTCGCGGAACAGAACAGCAAGCTGGGGAAGTATCGGCAGTCTCGACGCGATCTTGACAACGCATGTCGGGCAGCAAAGGAATTGCTGAACGAGCTGGTGCGTCTGGAAACGGTCGAGGGTCCCGAATTGGGGTCGTTGATCCGGTACCGAGACTCAGTGGCCGCTGCCCAAGGTGCGCCGACCGGGGTAACCGAGCTCGCCGAGCACATCGAGAAGACCTTGCCTGCCGTGATCGACGCTGCGAACGCCGTGCGCGAAGAGGCGGCGGTCGCAATCGCCGAGCAGGAAGACACATGGGCTCCGATCGCGGGTCGTTTGATGACGTGGGTCAACCTCGAGCGTGACGCACGATTGAGTGATGACACCGTCAAAGCCCTGGATGCGGCGAAGAGGTGGGTAGCCGCCCATGCCGCAGAACTGCGGAATCAGAGACTCGAGCCGATCGCGGAGCAGGCGCGCGAGATTTGGTCGGAGCTCAGGCAGGAAAGCAACGTCGACATCGGGTCGATCAGCCTGGAAGGCAGCAATACTCGACGCAGGGCGGTGCTGAAAGGGTCGGTGGACGGAGTGCCGACCGAAGCATTGGCGGTGATGAGTCAGGGGGAGTTGCACGCTCTGGCGCTTGCACTGTTCATTCCGCGTGCGACCACACCGAACAGTCCGTTCCGCTTCATCGTTCTCGATGATCCGATTCAGGCGATGGACCCGGCCAAGATCGACGGGTTCATCCGAGTTTTGTCGAAGCTGTCGGAGACACGGCAGGTCATCGTGTTCTCCCACGACGACCGATTGGCCACTGCGATACGGCAACTTGCGGTGAATGCGCGACTGGTCGAGGTTGCACGTGAGACCGGATCGCAGGTCTGTGTCGCAGAGACACTGAACCAGGCGACTCGCTATGTGGACGACGTCCGCGCGCTGGTGCTCGACGAGAACGTTCCCGACGAGGTCAAACGCCGAGTGGCACCAGGTTTGTTCCGGTTGGCCTTGGAATCCGCGGCGCAGCAGGTGTATTACGCGAAGCAGCACAAGGCGGGCGAGAGTCGGGTCGATACCGAGAACCGGTGGACGTCGGTGAAAAAGACGCGGGCCAAGATCGCGCTCGCGGTGTACGGCGATGCCGAGAAGCCTTTGTCGCAATGGCAAATTCTGCGAGAAGGGCGCAAAGCGACGCTCAACATTGCCAACGCCGGCTCGCATGTCGGGGCCGACATGTCGATCACGAGGAGCGAAGTGAATGACCTCAGGAAGACGGTCGACGGGATCCTCGCGGAATGACAACACAGATGCCGCCGGCTGTCGTGCTGCGAAATGCGGAGCTACTGCTCGATGGAAGTGTCGGTGCTGCTGGAAGTTCGGCACGGTTGGCTGCTTTTCTGGCCAGGCAGGCATTGGAGGAACTGGTAGCCGAACGGTGTATCGCGCTGAATGCCGAAGCGCCGCAAGCAAGCATGCGCTCGCGATTGGTGATACTGCGTTCCCTCGACACACCGGCACGTGCCGACGCCGCAGCAGTGGCATGGAACAGATTGAGCAATGTCTGTCATCACCATGCGTATGAACTTGCGCCGACCGTCGCCGAGGTGCGGCATTTGTGTGGAGTTGTTGCCGTCCTGTTGGAGAGCGGCTGACTCGAAGCTGATGACGGGAACCGAGACAGGGGCAAACATATTTGTGCGTGCTCGGATAGCGTGAGCGCGACGTAACCGAGGAAGGCTCGATGTGGTCGACAATGACAATGTAATTCCGGTGTGGACGCTTGCTACAAAGCAGGCGGAGGTGCCCGCTATTCCGGAAGAGGGAACCATGATGCCCGACCGACTGGCGGAGTTGCGGACAGTCCTGGCGGTGTTGGCCGAGACCCCGATCGCAACACTCGAGGCGCATCCGCTTCCGAAGTCGATCGACCTCGATCGAGGGATCTCCCTGGATAGTGCGAGTCCACTGGCTACCCATCTGTCGCAGCTGATCAGCCAGACATCCAAAGCTTCGTCGAGTTCAGCGGTCGCGAGTGGCGAGACGTTGTACCGCATGGTTGTCCCGGCAAAAGTCGCCGCGCAAGTTGGCAGTGGGCTGGTGAAACCGATGACGTCCAAGGCGGCGGCGGGTGGCGTGCACAGTGCGCTTATCGGATCTTCGGGGATTGCTGCGCAGGCCTCGTTCGTGCCTGTTGCAGGACAGGCAGCCGCGGTTGGTGCCGCTGGCGGGTCCGCCGCGACGGCAGGTCTTGCAGCAGCCAGTGCGGGTGCACTGACAGTCGCGGCTCCCCTGGTGTTGATGGCAGTCGCGGTTGGTGTCAGCGCCCACGCCGACCACAAGCGTGAACTCGCAATCGAGAACATCACCAAGTTACTCGAGAAGCTCCACGATGACGCGTTGCAAAAGGAACGTAACTCCCTGAACGGATGTCGGGGCGCGATCGACACTGCGACTGCGATTCTGCTCGATCAGGGACGCATCGGCGCGTCAGTTGGACTGGACTCCGCCGTACACGCGATCAGTGTCGGTATGGCGGATGCCGAAGGGCGACTGAAGAAATGGCAGCAGGGACTCGACGCATTGAAGACCGGTCGCGTCGAGCTCGATACTCTGCGAAAAGCGTTCACCGGAATCGACGAGGACGGTGGCGAGTTCCGCGCCCACCTCGAGCTTGCCGCACTCGCTATCGCGCTCAAGAAGCGTGTGATCGTCCTTCAAGCTGTGGAGCACGCTCAGATGGACGAAGCCAACCCTTTCGAGAGCTTCACTCGCGCGTTGAAGAGCGATCAGCAGCGTGTCGCGAAGTTGGAGTCGGGCATCGCGTCACTGCTCATGGGACTTTCCGAGCTGAGGCTTGACCGATCCCACGGTGTTCGTGATTTTGTGTTCAAGTCGAGTGAAGTCGACAAGATGCTGCGGACCGCATACCTGTTGCGGGAGCTGGGAGATGGGGTCGCAATGTCGGACAACGAATCCGACGTGGCGATCGAGATCGCAAGACGGCGTGATGGATCGGTTGTCGTCTTTCCCGCCCTGGCCGCTTAGTCCGAGCTGACTCGCACCGCAAATGAGCACGTAGCAGCCACTGGGTTCGTCGGTGGCTGCTACAGGTCCAGCCTCAGAGCGTCAGCAGCTTCTTCTGGACTTTGCCCATAGCGTTGCGGGGCAAGCTGTCCACCAGACAAACCTGGCGTGGGCGCTTGTGGATCGACAGTGATTCGGCGACGAAGTCCGAAACCACAGCGCAGTCGGCTACGTCGCCGACGATGAACGCGACTATGCGCTGTCCGAGATCGTCGTCCGGCACACCGACGACGGCGGCCTCGCGAACGCCGGGGTATGCCAGAAGTACCTGTTCCACCTCGCCTGCACCGATGCGGTATCCACCGGACTTGATCATGTCGACCGACTCGCGACCTACGATGCGGTGGAATCCGCTGTCGTCGATCACCGCGATGTCGCCGGTGCGGAACCAGCCGTCTTCGGTCATGGATTCCGCTGTCTTCGAGGGGTTCCCGAGGTACTCGTCGAAGAGAACGGCGCCCGCAACTTCCAGTTGCCCAAGCTGCTCTCCGTCGTGCGCCGACAATTGGCCGTTCTCGCCGCGCAACCTCGTCCTGACTCCCGGAACGGCGTGCCCGACTTAACCCGGGCGACGTTCGCCGTCGTGCGTCGTGCTGACGGTGATGAGGGTTTCACTCATTCCGTAGCGCTCGACGGGAGCCAACCCGGTCAGCGATTTCATCCGCTCGAACAATGGAACCGGAAGTGGTGCACTTCCGGACACGAGCAAGCGCGCGGATCGCAATGCTGCTGCCGCCGAGGGCTCACCGCACACGCGTGACCAGACGGTCGGAACACCGAAGTACAACGAGCCACCCGCTGCGGCATACGAATCCGGAGTTGGTCTGAAGGTATGAATCAGCGGCGAACCCACGCGCAAGGCGCCCAACACGCCGAGAATCAACCCGTGGACGTGGAAGAGGGGCAGTCCGTGGACGAGTGTGTCCTCTGGCGTCCAATTCCACACATGAGCGAGCGCGTCGAGATCCGCTGCGATCGATGCTCGCGAGAGGACAACGCCTTTCGGAGCTCCGGTGGTTCCCGAGGTGTACATGATCAGTGCGGTAGCTGCCGCGCTCGGTTCGGGATAGGACGTCGCAGATCGCGCGTGAATATCGATGGGAATCAACGGGATACTCGAATCCGACGGTCCGTCTCCGAGTATCAGTTCGGCCTGGGAATCGGCGATGATGTGCTGACGTTCGAGCGGGCCGGAGTCCGGCGGGACCGGGACCACGGCAACACCGGCGATCAGTGCGCCGGCGACGGCGACCACTGTCTCGAGGCCGGCGGCGGCTAGTACTGCCACTCGCTGTGCACCGTGGATTCGATCGGCGACCGCGGTGGCGGCGGCCGACAGGTCGGCGCGAGAGAGGGTCGCGCCTTCGCCGAAACTGACCGCCGCCTCGTGGTCGTCGAATGTGCGAGGGTCGAGGGAGCGCAGAAGTGTGGATTCGCTGTTCATCGCGAGTTCCCTTTCTTTGAGAGAAGATTCAGACGGACCAGGGAACAACGAACAGCAACCAGGCGAGGATCGGCGTCACCACCATGATGGTCATGCCCCACCGCATCGTCAGCCCGAACACCACGTCGCGTTCTTCCGGAGCGGCGTTCGCCACCACCAGTGCGCCATTGGTCGAGAACGGACTGCAATCGACCAGAGACGAGGAGATTGCCAGCGCGATGACCAGACCGGTTGCATTGACCTGACCGGTCATGAGGAATGGAATTGCCAAAGGGATGAGTGCGCCGAGGATTCCCGTGGTGGATGCAAACGCCGACACGATCGCGCCGATCAGACAGATCAAGAACGCCGCGAGAAGTGGAATCCCCACGTGTGCAACAGAATCCCCGAGCCACTGGACGGTGTTCTGGTTCTGCAGAAGAGCGACGTACGTGACGATTCCGCCGATGAGGAGCACGGTGCCCCAGCTGATCTTGTCGACGGCGCCGCGGGCGGAGGCAGGGAAGATCAGGGTGAGAAGTACCGCGACAGTCAGTGCGGTGAAGCCGACGTCAAGGTCGAAGACCAAGGCGCCGAGTGCAAGCGACGCCAGTCCGAGCAGGGTGAGTCGCCGCTCGAGGTTGAGTGCTCCCTCGTGCGGAGCGGTCCCACCCGAGGACTTGCCGCCACCCTTCGAGCTGTCGCCGGAACCCGAACCGGTGATGGTGTCGCCACCGCCAGACGCGTTGCCGACTGCGCTGACGAGCACGCGCTCCGAGGCGCCGCGTGCAATCAATGCGCGACCGCCGAACGAGACGTACGCGATTGCGGCAACAACGGCCGCGGCTGCGAAGGTCGAGACGAACAGCAAGGCCGGGCTCGACGGGAGGCCGTTCTGACGCATGACGTCGTTGGTGATCACACCGAAGATTCCGATAGGGGAGAAGCTGCCCGCCGTTGCGCCCTGGACGACCATGAAGCCCATCAGCATGGGGTGGATCCGGTAGCGGGTGGCGAAGCCCATTGCCACAGGCGCGATGATGGCGACGGCAGCGGGACTGACCGCGCCCATGGCGGTGACGGCCGCGCACACCGCGAACATCGCCCACGGCACGAGGGCCACTCGTCCTCTGACCGCGCGGACTGCCGCGTGAATGATCCAGTCGACCGTGCCGTTGTTTCTGGCCAGCGCGAACAGGTAGGTGACGCCGACCAGGATGACGAAGAGACTGGCCGGGAAGCCGTCGAGGATCTCGCTGGTATCGACGGTGAAGACCAGTGTTCCGACGACGAAGGCAGCCACCAGGGCGAGCGCACCCATGTTCACCGACCTCACGGTGGATATGACGAACACCAGGACAAGTACTGACAGGGCTATGACATTTGCCATCGAACTCTCAATCCGTTCGCGACCAGCTTGTGGTCTGCATCACTTGGAATTGGCCTAGCCTCTCTGCCACTGCTCCATTTGTCAAGTACACTCCGAGGCATGAATTCGACGTCATCGCCCGGCTCGCGCTCGGGCCTGCCCGGACGATTGAAGCGTCCGCGCCTGTATGAGCAGTTGGCCGAGCACATTTCGAATTTCATCGAGGCTCAAGGTCTTTCGCCCGGTGATCGGCTTCCTCCCGAACGCAGCCTGGCTGCCGAACTCGGCGTGAGTCGCGCGTCGCTGGCTCAAGCGCTCGTGGCCCTCGAGATTCGGGGCAGAGTCGAAGTTCAGCACGGTAACGGCGCAGTGATTCGTGAAGCTCCGACGCCCGACGCGGGCCGCTCTGCGGACTCGGGAGTGCGGCTACAGGACCGAACCGTCGACGAACTGACTGCCGCCAGGGAGGCGATCATGGCCGGCCTGGCTCGGGCGGCGGCGTCGAATCCCAACGCTGCGCTTCGGGTCGCGATGTTGACCGACGACGGGACCGCGAGAAACTTCGCCGAGACATGGCGCTGCGTCAGGCACCTGGCCGGTGGCGGCTTATTGGCTGATCTCGACGACACCATCGCCAAGCAGGCGGACGTGCCCGAGTCCTCGGCGCGACTGTCTGCGCGACTCGATCAGCTCGCCCACCGGATCATCGACGGTGACCAATCGGGCGCCGCTGACGCTGTTGCGGGAATCCTCTCCGAAACGGCCTGACGAATAACGACGGACGAGCGTCGGAAAAGCGCACGATAACCACTATGAGCATGTTCGCTCACAGGAAACTGTGCTGCGACGTAGCCCGGGAACCTGATCGGCAATGCGCACGTTGAACACAGTGACGACCGTTCCAACCAAGCGGCACGGCCGCTGGCGGGCATCGATGGGGCCGATCGCGGTAACCTGCAGGTGTCCGGTTGGCAGCCGGAAGGCGACCTGGCAGACCCGCACTCTCGAAAGGACCGGCCACATCGGCCGACCTGTATGAACCGTAAGACTGTGTTCCGTAACGTGCTACTCGTAGCCGTCGTGCTGTTGGTGATCTATGCCTTCAGCTACTTCAGCAACGACACCCGCGACTTCAAGACCGTCGACACCTCGGTCGCGATCTCCCAACTCGACGCCAAGAACGTTGAGTCGGCGCAGATCGACGATCGTGAGCAGCAGGTTCGTCTGTGGCTCAAGAACGGCAACGACGCCACCGACGGTAAGACGCAGATCCTGGCGAAGTACCCCGCGAGTGCGTCGGAGCAGATCTTCGACAAGGTCGAAGGCGCCGGTGCGGACAAGTTCAACACGACGGTCACTCAGGAGAGCTGGCTGACGTCGATCCTTCTGTTCGTGCTGCCGATGATCATTCTGTTCGGCATCTTCTTCTTCGTCATGAACCGGATGCAGGGCGGCGGTGGTCGCGGCGGAGTCATGGGATTCGGTAAGTCGAAGGCCAAGCAGCTCACCAAGGACATGCCGAAAACCACGTTCGCCGACGTCGCCGGTGCGGACGAGGCTGTCGAAGAGCTGTACGAGATCAAGGACTTCCTGCAGAACCCGGCCCGCTACCAGGCGCTCGGCGCCAAGATTCCGCGCGGTGTCCTGCTGTACGGCCCTCCCGGAACCGGTAAGACGCTGCTCGCACGCGCTGTCGCAGGCGAAGCCGGCGTCCCGTTCTTCACCATCTCCGGTTCTGACTTCGTCGAGATGTTCGTCGGTGTCGGTGCTTCGCGTGTTCGCGACATGTTCGAGCAGGCCAAGCAGAACAGCCCCTGCATCATCTTCGTCGACGAGATCGACGCCGTCGGTCGTCAGCGCGGCGCAGGCCTGGGCGGCGGACACGACGAGCGCGAGCAGACACTCAACCAGTTGCTCGTCGAGATGGACGGCTTCGGTGATCGCACCGGCATCATCTTGATCGCCGCAACCAACCGCCCCGACATCCTCGACCCCGCACTGCTGCGTCCGGGACGCTTCGATCGCCAGATTCCGGTCGGCGCCCCCGACCTCGCAGGTCGCCGCGCGATCCTGCGCGTGCACTCGCAGGGCAAGCCGATCGATCCCAACGCCGACCTCGAAGGTCTCGCCAAGCGGACCGTCGGAATGTCGGGTGCTGATCTCGCCAACGTCATCAACGAGGCTGCGCTGCTCACCGCACGCGAAAACGGAACCGTCATCACCGAAGCCTCGCTCGAGGAATCGGTGGACCGTGTTGTCGGTGGACCGCGGCGTAAGAGTCGCATCATCAGCGAGCACGAGAAGAAGATCACGGCGTACCACGAGGGCGGTCACACGCTGGCTGCTTGGGCAATGCCTGACATCGAGCCGGTCTACAAGGTCACGATCCTCGCTCGCGGACGCACCGGCGGCCACGCGATGACCGTGCCCGAGGACGACAAGGGTTTGATGACGCGTTCGGAGATGATCGCTCGTCTCGTCATGGCAATGGGTGGACGCGCCGCCGAGGAGTTGGTGTTCCACGAGCCCACCACCGGAGCGTCGTCCGATATCGACATGGCGACCAAGATCGCCCGCGCGATGGTCACCGAATACGGCATGAGTGCCAAGCTCGGCGCGGTTCGCTACGGACAGGAGGGCGGGGATCCGTTCCTCGGCCGTTCGATGGGCGTTCAGTCCGACTACTCACACGAGATCGCCCGTGAAATCGACGAAGAGGTGCGCAACCTCATCGAGGCAGCGCACACCGAAGCGTGGGCAATCCTCAACGAGTACCGCGATGCGCTCGACCTCATCGCTACCGAACTGCTCGAGCGTGAGACGTTGACTCGCAAGGACCTCGAGAAGATCCTTGCCGGCGTCGAAAAGCGTCCGCGCATCACGGCTTTCAACGATTTCGGTGGGCGCACGCCTTCGGATCGTCCGCCGGTGAAGACTCCTCGCGAACTCGCGATCGAGCGCGGCGAAACCTGGCCGGAGCCCGCTGCCGCACCTGTTCTCGTCAAGGCAGGTGCACCCAACAGCGGTGCACCCAACGGTGGTCTCCCCAACAACGGTGGTCTCCCCAACAACGGCAACCAGGGACCCTCGAACGGCTACGCACAGCCTTCGTACCCGCAGCCGAGTGCTCCGCAGCAGACTCCGCAACCGGGGACACCCGACTACGGAGCGCCCGCCGGATGGTCGGCACCGGGTTGGCCTCCGCGTGAGAACCCGTCGCCGACGTACCCCGGACAGCAGTCGGGTGGGTACACCGGTGGACAGAATCCGACCCCGCCGAAC
This sequence comes from Rhodococcus sp. C3V, assembly GCF_029269915.1. Lineage (NCBI taxonomy): Bacteria > Bacillati > Actinomycetota > Actinomycetes > Mycobacteriales > Nocardiaceae > Rhodococcus > Rhodococcus sp. C3V. Next base: position 143,957 of record NZ_JARJBE010000003.1, read on the forward strand.
CAGTCGCAGGGCCAGTACGGTCAGCCCCAACACGGTCAGCCCCAGCAGCCCGATCAGGGGCAGTACGGCCAGCCGCACCCGGGGCAGCAGGCGTACCCGGAGCAGCCGCATCCCGGCCGCCGTTACCCCGCGCAGCCCGATTACCCGGTGCAGTACCCGGACAGTGGACCCTTCGCCGATCCGAACCGGGGAAACCCGTCGGGTGAAAACCAGTGGCAGAGCCCCGCACCGGAACAGCCGCAAACTCCTCCGCCGCATCATTCGGCTGAGGACGAGGGACCGAGCACCGTTCGCTGGGACGGACCGGACGGATCTCGCTGACCTTGCGCCACTAGGCTCTGCGGCGGGGGACCTGTGAACAATTCTCGAGGAGAGTTCGGTTGTCGGTGAATGATGTGGCCAGTGAACTGGTGTCGCTCGGAACGGGCCGCCCGTTCGATCAGGCGCGAGCAGAGGCTGCCGTACGGGAATTGTTGATCGCGGTCGGGGAAGATCCGGAGCGCCCAGGCCTGCTCGATACGCCGGCCCGGGTTGCGCGCTCGTACAAGGAGATCTTCGCGGGTCTGTACTCCGAACCTGACGACGCGTTGAACACAACTTTCGACGAGGGTCACCAGGAGTTGGTGCTTGTGCGAGACATTCCGATGTTCTCGACGTGCGAGCACCACCTGGTGTCCTTCCACGGTGTTGCTCACGTTGGCTACATCCCGGGAAAGTCGGGCAAGGTCACCGGTTTGTCGAAGCTCGCGCGCGTCGTCGACCTGTACGCCAAGCGTCCGCAGGTTCAAGAACGCCTGACCAGTCAGATCGCGGATGCTTTGATGCGCAAGCTCGACCCGCGTGGAGCCATCGTCGTCATCGAAGCCGAGCATCTGTGCATGGCGATGCGCGGTATCCGCAAGCCCGGAGCCAGCACGACCACGTCTGCGGTTCGTGGGCTCCTGCAATCCAGCGCGGCCTCGCGGTCCGAAGCGCTGGACCTCATCCTGCGTAAGTGAGCAAGATGTCCGCGGCTCCCGTTGCAGGCAGCGATCCGGCCCGGATGGTCGTGATGGGGATTCTGAACGTCACCGCCGATTCGTTTTCCGACGGTGGTCAATTTCTCGATCGTGACGCGGCGATCGCTCGCGGACTCGAACTGCAACGCATCGGCGTCGACATCGTCGACGTCGGCGGCGAGTCGACGCGCCCCGGAGCCACCCGTGTCGATCCGAAACTCGAGGCGGACCGAATTGCCCCGGTGATCGAAGAACTCGTGGCAGCCGGAATTCGCGTCAGCGTCGACACGATGCGTGCTTCCGTTGCCGCCGCCGCGATCGAAGCGGGCGCAGGCATCGTCAACGACGTATCGGGTGGTCGCGCAGACCCCGACATGGCCTCCGTTGTGGCCGACGCCGGAGTGCCCTGGATCCTCATGCATTGGCGCTCGGCCGGTGACTACGTCCATCGTGGCAGCGCCGATCACTACGACGACGTGGTCCGCGACGTCCGTGACGAACTGCTGTCGCAGGTCGATCTGGCGTTGAAGGCAGGGGTCGATTCGTCGTCGATCATCCTCGACCCCGGCCTCGGGTTCGCTAAGAACGCCGACCACAACTGGGCACTGTTGCGCGCACTACCCGAGTTCAACGCGACCGGATTCCCGGTACTGGTCGGCGCTTCCCGAAAGCGGTTCCTGGGGTCTCTGCTCAGCGATCCCGACGGCAATCCGCGTCCACCTGGTGGCCGCGAGACTGCGACGGCCGTGGTCTCCGCCCTTGCAGCGCGCGAAGGCGCCTGGGGAGTTCGGGTGCACGACGCACAAGCTTCGCTCGACGCCATTGCCGTGGTCGACGCCTGGAACCGTGGACGAGAAAGGGCCTGACATGGGGGACCGAATCGAATTGCGCGGACTGAAGGTTCGCGGCAATCACGGAGTGTTCGACCACGAGAAGCGTGACGGTCAGGACTTCTTCATCGACATCACCGTATGGATGGACTTGGCTCCCGCCGCGGCGTCGGACGACCTGACGCAGACCCTGCACTACGGCGAGTTGGCGGAAGCCGCCGCAGCGATAGTCGCCGGCCCGTCGCGCGATCTCATCGAGACCGTCGCCGCGGAGATCGCCGACGACGTCATGAAAGATTCGCGAGTCGAGAGCGTCGAGGTTGTTGTCCACAAACCGTCGGCACCGATTCCGCTGGTTTTTGCGGACGTCGCCGTCGTCGCACATCGGACCCGATCGGCATGACGCGCGCTGTTCTGTCGATCGGTTCCAACATCGGCGACAGCGTGGCTCACCTGCAGTCCGTTGTCGACGGGTTGGGCAGCGCCGTCGTTGCTGTCTCACCGGTCTACTCGACCGCGCCGTGGGGTGGCGTCGAGCAGCAGGATTTCTACAACGCGGTGGTGGTGGTCGACGATCCCGAAGCCGATGCCGCTGAATGGCTTCGCCGCTCGCAAGCTCTCGAGGAAGCCGCAGACCGGGTGCGCGAACAGCGGTGGGGGCCACGGAGCCTGGACGTGGACGTAGTCGACTGCGAAGGCGTCGTCAGTTCCGATCCCGTGCTCACACTTCCGCATCCGCGCGCGCATCTTCGGGCATTCGTTCTCGTTCCTTGGCTGGACGTCGAGCCTGACGCGACGCTGATCGTCGACGGCCAGAAGTTGCCGGTGGCACAAATTCTCGACGGCCTCGATCGCACTGAGCGCGAAGGTGTCCGCATTACCGATGTGGTGCTTGCGCGGTGACCGAAAACGACAAGGGTTTGAAGCCGACCCGGATCAGTGAACTCGCGGTACTCGCCGCAGTGGCGGCCGTGGCCACCTGGATTCTGATTCGCGTGTTCTACGGTTCGATGCCGCCCATCCCTGTTTATGCGGGAGCGTCGCTGTACTTCGTGGCCGTTGCCGAGGCCGTCTTCGCTTTTGTCATTCGTTCACGCGTCAAGAACCGGCAGGTCGGCGACGGGCTCAGACAGCTTCATCCGATCACCGCCGCCCGAGCGCTGGCATTGGCCAAAGCATCCGCTTTGGTCGGTTCAGCTACCGTCGGTGTCTGGGTCGGAGTGCTGGTGTATCTCATCCCACAGCGCTCGGTTCTGCAGGCTGCAGCCTCCGACACGCCGGGCGCGTGGGTGGGGTTGGGCGCCGCAATTGCGCTGGTAGCGGCAGCTCTGTGGCTCGAACATTGTTGCAAGACGCCGGAAGATACACCTGACGAGCCTGCGCACTGACAGCCTGGTCGGCAAATCACCCACCGAGGTACGTGGCGACCCCGGTCTCGGCAAGTACCCTGGCAACCATGACAAATTCTGGTCGATCGAAGTCTGCGCGCCGAAGCAAGCGCAGCGCGAGCCAGATGATCATTGCTGCTCTTCTGGCACTTGCTGTCATTGCTTCGCTGTTTCTGATTTTCAGTAACAGCGTTCAGCTTCTTCGGGTGGGTCTGGTCGTCGCTCTGTGGGCAGCCACCCTCGGCGCTATCGCCATGACCAAGTATCGGCGTGAGTCGGCACTGGACAAAGCCAAGGTTGCCGATCTGCAGACCGTGTACGAACTGCAGCTCGAACGTGAAATTTCTGCTCGACGCGAGTACGAACTGAGCGTCGAAGGTCGCGTGCGACGTGAGGTGACCGCGGACGCGGAGGAGCTGGCCGGGTTGCGCGCCGAATTGGTGGCGCTGCGCCGAAACCTCGAAGCACTGTTCGAAGGTGGGCTGCTGCCCGAACAGACCGCGCTCAAGACCGATTCGACGCGAGTGCCGGAACTTGGCGGTAGTTCGTACGGCGCGTACCAGCCGGCACCGTCGGGGTTGTACGTTCCCGGCGCCGGCCAGAGCGGGCCCAGCCAACCGGCACCGAACGTCGGCGGCTTGGCTTCGCCCAACGACGATCCGGTGACTGCTGAGACAACCGTCGTGTTCGCGGAGACGTCGTGGCGTGACAGCAGCTTCGTGGCGCCGCGCGTCATCCCGACCCAGAAGTCTCGAGAGACGCAGAAGTCACAAGAGACGCAGAAGCCCCAGAGCGGGAACCAAGCACCGAGTTCTCCGGTGAGTTCCTCGCCGACACGAACGGTGAAAGACGTTCCGGTGAAGAAGGATTCGGAGCCGGTCGCGCCGGTCGAGCCTGAAGTCAAGGCTCCCGCCCAGGCCCCGAACATCGAAGATGCCGTCATCGAAGACGCTGTCGTCGAAGAGGTGCCCGAGGTTGTTCCCGCGGTTGTTCCCGAAGCTGTCGCGGAAGCTGAACCCGAATCCGCTGCGGAGCCTGACGCGGAGCCGCGACGTCGTCGCCGTGCTGCCCCGGAAGATGCCGCCAGTGGTGCTCATTCCAACGGATTGACCGTCGCCGAAATCATGGCAAACCTGAGTTCGAACAACCCGTCCGAAGGCTCCGGTCGACGCCGTCGCCGAGAGGACTGAGTCGCAGATCACTCGCCCGGCCATGGCATGACGGTTCGGGCGAAGGATATCCTCGGACGCAGAACGTCTGGTACCCGCCGAGCGGGACTGGAACGAACGAGAGGAATCCGGTGACTTCCTTCGGGATCACTAATGGACCTGCACCTGCGCGATTGACGGTAGGAATTGTCTCAGCAGGCCGGGTCGGAACAGCTGTCGGTGCCGCATTGGAGCGAGCCGGTCATGTTGTCAGCGCTTGCTCCGCCGTCTCCAGCGCCTCGGTTGCCCGCGCTGTGAAGCGGCTTCCCGATACCGAAATTCTTCCGGCTGCCGACGTCGCAGCTCGTTCCGAGTTGCTGATTCTCGCCGTTCCTGACGATCAACTTGCGGATCTTGTTCGAGGTCTGGCGGCCACCCATGCCGTCAAGCCCGGCACGCTCGTCGCCCATACGTCCGGTGCCAACGGGATCGCGATCCTGACTCCACTCACCGAACTGGGCGCACTGCCCCTGGCTATCCATCCGGCGATGACGTTCACCGGTCACGACGAGGACACCGCACGGCTGTCGTCGGCATGCTTCGGAATCACCGCTGCCGACGACATCGGTTACGCGATCGCGCAGTCACTGGTCCTCGAGATCGGCGGCGAGCCCGTCCGAGTGCGCGAGGAGAACCGCGCGCTCTACCACGCCGCACTGGCTCACGGCAGTAATCACCTGGTCACGCTCGTGGTCGACGCCGTCGAGGCCCTGCGAGCGTCGTTGCAAGGTGACGAGCTGCTCGGTCAGCAGTTGGTCGACGGCGATCCGGGTGGAGTGGCCGAGCGAGTCCTGCAGCCGCTGCTGTCGGCGGCCTTGGACAACGCGCTACGACGCGGTCCCTCGGCGTTGACCGGTCCGGTGGCACGCGGCGACGCTGCTGCCGTCGACACACATTTGCGCGTACTGACAGACCTGGATCCGGAGCTTGCTGGCGGCTATCGGGCGATGTCCTTGCGATCGGCCCAGCGGGTGGGCGCCCCCACCGAATTGTTCGACATCTTGACTGAAACGGGAGGTGACCGTCGTGAGTGATCTGCAGGGCGGATACAAGCGCGGCGAACTGACGGTGCACGACGATCCGGACAAGCTTCGGCGCGTCTCGCGGGCACTGCGAGGTGTCGGGCGTCAGGTGGCGCTCGTTCCGACGATGGGTGCGTTGCATGCGGGCCACATCGAATTGGTTCGTCAGGCCAAGGTCACCGGCGCCGTCGTGATCGTTTCCATCTTCGTGAACCCGCTCCAGTTCGGTGCGGGCGAAGACCTGGACGCGTACCCGCGCACTCTCGATGCGGATCTCGACCTGCTTCGCGCCGAGGGCGTCGAATTGGTGTTCGCGCCGAGCGCCAAGACGATGTACCCGCGTGGTCAGCGCACCACCATCGTGCCGGGCCCGTTGGGTAGCGAACTCGAAGGCGGAGCGCGCCCCACTCACTTCGCGGGAATGCTGACGGTAGTGGCGAAGCTGCTGCAGATCGCGGCACCCAATCACGCGTACTTCGGTGAGAAGGACTACCAGCAGCTGACGCTCATCCGTCAGATGGTGTGGGATCTCAATTTCGATGTACAGATCATCGGAGTTCCGACGGTTCGCGAGTTCGACGGCCTCGCGTTGTCCTCTCGCAATCGCTACCTCGACGAGAACCAGCGCGCGGCAGCGGTCGCGCTGTCCGCCGCTCTGATCGCCGGTGCACACGCGGCGGCTGGGGGAGCGGAAGCAATCCTGGAAACCGCACGCGCTGTTCTGGCAGCTGTTCCGGAAATCGAGGTCGACTACCTCGAGGTTCGGGGCGTCGATCTGGGCCCCGCGCCCGAGCGAGGTGACGGTCGACTGTTGGTGGCCGCCAAGCTCGGAACCACCCGTTTGATCGACAACGTCGGTGTCGCGGTGGGAACCGGCTTCCTCGAGCGTGACACCGACCCATCCGCCGACGCCATCGACGACCTGCTGTCTCACTGAGCACTTTTCACGAGTAAGGACCTGGATATGTTTCGCACGATGATGAAGTCGAAGATCCACCGCGCCACCGTGACTCACGCCGACCTGCATTACGTCGGCTCCGTCACCGTCGACCAGGATCTGATGGACGCCGCAGACCTCCTCGAAGGCGAACAGGTGTGCATCGTCGACATCGACAACGGTGCGCGTCTCGAGACGTACGTCATTGCCGGCGAGCGCGGAACTGGTGTCATCGGAATCAACGGTGCGGCAGCGCATCTGGTCAAGCCAGGCGACCTGGTCATCCTCATCGCCTACGGCGTGATGAACGAGCAGGAAGTCAAGGAGTACTCCCCGCGCGTAGTCTTCGTCGATGCCGACAACAAGCAGATCGAACTCGGTTCCGACCCGGCTCACGCGCCGGAGGGTTCGGGTCTGATCACCCCACGCATGCTGTCGACGCTCGAGGCCTCGCGCGAATCCAGCCTGGTGTAATCCATGCTGCTCACGGTCGACGTCCGGAACACCAACATCGTTCTCGGTCTGTTCTCCGGGACTGGTGAGTATTCGAAGCTGTTGCAGGACTGGCGAATGCGAACCGATCCTCGGATGACTGCCGACGAGTTGGCGTTGACCTTCCGTGGGCTGTTGGGTTCTCATGTCGATCAGATCACCGGCGTTGCGGCGCTGTCGACAGTGCCGTCCGTTTTGCGTGAAATCCGTGTGATGCTCGAGCGGTACTGGGGTCACGTTCCCCATGTGGTGGTCGAACCGGGTATTCGCACCGGCGTGCCACTGCTGGTGGACAACCCCAAAGAGGTGGGAGCCGACCGGATCGTCAACAGCCTTGCCGCTCACCATCTTTACGAGGGGCCGTGCATTGTCGTGGACTTCGGTACGTCGACCTGTGTCGACGTCGTTTCCGCCAAGGGTGAGTTTCTGGGCGGCTGCATCGCGCCCGGACTCGAGATCTCGACCGATGCCTTGGCGTCGCAGTCCGCTGCGCTGCGCAAGGTCGAATTGGTGCGCCCGCGTTCGGTGGTCGGCAAGAATACCGTCGAATGCATGCAGTCCGGTGCGGTATTCGGCTTTGCGGGCCTCGTCGACGGATTGGTCAACCGCGTCCGCGACGAACTACCGGAGTTCGGTGGTGACGACGTCTCCGTGATCGCCACCGGGGACAGCGCACCGCTGATCATTCCCGAGTCCGACACCATCGATCACCTCGAACGGGACCTCACCCTCGAGGGGCTGAGGTTGGTCTTCGAGCGCAATCAGGCGCGTCGTGGATCCGGTCGACGACCCGTCGCCTGATCGATGGTTTCGTTCCAGCGGTTTCGCGATTGCAAAAGTTATGCCACAATGGTGCTCGTGAATCGCTGCATGGGTGCTCAGGAGTGTTGTCGAGGCTGACCGCTGCCTTGACCAATTCACATTCCTTGGAGCTAGCTCGTGCTATCCACATATTCTGCAGATCTCTCTGTTTTGGCCCCGACTCTTACTGCTGACCGTGCTGTTTCCGCAGGTCGTAGCGCTAACCGTGGGGCGTCCGGACGTCGCCCGAGTGGTGCGTCGTTGCCTACCCGCCTTCGCCCGGCCGATCTGCTGCGTCTGACCGACGAGGGAGCAAACGGCGTGCTCGACGGCCGTTTCGATCACCTCATCCCCGACACCTTCCCGACGCTCGACCGTTGGTCCACCCGCTTGCACGCGGACGACGACGTCGATGTGTGGCTCATCAGTTGGGTGCCCGAACGCAACACCGAATTGCACGACCACGCAGGCTCGTTCGGCGCCTTGACCGTCCTCAGTGGTTCGCTCACCGAATTCCGTTGGGCCGGTGACTCCCTGGTGGAACGCCAGCTCGACGCCGGCGATCAGGCTTCGTTCCCGCTCGGATGGGTTCACGATGTCGTGCGTTCGACGGATGCTCCCGGTGCTCCGATCGAAATCAGCTCTGATGCACCGACTCTGAGTGTTCACGCCTACTCGCCGCCGCTGACGGCAATGTCCTTCTACGAAGTGACGGATCACCGGACACTTCGCCGCACCCGTACCGAGCTGACCGACCTGCCCGAGGGGGGCACCAAATGACCATCGACCAAATGCTCGACGACGCTCGCGCACAGATCGATCGTATGTACGTCTTCCAGCTCACCGAAGCCTTCCACCGCGGCGCGATCTTCGTCGACATTCGCCCGCAGGCGCAGCGCGCCATCGAGGGAACTCTTCCCGGTGCACTCGCGATCGAGCGGAACGTGCTCGAATGGCGCCTCGACCCCACCAGCAGCGCACACCTCGCGTTGGCCACCGACCACGACGTCGAGTGGGTGATCGTCTGCTCCGAGGGCTACACCTCGAGCCTGGCCGCAGCGTCGTTGCAGCAGTTGGGTCTGCACAAGGCCACCGATCTCGTGGGCGGGTACCAGGCGATCAAGGCCGCCGGCCTGCTCGGTGCGCTCAGCGGAGTTCGTCATTGCTCCCGCGAGTTGGCGGCGGTTTCGGCTCATTGAGGTATTTGCTGTGCGCCTTTATTAACCGCGGGCGGTTAATAAAGGCGCACAGCGGGTCTGGCGGTACATCTTCGGGCTCATTCCGTGATGACGGGTGAACGCGGTTGTGAGGGCGAAGGGGCTCGAGTAGCCCACTTCTCGCGCGATCGACGACACCGTTCGTGCCGGGTCTGCGAGTAGATCCGCCGCCACCGACAAGCGCCACTCGGTCAGATAGCCGACGGGTCCGATCCCCATGAGGCTGGTGAACCGGCGCGCGAAGGCTGCTCGTGAACTGCCGGACTCCTGGGCCAGGCTCGCGACCGTCCAGGGGTGTTCCGGCCGATTGTGTATGAGCCGCAAGGCATGCCCGATGACGGGATCCTCGTAGGCCTTGATCCATCGCGGTGATCGATTCGGGTTCTCGGCGAACCAGGTCCGGGCCGCTGAGATCAGGACCAGGTCCAGGAGCCTGTCCAACAACACTTCCTGTCCGGGCCCGTCGGCGGCGATCTGTTGTTCCAGAAGGTTTGTCATCGGCGCGGTTTCGATGCTGCGTCGTACTACCGCGACGGGTGTCAGGCTGTCGAGGATCTGACGGCTGACATAGGAGTCCAAACGGTATGTGCCCGTGAGCATGACGGTCTGACCACTGGTCGAGTTGCCCCAGGTGCGAACGCCGAGAACCGACATGTCCTCGAGTGGTGTGCCGTCGACCGCAGCGCAATTCTGTGCTTCGTCGATCAGTACGTGGACTGGTGTGTCCGGGTGATCGGCGACCGTATACGGATCGGGGCCGCGCAACAGTGCAACGTCGCCGGCCTCGAGATCTTCTGTCTGTCCGGTGTCGGAGACGACGACCGCGCTGCCTCGAACCAGAACCAGCACGGTGATCGGTGCGTGGTCCTCGATACGTAATGACCACGGTGGATCGAGCAGCGAGCGCAGTAGAAAAGCGCCCTCCGCCCGCGATCCGGCCAGCATCATCGACAATGCATCCATGCTTCGACGGTAGACGCTGGCGTATGTTTTTGCGACCTTCGGCTATGGATCGTATTGACGCTCCGCGGTCGAATGAGTGCATGACGACAACAAGCGACATTCAATCGGCAGTAGTGATCGGTGGTACCGGCAAGACCGGTGCGCGCGTTGCGCAGAGGCTGACGGCGGTGGGAATCCGTACCCGAATCGCATCGAGAACATCCGGGGCGCGTTTCGACTGGAACGATCAGACGATGTGGCAGCCAGCAGTGTCCGGCGTCGACGTGGCATATGTGACGTATGCGCCAGATCTGGCTGTTCCGGAATCGAGCGCCCACATCGAGGAGTTCGCGGAGCTTGCGTACCGCGAAGGGGTTCGTCGCATGGTGCTCCTGTCCGGGCGCGGTGAACCGGCGGCGCAGAAAGCCGAGCAGGTTCTCGCCGACAGCGGTCTGGAATGGGCTGTGGTGCGGGCCAGTTGGTTTGCCCAGAACTTCAGTGAGGGGTACCTACTCGATCCGATTCGGGAAGGCCACCTGGCACTTCCGGTCGGCGAGGTGGGGGAGCCGTTCATCGACGTCGACGATCTCGCCGACGTGGCGGTGGCCGCATTGACTCGAACCGACCTCCTCGGCCGAGTTCTCGAGGTGACAGGTCCGGAGTTGCTCACCTTCGCGGCGGCGGTGGATGCGATTTCGACGGCGTCGGGTCATCTCGTGACATTCGAAAGAATTGGACTCAAACAGTTTTCCGACGGCATGGCGGAGGTCGGCGTCGCGAGTGACGTCGTGGAGTTACTCATGTACCTGTTTGCCGAGGTTCTCGACGGACGAAATCAAAGTGTGACCGGCGTCGTCGAAGCGGTCCTGGAACGACCCGCTCGAGATTTCACCACTTTTGCCGGCGAGGCTGCCCGAACGGGGGTCTGGTCGTGAAGAAGTCCGAGATCTTCTTGGAGCTGTTGCTCGGGGTGACTGCGCTCGGCGCGCTCGTTGCCGGTGGTGCGTTGTTTGCCTTCTCTTCCTTCGTGATGCCCGCCCTGCGGTCGGTGGATGCACATACCGCGATCACGTCGATGCAGGCGATCAACGTCGAAGCGCCGCGTAGTGCGTTGATGCTTCCGCTGGTCGGATCGGCGCTCACCGCGATCGCCGCTGGAATCTGGGCATCGATCTCCAGACCGGACGGCTGGGTCCTTGCTGTCGTCGGTTGCGTCGGGGTGCTCGCGTCCTTCGCGGTGACCGCGATCTACCACGTCCCTCGCAACGACGCGTTTGCCTCGGTCAGCACTACCGACGCGGCCGCATGGGTGTCGTACGAGGCGGGTTGGACTATGTGGAATCACGTTCGGGTCGGGCTGTACCTGCTGTCGGGAATCGTGCTCGCGGTGGCCGCGGTGCTACCAGCAACAAACGCGGTGGACACGGCCCAGTAGTCTTGTACCCCGTGAGTGATGTAGAAGCCCAGCCAGTCGACGACACCCCCGAGCAGCTCCGTATCCGGCGCGAGAAGCGTGAACGGATCCTCGCGCAGGGGCAGGAGGCGTACCCGGTTTCGGTCGATCGCACCCACACGCTCGCGCAGATCCGCGCGGAGTACCCGGAACTCGAGCCGGACACGGCGACTGGTGTGCTGGTCGGCGTCGTCGGCCGCGTCATCTTCATGCGCAACACCGGCAAGTTGTGCTTCGCGACTCTGCAGGAAGGCGACGGTACCCAGCTGCAGGCCATGATCAGCCTCGCCGGCGTCGGCGAAGAGGCACTGGCTGCCTGGAAGTCCGACGTCGACCTCGGCGACTTCGTCTTCATCCACGGTGAGGTCATCAGCTCCCGTCGCGGCGAGCTCAGCGTCATGGCCGACGCGTGGCAGATCGCGTCCAAGTCGCTGCGCCCCCTGCCGGTTGCTCACAAGGAAATGAGCGAAGAGTCCCGGGTGCGTCAGCGCTACGCGGATCTGATCGTTCGCCCCGAGGCTCGGGACAACGCCCGCAAGCGCGTCGCAGTTGTCCGTGCGCTGCGCAATGCACTCGAGAGCCGCGGCTTCCTCGAGGTCGAGACGCCGATGCTGCAGACGCTGCACGGCGGCGCGGCAGCTCGCCCGTTCGTCACGCACTCGAACGCCCTCGACATCGACCTGTACCTGCGTATCGCGCCGGAACTGTTCCTCAAGCGTTGCGTCGTCGGCGGTATCGAGAAGGTCTTCGAGATCAACCGCAACTTCCGCAACGAGGGCGTCGACTCCACTCACTCGCCCGAGTTCGCGATGCTCGAGACGTACGAGGCCTACGGCACGTACGACGATTCCGCGAAGATGATTCGTGAACTCGTCCAGGAAGTTGCGCAGGAAGCATTCGGCACGCAGGTCCTCACCCTCGCCGACGGTTCCGAGTACGACGTCAGTGGCGAGTGGCAGGTTCTCGAGATGTACCCGTCGCTGTCGGCTGCCATCGGCACCGAGGTCACGCCGGATACGACGGTCGACGAGCTTCTCGCTCTGGCGGAGAAGGTCGGCCTCGAGGTTCCCAAGGACAAGGGTTACGGCCACGGCAAGCTCGTCGAGGAGCTGTGGGAACACCAGTGCGGCGATCAGCTGTACGTGCCGACGTTCGTCCGTGACTTCCCGGTCGAGACGTCGCCCCTGACCCGTGATCACCGCAGCAAGAAGGGTGTCACCGAGAAGTGGGACCTGTACATCCGCGGATTCGAGTTGGCGACAGGCTACTCCGAACTTGTCGACCCGGTCATCCAGCGTGAGCGCTTTGTCGACCAGGCGCGCCTCGCGTCGGCAGGCGACGACGAAGCGATGGTGCTGGACGAGGAGTTCCTCGCCGCGATGGAACAGGGCATGCCGCCGACCACCGGCACCGGCATGGGAATCGATCGACTGCTGATGGCTTTGACGGGTCTCGGTATTCGCGAGACGATTCTCTTCCCGATCGTTCGTCCGTCCGCTCGCTAGCTTTACTTCGATCAAGGTTCGGCCGCACATGTTGCGGCCGAACCTTTTTCAGTTGGGGCACTCCCAAGGTATTCGATAGTTCCCAACGATATTCGCCTGCGGCAAAGGATTCAGCCATGCGCGGTCGCCTGAGTTTCGGACTTTCGAATTGTTGCGATGATTTGGTCGATCGTGCCCTGGTTGAGTGCGTCAGGTAGCCCCTGATCCGACTGGACAAGGAAGACCATGACCTCGGCTGTGGAGTATCCGGGTGTGGTGACGACATCGAATTGTGCTGAGGGCGGATCGCATTCGTTGTCCGCCGGGATATTTGTGACGGTTGCGGTGTACCGGATCGCAGGGCGTCCGGAGATGGTGAAATTCGTGGGTCCGCTGTAAGCGGTGATGGCGAGAGTGCCGTTCTTGGAGGCGAAGATTGCGCTCGGTAGAGGTCTTTTCTCGAGCCGTCGTCTGTCATGATTCCCCCGTCTGGATGCATCCCCCGATGCGTCGCGAGGAGTGTATCGGCACTGTGCTTGTCGCAAGACAAGTCGACCGGCATACCCGGCGGCGAGAAGTCCCAATCATCCTGACGAGCCGAGACAGGACGTTTGTCCAGGTGCTATTGTCGCTGCTTATCGAAGGATCTGGGGAGGAATGGTCGTGGTGAAAAAGGTTGTTGTCACGATGGTTGACGATCTGGACAAGAAATCGCCCGCCGACGAAACTGTGGAGTTTTCCGTCGACGGAGTTGCTTACGAAATCGATCTCACCGCCGCCCACGCCGCGGAACTGCGCGATGCACTGAAAAAGTGGATTCCCCATGCGAGGAAGTCGAATTCCGCAAAATCGGCCAACGGATCGGTGGCCAAGTCTCGCCCAGTTGCCGACCGCGATCAGAGTGCCGCCATCCGCGAATGGGCCAAGGGTGCCGGCTTCGAGATTTCGGCCCGCGGTCGTATTTCCACCGAGGTGCGCCGAGCCTACGAAAAGGCCGTCTGAAATGGATCGCGAATGGATTCGGGCGCATTTTGCCGAAACGGATTGATAACGCGTTCTAGTTTGTTAGCGTCTGCACGGTTCGCATCTCTCGTAGAGGAGTCGGTCGTGCACAGAAACAGGTTGTTCGGGGGCGTGGTTCTTGCCGCTCTGATGCTCGTCGGGTTCACCTCCGTGGCTTCGGCTCAGGCCCCGTTGCCCGTGCCCAATGCCTTCCTTGCCGGTGTTCCCCAGGAGTTGGGAAATCCTGGCGGTTCAGCTCCTGGATCCAATGACTTTTCGTGTAAACCGACTGCCGAACATCCCAATCCGGTTGTGCTCGTTCACGGAACGGGTGGAAACAGGCAGACCAACTGGGCCACCTATGCGCCGTTGCTCGCCAACGAGGGCTACTGCGTCTTCGCGCTGACATACGGCAACTTCCCCGAGCAGCCGTGGCCGTTGTCGGCCATCGGTGGAATGCAGGAAATTCCTTCCAGCGCAGCACAATTGTCGAATTTCGTCGATCAAGTTCTGGGCGCTACGGGCGCAACGTCGGTGGATCTCGTCGGGCATTCGCAAGGCACGATCATCAACGGGTACTACGCGAAGTTCCTCGGCGGTGCCGACAAAGTGGACAACATCGTCTCGGTGGCATCGCTGTGGAAGGGAACCCTCGGAAACGAGCAGGCAAGTATCGGCCGCAGCCTTCGCGAACTCGGGGTATCCGAGGCGGCACAGGCAGGATTCCCGATCTGCAAGGCGTGCCTGAACATGGGGGCCGGTTCGGAGTTCATCGAAAATCTCCGTGCGGGAGGCGTTTACGCGCCGGGCGTTCACTACACGAACATCACGACCCGCTACGACGAACTGGTGCTGCCGTATACAAATGGGCTGGAGCCTGGGCCGAACGCCACCAACATCGTCGTCCAGGACGGTTGTGAGCAAGACATCTCCGATCACCTCGCCATCGCGGCATCGCTGCGCGCCGCGACTTTTGCTCTCAATGCACTCGACCCCGCGCATCAGCGGCCGGTACCGTGCAACTCGGTATTGCCCGTCGTGGGTTGATCACTATGCGGAGGCCTTCGGTGGGGATTCGAACATGCGTGGGCGCTCTCGCTGTGGCGGGAGCCGTGGCCGTGTCCGCGCCGTCTCTTGCGTCGGCGAATGAACCTCTTCCCGTCCCGTCCGGTTTCCTCAGTGGAATCGCCCTCGAAGCGACCAACCCGGGCGGATCGGCCCCTGGCACCAACGACTTCTCGTGCACGCCTTCCGCTGCTCATCCTGATCCAGTCGTCCTGGTGCACGGGACGGCGGCCAACCGTCAGACCAATTGGGGCGTACTCGCACCCGTACTGGCCAACGAGGGATACTGCGTTTTTGCGCTCACCTTCGGGAATCGAACGGACCAGCCGTGGCCGATTTCCGCGGCCGGCGGTCTCGCACCACTCGGGGACAGCGCAGGGCAGCTGTCGGACTTCGTCGACGACGTCCTCTCTGCGACGGGTGCCTCGAAGGTCGACCTGATCGGACACTCTCAGGGGACGACGGTCAGTGCGTACTACGTCAAGTTTCTCGGCGGCGACGCGAAGGTTTCCAAGATCGTCTCCATCGCTCCGTTGTGGGACGGCTCGGAGGTCGGGCCGCCGGAAGGCGTCGGGGGACCGGATTTCGACAACGCCACCTTCGTCACCGAACTGCGCGACGCGGGCGTCTACTCCGATGACGTCGAGTACACCAACATCGTGACTCGGTTCGATCAAGTGGTCGTTCCGTACAGCAGTGGAATACTGGCCGCGTCGAACGCGTCGAACATAGTTGTTCAGGACGGTTGCGAACAGGACCTGTCGGATCACATCGCGCTGGTGGCGTCGCAGCGAACGGCGACTCTGACGCTCAACGCGCTGGATCCGTCGAATCCGCGTGAGGTGCCGTGCGCTCGGGTACTCCCGATATTCGGCTGATCAGGCGTCGAAAATCGCTGTTCGCTTCAGGCGTACAGGAACCGGGAAACGATTCCCTCAGCTGCGACGTTGTGAACGGTAAGCAGTCCGGCTTCCGCCGCCAATCGGGTGGAGGAGCAGCAGGTGGACTTCGCGCCCTCTAGAGTAATAAGTGGGGTCGTGCAACCTTTGTCGATTCGTGGACGTCAGTCCGCTGACCGGCGAGGCGATCAGTCTGTAGTGCCGGAGCGAAACGCGGCGACCAGGGACGAGACATCCGGTCTCGAACCTGCCCGCCGGAGAGTGTGAGGGAGAGCGATGTTCGAGAGGTTCACCGATCGCGCGCGGCGCGTTGTTGTCCTGGCTCAAGAAGAAGCCAGGATGCTCAACCACAACTACATCGGTACGGAGCACATCCTTCTCGGCCTCATTCACGAGGGCGAAGGTGTCGCAGCCAAGTCGTTGGAGTCGTTGGGTATCTCCCTCGAGGGAGTCCGCAGCCAGGTCGAGGAGATCATCGGCCAGGGCCAGCAGGCTCCGTCCGGTCACATCCCCTTCACACCGCGCGCCAAGAAAGTCCTCGAGCTGAGTCTGCGCGAAGCGCTGCAGCTCGGACACAACTACATCGGTACGGAGCACATCCTGCTCGGTCTCATCCGTGAGGGTGAGGGCGTAGCAGCCCAGGTTCTGGTCAAGCTCGGTGCCGATCTCAACCGTGTCCGCCAGCAGGTCATCCAGCTGCTGTCGGGCTACCAGGGCAAAGAGCCCACCGAAACCGGTGGCACTCGCGGAGAGGCCGGCACGCCGTCCACCTCGCTCGTGCTCGACCAGTTCGGTCGCAACCTGACGCAAGCTGCCCTCGAAGGCAAGCTGGACCCGGTCATCGGCCGCTCGAAGGAAATCGAGCGCGTCATGCAGGTTCTCTCGCGTCGTACCAAGAACAACCCGGTTCTCATCGGTGAACCCGGTGTCGGTAAGACCGCTGTGGTCGAGGGCCTGGCTCAGGCAATCGTCAACGGTGAGGTCCCCGAGACCCTCAAGGACAAGCAGCTGTACACGCTCGACCTCGGGTCGCTCGTGGCCGGCAGCCGTTACCGCGGTGACTTCGAAGAGCGCCTGAAGAAGGTTCTCAAGGAGATCAACACCCGCGGCGACATCATCCTGTTCATCGACGAGCTGCACACCCTCGTGGGTGCGGGCGCGGCCGAGGGCGCTATCGACGCGGCCTCCATCCTCAAGCCCAAGCTTGCTCGCGGTGAGCTGCAGACCATCGGTGCCACCACGCTCGACGAGTACCGCAAGTACATCGAGAAGGATGCTGCTCTCGAGCGCCGTTTCCAGCCCGTTCAGGTGGGCGAGCCGACCGTCGAGCACACCATCGAGATCCTCAAGGGTCTTCGTGACCGCTACGAGGCTCACCACCGTGTCTCCATCACGGACGGTGCTCTCGTGGCAGCGGCGACGCTGGCCGACCGCTACATCAACGACCGCTTCTTGCCGGACAAGGCGATCGACCTCATCGACGAGGCGGGCGCGCGAATGCGCATCCGTCGGATGACTGCACCGCCGGACCTGCGCGAATTCGACGATCGCATCGCCGACGCGCGTCGCGAGAAGGAGTCCGCGATCGACGCGCAGGACTTCGAGAAGGCTGCGAACCTGCGTGACAAGGAGAAGACCCTCGTTGCTCAGCGCGCTGAGCGTGAGAAGCAGTGGCGTGCGGGCGACCTGGACGTCATTGCCGAGGTCGACGACGAGCAGATCGCCGAGGTTCTGGGCAACTGGACCGGTATCCCCGTCTTCAAGCTCACCGAGGAGGAGACCACTCGTCTGCTCCGCATGGAAGAGGAACTGCACAAGCGGATCATCGGCCAGGAAGAGGCGGTCAAGTCCGTCTCGAAGGCGATCCGTCGTACGCGTGCAGGTCTGAAGGATCCCAAGCGTCCCTCGGGCTCGTTCATCTTCGCCGGCCCGTCCGGTGTCGGTAAGACGGAGCTCGCGAAGTCGCTCGCCAACTTCCTGTTCGGCGACGACGACGCCTTGATCCAGATCGACATGGGCGAGTTCCACGACCGCTTCACCGCTTCACGTCTGTTCGGTGCCCCTCCCGGGTACGTCGGATACGAAGAGGGTGGCCAGCTCACCGAGAAGGTGCGCCGCAAGCCGTTCAGCGTCGTGCTGTTCGACGAGATAGAGAAGGCACACCAGGAGATCTACAACACTCTCCTGCAGGTGCTCGAGGACGGCCGCCTCACCGACGGTCAGGGACGTACCGTCGACTTCAAGAACACGGTGCTGATCTTCACGTCCAACCTCGGTACGTCTGACATCTCCAAGGCAGTCGGCCTGGGCTTCAGCTCGGGAACGGGCACGGAGTCGAACTACGAGCGCATGAAGCTCAAGGTTCACGACGAGCTGAAGAAGCACTTCCGTCCAGAGTTCTTGAACCGTATCGACGACATCGTCGTCTTCCATCAGCTCACGAACGAGCAGATCGTTCAGATGGTCGACCTGATGCTCGCTCGCGTCGAGGCGGCACTCAAGAACAAGGACATGGCCATGGAGGTCACCGACAAGGCCAAGTCGCTTCTGGCCAAGCGCGGATTCGATCCGGTACTGGGTGCACGACCGCTGCGTCGCACCATCCAGCGCGAGATCGAGGACCAGATGTCCGAGAAGATCCTCTTCGGAGAGATCGGACCCGGCCACATCGTGCTCGTCGACGTCGAGAACTGGGACGGCGAAGGCTCGGGCGAGGACGCGAAGTTCACGTTCACGCCTACCAAGAAGCCGATCGACGTGCCGGACGCACCGCCGATCGAGCTGACCAAGGCCGGCGAAAGCGAAAGCGCAGCAGAGTAGTACAGCAGAGTAGGTAACGAACGGGCGGCACCTCACCGGTGCCGCCCGTTTCGTGTATCACGGGAGAGGGCGTACACATGAACGACATCGAACTGGGTCACCTGCGCCGTTGCGTCGAATTGGCAACGGAAGCATTGGATGCGGGCGACGAACCTTTCGGTTCCGTCCTGGCAGCGGCTGACGGAACATTTCTGGCGGAGGATCGAAACCGGATCGCGGGCGGCGACAACACTCGCCACCCCGAGTTCGAGCTGGCTCGGTGGGCGGCTCAGTATCTGACGCCGGAAGAGCGTTCGACGGCAACGGTGTTCACTTCGGGAGAGCACTGCGCGATGTGTTCGGCCGCGCACGCGTGGGTGGGCCTCGGACGTATCGTCTACATCTGCTCTTCGGCTCAACTCGGCGACTGGCTCGCGGAGTGGGGTGTGTCCCCGGCGCCGGTGAAGTCTCTGTCCGTCAACGAGGTTGCGCCGAACGTCCCGGTCGAAGGCCCGGTGCCGGAGTTGGTTCCGCTGGTGCGAGAACTGCATCGGAAGTTGCATTCGCCGAGTGCTTGACGGGCACACACAAACGGGCGGCACCTCGCTGGAGGTGCCGCCCGTTTGCGTGTGAAGTCAGGAAACTGCGTCGACCGCTCGAACCTTCTCTCGCAGTTCACCCTTGACGACCTTGCCGCTTGCATTGCGCGGCAGTGCTTCCACGACGACGATGTCCTTCGGGTGCTTGTAGCGCGCGAGACGATCGTTGAGGAAGCTGCTCAGCTCCTCGATGGTCAGGTCCACGGCTGAACCTGGCGCCATCGCGACGATCGCTACGGGCACCTCGCCCCACTTGGCGTCGGGGCGGCCGACGACGGCCGCTTCGACGATCAATTCGTGTTCGTAGAGGACGTTTTCCACCTCCGCGCAGTAGATGTTCTCTCCGCCGGAGATGATCATGTCCTTCTTGCGATCCACGACGTAGACGAAGCCTTCGTCGTCGACTCGAACGAGATCGCCGGAGTGGAACCATCCACCGTGGAAGGCGTCAGCGGTGGCGGTGGGGTTGTTCCAGTATTCGCTCATCATCGTGGGCCCGCGGTAGACGATTTCACCGATTTCACCGGGCGCCACGTCGTCCATGTTCTCGTCGACGACCCTGGCCGAGATGGTCGGGATGACCCGACCGACGGATCCGAGCTTACGAATCGCATCCTCGCCGTCGAGAACGCAAGTGATGGGCGACATCTCGGTCTGACCGAAGACCGCGACATTGAATGCGTCTGGGAAGGTCTCGGCCATTGCCCGCAGGATCGTGTCGGACGACGGTGCGGCGCCCCACGAGATGTTCTTCAGCGACAGTGCTCGCGGTTGCGCCTTCTGTACGGCGCACACGGCCTGCCATTGCACGGGCACGAGGAACAAGCTGGTGACCTTCTCGGCTTCCAGAATGTCGAGTAGTTGACCCGGGTCGAATGCGCCGACCGGATGGATCACCGTGGTCGTGCCGAGTTGCAGGCTCGGCGCTATGGAACCGAGGGCTGCGATGTGGAACATGGGCGACGCGCAGAAGCCGATGGAATCGGCATTGAACAGGTGGAAGGCCCTGATACAGGTCAATGCTTGCGAAGACAGGTTGGAGTGGGAGAGCACCGAGCCCTTGGGGCGACCGGTGGTTCCCGAGGTGTACATGATGAGTGCGGGAGTGTCGTCCGGGATGTCGACGAACGCGTGCGACTCGCCCTCTTCGCTGATCAAGTCCTCGTAATTCAGGCTGTCACCCTCGGCGGGGGCGCCTACGGTGATGGAGATGTCGATACCCTCGGACGCGGCTCGCGCAGCTCCGGCCAACGGAGCCAACGGTCCTTCGGCGACAATGACTTTGGAGCCGGAGTCGTTTACCAGATAAGCGACCTCGGGTGGTGTCAGACGGAAGTTCACCGGAACAGCGATGGCGCCCAGTGCGTTGGTCGCGAGCACGACCTCGAGGTATTCGGGGCGGTTGAGCATCAGGATGAGCACGCGGTCGCCGAAGCTGACGCCGCGTCGGGCAAGAGCGTCCGCCAGCTTCTCGACGCGTGCGTCGAGGGTGCTCCAGGTGATGGAATCGCCCAGGAATCGCAGTGCGGTGCGATCGGGAATCATCTGCGCATGCCTGGCGATCTGATTGTTCCAGTTGGTGCGGCGTGAACGCTGCGCCTCGGAGACTGCATCGGTGGAGGCCATCGATGGGTTCCTCTCATGCGTGGGTGATTGTGTGACTCAGGCTACAGTGAGCCGTCGATTCGTACAGTGGTTTTGTTAACGAAAATTCGCAGTGATTACTTGAAGTGGGGCGCGCGTTTCTGCAGCATCGCCATTGCGCCTTCTTTGAAGTCCTCGCCAGTGAGAAGTTCTGCCTGACCGGTATTTTCGAGCTCCAGCGCAGCATCGAGGCGGTCCAGTGTCGCCGCATTGAGTGCGCGCTTGGTGAGTTCGAGGGCGCGTCGGGGAGCCTTCGACGTGCGATCGACGACGGAGTCGACGAGTGCGTCGAACGCGTCGTCGGCGACGGTGCGGGACACGAGCCCGAACCGCTCTGCGTCCTCGGCGGAAACTCGCTCGCCCAGCAATGCCATCTCGGCCGCTCGGGCGCGTCCGATCGCTGCCGGTACCAACGCACTGGCGCCGCCGTCGGGCATCAGGCCGATGTTGACGAAGGAGAGGAGGAAATAGGCGCTCGATGCGGCGTACGTCAGGTCCGCGGCTAGAGCGATGGACACTCCGACGCCGGCGGCCGGTCCGTTGACCGCGGCGATCACCGGGACCGGGGCGCTGGTGATGGCGCGAATCAGCGACGTCGCCGCATCCATGACGACTTTCGGGTCTGCGGGGTTGACGGCCGCTGCGGCGAGGTCGGCTCCGGTGCAGAACGCTCGACCGGATCCGGTGATGACGATGGTGCGAACGGCCGGGTCTGCGCCGCCGTCGTGGACGGCAGCTGCGAAAGCAGTCATCGTGGGCAGATCGATCGCGTTCATCCGCTTCGGGCGGTCGAAGGTCAATCGCAGTACACCGTCGGTGATTTCGGAGCGAAAGCCCGTCTCGGCGGTGGCGGTCATGCCGCGCTCACAGCGGTGACGAATCCGGAAAGCCGTGAGGTGATGAGGTGTTCGGCCTCCGAGACCATGCGGTCGATCATGTCGGCGACGGTCGGGATGTCGTTGATCAATCCTTGGCTCTGTCCGGCGGACCAGATGCCTGCATCGAGGTCGCCGTCCTCGAAGACCTTGCGTCCGCGGGCTCCGGCTACCAGATGCTGAATGTCGCTGAACTGCGCGTCGCCACGTGCTTCGATGTCGACGACCTCGGCACTGATCGCATTCGCGGCTACGCGCGCGGTGTTGTGAAGCGTCCGGAAGATCAGCTTGGTGTCGCGTTCGGTGTTTGCGACAATCTTCTCTTTAACCGATTGTGCCACAGGGGATTCCACGGTACACATGAAGCGAGTTCCCATGTTGACGCCGTCTGCTCCGAGCGCAAGCGCCGCGACGAGTCCACGTGAATCTGCGATTCCGCCTGAAGCGATCACCGGAATCGTGAGTTGCTGCGTGGCCGCCGGAATCAGAATGAGCCCTGGTATGTCGTCCTCGCCTGGGTGCCCGGCGCATTCGAAGCCGTCGATGCTGACGGCGTCGACGCCCAGTCTCTCGGCTTTGACCGCATGTCGAACTGCAGTGCACTTGTGGATAACCTTCACGCCCGCGTCCTTGAAATGCGGAAGATGATCGATCGGATTGGAACCGGCGGTTTCGACGATCTTGATCCCGGATTCGATGATCGCCTGGCGGTATTCGGCGTACGGCGGCGGCGTGATCGACGGCAGAATAGTGAGATTGACGCCGAAAGGCTTGTCGGTGAGATCGCGGGTTCGAGCAATTTCCTTGACGAGGTCTTCCGGTGTGGGTTGGGTGAGGCCCGTCAAGAATCCGAGGGCGCCGGAATTTGCCGTGGCCGCAACAAGTTCTGCTCGTCCCACCCACATCATGCCCCCTTGCACGATGGGATGGTCAACGCCGAACATTTCGGTGAAGCGAGTGCGAATCATCTGCTCACAACTACTTTCTTACGGTCGGTCATTCGGCATCGAACCCTCTTGCGGGCGAAGAAAACTTCACGCCGCAGGGAACGAGCCCGCCAGCGGACTACGTGCGAGGTTATGCGAATCGTCACTAACATAACACCGCTGAGAGAGCGGGTGTCAAGACTCTTTTTCCGGAATCCGTCCGCCGCTACAACTGCGTTGTAGGGTTTCGGGTGAAGCAGTACCGGGCGCGAATTGCGACCTTCGCGACGGTTAACATGATCCGTTCGGACTCGCGCCCGTGGAAGTGCGGTGCAGCGGACGAAGGCAGTGCAAGAGAAAGCAACGGAAGTGGAGGGTCAGGTGCCCGGACAGACACGCGTCTCCGTGCGTGGCAGCGACCCTGCACCACGGACGCGTCCGAAGAATCGGAAGGCACAAATCGCGGCCGCTGCTGCGGAAGCATTCAGCGAACGTGGCTACCACGCGGTGGGCATCGACCAGATCGCAGCGAAGGTCGGAATTTCCGGTCCGGCCCTCTATCGTCATTTCCCCACGAAATACGCCCTGTTCGTCTACACCGTGAACAACCTGACGCAGGCGTTGTTGGATGCCAGCGATCCAGCTGTGCACGGAAACGAAAATCCACGCGAGCAGTTGAACTCCACGATGGTGGGTGTCATCCGCGCGACGATCGAGAATCGGCGCCGGGGAGGGCTCTACCGATGGGAGGGCAGGTACCTGGTCGACGAGGATCGTGAGCAATTGCGGGTGGGAATGCGCACGCTCAATCTTCGGATTGCCGAGCCGCTGGCTGCGGTTCGTCCGGAACTCGACCCGGCGGATGTAGAACTCATCGCGCCCGCCGTGCTCAGTGTGATCGCCAGTATCACCGGTCATCGATCTGCGTTGTCCGCCAAGCAGATCGAAGCGCTGATTCTTGCGGCATGCTGGTCCGTCATCGGCGTCGAATTGCCCGCTGCCGAGGAGGACGGCGCGAGGGCAGAGGCGTCCGAACGCAAAACCGGCCTCGTACGGACGTCGAAACGTGAAGTGCTGCTTCAGGAAGCGGTGTTGCTGTTCTATCAGCGCGGCTACCACGACGTGAGCATCGAGGAGATCGGTGCCGCGGCGGGTATCAACGCGTCGAGTGTGTATCGGCACTTCGCGAGCAAGGCCGACCTTCTTGCTGCGGCCTTCCACCGGGCGTCCGATCGTCTGACTATGACGTTGGGCTCGGCGTTGGCTGAGTCGGAGACTCCTCTCGCGGCCGTCGAGACGTTGGCGAAGATGTACGTCGAGGTTTCGTTCGGAACCAGCGAACTGTTGGCCGTGTACTTTGCCGAGATCGGTAGCTTGCCGGATCGATCACGGACCGAGTTGCGCAACATTCAGCGTTTGAACGTCGAGGAGTGGGCGCACTTGTGTGTCGAGGCGCGTCCGGAGTTGACGATCGTCCAAGCACGGTTCCTCGTCCACGCGGCGCTCGGACTGGTCTTCGACATCGGCCGAATCGTGCACTTTTCCTCGGAGAACTCCGCGCAGGCCCGCGTCGAGAAACTGCTGTCCGCGGCGCTCCTCGGGTAGTCCCGTCCGAAACAGTAGGTGTGACTTCACGTATCGCGGGTAGGTTCGTGATCGCAAGGCGTTCACCGAATCATGTGAAGACGGAAGTAGGGACAGCAATGCCAACTCGTACCGCACGCACCGCCTGGAACGGCACCCTCGAGGCCGGATCGGGACAGGTGGAACTCACCAGCTCGGGCGTCGCCACCTTCGACGTGTCGTTCCCCAAGCGCGCAGCTGAGGAGGCCGGCGGAACTACCAGCCCCGAGGAACTCATCGCCGCGGCGCATTCGTCCTGCTACGCGATGCAGTTGTCGGCCCTGATCGCCGAGGCCGGCGGGACCCCCCAGAGCCTCGACATCACCGCGGACGTGTCACTCGGCCCCGACACGGTCGGATTCAAGCTCACCGGAATCAAGCTCACCGTTCGCGCCGAGGTCGACGGCCTCGACGCCGACGGTTTTGCCAAGGTTGCCCAGGCGGCCAAGGAAACCTGCCCGATCAGCAAGGCACTGACCGGCGTCGACATCACGTTGGATGCGGCCCTGGACTGATCATCTCGCGCTCGGGCGCCCCCTCCGGCGCCCGAGTGCGGTTGTGTGTGACGACCAGGTAGCTCGCGAACAGGATCGGGAGCACCAAAAGGTCCGAGGGATCGCGATAGACCAGGATCGGCAAGAGATCTCCGCGGAATCCTCCTGCGGTCAGGCGGAGAAACCCGATCACCCACTCGTATGCGTCGCCGATCGGCGGTATCACCTTCACGGCGGCGAAGCCGATCCCCGTGACTGCGATGGACCAGGCGATCGCTGCTCGCCCCACCAGACTTCGCCTGAGCACCTCGAGAACCGAGAGCAGAAGCAGGGGAAGCAGGAACACGCCGGCGACGTCGGACAGCTTGCCCGTCATCGTGTTCCCGAATGCCCCTTTGAGTACGTGGTCGTTGATCAAGATGACGGCCACCGAGACCAGTGCCCACGGATTCAGCAGCAGATCGCCCGGACGGTTCACGACAGGTTGATGGTTGCCGAGCCGGACGAGAACAGATCGCACTTGAACTGAAGGCGCAGATCGGTGGCGGCTTCGGGGACCTCGTACGCCAATTCGCCTCGTTTGGCAGCGCCCGGCGCGAGCTCTCCGTCGACACTCGACGTGCTGCTGTCGGTGAACGTGATGTTGTACGACTTGTTTGCCGAGTCCTGCAGTTCGAAGCACATCATCGACGAGACCGTCGACGGCTTGTCACTGTTGTTGGTGACCTCGGTGTCGACCACGACGTAGCGGTTTCCGGGATCAGCGGTGATGAACTGATTGGTCGAGACGTAGGGATCGACGACGCCGTGTACCTGGACGCGCCAGTCGCCCAGTTCGACGACGTCACCGATTCCGAAGGCGGCCGCAGGTGCGGCGGAAGAACCGTTGTCGTCGACCTTCTTCGCTTCGTCGGTCTCGCCCGAGGCGATGGTTGCGAACATGGCTGCGCCGACGGCGAGGAGGGCGAGGGGAGTGCGGAGTGATCGCATGATGTGCGCCTTTCGAGAGTTGGTATGGCACAAGTCAACGATGTGAGGACTGCTCACCGCTTCGGTCGAAAGATCGGTCCGCCTCATCCTTTCGGTCGGAGCCTGGCGGTTCGTCCACCCGTTCGGCTGATTCGAGGCGTCGGTGGCGGTGGATACGCTTGCTCGGTGATCACCACCAAAGGAACCGTTGTGCGACGACGCGTATGGACTACCGCCGCTGTCGCGTTCAGCCTTTTCTGTTCCTTCATGACGGTGGGCATCGCAGGCGCGTCGGGAAATATGCCACCGGTATTGGTCGGTATCGGGTTCGTCCTGGGCGTGGCCGGTGGGATATCGCTTGTGTGGCGCCATCAGTATCCCTGGGTGGTTCTGGCGATCACGCTGGTCGGCCCGTTGTTCTTCCCCACCGATGCGACGGCGGCGCTCATCGCATTGTTCGCCGTTGCTCGGATCGCGCGTGGGCCTCGGCTTGCTGCCGCTGCGGCAGCTGTCTTCGTCGCGTGCGGAATTTCGTTGACCTACGACGCTTTTCGCAATCGTGAGTACTCCGTTCTCACGATGGGAACGATGAAACCCAAGGACGGTTCGGCGGTTGTTCAATACGACGTCGCCATCTGGATCCCGTGGCTCGTCGCAGCCGTCATGGTCGGCATCGTCGTGGCGCTCTCGCTCCTGATTCGGACCAGAACCGAACTCGTCGAGGCCGAACACGTTCGGGATCTTGCCACCGAGAAAACAGACGTGATGCGCGACGAGATGATTCGCACCGAGGAACGAACGCGGATCGCGCGCGACATGCACGACACGATCGCGGCCAGTCTGAGCCGGATTTCGTTGTTCGCCGGTGGGTTACAGGTCAGCGCGGCAGACAATCCC
Organism: Rhodococcus sp. C3V; assembly: GCF_029269915.1. Taxonomy (NCBI): domain Bacteria; kingdom Bacillati; phylum Actinomycetota; class Actinomycetes; order Mycobacteriales; family Nocardiaceae; genus Rhodococcus; species Rhodococcus sp. C3V. The sequence continues at coordinate 170,521 of NZ_JARJBE010000003.1, forward strand.
GAGAAGGTCGTCAACACCGCTGCGATGATCAGAACCACCGCGCACGAGGCTTTGGACGAATTGAAGGGAATCGTCGGAGTGCTCAGGGGAAGCGGTGATCGCCGCGAACACGGCGGGCACCAGGGGATCGACGCGATCGGCGATCTGGTCAACGGTGCACGCGCCGCGGGCATTCACTGCCGTCTCGAATCGGAGCTGCTCCCGGGTGATGTCGGAATGTTGGCGGGGCACGTCTGTTATCGCGTCGTTCAGGAATCGTTGACCAACGTCCAGAAGTACGCGAGCGACCAGATGCTCGTCATTTCGGTGACCGGGTCGCCGCACGACGGAATTCGTATCCTCGCACGCAACAAGCTGAGCGAGCTTGCACCCATGACGTCGATCGGTTCGCGGTCCGGCTTACGCGGGTTGGCCGAACAGGCAAGAGAAATCGGCGGCAAGGTGGAGGCAGGCGCGCTGGGGGACGATTTCCTCGTCAGTTGCTGGGTGCCCTGGTCGTCGTAACCCTCCCACCCTCCGACTGTCGGGGGCTCTGGGTAATCTGAGCGCACTATGGACGCTGACTCGCGCATCACAGTTTTGATCGTCGACAACGACGCCTGGGTTCGGCGCGGAATGAAGGACATCCTGGAAGCAGCGCCGGACATCGTGGTGGTTGCCGAGGCCGAGGACGGCGATCAGGTCGCAGCCAAGGTCACTCGGTTTCGTCCGCACGTGGTGCTGATGGATCTGAAGATGGCACGGGTCGGTGGCTTGGAGGCCACCCGAGAGTTGATGACCATGAGCAATCCGCCGAAGGTCATTGCGATGACCGCCTTCGACGTCGACGACATGGTCGTGCAGGCGGTCGAGGCGGGCGCGCACAGTTTTCTGAGCAAGGACGCGGCCCCACAGGCGTTCCAGCAGGCAGTACGGGTGGTGGCGTCGGACCACTCGTTGTTCAGCTCCGATTCTCTACGTGCCATCGTGGCCTCGGCACCGCGTCGGCAAACACCCGACCTGACTCCCCTCGCTTCGCTCACCGAGCGTGAGCGCGAAGTGTTGACAATCCTGGCGACAGGCGCGGCCAACAGCGTCATCGCGGAGCGGCTGTACCTCGGTGAGACCACCGTCAAGACGCATATCTCTTCGCTGTTCGGCAAGCTGGGTGTGCCCAATCGGGTGAGTGCGTCGTTGATCGCGTTCCGGTGTGGTCTGGTCACGTGATTCTGTGACCTCGTGACGCGAGCCGGGACTAATCCCGGCCCTGTTCGTTGTTGCACCTTCGGTGACTGATCAAATCGTGATTGACCAAGACGTGACCATCGAAGTGTGGTCTGACGTCGCTTGTCCGTGGTGCTACATCGGAAAGACCAGGTTCCTTTCGGCTCTGGATCGTTTCGAGAACAAGGACCGCGTCAACGTCATCTGGCGCTCGTACCAGCTCGCTCCGGAGACCCCGGTGGGAGAGGGACGAACCGAACTCGACGCCTTGGTCGAGATGAAGGGGATGGCGCCTGAACAGGTACGTCAGATGTTTGCCCACGTCAGCGCGACGGCAGCCGAGGTCGGGTTGACCTTGGACTTCGACACCGTGATCGCCGCCAACACCTTTGATGCGCACAGGTTGCTGCATCTCGCGGGTGAGCGGCAGAACGAACTCCTCGAAGCGCTGTTCAAAGCGCACTTCAGCGACGGCAAGGTGATCGACGACCGTGAGGTGCTGGTCGAGCTGGCCGTGAGCGTCGGCCTCGACGCCGACGTCGTGCGCGAGCAACTGGGCTCCGATGCCGCAGCCGAGGCTGTTCGCGAAGATCTGTCCATGGCCCGCCAACTGCAGGTCAGCGGCGTTCCGTTCTTCGTCGCCAACCGTGCGGTCGCAGTATCCGGCGCTCAACCCGAAGAGGTGTTTCTGCAGTTGCTTACTCAGGCCTCCGAACCGGCCTGAGTAAGGCGAGCGGCACGAACTGCCGGGGCGTTCGAGAACGGCAACAGATGTGCACCGTCGTCGGGGCAGGAAAGCGTGACGTGCGCTGCATCGACGAACCGGTACGGCTGCGCTGCAACAACTCCGGCAAGGTTCTTGCGCAGACGCGACATCTCGGCCCGCGCGGTCACCGTGCGGGCCGGGTCACCGAAAAGATCCTGCGCCAACCGCGATGCGGTCAGTCCACGCCTCTCGGATCCGAGGAGAAACAGAATCTCCGCATGCCGCTGGGTCGGGGAGTAGGCCCATTCGCCCAACCCCGACGTGACGGTCACCGACATGTTCTCGGAATCGCGCAGATCGATATGCACCGTGGGCGCACTGATTTTCTCGCCGGTGGCGATCGGCCGGACCACCCACCCGCCGGGAAGTGGATCCAGTTCGCACAGACCCAAAGCGGGGAACCACGTCCTGCCGGGAGCCAAAGCCGCGGGGAGCAGCACGCGCGAGCGATGAGGTAGCGCATCGACCGCCGCTACCCAGCCATGAGTATCGATCACCAATGCCGGTGATCCGCTACGTGCAAGCATCGGCCCTGCAACAGAACGCAATTGATCGAGATTGTCCCGATGCTTGTCGCGTAGGTGTGATTGCGCGAGGCGTGCGACGGCGTCGACCAGAGCGAGTGTGGTGGGGTGGACGGTCTTGGCGGGACCACTGATGTCGACGACGCCGATGACACGGTCGTCCCGCGGATCGCGGATGGGTGCCCCCGCGCAGGTCCACGGATGATGGCTGCGCGCATAGTGTTCCGCCGAGAAGATCTGAACCGCCTGTCGTGACACCAATGCCGTTCCGATGGCGTTGGTGCCGACGCTGTCCTCGGCCCAGTTCGCACCCTCGACAAATCCCAGACGCGCAGCTTGGTCCAGTACACGATGGGACCCGCTGCGCCACAGAACAGTTCCGCGAAGATCTGCGACGACCATGATGTTCTCACCGCTCGCGGTAACCGATTCGAGTCCACGCGTCACGTCGTCGAGCACGTCGTACAGTCCGGACTCACGACGACGGAGATCGAGTTCGGCGACGTCCATGGACGGTTCGACCCGGTTGTGTTCGGGGTCGATACCTAACTCGCGCAGGCGTTGCCACGATTGGCGGACCACGTCCCTGGGGCGGGCCGGTGCGCGGTCTCCGGCCATCGTCGCGTCGTACACCGCGGCGAGGGTCCTCGCGTAGTCGCGAGGATCCTCACCGGGCGGCATCGCGGGCTCGGGCAACCGCTTTTTCAGCGAAGACACCGCTTTCAGTGAAGACACCGCTTTCAGTGAAGACACCGCGGTCAGCGGTAGACGAGGCCGCCGTCGATGAGACCGGCCTGACCGGTCATGTAGTCGGAATCGGGCCCGGCAAGGTACGAGACGAAACCGGCTACGTCGTCGGGGGTTTCAGCTCGACCCAGCGCAATTCCGCCGACGAACTTCTCGTAGGTGGCGCCCTCTGGCGCACCGGTCAACTCGGCGAACCTCTTGTCGATCGTCACCCACATGTCGGTGCCCACGACGCCGGGGCAGTACGCGTTGACGGTGATTCCGTCGGACGCGTATTCCTTGGCCGCAGCCTGAGTGAGGGCCCTGACCGCGAATTTTGTTGCGCTGTAAACACCTAACATGGCGAACCCGTCGTGACCGGCAATGGACGACGCGTTGATGATCTTTCCGCGCTGACCGAGCGCCTGGAACTTTGCCGCTGCAGCTTGAATTCCCCACAGGACACCGTCGACGTTGACGCTCCAGATCTTGGAGACCTCTTCCGGCGTCGCATCGGAGATCGGGCCGACGAGAGCGATTCCCGCGTTGTTGACGATGACGTCGAATCCGCTCAACTCACTGTGCGCGTGTTCGACTGCGGCGTGAACCTGCGTGCGATCGCTGACATCGGCGATAAACGTCGTCGCACGACGACCGATCTGTCTGATCTCGTCGGCAACCGCATCCAGCTTGGTCTGGTCGAGGTCGACCAACGCGATGTCGGCGCCGTCGTGGGCGAGGCGGAGAGCGATTCCGCGTCCGATTCCTTGGCCGGCGCCGGTGACCAGTACTACCTTGCCCGTGATGCTCATGCAGATCTCCTCGTAAGCAGTGAACCAGTCGGTTGTGAACCGGTGAGTGATTTGTATGTGACGGCGACCACAATGCGGAAGGGTTGCACCGTGTTGCAATTCCGGAAAATCGGACAGCAGTTGCAACCCTCGGCAACCCTCCCGGTACCCCGCGCGGCGGTTCCATAGTTGCGCCACCACTTCGCGAATCATCTTGCGAGACAATCTGGGAGAGGGCACATGACCGCTACAGTCGACACACCCACGGAACCGGCCACGCCGAGCCGACAACCGTCACGCCGCTGGATCGGGTTCGGGATCGCGAACCTCGTGATCGTTCTCGTGCTGGCCGTGGCGAGTTGGTACCTTCTGGCCGATCCGACCACCAGTCCCTGGAGTTTCTATCCTCTGCCGTTCAACGCGGCGCTTTTCTGGGCAATCCTTTTTGTGGTGTTCATCGGCTTCAATTGCGAGTTCGCCGGCTTCGACCGACTCCCGCAGCCGGCGAAAGGCCTGGCGATCATGGTCGCGACCGCGGTCTTCGCCGTCGTGGTGACGTGGCTCCTGGCAAACGGCTTGGGGAGTTTGTACCCGGATTTCGCGGCCGATCGTGAGGGCGGCCTCGGATATTTCGCGGGTGCGCTGTTCGTACTCTTCGGCTTCGGGACCTGGGTGATGGTGGTCCTGAACTGGCAGCATTGGCCGTGGACTTCACTGGGGATGAAGCAGCCGTTGGTGGGTTTGTGTGAGATCGCGTTTGTCGCCGTCCCGACGCTGGCGCTGTACTTCGTGTTCGGTTTGCCGTCCGTGTCGCTGTCCGCCACGGATCCGTTGATGACCGTCGACACCGTGCTCGGGTGGTTCTACTGCGTCGTGGTGGTTGTGATCCTGACTGGCCAGACGCTCGACAACTGGCCGTGGCGACTGTTCGGCGGCGGGGGTAAGACGGCGCTCGCAGCCACGATCGGTAACTTCGCCGTCGGAACCGGCTTGTACTTCGTGGCGCTTCCAGTGGTGAAGGCACTTTTGGGAAGCGATGCCGTTGCCGAGTTGGGCGGTGTGGTCCATCAGTTCCCGGCGCAGCTCGGTGTGTGCTGGGCATTCTGGATGATCTTCTGGGCCAACGCCTTCGGTAACAAACCCACGGGCTTTGCGGACGGGGTCAACCTGGCGATCCGCGCGCTGCTCACGTTTGTGCTCGCGGTGGTCACATTCTTGTTCTATTACCGCTTTGCAGCAGAGCACATTCTTCACGAGCCGGCAGTTGTCGACGGATTGCACGGCAATGCACTGGGTTTCGTGGACTGGGCCGTGTTGTGGACGCTGTTCTACGTCGTGGGATTTCAGTCGCTGGGACTCGGCAAATTCAAGCCTGCTGAGGGGTGAGTCGGTTGCCCGCACATCGGTGCGGGTAACCGGTATCGGGCGGCGGCACCGCGCCCGCTGATTGCAACAGACTGCAACGCTTGTGACCGGGGCCACTTATGGGATGTGCTGTGTGTCACATTCACAAACAAGGAGAAGTGATGACGCAAACCATCGATTCCGCAGTCACCCCCGAGGTGAAGTTGACGGCGGTGACACCTCAGGAACGCGTCGACGCCTGGCTGGCGGATTTCGAGTCGGCCCTCGCGGCTCGTGACATCGAGCGTGTGGCAGGCAAATTTGCACTCGACAGCTTCTGGCGCGACTTGGTGTCGTTCACCTGGAACATCAAGACCGTCGAAGGTCGCGAGCAGATTGCCGACATGCTCTCCGAGCGTCTCGACGACACCGATCCTTCGGGATTCCGGACCACCGAGACACCCGACGAAGCCGACGGCGTCACGTCGGCCTGGATCGAATTCGAGACTGCAACCGGTCGCGCGCACGGGCACCTTCGTTTGAAAGGAGATGAAGGTTGGACCCTGCTGACGTCGTTGCAGGAATTGAAGGGACACGAAGAAGGTAAGGGCACTCGCCGGCCTCGTGGAGCGAAGCACGGAGCAGACCCGAACCGCATCACGTGGGCCGAGCAGAAGGAGATCGAAGACCGCGAACTCGGTTACACCACACAGCCTTACGTCGTGATCGTCGGCGGCGGCCAGGGCGGCATCGCGCTCGGCGCCCGGATGCGTCAGCTCGGAGTACCGGCCATCGTGATCGACAGCCACGAGCGACCCGGCGATCAGTGGCGCGGACGCTACAAGTCCCTGTGCCTGCACGATCCGGTTTGGTACGACCACCTGCCATACATGCCGTTCCCCGACAACTGGCCGGTGTTCGCGCCCAAGGACAAGATCGGCGACTGGCTCGAGATGTACACCAAGGTCATGGAGGTTCCGTACTGGAGTTCCACGACCTGCACCTCGGCGTCGTTCGACGAGAAGGCCCAGGAATGGACCGTCGAGGTCAACCGTAACGGCGAGAAGCTGACGTTGCGTCCCAAGCAGTTGGTGATGGCGACGGGTATGTCCGGCAAGGCCAACGTTCCGACGTTCCCCGGGCAGGACAAGTTCCTCGGCGATCAGCACCACTCGAGCAAGCACCCCGGCCCGGATCAGTACGTGGGCAAGAAGGTCGTCGTGATCGGGGCCAACAACTCCTCGCACGACATCTGCGGCGCACTGTGGGAGAACGGTATCGACGTCACGATGGTGCAGCGCAGCTCGACGCACATCGTGAAGTCGGATTCGCTGATGGATTTGGGCTTGGGCGATCTGTACTCGGAGCGAGCACTGGCCGCCGGCATGACGACACACAAGGCGGACCTCACGTTCGGTTCGCTGCCGTACCGGATCATGCACGAGTTCCAGATCCCGGTGTACGACGCAATCCGTGAGCGCGACAAGGATTTCTACGATCGCCTCGAGAAGGCGGGCTTCGAGCACGACTGGGGCGACGACGGTTCAGGTCTGTTCATGAAGTACCTACGCCGTGGCTCGGGCTACTACATCGATGTCGGCGCTGCCGAACTGGTTGCCAATGGAGACATCAAGCTCGCGCACGGCAATGTTCGTGAGCTGACCGAGAACAGCGTGATTCTCGAAGACGGTACGGAATTGCCTGCCGACGTGGTGGTCTACGCGACCGGCTACGGCTCGATGAACGGCTGGGTGGCGGATCTGATCGGTCAGGACACCGCCGACAAGGTCGGCAAGGTGTGGGGCCTGGGGTCGAACACCACCAAGGATCCGGGACCGTGGGAAGGCGAGCAGCGCAACATGTGGAAGCCGACGCAGCAGGAAGCGCTGTGGTTCCACGGAGGCAATCTGCATCAGTCGCGCCACTACTCGCTGTACTTGGCGTTGCAGTTGAAGGCGCGCTACGAGGGCATCCCGACACCGGTGTACGGACTGCAGGAAGTGCATCATCTGAGCTGAAAAAGAACTGCTGTGCGCCTTTATTAACCGCGGGAGGTTAATAAAGGCGCACAGCAGTTCAGCGAAGGGCGTACTTCTTTGCTACTTCGCTGTTCTTGGTCGCGCGCTCGGTAAGGAAGGCGAATGCCAACCCGAGTACGAGCCAGAGCGTCGCCTGCGTAGCGAGCGAGGAAAGTCGGAACTCCCACAGCAGCGTTGCCGGGAAGTCCTCGCCCACCTCGTTGATGCCGGGAAGCGAGACGTAACCGATCGCGACGATCACCAGGAACGCAGCCACCGGAGCAGCGATGCGCACGCTGAGGAACTCGTGCCCGGAAACTGCCTTTGCCGCCGCTGCTGCCGCGGTGACGGACAGCAGCCCGAGAATCACGGCGGCCAGCCACAGCAGTGTGCGCTGGTTGATGGTGTCGGGATCTCCGACGGCCGGCGGATTGGCCGGGTACTTGAAAAAGGGGACGGCCTCGATCGCCAGCCAACCACCGACGGCGATGGTGATCGCCAACAACGGCCCGGACATTCCGGTGAGTCGTCGAGCGTAATTGGCAACGACCGAGAAGATCGCCCCGAGTGCCAGTCCGGCAAGCGCCGTGGCCAGGAACAGCCCGGCGCGCTGCCCGTCGCGGCTCACCAGTGGTTCTTCTTCGTCACCGTGCGAATGCCCAGCGGCTTCGCCGGAAACCTCACCGGTGGCGCTGTTGGCTTCTTCGATCGCAATGGCAGCGTTGACGTGCGGTTCACCCAGCACGAATGCAACTCCGCCGGCAAGGATGCCTGCGATCAAACCAGCCAACAAACCACGAATGAGAAGCTTCGTGAAATTGTCGACTAGTGGCACGGCAGGCCCATCAAGTGTCGACCGTCGTGCATCAATTCATGCATGTACATGCCGGTGCGAGAGATAGCGCCCTGGTCGAATCCGACCAGGTAGAGAGCCAGCATCGCGAACAGAACTACTGCAGCGGCGAGGAAAGCAAGACGAGTCGAATCGATCGACGTATCGGGAGAATAGGCGAGAGCCATCGAAGCCTCCTGGGATTTTCGCGTCCCCTAGGTCCATGCGATGGCCGAAGTGTCTGGCTGTCGAAATAGTCGTGCCGAAAAAGGCACTTCACCTCGAATTACAGTGGCGCGACCGCTCCGGGCTTTCACCGGATTCCTGTCGGACCATCGCGTTTACATGCGAACTTTTGCACTACAGCCCGCACCGTGTCAACGCGTAAGCCGAGATGACCGTCGATTGTGCCCGCCAAGGCGGGCACAATCGCTCGAGATCAGCTCTTTGCGACGACGTCCAGGACAACTTCGAATTCGAGCAACGACGCACCCGAAGCGACGGGCTTCGCGCGCTCGCCGGAATGGGCTTCACGGGCGGGGCCGTCACGCCAATCGGCGAACGCCTGCTCGGACTCCCATTGGGTCACCACGAAGTAGCGGCTCTCACCGGCGGTGGGGCGGAGGAGTTGGAATCCGAGAAAGCCCGGGGAGTTCTCGACTGCATGAGCGCGTGCTGCGAAGCGCTTCTCCAGTTCGGGGCCGGCGCCCTCGGGGACCTCGATTGCATTGATCTTCACGACTGCCATGCAAGCGACATTACCCGCGCACCTTCACCGCGTACCGTGACACTCGTGTTGCATGACGAAGGTGGAACGGGACAACCGATTCTGTTGTTGCACGGCCTCATGGGCAACTCCCGAACGTGGCGTCGCCATGTGCCGTGGATCCGCGAGTTCGGCCACGTCTACACCTTCGACGCTGCCGGTCATGGCAGGCCGGCGCCAGCGGCACTGACTACCGAGGCATTCGTCGAGGACCTGACATCGGCCGTTGCGTCCATCGAGGAGCCGATGATCGTGATCGGTCATTCGATGGGGGCTCTACATGCGTGGTGCTTCGCCGCCGCGCATCCCGAAAAGGTTTGTGCGCTGGTCCTCGAAGACATGGCCCCGGACTTTCGTGGACGCACCGCTGCGGACTGGGCGCAGATGATCTCGGCGTGGCCGCAGCCGTTTGCTTCCGAGGAGGCGATGAAGGAATTCTTCGGCCCCGTCGCCGGCCAGTACTTTCTCGACTCTTTCGACCGCCGCGACGACGGGTGGTACCTGCACGGCGACGTGTCGACCTTCCGCGACATCTCGGAGGAGTGGGGCACGAGACATTTCTGGGATCAGTGGAAGGCGATCGAGGTGCCGACCTTGCTGATCGAGGGAGAGTTCACCATCACCCCCGAGGGACAGATGCGAGAGATGGCCGAGAGGCCGGGAACTCGGTACGTACGTATTGCCGATGCAGGCCACCTGGTCCACGACGATCAACCGCAGCGCTATCGCGAAGTGGTGACGGAATTCCTTCAGACCGTGAGCTGACTTCGGATCGACGCGCCCACCTGCTCCAGCTCGACGGCTCGCCTGGCGAGGAGTCCAGCAGCGAACTTCGCCTTGTCGCCGCGATGGCGGGGGACGACGTGCAGGTGCGAGTGGAACACGGTTTGGCCCGCGGCACGCCCGTCGTTGACGAGAAAGTTGACTCCGTCAGCGGCGATGTCGCAGCGGCGTAGAGCTCCGGCGATGAGCGTGCCGACGCGGAACATCTCTGCGCCTTCGTGACTTTCGAGAGCATCGAGGTTCTCTGCATGACGCTTGGGGACCACCAGGGTGTGTCCGCGACTCACCGGCCGTGCATCGAGGAATGCGAGAGTTGTCTCGCTCTCGTGAACGAGAATCGCCGGCTCGGTCAGCGCGACGATCTTGCAGAAGACGCAGGAATCGGTGCTCATGCCTACAGAATGTAGTCCGAAATCAGATCCGACCCCGGACTACAGCAAGCGCAGTTGGCGTGCCCTCGTGATCGCTTCGTTTCGATTGTGTACGTCGAGCTTCTTGTAGAGAGTGCGCAGTTGAGTCTTGACGGTGTTGACGGACACGTACAGTTTGTCGGCCATCGCAGCCGACCCCATGCCGAGCGCCAGGAGTGAGAGGACTTTCTGTTCGCGTTCGGTCAGCTCCACGATATGTACGAATTCCGGAAAAGATTCCGCAGGAGCCCTTTTCGAGAATTCGGCGAGTGCACGCGATTTCGTTTCGGCCATCGATTCGAGTTTCTCGACGTCCGACGATGCGATGGTCGCGAACGAACGTAGAAGTCCGGTCTGATCCGCGATGCTGCACGCTCTGGACCACTCCTGAGAGGCGAGGCGTGGCTCACCCAGCTCGGAGTGTGCAACCGCTTGCACCAGAAGCGATTCCATCTGTGCCCGCGGATAGGATACGCCAGACCAGTCGAACTGGTGACACAGCGCCACCGCGGCCTCGTTCTGGCCGATCCGCTGACGCAAACGTGCGACCGACGCGAGCGTCCACGGGTTGGCTGCAGGATCAGCAATTTCCTTGGCCAGAGCCGTCGCCTTGTTTCCCTCGCCGAGTGCGAGCAAGAGATCGATCTCGGCGGATTGCAACAGAGGAAGCGCGAAAGATGTTGCCGTGTACTGCTTGGAATGTGCTTCGATCGCATTGTGGAGCAACAGTAGTGCCGCAGTGTGGTCGCCGGAGGTCAAGGCGAATTGGCAATGCGCATAGACGACGAATGCCCACAGTTCCTCGGTGTCGGACGGAAGACCGAGTTCGGTCAATGCGAGACGTGCGTCGTCGAAGTCGAGTGTGTCGAGAGCAGTGAGCGCCCGCGCTGTCAGGCCGGCGATCTTGACCACAGGTTCGAGCCAACCGCCGGGGTCCGGATGCTTCTGTTCGAGTTCGGACCAGTGTGTGGCCTGCCGCGGCTCACCAGCCAGCGCCCAATTCAGGGCGGCACTTCCCGCAGAGTTACGAGCGATGAAGTCGACTCCATGAGACAGGGCGCCGTGGTACGCCATTCGAGCCTTGATCGTGGATTCTGTGAACCTGCCGCTCAATTGAAAATTGATCGCCCATTGAAGTCGCATGAGAGGGAGCTGTGCGCTGACCGCTTCCGGGTTGTTCTCCAGCGCACTGCGACTGAGATGAGACAGGCGCCTGGTGGTTTCTGCTGCGAGCCCGTACTCGCCTGCCATCCTGAGCATGATCGATTGAACGCAGGCAATGCTCAAGGCGTCCTTCGCGCCGGATTCAGCGCCGAGAGCCCACAGTTCTGCCGGCGATTCGGGTAGCAAGTCGACTACCGTCGAGCGCTCGCTCGGATGCATCGTGAACAGTGCGCGCCCCGCCTCCACGGCAGAGTGTTTGTCCGCAGCTTCCGCCGGAATCCGTTGGAGAGCAGATCGAACCGAGTCCAGATTGTGGACGATCATCGTCACCCAGTGTTGCTCGACGATGTCTACTGCCAGGGTCCAGTTCTGTGCCTCGACCGCGTAGTCCAGCGCCGACGCGTGATGACCGTGGTCGAGTCGGTTGTGTGTGAGGAACGAAAGACGTTGCGCCGGATCGACTCCAGCGCGCTTTTGGTGCGCGAGTATCGATCGACGAATGGCGGGAGGCAGCTCCCAGGTTTCTTCGGCTTCGGTCTCGACCCGTGACAACAACCCGGCTGTCTCCAGTATCGCCAGGCGCACGCGAATCTGATGAACGGTCTCGCCATCCTCAGGGTGTTGGGACTCGAACAGCATGGCGGCGATGTCGACGGTGATCGATCGTGCAAAGGCCGTCGCGAGCAGGAACTCGAGTTGTTCCACATGATCAGCGGTCATGAGAACGGATTTGTTCACGTAGTCGTCGATCGCCTGCGCGATGTTCTTCCTGATCATCTGCTCGCGGTTGCGGCTACCCGATGTCTGGACGGCGGGAACGGCGACACGAACCAGCGCTGGCAGCCCACCTGTCAGGGATGTGATTTGTTCGGCATCACCGTCAGTCGTGTGTACGTCAGCTTGTGCGAGCAAATGGGCGGTATCGGCTCTCGTGAACAACAGCTCACTCGCGCTTATCACCTCGTGGTCCGTGTCGAGCAGGTACGGCTCGGAGAACATGCCGAAGCCCGAGAGCGTGACCACGAGGTCCAGGTTGTGGCAGAGGGCGAGGAGTTCGATCAACTGATCGTCCAACTCTGGTTCCGATATCAGATCCGGCCTGATCAGCACGAGCAGCACGGGGCGGCTGAGGGCGTTCAGGGATTTGGCGACAGCGGTGAAAGGATCGGCGAGATCGTCGACGTCGGGCAGTGCGATTCCGGCAGCGTGGATTCGATCGAGGACAACGGCCCAGAAATCTTCGAGTGTCGACGAGGGCCGTGGGGCCGAGACCCAGACGAGTATTCGTTCGGATGCCAAATGGGCGCGCAGCCACGATGCGATCAACGACGATTTCCCGTGGCCGTTCGGTGCACGGACGATGGTCAGCGCGGCACGTCGGTCAAGTTTGTCGAAGAGCGCTTGCCGGGGAATCGACGTCGCGAGGGTGCGCCTTTCGGGAATAGCTGCCCAGTCGTGGCCGTCCATCCCGAACATCAACGCGGACCCTTTCTGCTTTCGCGCCCCGCAATGATTGAAGAGTTTGGGCGGATTGTCTCGATCCATCTATCTACAGGGAGGAGCGTAGCTGGTGCGAATCCAGAGCGTGTCATCCCGGGCAATTCACCCGGGAATTCACCCCGGCTGAGAGAAGTTCACCCACACAATCACGCCGTCACCATTGGCTTTCGAGTCCCTCGAGCGACTTCTATTGAACGTAGCTCGGGATTCGCCAAATGTGGCCGCGAGCGCCTGTCGGAGGCCCGAGAGAGTCAGACATCGAAAGGAGCGTCGTGAGAACTCGTCTGTCAGAGGTGCGGTCGAAGGCCGTTGTCGTCGGACTCCGGCCGAGAGCGTGGCGCCGAGGAGTGCGAGGTATCGGCATAGTTGTCGTGACCGGAGCTCTGGTGGTCGGCGCTGCTGCGCTCGGCTTGCTGCCGATGCAGTCGGATGTTCGATTGGCGGCCGAGGGAGAGTTCGTGCCTCCCTTCACCGTCGAGCTGACGGCGATTGACGGTGCACCGCCCTTCGATCCCGCTGACGGTCCAGGGCTCGATTCGGGCCCGTCCAACGGCATTGTCCGAGAGGGTGATCCGGTGACGTATGTCATCGACATCGGTGTCCGGGGCAACCCGCTCTCCGACGTGGTCGTGCAACTTCCGGTGCCTCGAGGTTTCGTTCTGCCGTCCGTGCCTGATTACTGCGGAGACGGCTCGGGTATCGACGAGGTCGGATTACATTGCCTGATAGGCAATCTGGAAGCGGACCGGTACTTCACCCGAACGGCGACGATGACTGCGGGAAAGCGGGAAGACGCCGACGGTCTACCGATCGCTGCACTGGTCACCGCAGATCGGGGGGCGGTTCGCGTGCGGTCGGGCGATGTCACGGTGCGGGTGGCGACCACCCCGGGTGTGTGTGATCCGTACGGGATTTCTGTTGGTGGTCAGAGAAGCCAGTGGGCTGCTGTCTCGGCAGATGGACGAATCTCAGGTCTGGTGACATCGGGCATCTCGGAGGTGGTGGTGATCGACGGCGTCGATCAATGCGGGCACGCGACAGCGCGGACGGTGAAACCGTTCGAGGGTCACTTCTCGTTTGTCGGACTGCTACCGGGGACGTATCGCGTCACGGTCGACGGCCGAGCGCCGGTGGAAGTGGTGCTGGAACCAGGTGCAATGGCGGTCGGTGGCCTGACGTTCTGATACAGCTTCGCAGGAATGGCAACACTCGTAACAGTCAGTAGCAGTCAATGGAGGATCCAGTGCGTGAAAGCCTGGGCGTTGTATTCGAAAATCAGTCAATTTCAACAGCTCTCGTAGATGCAGACACACCCCTTCTGGGCTCGATCGACGAGTTCCGTCACCCCTGGGGTGCAGACGGGACTGTTCCCTCTCCGCAAGCGTCGGCGCGCGCACTCGCCTCCGCGGCCGAGGTCGCCACCGGTCGAGCCCTGCGCTCGAATCTGTGCCCCACCGTCGTCGGAGTGATGTGCGAGCGTGCGGACGTGCGCGAACATGTCTCGGATTCGTTGTCCTCCAGTCCTTTCGAGAACATCGAGTTGGTCAACGGTCTCGACGCACGGCTTGCCTACCTGCGGACGGTCGACGCTCTCATTGGTGTTTCGCCGATTCTCGCGTTCTGGCCGGACGGCAGTGAGACCGTGATCGCGGCCGTCGACCCGAGAGCAGGCGTCGTGGACTCGGCGCATCGTTACGACACGGCCGAGTTGCTTGCGGACAGCTCGACATTTGCTGCGACATTGGACCTCCTCGTCGCCGAACGAGACCCTGTGCCCAAGATGCTCGTCGCGATGCTCGTGAAGGAAGACTCTCGGCAGCCGTCCGCGGAAGCCGCTGAACTGGCAGGTCTCGGCTTCCTGTTTCTCGGCGAGCGGACCCAACTGGCGATAGGGGCTGCGCTGGTAGCGGCCGATCGCGGAAGCGAAGTTCGGTCCGGTGACGGCATGGCTGTCCGGCCCGTCAACAGGGTCCGGTGGGCGGCGGCAATAGTACTGCCGCTTCTACTCATGTTGACGGGGTTGCTGATCGCGCTGTCCCCAGACGGGTCGCGCGCGGTGTCCACGGATAGCCCGAACATCGGCGCCGAGTCGGCGACCTCCACCAGCGGGCCCCCGCCCGGCGCTGCCCGACAGATTCCGACACTTGCGCCTTGCGATCCAGTGGTGCCTGCCGTTCCTGCTGTACTTCGGCGTTCTGATCCGGAAGTCGCACCGCTCCAGACCGACGAACCCACAGCCGAAGAATGCACCCCGCTGCGAGTCGGCTAAGCCGTACCCTCTCCGGCCAGCGCAAACAGGCCGTCGTCGGTCTGCTCGACCAGTCCGTCGACCAGCAGTGAATGCAACGCACGGTCACGCTGACCCGGATCGGCCGGCCAGACGATGTCGAGTTGCGCGCGCTCGACCGGACGGTGACTCTCGCGAAGAACGGCCATCAATTTTCCACGAACCTGGCGATCTGTGCCCGCGAACTTCTGCACCTTCTTGGGTGGTCCGGTGTGTGCCGGTTTGCCCGAAGCGACCCACGCGCAGTTCGGCAAAGGGCAGTTCTCGCAGTTCGGGTTCCGCGCCGTGCAGATCAGTGCACCGAGTTCCATGAGAGCTGCGCTGTAGGTGGCGGCGCGCGCACGCGTCCTCGGCAGCAGCGCCGCGACGTCGGCGAGGTCTCGCGTGTTGGACGGGTTCCCGGGTTCCGCATTGCCGTGGACGGCTCGCGCAACTACGCGTCGTACGTTGGTGTCCACCACAGGCACTCGCTGTCCGTAGGCGAAACACGCGACGGCGCGGGCGGTGTACGAACCGATTCCCGGTAGCGAGAGCAGGGTATCGACGTCTTCCGGGACCACGTCACCGTGCTCGGCAGCCAGGACGCCCGCGCATTCGTGTAACCGCAGCGCGCGTCGTGGATAACCGAGTTTGCCCCACGCGCGAAGCACCTCTGCCTGGCTCGACGCTGCCATCGCCGACGGCACCGGCCAGCGCTCGACCCACTCTTCCCAGATTGGCGCAACGCGCACCACCGGCGTCTGCTGGAGCATGATCTCGCTCATCAGGATCTGCCAGGCACTGACGCCCTCGCGTCGCCACGGCAGGTCGCGAGCCGTCTCGGAGTACCACTTCAGCAGCACCGAAGATTCCACTGCCACTGCTACCGACACACTCCTCGAACCTGCGCTCCCGGTCGACGAAGGAGACGTCGACTTGTGGGGGCCACTTTATCGGCAGTCGCCGACAGTGATTCCTCGTACCCGAAAACCTGGGGTGAGTGGCATCGAGACCACTCACCCCAGGTTGATCATGATGCGTACTGAGCGTTCGCGGTCTCCACACGGGTGCTTGCGACGGTCGGCGAGGTTCCGGAGTATCGGCGAATGATCACGTAGAGGCAGATCAATCCGATAGCACCGGCAGCGGCGAGGAAGGAACCGACCTTCCATGCGTTGTCCGGATTTCCGTTGATCAGCATCACCATGATCATCGGCGCGAAACCTCCGATGATTGCGGAGATCTGATAACCGAGTGAAGCGCCGGAGAATCGAATCTCCGGTGGGAACAGTTCAGCGAATAGTGTTCCCTGCGTGCCAGTTTGGAGGGACATTGCTACTACGCCGACGATAACCGCGACGGCAAACGGCCAGATCGTGTCCGGGCTGGATCCACCGATCATCAGCCACATCGGGATACCCCAGAGCATCATGGCTGCGGTGCCGAGGCCGAAGACCAGTTTGCGACCGTAGAGGTCGGACAGATATCCCGCCAGCGGAACCAGGGGAATCTGTATTGCACATGCGATCAGGATGTAGGTGAGGACCGTCGACCGCGGTATTTCCAGGTAGGTGGTCGCGAACTGAACCGAACCGGTGATCATCGTGTAGAAGAAGATCACGCCGATGGCATTGGCGCCTGCTGCAGCGAGGACTGTGCCTGGATTCTTCTTGAGCACTTCGAGAATGGGGGACTTCCGAACGACCGGAGATTCGGCGAGTTTTTCTGCGAGTGCCTTGAACTCGGGGGTTTCTTCGAGATAGCGATGGATGAGGAATGCCACTGGAAGCATGACCAAGCTGATCCAGAACGGGATCCTCCATCCCCAGGAGAGGAACGAATCAGCCGCAAGAGTTGCTGTCAGGACCAGGAACACGATATTGCCCAGCACCACACCGATCGGAACACCGAGTTGGGCGAAGCTGCCGAAGAGCCCGCGGCGGTCCGCCGGTGCGTTCTCGGTGGCCAGCAATACGGCCCCGCCCCACTGTGCTCCCACGGCCAAGCCCTGGCAGATTCGCAGCGTCACGAGGATGGCCGGGGCAAGCCACACGACATTGGTGTTGGGGACGAAACCAACCAAGGAGGTTGCCACCGCCATGAGGACCACGGCGGCAACGAGCACCGGCTTTCGGCCGTACCGGTCACCGAAATGACCGGCGAGCACACCACCGATAGGACGGGCGATGAATCCGACTGCGACGGTGGCAAACGAACTCATTGCAGCGACCACCTCGCTGTCGGTGGCGAAGAACGTCGAGTTGAACACGAGCGCGGCGGCAGTCGCGTAGATGAAGAAGTCGTACCACTCCAGGGAAGTGGAGATAGCGGCTGCAAAGGACGCGCGCCGAGATCTGCCCGGGCGCTCCACCGCAGATTCGGTGTTGTTGGTCATCGCGATTCGCTCTCTGTGGGGTCGTTCAGTTGAGTTCGGTCAGGACGTGAGTTGCGGCAAGTTGGGTGTGCGGCCGACGACGAGCTTGTCCCGAGCTCCGGCACCAGACGGAATCGTGCTCGCCGGGTATTGGGTCGAAAGGTGGTGACGCAATATCCAAGTGCGAGTGGGTTCTTCGATACGAGAAGTCATATCTCGCCGCCATTGCCGTACCGGAGGCGCTCGCAAAGTCGGGTGGCGAAGGTGACCACGTCGAGGCCGCCGGCGACGTGTGCAGCGTCATCTCGTGGCAATGCGGAGGTGGTCATGTGGCCCGCACTCCTTCGTTCCGAATTTGCCAAACGATCGTTCGGCTGCGAGTCATCATTGACCTAGCGATCGTTAAATGTCAATAGTCGGGAAAAGTGCGTTTTTGCAGCGACTTTCTCCGCAAGGAGGGTGCGATTCGAAATCTGTTGCCAAACGATCGTTCGCCTGAGATGATGATTAGTCAGTGATGCAGGTCTCAGGAATGGAGATACCGATTCGAGCGGCGGGGGTGCGGACGAAAGTCGAGGCACGCTGGTCTCGCACATCGACGGCGTTGAGTGGCTTCAGCCAATGCGACCCTTCAGATCTTCTTTGGCGGAGGTGTCGCCCAGCTCAGCTTGATTCGATCATCGCGGTCGCCAATGCGCAGTACCGAGACGCGATATCTTCCGCATTCATCGGTCCGTCGACGCGCCACCACACACAGACTTGCTGCCCCATGTTGATGATGGCGCGCACGGCATCTCGGGGAAAGGGAGTGTGGAAAGCACCTTCTTCAATGCCGCGTTCGACGACGTCGCGAAACATGCTTTCCTGCTCGTCACGCAGGGTTACGACCAGACGGTGACCCGATTCGTCCAAGCTGCGCAATTCTGTCGCTCCTACGAGGGCGTCTTCGCGCCTGGTCGTATGGAACATGACCCAAGCGCGGACGATTGCTTGCAGTTGGTCTTTCGGGTCGCCGCCGGAGCGCAGCAGTGCACTGCGGGTCATGCTGATGGCGTCGTGGAGCGCCCGAATCATGATTTCCTGAAGGATTTCCTGCTTGGATTTGAAGTGGTGGTAGATGGACGCGACAGTGAGATCGGCGCCGGCGGAGATGTCACGCATGGACGTCCCGTGATAGCCGCGCTCGTTCATGTTTCGGACAGCGGAATCGAGTATGAGTTGCCGGACAACGACTGTCTTCGCCCCACTCATTGTTCGGTTTCCTTCTCATTTCCTCGGTGCCTGCGTCTTGCCCAGCTTAGAGCCGAACAGTCGCGGGACACACCTGATGGAAAGGAACCGTCTTGAACTGCCGATATGGGCAGAATACCGATTATCGTTCGCTGATCGCCACCCGGAGAAAGAGGTACCTGTGGAACACATATCGATGAGTATCGAAGACGGTATCGCCGTGATCACCCTCGATCGACCGGACAAGCTGAACGCATTCACCACGACGATGGAAAACGAGCTCATCGAAGCGTTCGACTCCACCGACGCGAACGACGCTGTGCGCGCGGTGATCCTGACGGGAGCGGGCCGCGCGTTTTGCGCGGGGGCAGATCTGTCCTCGGGGGCAGAGACATTCTCCGAATGGAGCGCCGAGTCGAACGGAACTGACGCGGACGGTGACGATCTACGTCGGGACGGTGACGATCTACGTCGGGACGGCGGCGGACGCGTCGTCCTGCGAATGTTCGATTCATTGAAGCCGATCATTGCGGCCATCAACGGACCGGCGGTCGGCGTGGGTATCACCATGACTCTTGCGGCCGACTTTCGCTTGGCCGCCGACGACGCCAGGATGGGTTTCGTCTTCAATCGGCGAGGACTCGTGCCCGAGTCGTGTTCGTCGTGGTTGCTGCCGAAACTGGTTCCGCTCCAGCGAGCCCTCGACTGGATCTACTCCGGACGGATCTTCACTGCTGCGGAAGCATTTTCGGCCGGGTTGGTCTACCGACTGCATTCGCGCGAAGATCTTCCAGGGGAGGCGACGGCGCTCGCGCATAGCCTGACCCGTGACAGCGCGCCGGTATCGGTTGCCCTGTCGCGTCAGATGATCTGGCGCATGCTGGGAGTCGAACATCCCATGGTCGCGCATCGCGTCGAGAGCATCGGAATTAATGCTCGCGGTGCTCAGGCTGACGTTCGTGAAGGTGTTGCGGCGTTTCTGGAAAAGCGAGAGGCGGTGTTTCCCGACCGTTGCAGTGACGCAATGCCAGATCTGTTCTCATCCCATCTCCCACGCCCCCGGTGGTGAGCCGCTACGACCTTCGAACCGTCGGCGTTGTAGCTCATGCGGTCAACCAGTGCGGCGGGTAAGTGCCCTCCGCTTCTCCAGGGGCGTTGTGGAGAACCAACGCCTACAGCTTCGAGTGAGGGTGCTCGGTTCGGAATAGCCGAGTTGGCGTGACACTTCGGAGAGGGACACGTCTCTGTTCGAGAGAAGACCGAGAGCAAGTTCGCGTCGTGAATCGTCGACGAGCGATTCGAACGCCTTGCCTTCCAACGCCAATCGTCTCTGCAATGTTCGCGGGTGCAGCATCATCAATGTCGCGACTTGCTTCAGTGTGGCTGCACCCGCAGGCAGGGAACGCACGATCAAAGCCGACACCGCGTCGTGGAACGCGACATCCGGATCTCGACCCGCCATGAAACGCACGGCGAAGTCGTAGGCCAACGGATCCACCCGGGGCAGGTGGCGCTGCATGACTCCGCGCGGAAAGGTCAACAGATTCCGATCCGAGCTGAACTCGACGGAACAACCGAAATGCTCTACGTACCTGCGTATTTCGGAGATCCGTGGATGTTGAAACGAGATGTGCGTCGGATGGAAATCCGGGCCGGCCATCATCCGGAACGTCTGAAGCGTTACGCCCATCGCCAGTTCCACGACGTGGGACCGATACGGAAGTCGATGCAGCACGGTATCGAGTCCGTAGGACACCTCGGTGTCGCCGACTGTCAGATCGACCGCCAACGCCGGACTGTACACGTGCGCGTATCGGGCGACGTCATGCAACGCATCTCCGATTGTCTCGGCACTGCGGGCCGCGATGGCAACCGGACCGAGAATGTCCGGGTCCTGTCTGCCTGCGAGCCTGAGTGCGAAGTCGGGCGACTCCAATTCATCCGCGCAGAGTCTGAGCAGCGTGGACAAGGCACTGAACGGCAAGAAGTGGTCGTACGCGCCGATGATGGCCGGATCGATGCCCACACGGTCGAGGAATTCGTACGGATCTCCACCGAGTTCGGAGATCAACTCGGGCAGTCGCGTCAGCGACGAGGCACTGATCAGATCTGCCATGTGTCGAAATGTAAATAAATTGGCGCATGATGTCAATTTTCTTGTCGCCTGAGCAGTGATGATCAACACAGGTTGGCTGGTTCAACGTCGAGCGCCATCCCTGGAGGAGCCAGAAATGACAACACTCACCGACCGCACTGCACTGTTCATCGATGGACTGTGGAGAGCACCGGATACTTCCGAAATCATCCGAGCCGTATCACCTTTCACAGAGCAGCAGATAGGCTCGTTCCCCGCCTCCGTATCGACGGATGTCGACGCAGCTGTATCAGCGGCTCGAAAAGCGTTGCGACGGAATGACTGGGCCGATCTTTCCGCCGCAGAACGTGCGCGTGTCATCCGCAGGTTCGCCGACGAACTCGAGAAACGATCCGAAGACCGCGCGTCGGCGGTCACTCACCAGAACGGCATGCCTATCGAGCTCGCCCGTTTCGCCGAGGGGGCCGCACCCGTCCAGCTTTTGCGCTATTACGCAGGCCTCGCCGAGTCGATGCCTACCGAAGAGCGACGGGCCAGCCAACCGATGCCGGGTACGACAATCGTGCGACGCGAGCCGATCGGTGTCGTTGCTGCCATCGCGCCCTGGAACTTCCCGGCTGTGCTTTCGATGTTCAAGATCGCCCCGGCTCTTGCTGCGGGATGCACCGTCGTGCTGAAACCCTCTCCCGAAACCACCTTGGACTCTTATATATTGGCCGAGGCCGCCATTGCGGCAGAACTTCCCGCGGGTGTCATCAACATCGTGACTGGCGGACCGGAGATCGGTCAGTATCTCGTGGCGCATCCCGGGATCGACAAGGTAGCCTTCACCGGATCCACTGCGGCCGGTCGACACATCGGCACGGTGTGTGGCGGTATGCTTCGCCCCGTTACCTTGGAGTTGGGTGGCAAGTCGGCGGCCCTGGTCCTCGACGACGCGGATGTCGAGGAGACGGTAACCGGTCTGGCAACTGCATCCCTGCTCAACAGTGGGCAGACGTGCTATATGTCGACTCGAATCTTGGTTCCCCGCAGCCATAGTCGGACGTACGTCGACGCCATTACCGCGATGGCCGAGGGTCTACAGGTCGGCGACCCGATGGAACCGTCGACGTTCGTCGGCCCGATGGTGAGCGCAAGGCAACAGGAACGTGTGCTGTCCTTGATCGACCAGGGACGCTCGGAGGGCGGAACTGTCACCACGGGTGGCGGACGCCCCGCCGACCTCGACACCGGATTCTTCGTGCAGCCCACGGTGTTCGCCGATGTCGACAACGACAGCACCATCGCACGGCAGGAAGTATTCGGGCCGGTGCTGTCAGTCATTTCATACGACGACGTCGATGAGGCTGTCGCGCTTGCCAACAACTCCGAGTACGGCCTCGGTGGGACTGTATGGACCTCCGACGAGGAACGCGGTATCGCAATTGCTCGACGTGTCGAGACCGGCTCGTTCGGTGTCAACACCTTCAACCTCGACTGGGGTTCACCGTTCGGTGGAGTCAAAGCCAGCGGCCTGGGTCGTGAACTCGGTCCCGAAGGGCTCGCGGCGTACCAGCAGCTCAAATCCATTTTCCTCGCATCCTCGTAAGAATCGAGCCACCATGTCCGACGCAGGACTCGCCGGCGCTCGTGCGCTGGCAGAAAACACAGTGAAAATCGCCGAGCAGTTCGGCACGACCGAGTGGGAAGCAGACAGTGCGTGCCACGGTTGGCGCGTCCACGATCTCATCGGTCACATGGCGTTCTTCTTCAACTTCATCGCCGATCCGGATCTGGTGTTCCCGCCGAACCCCAGTGGAAAGTCCGAGCGGCTCAACGATGCTGCCGTCCGCGAGCGTGCCGATCTACCGCACGAGCAGATCCTGGACTACTACCGGGAACAATCCGAAGCGGGACTCGCGACGTTGGCCGCGCTGCAGACAGAGGAGCTTCGCAACAACACACTCGAGATGCTCGACCTCGGGACTTATCGCCTTCATCAGCTCAGTGACGCAGTGTCGTTCGACCATCTCGTCCATTTGACGTCGGATCTTCTGTCGCCGTTCGGACCGTTTCCTCACGGTGAGATCGACGTGGCGGCCGCTGTCGATCCGGCGATCGACTGGATGGTTGCGGGGCTCCCGCAGATGTGCGGCGAAGCTGTCGCCGCCGCCTTGACATCGCCTGTGGCACTGCGCCTCAACGGCGCCACCGAGCGCACTTTCGTCATCTCTCATGGCGATGGGGGAGTGACCGTCACCGAAGCTGACGACGTGCCGGAGAACGTCGCGACCACCCAGGCCACCGAATTCCTGCGGTGGGGGACCACACGATCTGCATGGCGGTCTGCCGTCGAGGTTTCCGGCGACCGCAAGACCGTCGCCGCAGTCCTCGATGCCATCGACATCGTCTGACCCACAACGAACCCGAGATCCAGAACAAGAGGAAACAGCTATGTCTCAGTACTTGCAGGACAAGGTCATTCTCATCACCGGTGCAGGCGGTGGGTTCGGTCAACTCATCGCCGAGAAGGTGGCAGCGCAGGGCGCCAAAGTCGTCGGCGTGGACATCAACGAGGCGGGCCTGAAGACTGTATTCGACGGTATCGCGGCCGCGGGATTCACCGGTACCTACAAGATTGCCGACGTCACCGACATGGATCAGGTCATCGCTGCGGCGCAGCACGGCATTTCGGAGTACGGAGCGCTCGACGTACTCGTCAACAACGCAGGCGTCATGCCTCTCGCGTATTTCGCCGATCACGAACGTGCGTGGCAGAAGTGGCACAAGGCAATCGACATCAACATCAAGGGCGTCGTGAACGGAATCTCCGCCGTATACGACCAGATGATCGAGCAGGGACGCGGTCAAGTCGTCAACATCTCGTCGATCTTCGGAAACGCAGGCATCGACGGTTCCGGCGTCTACAGCGCGACCAAGGCTGCAGTCACCACGATCTCGGATTCACTGCGAATCGAAGCCAAGGGCAAGATCAAGGTGACGACGGTCAAGCCCACAGGCGTGACAGGAACAAACTTGGCGAGCTGGATCGTCAATGAGAACGCGATCCTGGGTCTCACCGGTCAACGTGCGGGGACCTACATGGAGAACGTCGGGCATCTAACCGACGGCACCCTCAGCCCCGGGCAGAAGGACGTCGACTCCATCGAATACTGGCTGATCAAGCCCGACGATCTGGCCGACGCTGTTGTTCACATCATTGATCAACCATGGGGTATCAGCATCAGTGACATAACCGTGCGCGCCAGCGGCGAGGATTACCTGTACTGACGACCTGATCGAAAACCGCTCCCTGCCAGTGTGGCTTCGCGAACATCGTCGAGGACGACGGCCCGGGGGCGTCCCGCGGGCAGACGCCATTGCCATGGTCTGCCTGTCGCCGTAGAGTCCTACTTAACGATCGTTAAACTGTTGCTACGGCGGATTCCGTTTGTCAACGAAGTCGCCGGGACCAGTCCGAGGAGTTTGAATGAAAGCAGTCCACTTGGTGGAGGCGACGGGGCCCGGAGGTCTGTCGTTGGTCGATGTCGACGAACCTGTCGATCCAGCACTGGTGGTAATTGATCTGCACACCGCCGGAGTGAGTTTCCCCGATCTTCTCCAGACCACGGGCAGCTACCAAACGGTGCGCGAATTACCCTGCGCGCTAGGGGTTGAGGGCGCCGGTACCGTTCGGAGCGCGCCACCCGGGTCCGGCTTCACACCCGGGCGGCGCGTGGCCGTGCTTACGGCCGGGGAAGGTGCGTGGCAGCAGACCGTTGCGGTCGCGCCGTCCAATGTCTTTGCTCTGCCTGATGCGGTCTCGCTCTCGGCCGGCTCGGGATTTCTCCTGAATTATCTGACTGCGCATTTCGCGCTCGACGAACGCGCGCGATACCGTGCCGGCGAGACCGTCCTGATTCACGGCGCGGCCGGTGGATTGGGTACGGCCGCGTTGCATGTCGCGTCAGCGCTCGGTCTGGAGACCGTCGCTGTCGTGAGTACAGGCGAGAAGGAGAAAATCGCCGCGGAGTCCGGGGCAACGCACGTCGTGTCGGTCGACGGGTGGAAGGAACGCGTCCAAGGGATTACGAATGGGCGCGGTGTCGACATCATTCTCGATCCGGTCGGTGGTGACCGCTTCACCGACAGTCTGCGCAGCCTTGCGCCGAACGGGCGCCTGGTCGTTTTGGGATTCACCGGCGGTGATATTCCCACGGTCAAAGTCAATCGACTTCTCCTGAAGAATATTTCGGTTACCGGTGCAGGATGGGGTGAATATCTGAAAACTGATCCCAAGTATCTGGCGCGTCAATGGCAGGAGCTCTACCCCCTGCTCGAGTCGGGAGCTCTGAGGGTGCCCGAGCCCACCCTCAACCCCTTGGCGCGTGCCGCCGATGCATTGAAGTCGTTGCGTGAGCGTACGGCGGTAGGAAAAGTCGCGCTGTCTCTCGAATGATCTCTACACGAACAACTTTGTGAACAAACGACCTTAGCGAACGAACCTTGGAGTAAACCATGTATCCCGGAGCGTATGTTGCGACAAACCCGGATAAGGCCGCGGTAATCGTTGCCGAGACCGGTGAAGCGGTGACGTTCGCGCAATTGGAATCGAATTCGATTCGGATTGCGCGAGTGCTCCACGGACTCGGGTTGCGGCGAGGCGACAACCTGGCCGTGCTCGCCACCAATAACGTTCAGGTCTTCGACATCTACTGGGCGGCTATGCGATCCGGTGTCTACCTGACGATGGTCAACTGGCACCTGACCGCTCCGGAAGGTGCATACATCGTTGAGGACTGCGAGGCAAAGGTAGTCATCGTCGATGCTGCTCTGGGCGAGCTGGCAGAGACGCTGTCCGAACTCGTTCCCCGGCAGGTGACCAGGCTTTCCTTCGGCGGTCAACTAGACGGATACGACTCCCTCGACAAGGCGGCTGACATGGAGTCGGACATACCGCTCCCGGATCAACCGCGCGGCGCCGACATGTTGTACTCGTCGGGAACAACCGGCCGTCCCAAGGGCATCAAACCGGCTCTACCGAATCGCCGGATACAGGATCCCGGCGATCAGATGACGACAATGAACCAAAGTGTTTGGGGTGTAACCGAAGACGACATCTATCTGTCCCCGGCGCCGCTCTATCATGCCGCTCCGCTCCGGACGTGCGCGTCGGTCCAGGCGCTGGGTGGCACCGTAGTGATGATGAATCGGTTCGATCCGGAAAAGGCCCTGGAATACATCGAGCGTTATCGCGTCACGTACAGCCAGTGGGTGCCGACAATGTTCGTGCGCATGCTCAAACTGCCACAGGAAACCCGAGACCGTTACGACATATCGTCTCTGCGACTTGCCGTCCACGCAGCCGCACCGTGCCCTGTCGATGTGAAGCGAAAGATGATCGATTGGTGGGGAACGATTCTGGACGAATATTACTCCTCGACGGAACTCAACGGCATGACCATTGTTCACTCGGACGAGTGGCTGCGAAAGCCGGGCACAGTGGGGCGAGCCGCACTGGGAGTGCTCCACGTATGTGGGGAGAACGGCGAAGATCTACCCTCCGGCGAGGTGGGTACGCTGTACTTCGAACGTGACGAATTGCCCTTCAATTATCACAATGCGCCCGAAAAGACCAAGGAAGCACAGCATCCCGCCCACCCGACCTGGACGACTACGGGTGATGTCGGCTTCATGGATGAGGAGGGTTATCTGTTTCTGACCGACCGTAAGTCCTTCATGATCATCTCGGGTGGTGTGAACATATACCCGCAGGAGATCGAGAACGTGCTGATCGAGCATTCCTCGGTATTGGACGCGGCGGTGATCGGGTTGCCCGACGACGAGATGGGGGAGATAGTGATGGCTGTCGTCGAGCCAGTCCCCGAAGCCGAAGCCGGCGATGCGCTTCGCGACGAACTGCTTTCTCATTTGCGCGGACAGATCGCCAAGTACAAGTTGCCGAGGCGACTCGTGTTCAGTGCGGATCTACCTCGAACTCCGACCGGAAAACTGGTCAAAGGGAAACTGCGCGAACACTATTCAGGGGAGGTATCCGTCGGATGAGCGGCCCGATGCACGGTGTTCGAGTGCTGGAACTCGCCGGGTTGGGGCCGGGGCCACACGCTGCGATGATGCTTGCAGATCTCGGAGCGGACGTAGTTCGAGTCGAGCGTCCGTCTGGTGGACTCGAGATCTCGCCACGGGAGCAGGACCAACTTTTGCGGGGGAGACGGTCGGTGGAAGCCGACCTCAAGACCGAGTCAGGCCGAGACCTGGTGAGAGCCCTCGTCTCGAAAGCCGATGTGCTCCTGGAAGGTTTTCGGCCCGGTGTGACCGAGCGGCTGGGTTTCGGTCCCGACGTGTGCACCGAAACTCAACAACCGGCTGATCTACGCACGTATGACCGGATGGGGCCAAGACGGCCCACTCGCGCAGCGGGCGGGGCATGACATTACTTACCTGGCGCTGACCGGAGTCCTGCACGCCATCGGTCCGGCCGAGAAACCCACGGTTCCGCTGAACCTCGTCGGGGACTTCGGCGGTGGCTCCATGTTCTTGATCCTCGGAATCGTCTCTGCCTTGTACGAGCGAGAGAGTTCGGGCAAAGGACAAGTGGTCGATGCCGCAATTGTCGACGGAACTTCGGTGTTGGCGCAGATGATGTGGTCGTTGCGAGGGAGCGGACAGTGGAGTGACTCACGTGCAACCAACCTCCTGGACGGTTCCACGCCGTTCTACGACACCTACGAATGTTCGGACGGCAAGTTCGTAGCAGTCGGTGCCCTCGAACCGCAGTTCTACGCGGCGCTCCTCCAAGGCCTGGATATCGCGCCGGAATCGTTGCCTGAACAGATGGATCGAAGGGGTTGGCCCACAATCCGAGAACGGTTCACGGAGGCGTTTTCGTCGCGCACGCGAGACGCCTGGGCAGCGTTGTTCGAATCGACGGACGCTTGTGTTGCTCCTGTCCTGAGTCCCGCCGAAGCCGCGCTGCACCCGCATCTTGCCCAGCGGGGAACTCTTGTCGAGGCCGACGGAATAGTGCAGGCGGCACCCGCGCCGCGGTTCTCCCGTTCCAGGACTGCGCAGCCGTCAGGTGCTCGGCCACCCGGGGCCGACACCACCGTCGTGACGAAGGATTGGCTGGGCGGCTGAGGGAAGAAGTACAGGTGAGGAATGTCGCGACAGCCTCTCTCGATCGTTCTTACGTTGCCCCCCTACTCATCGTCGATGGATCGCGAAGATCAACTTTTGTAGCACAACTCGATCGAGTCTGACTGACAAGGAATTTCAATGACCGAAACGCGACCGGATGTCTACGCGAGCCAAGACGGCGGGGTGCTCCGCATAGTTGTCAACAGGCCAGCGCGAATGAACGCGTTGACTACCGAAACCCTGGAGAGACTTGCCACGATCTTCGTCGAGCACGCACAATCCTCGGACGTGCGGGTGGCGGTTCTCGAAGGAGAGGGCAAGGCCTTTTGCACGGGCGCGGACCTCGCGGACGTGACGTTGTCCGGTCCGCCGTCGGCGGACACGATCGATGCCGCCAATGCCTTGGTGCAGACCATTCGAGAGTTTCCGTTTCCGGTGGTCGCTGCGGTACGAGGCCCTGCCGCAGGTGTGGGTGTTTCGCTGGCTTTGGCGTGCGACCTCGTGCTCGCGGCGGAGTCGAGTTACTTTCTGCTCGCGTTCACCAAGGTGGGATTGATGCCGGACGGTGGAGCTACCGCACTGGTGGCAGCGTCGATCGGTCGCGCGCGCGCGATGCGCATGGCGCTGCTGGCCGAAAGATTATCCGCTCGAGATGCTTTCGACTGCGGCCTGGTCTCACACGTGTGCGAGGACGACGCCTTCGCGGTGGAATTGGCAGACCTGACCCACCGATTGGTCGCCGGGTCGTCCCCTGCTTTTCGGTTTACCAAGAAGGCGATCAACGACGCTACGCTCACCGAACTCGGTGATGCGTTCACACGCGAGCGCGTAGGCCAGATCGACCTGTTGGGTAGTGGTGATTTTGCCGAAGGTGTTGCGGCGTTTCAGGAAAAGCGCGCAGCAGTCTTCGGATAGACGAAGCGAGAACGGCGCTTACAACGACCGTGGTCCCGAACACAGGATGTTCGGGACCACGGTCGTTCTCGGTGCTGATCAACTCTTTGCGATGTCGCGACCGATTATCTCCTTCATGATTTCGGTGGTTCCGCCGTAGATGGTCTGGATTCGGCTGTCTACGTAGGCCCGGGCGATCGGGTACTCCATCATGTAGCCGTATCCACCGTGTAGTTGTACGCAACGATCCACGACGCGCTTCTGAAGTTCGCTGGCCCACCACTTCGCCTGTGCCGCTTCGACTGCTGACAGTTGGTCGTCGTTGATGGCCAGGACGGCGTTGTCGACGTATGCCTGTGTCACGTCGATCTCGGTCAGCATCTCGGCGAGGGCGAATCGAGTGTTCTGGAAGTCGCCGATCGGCTTGCCGAAGGCGGTGCGGTCGAACGCGTAGTCTTTGGTCCATTCGTAGGCCGCACGCGCGGAACTGATTGCGCCCGCGGCGATCGACAGACGCTCACGGGGAAGACGCTCCATGAGATGAATGAGGCCTCCGCCCTCCTCGCCCAGGAGGTTGCTTGCCGGGACTCTTACGTTGTCGAACGACAACTCGGCTGTGTCTTGACCCGCCAACCCCACCTTGTGGAGTTTGCGACCGCGGGTGAATCCGTCCATCCCACGTTCGACCACGAGGAGGCTGAATCCCCGCGACCCCGCTTTGCGATCGGTGCGGGCCGCAACGATGACGATGTCGGCGTGAATTCCGCTGGTGATGAACGTCTTCTGTCCGTTCAAGATCCAGTCGTCGCCATCTCGAACAGCGGAGGTCTTGATGCCTTGCAGATCACTGCCGGTACCCGGTTCGGTCATCGCGATGGCGCAGATGAGTTCACCGGCAGCCATACCAGGTAGCCAACGTGCTTTCTGCTCGTCTGTGCCGAGGTCGGCGATGTACGGAATGACGATGTCGTCCTGAAGGCCTAGTCCGGCGCCGAACGAGGTGGTGCCGGTACGGGCGATCTCTTCGGCGACCACGTACCGGTACCGGTAGTCGAGTTCACCCGAGCCTCCGTATTGTTCGGGGACGGCCAGGCCGACAATACCCATCTTGCCGGCCGCGAGCCACGCTGATCGGTCGACGAGCCTGGCTTCTTCCCAGCTGTCGTAGTGAGGCGTGATCTCGCGGGCAATGAACTCGCGCACAGTCTCTCGGTAGGCCTCGTGGTCGGCTGTGAACAGTGTTCGACGCATGGGTTGCTCTCCTGTCCTAGACGGAAACGCGTTCGGTCAACGAACGCAAGCGTGCCCCGATGATGGCCTCTGCTTCGGACACCATGCGCTGGACCAACTCGTCGACGGTGGGGATGTCGTGGATCAGCCCCTGTGATGTGCCGACCGTCCAGATACCGGCGTCGGGATTGCCGGTTTCGTATACGCTTCGCCCACGCGCTCCTGCTACCAGGTCGCGCACATCCTCGAATTGTCCGCCGCGGGAGAGTATGTCGACAACCTCTCGGCTGACGATGTTGCTTGCCACGCGTGCAGTATTGCGGAGTGGTCGGAAGATCAGTTCGGTCTGTGTTTCGTCTGCAGCGACGATGGCTTCTTTGATGTTCTGGTGGATCGGAGACTCGGTGGTGCACATGAATCGCGTACCCATGTTGATGCCGTCTGCTCCGAGCGCCAGCGCGGCGACCAGACCACGTGCATCGGCGAAGCCGCCGGAAGCGATCATGGGTATCGAAATCTTTTCTGCGGCAGCTGGAATCAAGACCAAGCCTGCGACATCGTCTTCCCCTGGATGGCCGGCGCACTCGAATCCGTCGATACTGATTCCATCGACACCGAGATCCTGTGCTTTGACCGCATGCCGGACTGTTGTGCACTTGTGGAGCACTTTGATTCCGGCGTCATGGAAGATCGGCAGGTGAGGACCGGGATTGGAACCTGCGGTCTCGACGATCTTCACGCCTGAGTCGACGATCACCTGGCGGTACTCGTCGTACGGCGGTGACGTGATCGACGGCAGAATTGTGAGGTTGACGCCGAACGGTTGGTCGGTCAGGTCGCGGCATCGGGCGATTTCGTTCGCCAGGTCGGCCGGCGTCGGCTGCGTGAGTGCAGTGATGAATCCCAATGCGCCGGCATTGGCAACGGCTGCGACGAGTTCTGCTCTGCCGACCCACTGCATTCCACCTTGGACGATGGGGTGGCGAACGCCGAACGTTTCCGTGAATGCTGTCGAGATCATGAAAATCCTTGTTGTTCTCTCGGGACGAATGGTCAGAGGTGGGATATTCCGGCGAGGTCACTGACGTATTCGCGTGCCCTCGTCGGATCGAAGGAGCGTGAGATCTGCAGTTTCTCGGCCTCGAGTGATCCTTCTGCGTGCGTGGCCAGGACTGACTGATATCCGCCGTAGTCGCGGGCGGTCAGATCCGCAATGAAGTTGAGTAGACGGAGACGCTTTTCGGCAGGAACTGCTGCAGCGTAGTATTTTTCGAGAACTACACGAATTTCGGGATTCTCCCAGTCTTCACCGCCGGGGCCGGTGGCGAGGAGGCCACCTGAGAGATCGGTGAGGATGGCGACCGCGTTGTGGAATCCATGTGCGAAGTGGTATTTGGCCATGTTGACGGCAAGCGGATCTGGTTGCCTGACACCGTGTGCTCCTGGCTTTGATCGAACGGCGGCGAGTTGAGCCAGTCCGCGCACGGTCTCGCTCCAGGTGATCAGTTCGGTGATCTTGCCCTTCACATGGCCTGCCTTGTTGATGCCGTTGGCCTCGGCGATCAGTGAAGCTGCTCCGACCATGATGTCGAGTAGGGGCAACTTGTAGTTGATGGCGGTGAAACGGTGGTAATCGACAAACGCCAACGCGAGTGGTCCGGCAAGTTCGGGTTGACGGTTGAGGAAGACTCGATTTTTCGGTACTCGGACATCGTTGAAGACGGTGAGCGATTCGAGGAGTTTGTGTTTCGTGGAGATCGGAAATTCGAAGGAGTTGCGTTCTCCGGCTGCGTAGGGAGAGACGTACAGCTCGAGACCTGGTGTGTCGATCGGGATGGCGAAGGACACTGCGTAGTCGGCGTCTTCGGGGCCCATTGCGCGGGTGGGCAGCACGATCAACTCGTCGGCGTTCGCCGAGAACGAAGTGTGGCACTTCGCGCCGCGCACGGTGATGGAGTCGGCGTCCTCGTCGACGATGTGCAGGTAGAGGTCTGGGTCTGCCTGTTGGCGCGGTCCAAGTGACCGGTCACCCTTGACGTCGGTTTGCGCGACGGCGAGTGCGAGATCGCCGTCGCAGACCCGCTTGTAGAAAGCGCGCGCATTCTCGAGACCTTCACCGCTGGTTGCACGAAGAAGGGCGAACAGCGCATCGCTGCCCACCTCTTTGAGGACGATGGTTCCGCCGCCGCGCCGCGATACTTCCTCGATCAGGGCGCCGCGACGAATCAGATCGTCCGCAGATGTCGGCGCCACGTAGAACGCGCTGACTGGGTCGCCGTCGACATCGGTGACCGCGAGGTCGGGTCGATCGTCGGCGATGTCGTAGCACAGTGCTGAATGATCTACTGCGAGAGTCAGTTCGGGTTCGGCGTAGACATCGGAAATCTTCTTGCCTCGGTAGAAGACTCGGCGATCGTCGCTGAGCCCTTTTCGGTACTGGTCACTGGATCGCACGGCCACTGGATACTTCCTTGATCTTCTGTCGCGGTTATTGCATTCAACTTAGCTTAACGATCGTTAAGTAAGTGTGCAATCATCATGTGCTCGACGATTTCCGGCCATTGATGGCGCAGGTGACGAATCAGGCCGTGGTGAAGATCGATTTGGTCTGGAAGTATGCGGCCAGGCCTTCCGGTCCAAGCTCGCGACCGATGCCGCTGGCCTTGGTGCCTCCGAACGGTGCCCCGAAATCGAGTGTGTAGCCGTTGATCCCGAACGAACCGGTATCGACTGAGCGGGCTATTTCCATCCCGCGGTCGAAGTCGGCAGTCCACACGGTTCCACCGAGGCCGTACTCGGAATCGTTGGCGATTGCGATGGCCTGTGCCTCGTCGGTGTATGGAATGACAGAGAGTACGGGGCCGAAGATCTCTTCGGTTGCAATCGTGTGGTTTGCGGAGACGTTACCGAAAACGGTTGGCTCCAGGAACCATCCGCGTTCGAGTGTGCGCGGTCGTGATCCGCCGGTCGTGATCCGTGCGCCTTCCGCAGTGCCTGCGGCGATGAAGGACTCGACACGTTCGCGCTGCCCGGCGCTCACGAGAGGGCCGATAAAGGTGGTGGGATCCAACGGGTCGCCCACCGGCAGCGACTCGACCATTGCGGTGACGGCATCGAGCACTTCCTCGTAGCGTCCGACGGGAGCGAGAATTCTTGTCGAGGCGTAGCAGGTTTGCCCGGTGTTGATCAACGATGCCGTCGCCAAACCTGCCATCGTCGCGTCGAGGTCCGCATCGTCGAGAATGACTGCGGCGGACTTGCCGCCGAGTTCGAGCGATACCGGACGCAGAAGTTGTCCGCAGGTTGCTCCGATGTGTCGGCCTGCCGGTGTAGAGCCAGTGAACGCGACCTTGTGTACACCCGGATGAGCGACGAGGTATTTGCCGATTTCGGGTCCGCCGGTGATGATGTTGAGAACACCGGCAGGAAGACCGGCCTCCATTGCGGCCTCCGCCAGGACGAACGCGTCGAGCAAGGTCTCGGGTGACGGCTTCAGTACGACAGTGCATCCCGATGCGAGCGCGGGGGCGATTTTCATCATTGCGAGAAGAGATGGGAAGTTCCACGGTGCAATCGCGGCAACAACACCGATCGGTTCTTTCCGAACGATGGTGGTTCCCGTTCCGGCCAGCGCGTGACGGGGTTCTTCGAGCTCGGTCGTGCGGGCAAGCGCGGCGTAATAGCTCAAAAGCCCTGAAGGTCCCTGTCCTTCAGCGACAGTGGAGATCGATACGGGCATTCCGTTCTGCTGGCTGACCAATCGGGCTGTGAGGTCGGCGCGACGCCCCAAGGCTGCGGCAAATTGATCCAAGGCGTCGGCTCGGTCGGCAGGCTCGAGTCGCGACCACGTCCGGAAGGCCCGGCCCGCCGCCGCGACGGCAGAATCGACGTCGTTTGGTGCGCTGCCCGGCACGCTGCCGATCTTCTCTTCTGTGCTGGCCGAGTGTACCGAGATGGCGTCCGAAGTCGTCGGTGATTGCCAGGTTCCGTCTATGTAAAGGGCGGAGTGAGTGAGAATCATGCAGGCTCCTTGCGGTGGGTGGGTGTGCGGGGATCGGGGCGCTCACGTGGACGTAGGCAAACCGCCACACTCATTGACTTAGCGATCGTTATATAAGTCATTTGACTCACAAGCTATGTTGCTCCGCCTGTGGATGTCAATGGTCGAGGTGTCCGGCCGTGCATGAGAGTGGTGACCTGATCGGCGGCTTCACGCACAAGTTTGCCCAGTGCGGCGATCCGCTCCCCGGTCAGTGAGGACGGGGCATCGACCAAGCAGAGGATCAGCGCCGGTGTCGAGTCCTGGGCGAAGGCGACGGCATTGGCGGACAGCAATTGATAATTGGCGTCGAGGTCGAGTGTTCCGACCGCGACATCCGCGGACAGAAGACGTCGCGCTTCTCTCAGTGCGAGTGCTGCCCTCTGGCCGCCGACTCCCGGGCCGCGCATCTCGGCGACGGCGTCGGAAATTGAACGTTCTTGTTGGCGAAGGCATTCCACGGCGAACCCGCGCTCTCGAATGGCCGTGAGGATTGGCTCGTACTCCGACCGTAGAAGTGCGGCCTCCGTGTCCAATGCCTCCTTGCCGAGGAGAAACCATTCGTGGAGGTCGTTCTCGTCGAACCATGCGGCAAGGCCTGCACCCAGTGGAGGTGCCATCAGCACATTGTCGCCGATGCGCAAGCCGAGAGTTCCGCTGCGCTTGGAGATCGGTTGAATTGCCTCGGCGACAACGAGGTCGGCGCCGGATCGGATGAATCCGAGACAGGCCAGTTCGGATGTGTCGGCCAGTTCTTGCATGACGGTGCGTGAAAGATCGACGACATCGATTGCGCGGGAAGCGGCTTGGCCGATGGGGACTAGCGCCGGGCCGAGTTGGTAGGTCTTGCGGATCGGGTGACGGACGAGCCAGCCGGCCTCGGCGAGAGCGACGACCATGGGGTAGCAGGTCGCCTTTGCGACGCCGAGGTGTCGTGCGATATCGGCGAGGCTCCGCCCCGCCGTGGGGTCGGATGCCAGCAGTTCGGTCAGCATGACGATTCGATCGGTTTGAGGGGAATTTCGTGCCATGTGTTCGCATAATGCCACTCTGGCGTCGCACTGTGACCCACGATACAGTGGAATGACTTAGCGATCGTTAATCAAGCGGCAAACTCCGGAAGGAAATACATGATTGTCAACGGTGGCGAATTACTTGCCAGAGCACTAGCTGAAGCGGGCACAACCGAGGTCTTCACCCTGCACGGAGGGCACTTGGATGCTTTCCTCGTAGCCTGTCGACGTCACGGCATCCGGCTCACCGACACCCGACACGAAGCCACTGCGGGACACGCTGCGGATGCGTACGCGCGAGTGACGGGCAATTACGGCGTTTGTGTAGTCACCTCCGGCCCGGGCTTCACGAATGTCTACACCGCGCTGACCAATGCACTCCTCGATCGCACGCCGACTATCTTCGTCGTCGGTGCTCCGCCGATGCGTGAGACCGAGACGAATCCGCTTCAGGGTGGTTTCGATCAGATTGCCGCAGCTGTTCCGGTGACCAAGTGGGCATACCGCATCACCGATCCGGCACGCGTCCCCGAGATAGTTGCTCTGGCAATTCGTAAGGCGACGACCGGAATTCCGGGGCCGGTGCTGCTCGAAGTGCCGATCGACGTGATGTTCGGTGAAGCCGACGAAGACATCGTGAGATTTCCGGTGAACTACACCGTGAGTGCGAGGTCGGGTCCGACTGCTGCAGCGGTCGAGGCCGCTCTCGATCTGCTCGGTGAAGCGACGAACCCCGCCATTGTGATCGGAGGTGGCGTCACTTTCTCCCATGCGAGCGCGGCGCTGGTGGCGTTCGCGGAAACGGTGGACGTGCCGGTGTTCTACCCCGGGAAGTCCGATGGAGCGGTACCCGCAAGCCATCGACTGGCCGGCGGCGGACTGTTGGCGATCGGCTCGTTACCTGCCCTTGGGTATCCGACCCCCGACGTGGTATTCGTTGTCGGTGCCCGAGCCGGGATGTTCACCGGCGGACGCACCAGCTTGTTCCCCGGTGCGCGGTTGGTCCAGATCGACGTCGACGCGTCCGAAATCGGGCGTATGCAGGACGTGGACGTTCCGATACTTGCCGACTGTCGAGAAGCGCTCGTCGCTTTGAAAACTGCTGCTGATCAACGTCAATGGCCCGATTGGAGTGCCTGGGTCGATGCCGCCACCAGTGCGAAACATGCGCACCGGCATGGTTTCGATGACGATGCGACGGAAAGCGGTAAGGCGCATCCGTACTTTGCAGCGCGCGCGATCGTCGAAGCCTGCCCGCCCGGTACTACTTTCGTGATGGACGGTGCCGAGGCGCCGTCGTGGGGCGAGTTCTTCACTACCACCGAAGAGGTTGGTGGTGTCTTGAGGCTCGGCTACCTCGGATGCCTGGGTGTGGGGCCCGGTTTCGCAATCGGCGCACATCGGGCACGACCGGAATCACCCGTTGTGCTCATTACCGGTGACGGCGCGGCAGGATTCCACATCCAGGAATTCGACACAATGGCCCGTCATGGAATACCTGTTGTGACAGTGATATTCAACAATGCAGTGTGGGGAATGTCGATCCACGGCCAGGAAGCGGTGTACGGGGACGAAGGAATTATCGTATCCGAACTCGCAGACAGCGCATACGAGAAGGTCGCCGAGGCCTTTGGTGGATACGGTGAGCGTGTTAAGGATGTCGCCTCCATCGCCGACGCTATGAAACGCGCATTCGACGCGGGAGTTCCCGCATGTATCAACGTCGAGGTGGACCCGCACGTAGTCCACCCCATCACGACGATGATGCTCGGTGACGTCACAAGTACTGACGAAATCGTTGTCCCGTACTACGAGAACATTCCTCGCTGATGCCGGGGCGAATGGAAGGTGCAGTAGCCGTCGTGATCGGCGGAGCATCCGGTATCGGTTGGGCAACAGCGCAATTGCTGGCTGCCGAAGGTGTGAGCGTCGTGATAGGCGACATCGACATCGAAGGCGGGCGGAAACGCGCCGTAGAACTCGGTGGGCGAGCTGAAGCAGTCCGGGTCGACGTCGTCGACGAAGAATCGGTCAAGGTGATATTCGAGGGGGCCCAGGCGCAGCATGGTCGGCTGGATATCGCGGTCAATTGTGCCGGGGTGAATCTGCCGGGCTACATAACGGATTTGGAGGCGCAAAGTTGGCGGCGAACCGTTGACATCTGTCTCACCGGAGGTTTCTTCGTGATCAAGCATGCGGCGCGTGCCATGACTGCCGGTGGATCGATCGTCTCCATTACCTCATTGAACGCACGCCAGGCGGCTGCAGGTTTTGCAGGATACTGCTCCGCCAAAGCTGGCCTCGCCATGCTCACCGAGGTTGCGGCACTCGAACTCGGAGACCGGGGGATACGCGTCAACGCGGTTTCGCCAGGTCTTGTCGAAACGCCACTTGTCGAGGGTCTCACCGGTGTGCCGGCTATTCAGGCGGACTTCACCGAGAACACTCCGCTCGGACGTAATGGGTTGCCACGCGACGTTGCCGAAGCGGTGTTCTTCCTCGCTTCTGATGCTTCTTCGTGGATCACGGGCGAGGTTCTCGATGTCAACGGCGGTGCCCACTTACGTCGGTACCCGGACGTGATGAAACACATCGAGGCGATGCAATAGCTCGTCGAGAGTTCGTCGGTTCTGATAGCGCCCGGTGTCGTCCACGCGCCCGGGCCGGAAGTTACGTCCAATCCAGAAAGGGCTTTTCACGATGTGCTCGCAATATCGCCTTGCCGATGAGTCTCGACGCCACGCTGCTGCACGACCAGACGCCCTCGCGTTGACAGGTCGAGACGGGTCGATGACGTTTGCCGAGCTCGACCTCCGCACCAGTCGGCTGGCCAACGTTCTTCTCGACCTGGGTTGTAGATCTGGAACCAGGGTGGCCGTGGTGGACAGAGGCTCGACTCAAGTCGTCGAGATCGTACTTGCGGCAGCGAAGATCGGGGCAGTGGCAATCCCGATCAATTGGAGGTTGTCCGGCGCCGAGGTTGCCGAGGTGCTCGCCGACGCGGACGCTCGTGTGTTGTTCTTCCACAGTGAATTCGAGGGTGTGGTCTCGGCGGTGCAGGCATCGGAAGGGGCGAAGCTGCGTGTCGTGAAGATCGACGGTTCCGAGGAGTTCGACTACGAAGCGCGATCGGCAGGCGCAAGTTCGGTCGATCCGGGATGGCGCGGAAGCCTGGACGACGTTGTACTGCAACTGTATACATCCGGAACGACGGCAAAACCCAAAGGTGTTCTCACATCCAACAGGAACCTGGAGGCATGCACGCGAAGCGGCGGGCCATGGGGATTCGACGAATCCTCGGTCAGCTTGTGTGCGATGCCCCTGTTCCACATCGGTGGATTGGGTTGGGCGCTCGTGGGACTTGCGAATGGCGCCCATAACGTCGTTCTCCCAGAATTCACACCTGCCGGTCTGTTGGAAGTACTGGAAGGGATGAGTATCACCAATACCTTTCTCGTGCCTTCCGTCATCGGGATGCTGGTCGACGTACCAGGCGCGCGAGAGCGCAATTTCGCAACTCTCCGATCCATCGCTTACGGTTCCTCCCCGATCACACCATGGGTCTTGAAGCGAGCTCTCGAGACGTTCCGCAAGCCCCTGTTCCAGGTCTACGGGCTGACCGAAACGCATGGAGCAGTAACACAACTCGATTCTTGTGACCATGCGGTGGACGGCGAGAAGGTCGGACTGCTGCGCTCGGTCGGAAAACCCTACCCCTGGGTGGACTTGAAGGTGATGTCACCGGAAGGCGAGGAAGTTGCGGTCGGCGAGGCCGGCGAGATCTATGTCAGGTCTCCGCAAACGACCGAAGGTTACTACCGACGGCCGGAAGAGACTGCCGCTGCGATAGATACCGACGGGTGGTTCCATACCGGCGACGTGGGACGGGTCGACAGCGAGGGCTACGTCTACATCACCGATCGGATGAAGGACATGATCATCACGGGTGGAGAGAACGTCTATCCCATCGAAGTCGAATCGGTCATCGCCGACTATCCGGGAGTATCCCAAGTTGCCGTCATTGGAGTGGAGGATCCACTGTGGGGCGAGGCGGTCAAAGCCGTCGTAGTTGCTGCTGCAGGGCATCAACTCGATACCGACTCGATTTCAGGTTTCGTTCGAAGCCGACTTGCCGGCTACAAGTGCCCCAAGTCCATCGAGATAGTCACGGAACTTCCGTTGGGTGCTACGGGCAAGATCCTCAAGCGCGAACTTCGGGCGCGATATTCGACAGTATGAGAATCAACGTGCACGCTTGCGGCCGGGCTTGCATCCAACCGTATTCAGTGCGATGACGGCGTACTTCTGAGCTACCTCTTCCGGGGTGAGTTCTCCCTCGGCGTGATACCAGCGCGGAATCGACTGGCACATCGCGAGAAGTGCGCGGGTGGTCTCGGGCACGTCTGCTACTGAGAAGAGACCTCGTTCCGAACCCTCGGTGACTATGCCGAGCACCAATTCTTCGACGCCCTTGCGTACGACACGATATCGCTGTCGGTGTTCGGGGCTGAGGTAGCGCACTTCCCCCTCGAGGGCTGCCAACCGAGAGCGGGTCGTCATACGAAGCACGATCGCTTCGACGACGTTGGTGAGCTGTTGTCGAGGGTCGTCTCCGCCGTCGGCGTACGCGCTGTGGGCACGAGCGAGGACGTCACTGGTCGAAATCTCCAGCAGAGCAAGGAGGATCCCTTCTTTGCTCTGGTGGTGGTAGTAGAGGGCGGGGATCGTCACGCCGACGCGGCGTGCGATCTCGCGTATCGAAGTACCGTGGAACCCGTTGTCGTAGAATCCTTCGAGGGCGGCTTCCAGGATAGGAGTCAGCTCGAGCGGCTCGATCCGTCGCCAACTGGCTGTGGCGTCCTTCGCCGAATCTTTCGTGGCCATACGTGGTCCCCTAGCTATCGCTCGATAATGCTCGGGGAGATACTACGCCGCGACGAAGTCACAACAACTGCACGTTACTCAGTTTCCACTCGCCGTCCTCGCGGACCAGCGAAAGTTGCATCCGGTTGCGGTCGATTCTCGGATCGGGGGAGTTGGTGTTCGTGATCGTCTGATCGAGGAACACGAGCACCTCGGCGTTGTCGCGATCACTGCTCGCCAACCCGGCTGAAATGATCTGAGCGGACGAGGTCGCCTGATACTGCACGATCATGTTCTGCAGGTTGGCTGCCACCTGGGCGTACTGACCGGCGAATTCGCCGACAGAATTGTCACGGACCACGGAAAGATTCTGATCGAGGTTCTGGAAGTTGTACGTCGCAAGATCAGTGGCGAATTGCCGTCCGCTGTCCAGGGCGCTGGTACGCGCGTTTTCGTCGACCGATTTCTGCCAGGTCGCGAATGCGCCCCATCCGAGCGCCGCGACCACGACCAGGGCGCCGGCAACGATCGCTACGGTCTGCTTGCGAAGCCGCTTGGGCTTGTCGACGATTGTGGGCGTCTGGGGTTCGGTTGTCTCGATCATTGCGTTCCTTGTACTAGTAGTGCGGCAAACGAGTTGTCACCGAGAACGGTGTTCTGACCACCGTTGAGGCCCAGACGAATCGACGTTCCGTCACCGGCTGCGACCGTTCCGAGGGCAGGATCGTATTCAGCAACCCCGTCGATCGTTCCAGTTCCGGTGGGGACGTTCTGCGATCCGCGATTCTGGATCCGGCCCGACTGGTCCGCGCAGTGTTGGTTCTTGTCGAGCGTGGTCGGTGAGGTGTCCTGTACCGATCGCCGGGGCGTGTCGTAGATACAGACCGGTCCGAGTGCTGTGATCAGATCAAGCTGTGCCCGTCCATCTTTGACGATACTTCCGAACTTCTCGAATCCTTTGGGCACCACCACCAACAAGGCATCGACGGCGGGCATCCGTGCAGTGACGATCTGAGTGGAGACGAGAGAATTGGCCAACAGCAGACTGAACGGCTCACGACTCTGTTCGATGAGAGGCAGTATCTGATTGTCGAGAACACTCGGGCTTCGATCGAGGAGTGTGCGCAGTTGCGGATCGGAGTTTCGTACCTGATCTGTCAATTGGCGAAGTGTGAGTGCAACTTCGGGAAGAGCGTCAACATTTTCCTCGTTCGCAGTGAACAGTGAGCGCGAGTTCTCGACGAGTGTGTTGACACGCGGTTGATCGGATTGGACAGTGCGCGCGAGCACGTCGAAGTTGTCGACGAGCGCCTGCAGATCCGGACCCAATCCGTTCAATCCCTCGCCGAGTTCGTGCGAGAGGGTTCGCAGGTCTGCCGGATCGACGGTGTCGGCAGCAGCGTTGAAATTCGCAATCACGGTTCCCAACGC
This sequence comes from Rhodococcus sp. C3V, assembly GCF_029269915.1. Taxonomy (NCBI): domain Bacteria; kingdom Bacillati; phylum Actinomycetota; class Actinomycetes; order Mycobacteriales; family Nocardiaceae; genus Rhodococcus; species Rhodococcus sp. C3V. Next base: position 211,923 of record NZ_JARJBE010000003.1, read on the forward strand.
GACCGGGATCGAAGTGCGCTCAGTCGGAACGACGGAACCTTCAACCAGATACGGGCCGCCGTCGGTCTGCGAGGACAACTGAACTTTCAATACCGGAACGGCGGTGTCCTGGCTGATGGCCACATGCGAATCGTTGGGGATCTGTTTGTCGGCGGCGATGCTCAACGTCATCACGACGAGGTCCTGGGCAGAGTCCACCTCCACCGACTCGACGTCGCCGACGGTGACTCCGCGATAGGCCACTTCCGAACCGGGAGCGATTCCGGCCGCGTTCTCCAATTCGACGATGACCGAGAAGGTTCCGGTGAACGGATCTCCGGCACCGACTTGCCGGAGTACGTACGTCGTGCTGACCACCGCGATGAGGAGAAAGGCGGCGATCTCGAAATAGACGGTTCGGTTCTTCATCGCGTTCCTCCTTGCAGGGGTGTCGTGATCGGCAGTTCCCGATCGGAGGCGGGCAGAGGTGGCAGTGGCGGTGCGGCGCCCGGGATTATCTCGTTGAGCACTCCGGTCACGGTGCCCTCGACATCGACGTCGAGGTCGATGTTCACGTAATCGCCTGGGCTGGCACGCTCGAGGAGCACTCTTGCGTTGTCCAGGTTGGCCATCGTCTCACCCAGTGTCGGCCCCATTGCCGAGAACTGGTCGAGGATGGGTGACAGTCGTCCGGTGATCTCGGAAATCTGGTCGGCCGACTGGTCGAGTACGGAATTGGTTGCGGTACTGAGCCGATCGGTTTCGTCGAGTAGATCGAGGAGCGGTTGTCGTTGGTCGGCGATCACGCCCAATGCGGGTGTGAGTGTGCGCAAGCCTTCGTCGATGGTGGCGCTCTCGTCTCCGATCAGAGCGCTGAGCCGGTTCAGTGAATCCAGTGCCGAATTGATCGATTCCTTTCGGTCGTCAAGTGTTCCGAGAAAAGTGTCAAGGCGTGCAAGCAGATCGCGGATCGTCTCCTCCCTGCCGTCGAGAATCTGATCAGCCTCACTGACGATGTTCTTGACCTGCGCCAACCCACTGCCGTTCAACAGAGTTCCGACGGCGCCGAGCAGTTGTGCGACATCGGGTCCGCGCACGGTCTCCGATCGCTCGATGGTGGAACCTGGTTCGAGAATGGGGCCCGCTGGATCGACCGGAACTTCGAGGTTGACGAACGCATCGCCGATCGGGGTCGACAGTTCGATCCGAGCGCGGGTGCCGACAGGTAGTTCGATGTCCGACGCGATTTCGGTATGTACCACGGCTGCAAAGGTTTGCGCGCTCATCGACGTGACTCTGCCGACCAATGCCTGGCCGATCCGCACCTCGCCGCCGACGGGAAGTAACGACGCGTCGACGAATTCCATGTTCAGCGGGTACGACTCTCCTGGCAGACCGCGTCCGAGGGGGAGGTGCTGGAAGTTGAGACTGCAGCCGGTCAATGGCGCGGCGATGACAAGTGCCACGACAACGCTCACCACGGACTTGTTCGACGCCATCAGTTACCCCCACCGAGGATGCGTGCCAGGTCGGAGCTGCCTGCCGAAGGAAATTCGATGGGATTGACGATTCCCGGCCCTGTGCACAGCGGTATCGGCATCTTCTCGCACAGTTCTCTCGTCGTGTCGAACTGTGCGAGATCGGTGGCGACGTTCAATCGTGCTCTGGCTCGGCCTTCTTCGGTGACGAGGTTGGCGACGTTCTCGAATCCCGTTGGTGCCGTTTCGATGATCTCGCGCAGTTGATCCTGTTTGGTCGCGACTGCACCGGCCAACTGTGCGAGCGTACCCAGATCGGCGGTGACCGCCTCGCCGTGTTCGGCGAGTAGCGCTGAGACCTGTCCGAGCAACGTGGTCAGGGAATCGAGCGCCCCGCTGATGTCTTCTCGCTGGGCGCTGAACGTGCGGGCGGTGACTGTCACCGAGTTCGACAGGGAGTCGACCTTGGTCTGGTTGTCCGCGATCAACTGCACGAGGGTGTTCAGGTTCTTCACCAGTTCGGAGATGTCGGGACTTGCACCCGCCAGTACCGAACTGGCCTGTGAGATGGACCGAACGGCATCGTTGAATGCTTGCCCGTTGCCGTCCAACGCGTGGGCGCCTTCTCCGATGAGGTCACCGATCCCGCCGCCGTCGGCGCCAGGGCCGAGCGCCACCGTCAATTCGTTCACCGATGCGGTGAGTTGGTCCCACGTCAGCGGGGAGTGAGTGCGTTCGAGAGGGATCACCGCGCCGTCGATGAGGAACTCACCGTCCTCGTAGCCGGGGCCGAGTTCGATCGTGCGGTCACTGATGACCGAGGGAGACAGGACCCAGGCCTGCGCGTCGGCGGGTATACGTGTTCCGGATGGCAGGCTCAGCGCCACTCGTACCCGGGACCCTTCCGGCGTGACGCTCTCGACCCTCCCGCTGGGAACTCCCAGAATCGTCACTGTGTTCCCGGTGAAGATAGCGTCGGTCGAGGTGAATTCGGCGGTGAGAGTGAGTCTGTGTTCGTCACGCGTGACGAACAGGACGGCACCGATCGCGCAGATCACAATCGCTGCCAGCACGGCGAGTTTCTTGACGGTCGTGGTCATCGACACCCCTGAACGAGCCCGACGACGCACAACCAATTGTCCGGGATGAGGGTGGAGGGCGAGTTGAGGTCGAGCCAGTTGCCGTTACCGGTCGCGTTGGTGACGTAGCGGACGCTGGGGGCGAAGTTGTCGAGCAGTGTGGTCAGTGATTGTTCGTTCTCGGACAGAACTCCCGTCACCACGTGGATGTCTCCCATGACCGAGTCGACCAAAGCCTGGTTGTCGCCCAGGAACTGGGCAAGTGTGGTGCTCAACTGATTGAGGTCTTGTACAAGCGCATTCAGCACATCTCGCCGGTCGGCGATCGTGGACATCACCAGATCCGCATTCCCCAGAAGGGTTTCCAGAGTGTCCTTCTGCTCGATCAGTGTTGCGGTCGTCTGCTGCGCTCCGGTGAGAAGGGAACGGAGCGCAACGTCGTTGTCGTTGACTACTCCGGAGAGTGCGTCGATTCCCTCGAGTGAGCGGCGAATGAGTTCGGGATCGTCCGGTGAGTTGTCGGACACCACGGTCAGCATGTTTCGCAGTTGTTGCAGATCAAGGTTTTCCGACGTGGATTGTGCTCCTCGACCGAGATCGTCGAGAGTGAAGGGAACGCTCGTGTTCTCGATGGGGATGGTCGAACCTGCGGGTAACGAGCGCGATCCGTTCGGAGTGACGTCGAGCGAGCGTCGGCCGAGCAGAGTCGAGATCTTGATGTCCGCACGGGAGTCTTCGCCGAGAGTGACGCCGTCGTCGAGTCGAAAGGTGACTTCAACCGAGTTGCCGCTGACCGCCAACGAGGTGACCACCCCGCTCGGGACTCCCACGACGTTGACCGGATCGTCCTGCGTCAACCCGGTGGCGTTGGCAAAGACGGCGTGGTACTCGTTGGTCTTGACCTTCAAGATCAGTTGAGGGACAACGAGTGCGGCCAGAACCACACCGACTCCGACGAGGATGCAGATGATTCCGTTGCGGACCGGGTTCTTGACGGTGAGCCAGTTCATCGGCACACCGCCGAACGCTCGGGGCCGCCGAGGGTCACCGATTGGTCCAGCGCGCTGAGCCGGAAGTTGCAGATGTAGATGTTCGCCCAGCTTCCGTAGCTCATCGCGATCCCCAACTGGGTGAACAGTTGATCGAAAGCGGTGATACCGGTCGCCAGCGACTCACGATTGTCGACGACGACGCGAGCCGACTGATCGATCGAAGTCAGCGCGCCAGCCAAGTCCGGTTCCACGCCCGTCACCAAGTCCTGAAGTGAAGAAGTCAGTGCGCCTGCGGAATCCACTGCGGCCGAGATCTGTTGGCGGTCCTGTGCCAAACCGCCGACCAGTGTGTCGAGCGTGTTGATCATCTCGACGAAGTTGGGTCGATTCGTCGTGGTCACGGTAAGGACCCGGTCGAGGTTGTTCAGTAGTTGGTCCAAGATCGCGTCCCGGGACGTCAAGTTCTCGGTGACGGCAACAGTGCGCTCCAGCAGGCTTTCGATGGTGGAACCTTGTCCTTGGAATACCTGGACGACCTGTGCGGCAAGCTCGTTGACTTCTGCGGGGTCAAGTGCGTCGAACAGGGGACGGAATCCGCCGAGGATGTCGGTGAGGTCGATCGCCGGCTGAGTCTGTTCCACGGGAATTGTGGCCCCGGGGGAGAGGTAGTTGCCTGTTGCGCGTTCGGCCTGTCCGGGTTCGATCGAAATTGTTCGCGCTCCCAACAGGTCTGCGTACCTCACCACAGCGCGACCGTCGGACGGAATACGTTGTGCAGATTCGAGTTCGAAGCCGACGACGGCTTGGTTGTTCACCAGCTCGACGCTGTCGACGCGCCCTACTCGCACCCCGGCGATCTGAACATCGCTGCCGGTGACCAGGCCGGAGGCATTGACGAAGACGGCCCGGTACTGCGAACTCGACCCGGAGACTGGGTTGATCAGGGTGCTCACCACAACCACGGTGGCGAGAATCGACAGTGCAGCAAACAGTCCGAACCTGATCAGAGATTTCTTCACGCTCATCCGCCCACCACCGTCGTGCCGCGAAATACCGGCCCCGCCACGAGAGTGTCCAAAGCTGTACCGCCCTGGGTGAGAGCCGAGATCAGGGACTGTTCGGCAGGGCTGCCGACCGGGCCGACGGTTCCGCCGAACGCGGTCGCGGCGGCAGGACAGTTGGGTCCGCGGGTTCCGTCGTACTGTGGGCAGTCGGTCTTTCCGTACGGATACAGATCTGTGACGGACAGCCGTAGATCGGTGCTGAGCCACGGACCATGCGCCAACGCGGGCGGGAGCTTGATCGTGAGATTGCGCAGGCCGTTGTAGAAGGTGGTGATGTGGTCCGGCCGCGAAGTGATTGCGCCGGTCAGGGAATCGGCGTCGTCGACCAAGGTGATCATGCGGTCGCGATTGTCACCGATCAGACTCGTGGCAGCAGCTCCCGTGCTGGTGCCGGCACGCAGAAGCCCCGCCAACCCGTCGGATTTCTCGACGACGGTCTTGGATGTGGTGATGGAGTTCTCGAATGCGGCGAGCATGTCCGGCGCACTCGTCGAGAGACTGTCGGCGAGGGTGGCTATGTCGTCGAGGTCGTCACCGAGTCCGTCGATGACGGGCTGCGCACCGACCAACGCTTGGTGGACTGAATCGAGCGATTCGCCGATCTGGTTTCCCTTGCCGCTCAACGCGTCCGAGACTGCCGTGAGTGCGACGTTGATGTCGGCGGGGTCGAGGGAAGAAACGAGCGAGTAGATCCGTGAGATCGATTGGTAGAGCTGGACCGCGACTTCGGACTGATCGGATACCAATTCGGTACCCGGCACGAGAGCAGGACCACGCGAGAGTCCGTCAGGTTGAATCAAGTCTACGAAGAAGTCACCGAAGATGTTGCGGGGCATCAGTCGCACCTGACTTGTCGACGGTATGTCCTCGAACGCTCCCTCGTCGATCGCGAGTGAGACAGTCGAAGCGGTGGTGCCCGGCTCGATCTCGGCCACAGCGCCGACGACGACGCCGCGGTACTGTACCGAGGATCCGACTCGCAGCGCACCGGCACTGGCGGGGACGACAGCACTGACCTGCGGTGTGGAACCGGTGGAGTCCGTACCTCTGCTGAACAAGAAGACGTAGGCGAGGATCAGGATGACCACGGCGAGTAAACCCCGCAGTGCCAGGGTGATTCGGCTGGAATTCGTGACGATCATCCGGTCAGCCCGGGTACGTGAGGTTTGAGTCCCCACAGCGCAATGGTCATCGCGACGTCGGTGAATGCAAGGAAGACGATGCTGGTGCGCAACGCTCGTCCGGCGGCTCGTCCGACGCCTTCGGGTCCACCCGTCGCGGTGTAACCGTAGTAGCAGTGCACGAGGGTCACGACGACCGCGAACACCATGACTTTTATCAAGGACAACCAGATGTCGTTGGGAGAGAGGAAAAGACTGAAGTAGTAGCCGTACGTTCCCTCCGACTGGCCTTTGACCCGGATCACCGCAAGCGCCGTTGCCATGTACGAAGCAAACAGGCCGACCAGGTACAGCGGGACCACCGCGATGAGCGCCGCGATCATTCGGGTGGTGACCAGGTACCGCAGCGAGGGAATCGCCATGACTTCGAGCGCGTCGATTTCCTCGGAGATCCGCATCGCTCCGAGCTGCGCGGTGAATCCGGTTCCGACCTTGGCTGCCAGGGTGATTGCGGCAACGAGTGGTGCCACCTCGCGAGTATTCGCGATGGCGGACATCACGCCGGACAGCGGTGCGAGGCCGACGAGGTTGAGTCCGCGGTAGCCCTCGAGTCCGATCTGGGAACCGGCGAAGAACGAGATCGCGAAGATCACGACGACGCTGCCGCCTCCGGCGAGCAGGGTGCCCGAACCGAATGCCACCTGGGCGACGAGACGGGCGACTTCACGCCAATAGCGCTTGAGGGTTGCGGGAATCGAGGTGATGACACGCGCGTGGAACGTGAACTGATCGCCGAGTCGACTCAGGCCGTCGACGGTCCGCGAACTGACCCGCTTGGCACGAATTGCGATGGGCAGGTGCATCAATAGGCACCTTTCACCGAGACGAACAGTGGGTAGAACTGAGTAATTGCGAGGTTGGCGACAAACACGAGGACAAACGAGAGCACGACGGTCTCGTTGACTGCGTCGCCGACGCCTTGAGCTCCGCGCTTGACGGTCAGGCCCTTGTAGCAGGCCACGATTCCCGAGATGAGAGCAAAGGCAACGGCTTTGATGCCGGAGACGACGAAGTCGCTGGGTTGACTGAATTGAACGAGATTGCGCAGGAAACTCTGTGCGTTGCCGTCGAGTATCAGGACGTGAACGAAGAGGCTTGCGCCCAAACCGATTACGAGAACTATCGAGTTCAGTAGGAGGCAGACGACGGCAATGGCGATCATCCGGGGTACGACCAGGCGTTCGAGCACGGGTAGACCGACCACTTCGAGTGCATCGATTTCCTCGCGTATCGTTCGCGCTCCCAAATCTGCGCAGATTGCGGAACCGCCGACACCGGCGATGATCAGGGCGCACACCAGGGGGCCGGCCTGTCCGATGATGAGGAACGCGACGACGGCACCGCTGTACGCACCCGCGCCGATTTGATCTGCGAGCGCACCGATCTGCAGTGCTACCCCGACACCGAGGGGAATCATCACCAGAGCGGACGCGACCGAGGTGACGTGGGCGAGAAACCACATCTGGTCGAGCGCCTCACGCCAGGCGAGGCGCTTGTGTCGAAGAGATGTGAACGCCGCAACGCACACGCGAACGGTGAAGGTGAAGAGCAGTCCGATCTCGGAGAGCAGGTTCGAGAACATGTTCGTCTTGGCGGGGGAGACAGCAGTTGTTTCCCCGGTTGTTCCATTCCCGGTCGTCGTAGCTTCGGTGCTCACGCCATCCCCCTCTCCGGCCGAATCGTTCTGGTCGGGTTTCTTCGATCACACTCGGGAGCTCGAAGTGCTCCAGGTCACGTTCGGAGACGGTATCAGGAAACTGACTCTGAAGTAAGTTCCATTTCGGCCACTTCATCACCGGGCGCGAATGTCGACGCGGAACTTTCGTTTGCGTCCACGCAACCTTCCCGGCGAGAGCCCGAAATGCGGCGGGTGCACAATGAGTGAATGCCACGATCAAGCCCCATTTCCGCTTGGAAGTCCCTTCGCGAAGGCAACGAGCGATTTGTCAACGACGCGTCCATTCACCCCAGCCAGGGAATCGCGGACCGCGCGAAACTCGTCGATGGGCAGCACCCCACAGCGGTGCTGTTCGGTTGCGGTGATTCGCGCGTAGCCGCCGAGATCATCTTCGACCAGGGTCTCGGCGACATGTTCGTCGTGCGCACTGCAGGTCACGTGCTCGACGATTCGGTGCTCGGTTCCATCGAGTACGCGGTTCACGTGCTCAACGTGCCGCTCATCGTCGTCCTCGGGCACGACGGTTGCGGTGCCGTGAAGGCAACGCTCGACGCCCTGGACAAGGGCGCAGTTCCCGACGGATTCATCCGCAGTGTGGTCGAGCGTGTTGCTCCGTCCATCCTGATGGGCCGCAACGAGGGCTTGTCCACCGTGGACGAACTCGAAGGCCGTCACGTCGTGGAGACCGGCTCGCTGATCATGCAGAGGTCCCGGATCATCGCCGACAAGGTGGACAAGGGTGCGTGCGCGATCGTCGGCGTCACGTACACGTTGTCCGACGGTCACATGCGAGTTCAGGGCGCGGTCGGCGACATCGGCGAGAGCGTCGAGACCGTCGAGGGTTAGATCTTCCGGGGCAGTGGTACCTGGCAGCAGACAATGGGTACCGACACGCCGCCTCAGCTGACGGTTAGTGGACCCTGCGCCAACTACCGTTGAGTCCGTGTTGGAACCTAATGGACCACTGCCCCCCGAGATCTACTGGCGTCGCCGGGCGCTGGCCATTGGTGCCGCCGTCATTGCACTGGCGTTGATCATCTGGGCGGCGTCCGCCCTCTTCGGCGGTGGAAGTGATACCCCGGAGGCCGATTCGGCCGCTGCGAGTTCCTCGCTGACGACGGACGTCTCCTTCACCCCCAACCCTTCCGGTTCCAACGCGCCGGAGGGTGGCGGTGGCTCGGGTGGCGGCGCTGCCGGTGGATCAGGTGGCTCGGGCACGCAGGCTTCGGGATCGTCTTCGTCTTCTTCCTCTTCGTCGACCACCGGGGCTCCGGTCCCGGCCGGTCAGTGCGCCGACTCGTCGCTGGCAGTCAAAGCCACCGCAGACAAGGCGACCTTCGCTCCCGGCGAAGAGCCGTCGTTCACGATCGTCATCACCAACATCGGTTCGGCACCCTGTGATCGAGATCTGGCGGGCGGCCTTCAGCAGGTGCTCGTCTACAGCATCGACGGCAAGACCCGGTTGTGGTCCAACGTCGACTGCTACCCACAGCCCGCAGCCGACGTACGCAATCTCGCGCCCGGCGAGCAAGCTGCGTTCAAGGTCGCCTGGTCGGCCACGACGTCGACCCCCGAGTGCGCGACCGCGCAGAACCCCGAGCGCAATCCGGTGGGCGCAGGCGCTTACACGGTTGTCGGGCAGCTCGGTGCACTGCGAAGCTCCCCGGAGCCGTTCAACATCGCATGAGAGCGGGCAAGCCCGAACAGGCCCGCTAGTTGAAGGATCCGGTGATCGACGTTTCCGCGAGCCGGGAAAGTCCCTCACGGATGTGACGCGCCCACAGCCCGCCGATGCCCTCGACCGACTGCAGATCAGCAGCCGTAGCGGCCAGCAGCGACTGGAGAGTGCCGAAGGATCCGACCAGCCGGTGGATCTGATGGAACTGCAATCGAGGTACACGCATCAGCACGCGATATCCGCGAGGAGTCATCGGAGTGTCGAGGGCTTCGATCGTGCCCGGATAACCGAGAACACGCGCAAGAGTCGTGAGATCGAGTAGATCGGCGTCGGTGACGCGATCGAGTGCGACGAGGACGTTGTCCATCGCCGCGGTGCCGATGGGTTCGGGACCGGCAAGATAGTCCCGAACGATGAGTTGACGTGCAATGTCGTTGTCGCCGACCAGTTCTTCGAGCTGCAGTGCCAACTGGCGACCGTCGGTGCCGAGTTCGAGGACATCCTGTTCGATTTCGATCGACACGCGGCGAACCATTTCGAGGCGCTGTACGACGGTCAACGCGTCGCGCAGAGTCACGAAATCCTCGATCTCGACGACCGACAGTTGCCGTGTCACTTCGTCGAGTCGCGCTTTGTATCGTTCGAGCGTCGCGACGGCCTGGTTGGCACGCGAAAGTATGGTGGCCGAGCCGTCGATGACGTGCCGGATGCCGCCGACGTACACACTGACGATCGACATCGACTGACTGACCGAGACCACGGGATAGCCGGTCTGAATTGCCGTGCGCTCGGCAGCGCGGTGCCTCGTGCCGGATTCGACGGTGGGAATCTTGTGATCGGGAACCAGTTGGACGTTGGCACGCACGATGCGTGTGCCGTCCGTCGAGAGGACAACCGCGCCGTCCATCTTCGACAGCTCGCGCAATCGGGTCGGTGCGAACTCCACGTCGAGGTTGAATCCGCCGTCACACAGCGCTTCCATTTCCTCGTCGTATCCGAGGACGATCAGCGCGCCGGTACGGCCGCGCAGAATTCGTTCGAGCCCGTCTCGCAAAGCGGTACCCGGCGCCAACCTGGCGATGGTCTCTCGCAATGCCGACGACGACTGTGTGTCCGCCATCGCACTGATCATTGAGAAACTCCCTGCTGAGGTCGATGTCACTTCGGTCGGGTCCGATGCCTGCGCCGGACGGATCCCCGTTTAGATTACCTATCCATGAGTAGTACCTGGACCCTGCCTGATGACCTGACTGTCCCGGAGCCGGTCGAATTCTTTCCGGCCGCCGGCGAGAAGCTGCCTCAGCACTGGTCGAAATGCTTCGGCTGCGGCGACGACCAGCCTGCGGGAATGGCGATGAGTTTCAGGGCTGGTAACGGACTGGAAGTGACCGGTCGTCTGGAGGTCGCCAAGAAGTATCAGGGCGGTCCAGGTGTCATTCACGGCGGCATTCTGTCGACGGCATTCGACGAGGCTCAAGGTATGGCATGTATGGCTCTCGGCTCGCCGGTGGTGACCGGGCACCTCGAGATCGACTTCGCCCGGCCGATCCCGTTGGGATCGGTGCTCGAATTCCGGGCTCGCATCGACGGCGTTGTACGCCGCAAGGTCTACACCAGTGCAGAAGCGGTGATCGTCGAAGGTCCGACAGCGGATCCGGACACGGTGGTGGGAACGTCCCGGGGACTGTTCCTGACCATCACCTCGGAACACTTCGCCAAGACCAAGGAGTTCGTGGACGGCGAACCGACGTCCCCGTTCGGCACCTCGTCGGTCTGACGAGGTAGTCGGCCGAACGACGATCACTTCACCGGCGTGAGCTTGGGGCGAGAGGGGGCTTGTTTGCCGCCCATCAATCCGGCGTAGGCCAGTGCCTCGGCCAGATTCGCTACTTCGTTGACGCGCATGCCGGGAATGTTCGGGCCGGAATCGACCGGCACGATGGCGCTGGTGAATCCCAGTCGGGCAGCTTCGATCAGCCGTCGGTTCACCCCGGCAACTCGTCGAACCTCTCCGGCGAGTCCGACCTCGCCGAGGATGACGAGCCCCTTGGGGACGGGTTTGGCTTTCACGGCGGAAGCGACTGCAATGGCGAGAGCCAGATCGGCACCCGGCTCGGTCATCCGCATACCGCCGACGGTCGCGGCGTAGACGTCGGCCTTCGAGATCGACACTCCGACGCGGCGCTCCAACACGGCCAGAACCATGGCCACACGAGCAGTGTCGAGCCCGCTGACGGCTCGGCGAGGTGTCGGCAGGGGTGTGGTGGCGACGAGGGCCTGAACTTCACCGAGCAGAGGACGCTTGCCGTCCATCATCACGGTGACGGCAGTGCCTTCCACGGCTTCTTCACGGTGATGCAGGAAAAGCCCGGACGGATCGCTGATCTCGTTGATGCCCTGCTCGCTCAGCTCGAAGCAGCCCACTTCGTCGGCTGCGCCGAACCTGTTCTTGACGCCACGGACCATGCGCAGGGTGGAGTGCTTGTCACCTTCGAAGTGCAGGACCACGTCCACGAGATGTTCGAGCGAGCGAGGGCCGGCGACGGCCCCGTCCTTGGTGACGTGGCCGATCAGAAGCACCGGGATGCCACTTGCCTTGGCCAAGGAGGTCAGGGCGCTGGTGACGGCCTTGACCTGGGTCACGCCGCCGACGACGCCGTCGACGTCGGCAGCAAGCATTGTCTGCACCGAGTCGACGATGACCAGGGTCGGCTTGACCTGCTCGACGTGGCCGAGGATTGTCGCGAGATCGGATTCTGCTGCCAGGTACATCCGCTCGTGGACCGAGTTGGTGCGATCTGCTCGTAGTCGAACCTGACCGGCAGACTCCTCGCCCGTGACGTACAACGCTCGATCTTCGGCACTGCGCATCGCCCAGCGGTAGACGACCTCGAGAAGTAGCGTCGATTTTCCGACACCGGGCTCTCCCGCGAGCAGAACTACGGAACCCGGAACGACACCACCGCCGAGGACGCGGTCCAGCTCGCCGATTCCGGTGGGCTTGGCCTGCGTCGAGGTGCTGTCGATCTGTGTCAACGGGGTGGCCGGCGTCGTGGGTAGTACGGCGCTTGACCCCGCTTTCGCGAGTGAAGCGCCGGCGCGACTGGCGACGGGTGCGACGACGGCGACCTCGGTCATCGAGCCCCACGAGTCGCAGTCCGGACATCTACCGACCCACTTGGGCACTACCGACTGGCATTCGGAGCATCGGTAGTTCGATTTCACTTTGGCCACCGGGACAGACTAGAGGCGGGGTCCGACATGGACCCCGCCTCTAGTGCGATGCTGAAATTGTTCTGCGAGGCGCAGTGTGCGCCTTGGTGATTCGGGGCTCAGTGCCCAGCTTCTGCAACGTCGGGCGACTTGTCCGACTCGTTGCGCTCGAGCTGCGGGCCGGCATCGACAGGCACGTCGACGGTGACCGAACCGGCCTTCTCGAACTTGAACGTGATCGGGACGGTCAAGCCCGGGCGAACGCCTGCCTTGATGTCCTGCAGAACGACGAGAGTGAGCGCAGCGGGTGCGTCGTCGTTCTCTTCGTTGTTCTTGATCTGGGTCTCGGCCTCGGTTGCGGCGCCCTCGCCGGCGGGCAACTGACCGGCCTGCAGCGACGTCTGCGGCTTGATCGTCAAGCCACCTACCTCTTCACCTGCGATGACGCGTGCTGCGTAATCGGTGGTGATGCTGACGAGCTTGTCCGTGGTCTCGGCGCTGTCGTTCACGACGGTGAACGCGAGCACGGCGTTGCCGCCCGGCTCGATGCTGTACTCCTCGGACGAGGGGTAAGCGATGTGCACGTTGCGCAGTGCGATCTCACCGAGGTCGGCGCTGTTGCCGTTCACGGCGGCCTGCTGGACGGCGGTCTGGCTCACCTGTCCGGAACCGCAAGCGGACAGCGCGATGGCTGCGCCTGCAGCCAGTGCAATGGCGGTAGCGACTCGACGAGTCGGCTTACGGATAGCAGTCACGATTTGTCCTCCACGGCGTCAGGTTCGCACTCCACTAGGCAGAGTAGTAGATAAGGTCCCGCGGGCTGGCCGTCGGGTCGCCACAACGGTTGTCTGCGTGGGCTTTCAGTCCGTTACGCAGGGGTGCTCCAGACCAGTTGAATGCACGTACAACAAGCCCTGTCAACCCCTACGCTCGAGCAAGGATGCCCCTGACCTGCACAGTTGATGAGTGGTCGGTTCTTTCACGTGTTAAACTAGTGGAATCGAAAGGGGCACGGGACACATGATTTTCAAGGTCGGAGACACCGTCGTATACCCCCATCACGGTGCGGCGCTGATCGAAGCTATCGAAACCCGCACCATCAAGGGTGAGCAGAAGGAGTACCTGGTTCTGAAGGTCGCTCAAGGCGATCTCACAGTACGGGTTCCTGCAGACAACGCAGAGTACGTCGGAGTTCGTGACGTGGTCGGCCAAGAAGGCCTCGACAAGGTTTTCCAGGTTCTGCGAGCACCGCACACCGAAGAGCCCACCAACTGGTCTCGTCGATACAAGGCAAATCTCGAGAAGCTTGCCTCAGGTGACGTGAACAAGGTTGCAGAAGTTGTTCGTGACCTGTGGCGTCGTGAGCAGGACCGCGGACTTTCCGCTGGTGAGAAGCGCATGCTCGCCAAGGCTCGTCAGATTCTCGTCGGAGAGCTCGCGCTCGCCGAGGGCACTGACACCGAGAAGGCAGAGACCATTCTCGACGAGGTCCTCGCGGCCGCGTCCTGACTGCAACACAACAAAGCTGACAGTGGCAGTAGTAGCCCTGGTACCTGCCGCAGGTCGGGGAGTGCGATTGGGCGAGAAATTGCCCAAGGCATTTGTCGAACTCGGTGGGTGCACCATGCTTGCACGCGCGGTCGATGGACTCCGGAAATCCGGAGCGATCGACCGCGTTGTTGTCATTGTGCCGCCTGAACTGGTCGAATCCGTCGTAGCCGACCTCGGTCGTGCAGCGGACGTCGACGTCGTCGGCGGTGGTGCCGAAAGAACCGATTCGGTTCGAGCCGGCCTCAGCGCTGCCGGCGACGCAGATTTTGTACTCGTGCACGATGCCGCACGGGCATTGACACCGCCGGCGTTGATCGCGCGCGTCGTCGACACTCTCCGAGCCGGCAGCTCCGCTGTCATCCCGGTACTTCCGGTTACCGACACGATCAAGTCGGTCGACGTACTCGGCGCAGTCACCGGTACGCCTCTGCGTTCGGAGTTGCGTGCGGTTCAAACTCCCCAAGGATTCTCCACCGACGTCCTGCGCAGTGCGTACGACGCCGGTGACGTCGCCGCGACCGACGACGCCGCTCTGGTCGAGCGTCTCGGTGTTTCGGTGCAGACGATTCCCGGCGACGCCCTCGCCTTCAAGATCACCACTCCGCTCGACCTGGTCCTTGCACGGGCGCTCCTGAGCTCGGAGACAGCGTTGAGTGCGGATTCACAGGACGGAAATTAGATGCGCGTCGGTCTCGGCACGGATGTTCATCCCATCGAGGTCGGTCGTCCTTGCTGGATGGCCGGGTTGCTGTTCGAGGAAGCAGACGGGTGCTCGGGCCATTCGGACGGCGACGTCGCCGTCCACGCGCTGTGTGACGCGTTGCTCTCTGCGGCGGGCCTCGGTGACCTCGGTTCGGTTTTCGGCACCGGCAGGCCCGAATGGGACGGCGTGAGCGGCGCTCGAATGCTTGCCGAGGTTCGCCGACTGCTCGAAGAGAACCAGTTCGCCGTCGGCAACGCCGCGGTGCAGGTCATCGGCAACCGTCCGAAGATCGGGCCACGTCGCGACGAGGCACAGAAGGTGCTCTCGGACATTCTCGGCGCGCCTGTTTCGGTGTCCGCGACCACCACGGACGGCCTCGGCTTGACCGGTCGCGGCGAGGGGATCGCCGCCATGGCCACCGCGTTGGTCATGACAACCGAACACGACAGGTAAGATCGCTGGTCGTGACCCTGCGCCTATACGACACCGGTACGCGGGCCCTTCGGGATTTTGTTCCGTTGGCCCCCGGACATGCATCGGTGTACCTGTGTGGGGCGACAGTTCAGGGCGATCCTCACATCGGACACGTTCGTAGCGGCGTCGCTTTCGACGTGCTGCGACGCTGGCTGTTGGCGCACGGCAACGACGTTGCCTTCGTGCGCAACGTGACGGACATCGACGACAAGATTCTCAACAAGGCCGCCGGCGCCGGTCGACCTTGGTGGGAGTGGGCGGCGACGTTCGAGCGGTCGTTCACGTGGGCCTACGACCAACTGGGTGTGCTGCCACCGTCCATCGAGCCACGGGCCACCGGCCACGTGACGCAGATGGTCGAGATGATGGAACGTCTGATCGAGAACGGCCACGCGTACGCGGCGGGCGGCGACGTCTACTTCGACGTGCAGAGCTACCCCGAGTACGGCGCACTGTCCGGCCACAAACTCGACGACGTTCATCAGGGCGAGAGTGCGGCCGAGGGCAAGCGCGATCCTCGCGACTTCACCCTCTGGAAGGCCGTCAAGCCCGGTGAGCCCTCGTGGCCGACACCGTGGGGACCCGGCCGTCCGGGCTGGCACCTCGAGTGCTCGGCCATGGCGGAGTTCTATCTCGGGGCGGCATTCGACATCCATTGTGGTGGACGCGATCTCGTCTTCCCGCACCACGAGAACGAAATTGCGCAGGCCAAGTGCGCCGGCGACGATTTCGCTCAGTACTGGTTGCACAACGGCTGGGTCACGATGAGTGGCGAGAAGATGTCCAAGTCGTTGGGCAACGTTCTCTCGGTGCCGAACGTGCTCAAGAAGGTTCGTCCGCAAGAACTTCGGTACTACCTCGGTAGTGCGCACTACCGTTCCAATCTCGAGTACTCGGACGAGGCGTTGGACGAAAGTGCGAAGTCCTACCAGGGGCTCGAGTCGTTCGTCCTGCGCACACACAAGCGTGCGGGCGGCGTCGAACTCGGTACGTGGACCGAAGGTTTCGCGGCGGCTCTCGACAACGACTTGTCGGTGCCGATCGCGTTGGCCGAGATTCACGGCAAGGCGAGCGAGGGTAATTCCGCGCTCGCTGCCGGTGATCTCGACGCGGCTCGGGTGGCTGCCGGCCAGGTGCGGGCCATGCTCGCGATCCTGGGCGTCGACCCACTCGACGAGCATTGGACGCAGTCCGGTGGCGACACCGAGACGGCAATGGAAGCTTTGGACGTGTTGGTGCGGGCCGATCTCGATCGTCGGCAGCAGGCACGTACGGAAAAGAACTGGGCGGTGGCGGACGAGGTCCGCGATCGCCTCATCAAGGCGGGTATCGAAGTAACCGATACTCCCGACGGACCCGAATGGTCCCTTAAGGCAGGGCAGTAACAATGGCTGGAAACTCGAGCAGGCGCGGCGCAGTCCGTAAGGGCGGCACCAAGAAGGGCCAGGTTGCCGGTTCCGGCGGTAAGCACCGTCGCGGTCTCGAAGGGCGTGGCGCTACGCCGCCCGCCGAGGCACGCACCAAGCATCCCGCGGCAAAGCGTGCAGCGCGCGCCGCACGTGCCGACGAGAAGCAGGGCCGCGGTGGCCGTCCGGGTCCGGGCCGCAAGGTTCTCGACGGTCCCGAGACAGTGCTCGGACGCAACCCGGTGGTCGAGTGCCTACGCGCCGGCGTTCCGGCGACTGCACTGTGGGTCGCCGTCGGCACCGAGAGCGACGATCGACTGAAGGAATCCGTTCAGCTCGCTGCGGATGCCGGCATCTCGATCCTCGAGGTCCCCCGCACCGATCTGGATCGCCTCAGCGCCAACGGTCTTCACCAGGGCATCGCCCTGCAGGTTCCGCCGTACCGCTACGCGCACCCGGACGATCTTCTGTCGGAGGCACGCAAGCATGCCGAGCCGCCGCTGCTCGTCGCGCTGGACAACATCACCGATCCCCGCAACCTGGGTGCCGTCGTGCGCTCGGTCGCAGCTTTCGGTGGACACGGCGTCGTGATTCCGGAGCGTCGTAGCGCGAGCGTGAGTGCTGTCGCTTGGCGTACCAGCGCCGGCGCTGCCGCTCGTTTGCCGATTGCTCGGGCAACCAACCTCACCCGCACGCTCAAGGACTGGGCATCGAAGGGTGTTCAGGTCGTCGGTCTCGACGCCGAGGGCGACACCACTCTCGACGATTTCGACGGCAGCGGTCCCGTTGTGATCGTGGTCGGTTCCGAGGGCAAGGGCCTTTCGCGCCTCGTCCGCGAGAACTGCGACGCGATCCTGTCGATTCCGATGGCCGGTCCGGTCGAGTCGCTCAACGCCTCGGTTGCCGCCGGAGTCGTCCTGGCGGACATCGCCCGCAGGCGTCGTAGCAGCTGAGTTGTAACGGCTTTCGGGTGAGTCTGGCGGGGTTCTAGCTCCGTACCGACCAGGCTTCCCACAGTGCAGCGTAGGAACCGTCCGCGCCGATCAGTTCGTCATGTGTCCCGCTCTCGACTACGCGGCCACCGCTCATGACGAGTATGCGATCGGCGCGGACTGCTTGGCTCAGCCGGTGTGCGATCACCACGGCGGTCCGGCCGGTGACTGCTAGCTCGGCTGCCTGATCGAGTAGACCGGCTGCGGTGGTTCCGGCTTCGGCAGTCGCCTCGTCGAGGATGACGACGGGAGGATCGAGCAGAGCCAGTCGGACGAGGGCTATGTGCTGTGCCTGCGCCGCCGTCAACTGGTACCCACCGGCCCCGACCCTGGTCTCGAGTCCGTCCGGAAGCTCATGAATCCATTGAGCTTTCATCGTGTCGACGGCTTCGGCGATCTTCGCATCGTCCGAATCTGGTGCACACAACCGGAGATCGTCGGCGATCGTCCCGACGAACACGTGAACTTCCTGGCTGACGAGGACGACTTCGTGCCGAAGTTCGGCATCACTCAGGTCGTCAATCAGTGTGCCGTCGACGGTGATTCGCCCGTCCCCGACGGGAATGATGCCGGCAATCAGTTTGGCGAGCGTGGTCTTTCCGGCGCCGCTGCTTCCGACGACGGCGATTCGTTCCCCCGGTGCGATCGAGATCGAGATCGAATCGATCACCGGGGTGGAGTTGTCGTACGAGTAGGAAACCCGGTCCACCTCGACGCCGATGGGTTCGGACCGAGCCGAGGCAGGAATGCTCGTGGGCCGCCCGGGCATCGCGGTGACTCCGATCAGGCGAGCCAGGCTGGCACCCGCATCCTGCAATTCGTCGATGTTCGAGAGAAATACCGCGATGGGGCTGAACAGACTGTGGAAGTAGAGGGCGGCGGCGGTAGCGGCCCCGATGGACACCGAGCCTGTGGTCACGAGCCAGTAGCCGACGCTCAGGACGGCGGCCAGTCCGAGCAGTTCGGCGCCGTTGAGTTGGGCGAAGAAGTTGGTGCGCAGGCGAACTGCCTGCATGTCGAAGCTGATGGCGTGCTCGGAGGTCTCGGCGATTCGGCCGATGTGCTCGTCTGTTCGCCGCAGGGCAGTGACAGTGCCTGCGCCTCCGAGAGTTTCGATGAGCTGTTGTCCCCGCCTGGCCTGCGCAGCGCGAGAGCGTCGGTAGACGGGTCCGGAGCGTCGGAGGAAATGACGAAGAGCGAAATAGTGAATCGGCGCAACGGCAACGATTGCCACGGTGAAGCGCCAATCGATCACTCCCACACCGACAAGCGTCAGTGAAATCATGAACAGGGCAGACACGGTGGCGGGTAGTACTCGCGCGATGACGGTGTTTACCGCTTCGACGTCGCCCGAGACCCGGGAAATCAGATCACCGGTTCCGGCATCCTCGACCAGTGACGA
This sequence comes from Rhodococcus sp. C3V, assembly GCF_029269915.1. Taxonomy (NCBI): domain Bacteria; kingdom Bacillati; phylum Actinomycetota; class Actinomycetes; order Mycobacteriales; family Nocardiaceae; genus Rhodococcus; species Rhodococcus sp. C3V. The sequence continues at coordinate 230,793 of NZ_JARJBE010000003.1, forward strand.
CGGCTGCGCGAGGGTGGCGGCGAACACGTCCTCGCGAAGATCGGCCAGCACGTTCTGCGCGACGTTCGCCAGAAGCTGTGTGCTCCAACAGGTCAGCGCAACTCCTGCTGCCGCTGCGCCGAGCATGAACGCGGTGATACGCAGGAGTGAGGCAAACGGTTTGCCCTCCGTGACCGCATCGACCATGAGTCCGAGCAGTGCCGGGGTGGACAGGCCGCAGGCCGTAGCAGAGAGAAGCACGACGGTCGTGAGTGCGAGCGCTCGCTTGCGTGGCCGAAGCAGTGCGATCAATGCGCGGACGGTCTGCTTGGTCGACGCGATCGGCAGGGCAGATACAACCGGAACAGCAGATGCATCCGGAAGGGTATCGGTCACAGCGACTCTCCCTCCCGAACGCCGTGGTCGATCGTGACGACACGGTCACACGAATGGAGCAGGGTCGGGCTCGAGGTGATCACCAGAATGGCCTTGTCGGGGAAGTTTCTCAGGGAGTGTGCAATTCGATGCTCGGTGACAGAGTCCACGGAAGTGGTGGGTTCGTGGAGGACCAGGATCGGCTGGGGTTGATGGAGAGCGCGGGCGAGGAGAAGGCGTTGGCGTTGACCTCCGGAGAGTTTCTTTCCTTGCTCGCCTACCTCGGAGAGGTGGCCGTCAGGCAGATGCGTCAACACGTCGTCGAGCGCAGATGACGTCATTGCCGACGAGTCGACGTTCGGTGCAGCCAGATTGTCGAAGACGGTGCCGGTGAACACGGTTCCTTCATGGGCGGAGACGAACACCTGATCACGAACTCCGTCCGGGCCGAGGTCGGTTGCATCGGTGCCGAATACGAAGTAAGAGTCGGGGGCGAGCGGGGTCTGATAGGCGAGTTGTCGTGCCAGTCGGTCGGCGGAATCGTCAGCGCGCACACCCACCACTTCTCCGCGGCGAGCTGAGACGACGGTTCCGTTGTCCGTCGAAATCAATAGGGCGTCTTCAGTTCTGGCAGGTTCGGTCGCGGCCGTGGGGGCCAGCGATTCGATCAGGTGTGGCTCGGCCAACAGTTCGGACAGTCTGCGCGCGGAACCTCGCTTGGCAGCGAGTTCGGCACCGAAGAACCCCAGCGTTTCCATCGGACCGGCAATCACTCTGCTCAAGCCGACAACGGTGACGAAGTTGCCCACGGTGATCGTGCCTTGATGCGCCATCCACGCGGCTCCAAGCGCAACCGAAGCCAGCACCAACGCGGAGACCCCGGAATTGAGCGCGGTCAGGCTGGACATTGCTCTGACCGTCCGGATCGCTGCCTTCATCGACTCCCGGCTCGCGTTGACGTATCGCGACAGGGCGGTGGGTTCAGCCCCGAAACCCTTCAGTACCCGCAGTCCCAGCGTGAAATCCGTTGCAAGCATGCCTGCCTCGGCTGCCTTCTTCTGCTCTGCATACACGCGCTCGTCCAACGGACCGCTGATCTTGTGGATGAATATGAGCTGCGCAGCGGTGATGAGTACGACGATCAGTGCGAGCGGCCACGAGACGAAGGCAAGCGAAATCACTGCCGCGGCGAGCCCCGCAAATGCCGAGCCCTGTTCGGCGACAACCCAGGAGAAGCCCGAGATGTGTGAGGCATCCGAGGTAGAGATGGTGAGAACTTCACCGGTCGAACGCTGAGCTTTCATCCCCCTGGCATCGAGTATTCGTCTGGCAGCATTCAGTCGTAGGTCGTGTTCGCCGTAGACGAAGACCTGCGTGTTCAGGCGAACTGCGATGCGCCACGACAGAGCGAGTCCCACGAACAGAGCACACAGCACCGCAAGCCACACGAGAAGTGCTGTGCTGTCGGACTTTCCGATTGCCCGGTCGACGACGGTGCCGATCAGCACCGGGATGAGGGCTTGAGCTACCTGATACGACGCCTGCCCGGTGACGGCTGCAACCAGTCGCGGGCCGCGTCCGGAGGAGAATGATCCGACTCGGATCATCTCCATCGGACCGGAACGAGTTTCGGGCAGCGCTGACACTCGTGAAACTCCTCGCCCAGATCTGAACACTCGTTGTGCAGTTCTACGGTAGAGCCGGTGCGAGTGCGGAAAGTGCTCGCAGATGCCAAGGGCTACGCGGCAGCGGACAGATGGAGTATCGACACCCCATTACCGGGATCGGGTCTCGATATACCTGGCTGGTCGAAACAAAGTACGTTTGCGAAGAGAGCTGACAGAAGATGAAGAGCACTACCCGAATAGTGGCTGCGTTGGCCGCGATTGCCCTGCTCGCAGGCTGCCAGAGCAGCACCGAGTCAACAGCGTCGGAGGGCACGACGCAGTTGGCTGAGGCCGGCGCGCTGCCGGTCACCGTTGATCACGCGTACGGGTCGACCACCATCGAGACCGAACCTCAGCGGATCGTGACGATCGGCTGGAACAGCCAGGATTCGGTCCTCGCACTGGGCAAGACACCCGTCGCCATGGAGTCGTTCAGTGGGGCAGGCTTGGAGAACGGCATCCTGCCGTGGGACGAAGAATTGTTGGGCGATGTCGAACCCACGTTGCTCGACAGCACGTCCGGTGTGCCGTTCGAGCAGATCCTGGCGTTGGAGCCGGACGTGATCATCGCAGTGGTCTCGGGAATCACCGAAGACGACTATGCACGTCTTTCCCAGATCGCACCCACCATTCCGTTCAAGGAGACCGCATGGGCGACCACGTGGCAGGAACAGTTGTCGACCATCGGATCAGTACTCGGCCAACCGAAGCGGGCTGCCGAGCTGATCGAGGAAACTGACGATTCCATAGCCGACCTGGCTGCCGGATCCCCCAATCTGAACGGGAAAACCTTGACCTTCCTCTCGGGAAACATCGACGGCCTCACCAATTACTGCGCTGACGACGGCCGAGTCATCCTGATGTCCCAGCTCGGACTTGAGCAGTCGGCCGGAAGCGCAGAGCTGTGCGGCGACACCCAGGGGTCGGTGACTGCATCGCGCGAACAGTACAACGAACTGGACGCGGACGTGATCGTGCTCAACGACGCGAGTGGTCAGGGGCTACCCGGATTGATGGGGGACAAGTTGTTTGCCGACCTGCCGGCAGTCAAGGACGGCAGGCTGATTCAGCAGCTCGGTCTGGCGCGAGTCATGGCCTTGGCGTCACCCACGTCGCTGAGCGTCAAATATGCTTTCGCGGAACTGGTCTCGAAGATGAACGGGTTCTGACCCGCTGATGAAACTGACCAGCTAGGCTGACAACTCGCACGCGTCCGAGTAGTAGTTCTTCGGTGTGCGTCCGGTGACCTTGCGGAACACGCTGGTGAAGGCGCTGGGGGTTTCGTATCCGACGCGACGGCTTACCGTCGAAACAGGAACGCCCGCAGCGAGATAGGACATCGCAGCGCGGACGCGAACTTGAATTCGCCACTCGGTGAAGGACATCCCCGTGCCTTGAGAGAACACGCGGCTCAGGGTGCGGGGGCTTCCGCCGACCACGTAGGCCCAATCGGCAAGCCCGCGTTGATCGGCGGGGTCGGCGATCAGGCGGCGTGCGACGGCGAGGGCCCGGGGATCGGCGGGCATCGGTACTGCGACATCAGCCGCCTCGATGGGCGCGAGCGTGTCGAAGACTACGGATTCGGCGCGCAAGCGAGCCTCGGTAGGCATATTTCGCTGGTGCAGATGGATGAGCATCGTCTTGACGACGTCGTCGATGCCGATGATCGCGGGTTTTGTCCACGGGTGGGGGAACGACTCGGGCCGGAAATAGGTGAAACGAGCCTCGGTGGATGCGCCGAGCGTGATGCGCCGTGGAGTTCCAGCCGGAATCCACATGCCGACCGTCGGTGGTATCTGCCAACGAACGTCGTCGATGTACGCGCTCATCTCGCCGGAAGCGCCCCAGAGGAGTTCGTGTTCGGGATGGCGGATCTCACGCCACGCGCGCTTCTGATCACGCCCGATGGTGGACGTCGTCATCGAGAAGGGGAGCGGAACGTACCGGCCTGCCGGCACAGCCCAGTACGGAAATCCTGTGGAACTCATCGGTGGATCATACCGCGAATGACTTAGGTAATGCTTTCCTATTTGATTCTTTGATGCAGGCGCGACGGAGTGTGATCGCCACAAAAGATCGAGGGTGGCACCGAGTCCGAAGACTCGATGCCACCCTCGAACACATTCCCCGACGGAGTGTTTACAGGTGGAGCAGGCGGAGCGAGTGAATCAGCTGCCGTTGGCCAGGACACCGCTGATGATGTCGGAGATGAAGCCGGCCGGGTTGTCGAGGATGGAGGATCCGGCCGAACCGGTTCCGCCCTCGCCGTCAGAAGAGCCGAAGCCCAGATCTGCCGAGCCCGATGCGGCCGCCTCGCCGGGGTTCTTGGCGCGGATCTTGGCGTAGACGCCGCTGATGTTCTGTTCGGTATTGAACGTCGAGATACCGATCGAGCTCGACATTTCCTGGTACGAGCCGATCGGTGCATCGTCGGCGACGAGGTACTGCGCCTCGATCGTCACGGTCTTGCTTCCGGTGGGTGAGATCAGCCAGCCGGTGCTGGGCACATTCACGGTTCGGGCGGCAGTGTCAACCGAAGGCGTGACGGATTCGGTCTTCTGACCGCCGATCAAGTGCCACGCGTTGACCGTTGCCGTGCCCTGGATGTACTTGAACGTGGCGGGGTAGCGGTCGACGAACTGGTCGACGTAACGCTCGGGGTGGCCTGTTGTGGAGATGACCGTGCGCACGGTGACTTTGCCGCCGGGTGCAACTTCGCCGTCGCCCACGATGCTCTTGGTGATTCGGACGTTGGAGGAGTTGACCGTTGCCGCGGACGGGTGGGTGGCATCGGCGCTCGCGGTGCCTGCGGTCATCACGAGTCCGCTGGTGGCAAGTGCAGCGATTGCGATTCCGGTGAGTGTTTTGCGCATTGAAAAACGTGACATGAAATTCTCCGTTCGAGGGGTTCACGCTGACGGCGATGGGATGACTCTTCAAAGGTTGCGCCGCGGTAACCATTGAAACCTATCGGACGCTTGCCTATGTATCAGTTCGGCAGAATTTGCGGAAAAGTCCGAATTAAGAGGACTTTTTCGGTGTCGATTGCCTGCCGTTAACTGATTGTCGACTATTTCGACGAAAAGCTGGGCGAATGTCCAGGTCGACTGTATCGTACTTCGAGAGTCGGGTTGCAACAAGTTCCAGTGATCAATGAATTCGGTTGTCCTGGAACCACACAGAGTGGAGATTGTTCGTGGCAAAGTTTGGATCCAGGAATCGTAGTCTGTCCACCGTTGGAGCTGGTTTGGGGGTGATTGCTCTTGCTGTGGGCGCAAGCGCGCTGGGTGCGGGAGTCGCGACTGCCGAGACAGCAACTTCCGGTGCCTACACATTTACTCGCACCGTGGACAATGCGTCGCCGAAGATCGGTGACACGATCACCTACACGACAGTGTCGAAGAAGAGCGGAATCGACGGGTATATCAGCAGGTTCACCGAGACGCATGCCGCATGCTTGACCTTTGTCCCGGGCTCGGCGAAGGTCACGAAGTTTCACGTTGGCGGGACGATGACCGAAACCACTGAAACGCCGGAACTGACAGCCACGACGCTCGAGGTGACCAGTGCCGGCTGGATCAACAACGGCAGCAAACCGGTGACCATGAAGACCAGCTACACGGTTACTGCTTCGTGTGCGCCGGGAACCGTGTACGGAAGTGGATTGGCGGTAGGTGCCACGGTGATGGGCAACGGATTCCAGTCGAGTGCGAATTTCGCCAACTTGGGCCCGTCCATCACTGTCCGCGCCGCGGATGTGGTCGATCCGGTTGACCCGGTCGATCCCGTTGATCCGGTTGATCCCACTGGCCCCGGAACCGGTGGCGGAATCGGATCGCTCGGCTCGTTGAGTGGTGGCCTCGGTTCCCTCAGCGGCCTGTTCGGTTCGAGCTAGGCGAGAGTTGTGAAACGGCGGGCCGAGACTGTCGTGGTCTCGGCCCGCCGCGGTTGTTCGGTGATCGGGTATTCAAACCATCAGGTGCTCAGCCGAATTCGATCGAGGTGTTGATTTCTTCCACCTGGTTGGAGGTCTGCATGTTCGTCGTGTCGGTGAACTGGTTTGCAAAGCTGACCAGGTAGACCGGCGAGTTGTCGTCGGCTTGGTAAGCGACGACCGTCATGACGGCGTAGAGCGGAACGTCCAGGTTTGGGGCGGTCCAGGTTCCGGAGAGGCGGAAACCCTGCTGTCCGTCGACGTCGATCTCGGTGTACTTCACCTCGGTCCACCCGTCGAGAGTGGCGATCGTTTCACGCGCAGCGGCAAGAACCTCGTCTTTTGTTGCGGTGCCCTGGTTTTCGACCGTCACCGTGGTGTTCGGCATGAAACCGCTGGGTTCCTGGCTGTTGCTGGACAACGCGTCCGTAACGCCGGCAGGGATGTTCTCGCCGTGAGTCCAGCTCGGCGGGAGGCTGACGCTGATGCTCGGCGCTTCGGGGTCGTCGCCGGTTTCGATCGTCGTCCGCTCACCGATGTACGGTGTTCCGTCCCGTAAAGTCGGCGTCGCGGCAGCGGCAGACGACGAGGATGCAGAACTTTCGGAAGCAGTGGTCTCACTGGTGTTGGTATCACTGGAGACGGCGTCGCCGCTTTCCGAACTGCTGCATCCGGACAAGACGAGTGCAGCAGTGATCAGTGACGCTATTCCGAGAGCAAGTGTGCTGCTCTTAGGGCTCATAGTGTGACAGTCCTTCAGGTTCTGGCGACGGCCGAGCGCCGCCGGCAGCATTGCTGGCGCGGCTGAGACTATCAGCGCTACGACGGCCGAGTAGTGGCCTTGAAGGTAATGGTGCTGCCGGGCCGCAGCTGTGCCAGCGACGCAATCCCGGCGTCGGAAACGACGGCGATGACCGGGTATCCGCCGGTCACGGGATGGTCGGCGAGGAACACGACGGGCTGGCCGCCTGGTGGCACCTGGATGGATCCCGTCACGACGCCTTCGCTCGGCAATTCCTCGGTGCGTGAGCGATGCAAAGGCCCTTGGCCCTGTAACCGGACCCCGACTCGGTTGGTGTGTTCGGTGACTTTCCACGTGGTGTGAAGGAGCGCGTGAACGGATGCGGCGGTGAACCAGGAATTTCGGGGGCCGAGCGTGATCTCGATCGGAACTGCGCCGAGTGCAGATGCCGGCGGTGGAATCAACTCTTCGGTGGGCCACGTCCCTTCCTCGGCCCCGAGGAGGACTAGATCGCCGGCGGCGAGCGGCGGCGGTCCGAGTCCGGAGAGCGTGTCGGTGGATCTGCTTCCGAGTACCTGCGGGACGTCGACGCCACCGCGTGCAGAGATATACGTTCTCAACCCGGTTGTGCTGTAACCCAATTCGAGAATGCTGCCACCACCCAGATGGATGCTCGCGTAGTCAGGTGCCGGCCGTCCGTCGACGGCCAGCGGCACCCGCGCGCCTGTCGCTGCCACCGTCATCGAACCGACGGCCCGCATAGCGAAACCGCCAGCGGTGACTTCGATGGTTGCTGCTCGAAAAGTGTTGCCTACGAGTCTGTTGGCGCTGTCGTGCGAGATCATGTCGACGGCGCCGGATCTTCCGACCCCGAGGGCGCCGTAGCCTCTCCGCCCGCGGTCCTGAACTGTGGCGAGCGGGCCGGTACGCACAACCTCGAGCCAGGCCATGAATCCATTGTCCCGCAACAGCGCGGTGAAGACACCAAAATCATGCTTGCACCAAAATCATGCACGAACAAAGGTGACTGTGGTGCCGGGTAGAAGCAGCGCCGGCGGGCGGCGCTCGGCATCCCACACCGACAGTTCAGTCGTTCCGATCAACTGCCACCCGCCTGGGGAACTACGCGGGTAGACGCCCGAGAACGGTCCGGCCAACCCGACTGCACCGGCCGGGACCTGCCTGCGCGGGTCCGATCGACGTGGAACTTCGAGCTTTCTCTCGTTGCTGGTCAGATACGCGAAGCCGGGGGCGAAACCGATGAACGCGACGGTCCACGACGCAGACGTGTGAGCATCGATCACACCGTCGACCCCGAGGCCGGTCAGCTTGCCCACCTCTACGAGATCGGGGCCGTCGTAGCGGACCGGAATCTCGACAGCAGACCCGCTCTCGTCTGCTGTGAGTTCGATCGGTACGGCCCCACGTACCCATTTCTCCACCAGTTGGTGCGCGGTGATCGTGTTGTCGTACTCGATCAAGATGGTTCGCGCCGCGGGAATCAGGTCGATCACTCCGGGGATCCGACTGGCGTCGAGAGCCCTGAAGTTGCCCAGCACACTCGGCAGTTCGTCGTACTCGACGAGGACTGCGGATTCACCGGCGGGCAGGATCGTGATCATGTGAACGGCGTGATCTCGACGTCGGAAGATTCGAGGAGAGCACGGATTGCCACGGCCATGTCGACGGCTGCCGGACTGTCACCGTGCACGCACACCGATGCGGCAGCGACTTTCAACGTGCTCCCGTCGACTGCGTCCAACTCGCCGTCGACGACCATTCGCCGAACCCGTTCTGCAACAAGCGTCGGGTCGTGCAGAACGGCGCCCGACTCGGTGCGGGGGACCAGGGTGCCTTCCGCCGTGTACGCACGATCGGCAAAAGCCTCGGCGACGATCTCGAGGCCGGCCTCGCGCGCCTCTTCCAGAAACACCGAACCCGGTAGTCCGAGAACAGGTAGCGAACTGTCATAGGCAACGACGGCGGCGACCACGGCCCGCGCCTGCCGTCGGTGATGGACTATTGCGTTGTAGAGCGCGCCGTGGGGTTTGACGTACGTGACCCGCGATCCGGCGACGCGAGCCAAACCGTCGAGTGCCCCTATTTGATAAATGACGTCGGCGGTGAGGTCCTTCGGGGAGACGTCGATGAAGCGTCGGCCGAAACCGGCGAGGTCTCGGTACCCCACCTGCGCGCCGATCCGGACGCCGCGGGCGGCGGCGGATTCGCAAGTCGCCAACAGCGTTGTCGGGTCGCCGGCATGGAATCCGCAGGCGATGTTCGCGCTGGTGACAAGTTCGAGCATGGCGTCGTCGTCGCCCAGGGTCCAGGCTCCGAAGCCCTCGCCGAGGTCGCTGTTCAGATCAACGCTGTAGCCCATACCTCGATTCTAGGTAGGTATGGGCTCTCGGTGTTCAGGCGTGCGCCGGAATCCGTCCGGCATTCTTGCGACGTGCGGATCCGAAGAGTCGGCATATCAGGTAGATCACGAACGAGACCGAGGTGACGAAACTCGAGACGGGAACGCCGGGGGCCAGCGAGAGAAGGATGCCGCCGACGGCTGCCAGTTCGGCGAACACGACGGAGAGGATCGTGGCCTTGAGTGGGCTTGCCGTGACGTACGCGGCGGCCGCTGCGGGGGTGATCAGCAGCGACATCACCAGCAGAGCACCGACGATCTGTACGCCGAGTGCTGCGGTGATGCCGACCAACACTGCGAACACGATCGACAGTGCCCGGACCGGAACACCGCGAGCTGCAGCAACTTCGGGGTCGGTGCTTGCGAACAGCAAAGGGCGGTAGATGAATCCGAGTGTGCCGATCACGATGACCGCGCACAGCAGCAGAAGTTCGAGACCGCTGTTTCCCGGCGCCACGATCTGTCCGACCAACAACGAGAAGCTGGTTCCCGTGCGACCGTCGTACGCCCAGAGGAACAACACCGACAGGCCGAGGCCGAAAGCCATGATCACGCCGATCACCGAATCTCGGTCGCGCGCTTTGGCTCCGAGCAGTCCGAACAGCACTGCCGCGACCACGGATCCGACGATGGCACCGAAGCCGACGCCCACACCGACGAGAAGTGCGGCGGATGCGCCCGTCAGTGACAGCTCACTCGTTCCGTGCACCGAGAACGACATCTGACGGCTCACGATCAGCGGCCCGATGATGCCGGCCAACAATCCGAGGATGGCACCGGCAATCAACGCCTGTTGGACGAAGTCGTACTGCAGTAGGTCGACGGTGGCGGACACGTCGAACATCCGCGACATCGCGTCGGTGAACTTGTTACTCACTGGTGGTGATCCTCATCAGAATGGTGAACGCCTTCTCCCGGGCGTAGTCCGCCTGCGCTGCCGAGCGCGTCGATGGCGTCGCCGGTGCCGATCACGACGAGGCGGCCACGAACCTGCAACACTTCGACGTCGGTGTTGTACAGATCCGAGAGAACCTCGGACGTCATCACTTCGGCCGGCGTCCCGATCCGGAATTTACCGTCCACCAGATAGAGCACTCGATCCACCAACGGCAGGATCGGATTGATCTCGTGCGTCACGAACAGCACCGCGGTGTCATGGCTGCGCCGCCGCTTGTCGATCAGCGTCGAGACCAGGTGCTGGTTGGCGAGGTCGAGGCTGAGCAGCGGCTCGTCGCACAACAGTATCCGCGGGTCGCCGACCAAAGCCTGTGCGATCCGCAGTCGCTGCTGCTCACCGCCGGACATGGAACCGATGGGAGCGTCGGCGAACGACTGGGCGCTGACCTGTGCGATGGCGTCGTCGACGATCTTGCGGCGACGACCCCGACGCAGTAGGCCCGTACCCCACTGGTGACCGTCGACGCCGAGGCCGACCAGGTCGCGGCCGCGGAGCGGGAGGCCGTCGTCGATCGATTTCTGCTGCGGGATGTACCCGACGTGTGAGTTCCCGGCCCGTGCCGGCGTGCCGACGATCTGTGCACTACCGCCGCTGAGTTGTAGTTGGCCCAGCAGAATCTTCAGGAGCGAGGTCTTGCCCGACCCGTTCGGCCCGAGTACGGCGATGAACTCACCTGGCTGTACCTCGAGATCGAGCCCGTCCCACAATGTGCGGGCGCCGAAGGACAATCGAGCGTCCTTCAGCGTCACAGCGGGCACGGAGGCCGCTGAAGTCGCGGTGTTACCAGAAGGCACGGTGTTACCAGGGGGCACAGGAGTATTCGCGGAAGTTTCTGTCACAAGCCGATCGGTTCTTCTCGGAAATGGTGGGGCAAATAATTACTGGGCAGAGAGGGCGTTTGCGAGCGACTCCGCGGTCTGCGTCTGCCACTGAATGTAGTCCAGGCCCTCGGGGAGAGTCTCCGTAACCTCGACGACGGGCACTCCGGCGGTTTCGGCTGTGGTGCGCATGTCCTGGGTCACTTTGTCCTGCGTCTGGATGTTGTAGACCAGTGCGCGGGCCTGCTTCTCCGAGAGGAGTTGGCGGGTTGCGGCGATTGCGGCCGGTGACGGATCGTTGCCGTCTTCGATGGCGCTGGTGAACTCCTCGGGAGTTGCGTCCTTCAGTTCAGCTGCGACCAGGAGGTAGTGCGCGATCGGCTCGGTCTGAGCCACCGGTGCGCCCGCGTGGGCAGCGGCGATGGAATCGGTGATCGCTGTGACGCCGGCGAGCTTCTGGCTGTATGCCTTCGCGTTGTCCTCGTAGGTCGCCGCGTTGTCCGGATCGAGAGCGCTCAGCTGATCGGCCACCGAATGTGCGACGGCGTCGACGGTCGGGATGTCGAACCAGACGTGTTCGTTGACTGCGCCGTGGGTGTGACCGTCATGCGATTCGCCCGCGGTTTCGCCGGCGTGGATGCCGCCGTCGAGCAGGTTGTAGGCGTTGACCGTCTTCTGCTCGCCCTTGCCTGCGTCGAGGACGTCGGTGATGAACTGGTCGTAGCCGCCACCGTTGTAGACGACGAGCGATGCGTCGGTGATCTTGGCGGCATCGGCGGGAGTCGCTTCGAACGAGTGCGGGTCCGCGGACGGCTCGTTGATGATCGACGTCACGGTCAGCTTGTCGCCGGCGACGGCCTGCGCGACGTCGCCCCACACGTTCGTCGATGCGACGACGGTGATGCCGTCGTCCTTCGAGGAGGTTGAGTTGCACGCGGTGAGCGCGAATGCTGCGGCGACCGAGACGGCCGCGAGGGCGGTGGCGGTGCGGAATTTCGACGACGAACGCACGTGCTTTTCTCCTGAACAAAGGCTGGGCTAAATGCTATTGGAAACCGTTACCGTTACACATTAGCGCATAGTCGCTGGTAGTTCACCTTCGGTTCAGCCCCAACGCGCCGTCTGCGGGCACTACGGCTAACGTCCGTTTATGCCCCGGTCCCGTCAGCCACGCCGCCAAGCCACTTTGGCGTCGCTTGCCGCCGAGCTCAATGTGTCGAGAACTACAGTCTCGAACGCGTACAACCGACCCGATCAGCTCTCCGTCGAGCTGCGGGATCGAGTGCTCCAAGCGGCCAAGCGACGCGGATACCCCGGACCTGATCCGGTCGCCCGCTCCTTGCGAACTCGCAAAGCCGGTGCCGTCGGTCTTCTGCTCACCGAAGCACTCAGTTATTCGTTCCGTGACCCGGCCGCCATGAGCTTCCTTGCCGGTCTCTCGGAATCGTGTGAGGACGCCGGCCAGGGCTTGCTGCTCATCCCGGCCGGGCCCGGCCGCGACGAGGTGGATGCTGCAGCCGTGGTCCAGCAGGCGGGCGTCGACGGCTTTGTCGTCTACTCCGTGGCCGACGACGATCCGTATCTTGCTGCCGTGCTCGAGCGTCACATTCCGATCGTCGTCTGCGACCAGCCGCGCGAGATTCCCGGTGCATCCCTCGTGGGCATCGACGACCGCGCTGCCATGCGCAAGGTCGCCGATTACCTCATCGGGCTCGGCCACCGCGACATCGGCGTGCTCTGCATGAGGCTGGGGCGCGACCGGATGGACGGCGTGGTCAGCCAGGAACGACTCAAGTCCCCGCACTTCCACGTCCAGCGCGAGCGGATCGAAGGAGTGCGCGACGCGATGGTGGCGTCCGACATGGACCCACTCTCACTCACGGTGATCGAGCGGTACGTCCACACATCGCAGTCCGGGCACTCGGCGGCGGCGGAAGCTCTCGCGACCAACCCCGAGATCACCGCACTGGTCTGCACCACCGATGTGCTGGCTCTCGGCGCCTTGGACTGGGCGCGCTGGCAGGGCATAGATGTACCTGGCCAACTGTCGATCACCGGATTCGACGGCGTCGACGAGGCGCTGCGCGAATCACTGACAACGGTGCGCCAGCCCCAGGAAGAGAAGGGCCGGCGCGCCGGTGCGCTCCTGATGTCGCCGTCCGGATCCGGCGTTCCGATAGTCGAGATGCTCGACACCGAACTACTGGCCGGGCGAACATCAGGTCGGATCAAGGGGTAGCGCTCACGCCAGGAGTTGGGCGCAGCGCAACAATCCCAGATGGCTGTACGCCTGGGGGTGGTTGCCCAGTGAGCGTTCCGCGATGGGGTCGTACTCCTCCGCGAGCAGTCCGGTGGGACCCGCTGCCGCGACCAACTGGTCGAACAGCGCCTCTGCTTGCAGGCGTTGCCCGATCAGTAGGTATGCCTCGACGAGCCAGGCGGCACAGAGATGGAATCCACCTTCTATGCCGGGCAGGCCGTCGTCGTGATGGTAGCGGTATACCGTTGAGCCGCTGCGTAGTTCGGCCTCGGTGGCTACGACGGTTGCAGCAAAGCGCGGATCCGTCGGATCGATCAGCCCCGACAGTCCGATGTGCAGAGTCGCCGCGTCGAGATCGGTACCGTCGTAGGCTGCGGTGTACGACTGGACGTCGTCCTTCCAGCCTTTGTGTCGTACTTCGTCGGCGATCTGGTCACGCAGTTCCGCCCACTCGGGCAGGGCCTCGCGAGAAAAGCGGGTCGCAAGATCGACGGCGCGGTCGACGGTGACCCAGCCCATAACCTTGGAATAGACGTGGTGGCGCGGGTTGTCGCGAATTTCCCAGATGCCGTGATCGGGTTCGAACCAGCGCCGCTGCACTGCTTCGACCATGGCGCACACCAGTTCCCAGTCGCGGTCGCTCAAAGGATCGGGATCACCGGCCTTTTCGCGTGCATTCGCCAGTTCGACGATGAGCTCGACGATCGGGCCGAACACGTCCAGTTGAACCTGCTGATTCGCGGCGTTTCCGACGCGGACCGGCCGGGAGCCGGCGTATCCGGGGAGTGAATCGATGACGGCCTCTGGCGGTAGCGAAGTCCCGTAGAGCGTGTAGAGGGGGTGCAGGCGCTCGGGTCCCGGCAGTGTTTCGAGCACGCGGTGGACCCAGTCCAGGTAGTTCTCGGCCTCGTCGGTGGATCCGACGCTCACGAGAGCTGTTGCGGTGAGGGCGGCGTCGCGCAACCAGCAATAGCGGTAGTCCCAGTTGCGGACTCCGCCGATCTCTTCCGGCAGGGATGTTGTGGCGGCGGCCATGATGGAACCGGAATCGGCATGAACCAGCCCGCGCAAGGTCAGTGCAGAGCGTTTCATCAAGTCCGGCTTCAGCTTCGGGAGTTCGAGCGTCTTGGCCCAATCGGACCAGTAGGCCTCCGAGGTCGCTCGACGCTCGAGTTCCGGAACGTCGGACGGGCCGATTTCTTCTGTTCCGCAGCGCAATTCGAGGACGACGTCACCCTTGGACGGCTCGACGATGGCGTGGGCGGTCTGCTGGTTTCCGTCGGTGGCGATGTTCCACAGCACACCGGGGGAGCGGAGTACGTACGGCTCGTTGGTGCCGAGGACCCGAATGCCCTCGTCGACGACCTCGAGCGTGACCTGACCCTGGCCGAACTCGGGACGGGGTGCAAACGAGACGATCGCGTCGGCCTGACCGGAAATGATGCGGGTCAGGTCGGTTCGTCCCTGTGGGACGTCGTGGGGGAGGTAGTCGGTGACGGACAGGCTCGCCCAGCGGGTCTGAACTGTCATCGTGCTGTCGATGTACTTCTGGCTCAGCGGCAAGGCTGTGCGTCGAGGCCCGACCGAGAAGTGGCCGGCCCCGGTTCCGCCGAGAAGGTGTGCGAAGACGGCCGCTGAATCCGGTTCCGGGTGACACAACCAGGTCAGCGTCGCATCCGGGGTCACCAAAGCGACGGTGCGCGGACTGGCGAGCATCGAGAGTCGCTCGATGGGCGGAGCGTCGGCGCCGGAAAGCCACGTACGACGCTCGTCGAGCAGGAACGCCAGAGCGGCAGCGACGTCCTCGGTGCTGTCGACGCGATAGTCGGCGACGGTGTCCCCGCTGCCGACCTTGATTCCGATGTCCGGCCCCTGAAGCCTGCTGAACGCCTTTTCGTCGGTCACGTCGTCCCCGATGAAGACGGCAGCGGTTGCGCCGTCCTGATGGCGAATCAAGTCGAGTGCGTGGCCCTTGTCGGTGGCGATGACAGCCAACTCGACCACCGATTTGCCCTCGGTGACCTGAACGCCTGGCCAGAGTGCCGATTCGGTGCGGACGGCGATGAGCGCCTTCTCGGCGTCGTCGGCACTGGTGTTGCGTACGTGCAGTGCAACGCTGGCGGGCTTCTTCTCCACCGTTGCCCCAGGGGTGTCGGCGGCGATTCGGCCCAACTCGGTGACGATCTCGTCGAGCAGTTTCCTGGCGTCGGCGTCGATCGCGTGAACGAATCCGATGTCGAACTCGGAGCCGTGGCTGCCGACCAATTGCACTTCGGCGGGAAGTCGGGACAGCGCAGCCAGATCCTTGAGGGCGCGGCCCGAGATCACGGCAGCCGTCGTCGACGCGAGGCTGGCGAGAGAGCGAAGCGCACGCACCGTTTCCGCCCGGGGATACGCCTTGTCCGGGTTGGCGACGATGGGTGCCATCGTCCCGTCGTAGTCGGAGGCTACGAGCAGACGCGGCGTGCGTGCCACGCCTGACAGCGCTCGGCGGAGTTCGATGGACAGATCTTGTGCGCTCACCTCTTCAAATCTAGGTGATGCAGCGACTCCTGGCTCGATACGTTTCCGGCCGATCAGTGCAAAAATGACAGATGCGACAAAGGATGTCTATTCGGGTTTCCGAGTTCCGTCACCGAGCAGCAGTTCAACCGTCAATTCCAGTCGATTGGCGACATCGGTAGCCGAAGAGCGTCGCGTGAGCCATGCCACCAAATTGGACAGCCACACATCGGAGATCACGCGCGCGATCGCCAACTGCTCTTCGGTTGGCTCCTCTTCGGTCATCGCTCGTGCGAAGAGGCGGTCCATCAACTGGCCCACCTGATCGACCTCGGCCGCTGCGGAGGCGTCGGCGAACATGAACGCGCGAGTCATCGCTTCGGTGAGGAGCGGATCGCGCTGCATCGCGCGGGTGATGAGGCTGAGGATCAGCTGCATCCGCTCGAGCGGGCTGGTTCCAGGTGGGATCTTGCCCTTGGAATCGATCTTCTCGAATTCGCGTGCCAGGGCGGACACCAGTAGGTGAACCTTGGACGGGAAGTAGCGATAGAGCGTTCCGACTGCGACGTCGGCACGCTCGGCCACGGCGCGCATCTGAACAGCCTCGTAGCCCCCCTTGGACGCCAAGGCGAGTGTTGCGTCGAGAATCCGCTTGCGGCGTTCACGTTGCGCGTTGGAGCTGAGATCGTCGTCCCCGAGCGTTGCAGAAGCAACCGCGTTGGAGCGGGATCGGGATGTTGTGGTCATCGACAAATTCCTTCGCGCCTTGACTCTTGGCCAGGTGTCATATTAGAACACGTTCTAAACAATTGTGTCACTTATCGAGAGGCGGGAACCAGTTGTGACAATCGCCACGACCGATGAACAGCGGGCGGTCCAGGAATCGATAGAGGCCTGGGCTCGCTCGGCCACGCCGATGGACATGGTACGCCGTGGACCAGCAGTTTCGTGGCGGGAGAAATGGTCCGAGTTCGCGTCTCTCGGGATATTTTCGGTCGCCGTTCCCGAAGCGGTAGGCGGAGCCGGGGCCGAAATCGTCGATCTCGCAGCAATGCTCGAGCAGGCGGCAATCGAACTCGTGCCGGGTCCTGTTCTCACGACTGCACTCGCAGCTCTGGTGGTGGGGCGTAGTTCGTCGCCCGCTGCCAAGCGATGGTCCGAAACGCTCGCCGACGGTGCGCTGCCGTGTGCCGTCGTATTGGACGAAAGTCCAGTTGCGGCAACGGTGAATGCGTCCGGCGGCATCGAGCTTCATGGCGAAGGAGGTTACGCCTGGGGCGGCGATTCGGGCGTATCGGTACTCGTGTCGGCGGGCGTCGTGTCCGAAGACGAAGGCTCGCGTGTCGTCTGGGCTCTCGTCGACGGAGACGGCGAAGGCGTGACCTACGAAGCGGTCGACACGATCGACAAGTCGCGACCACTGGCGCGAGTCTCCTTCGATCGAGTGACGGTCGATGCCGACCGAATCCTCGATGACATTGCGCCAGGATCGGTTTCCGACCTAGCGGCGGTACTTGGGGCTGCCGAAGCTGCCGGAATTGCGGCGTGGAGCCTGCGTACTGCGGTGGAGTACGCGAAGATTCGCGAACAATTCGGAAAGCCCATCGGCTCGTTCCAGGCGATCAAACACATCTGCGCCGAAATGCTGTGTCGCGTAGAGAATGCCGGAGCCGTCGCCTGGGATGGTGCGGTCGCTGCCGAGTCGGGCGACGAACTTCCGATCGCCGCAGCAGTGGCCGCCGCGGTGTCGCTGGATGCCGCTGTCGACACGGCAAAGGACTGCATTCAAGTGCTCGGCGGCATCGGATTCACCTGGGAGCACGAGGCGCACTTCTACCTTCGTCGAGCACTGTCGCTCCGGCAGATTCTGGGCGGATCGTCTCATTGGCGCGCACGCGTCGCGGAATTGACGATCGGCGGCGCACGGCGTCACCTTCAGATCGACTTGAGTGAGCTCGAATCCGACCGGTCCGAAATTCGCGAAGAGGTAGCGCAATTGGTGGCGCTGCCCGAATCCGAGCAGCGCAACGCGTTGGCCGAATCGGGCTACCTTGCGCCGCACTGGCCCAAGCCGTACGGCCGGGGCGCCAAGGCCGCGCAACAGATTCTGATCGAAGAGGAATTGGCGGCCGTCGGTATCGGCCGACCCGATCTGGTGATCGGCTGGTGGGCAGTGCCGACCATCCTCGAGCACGGCAGTGCGGAGCAGATCGAAAGATTTGCGACTCCGACGCTCAAGGGCGAGATCACCTGGTGCCAGCTCTTCAGTGAACCCGGCGCAGGTTCGGATCTTGCGGCACTGCGGACGACCGCGGAAAAGGTCGACGGCGGTTGGAAGCTGAACGGCCAGAAAGTCTGGACTTCGCTTGCGCGTGAAGCTGACTGGGCCATCTGCCTCGCCAGGACCGATCGCGAGGTTCCCAAACACAAGGGCATCACGTACTTCCTTCTCGACATGAAGACGGCTGGGATTCGGATCTCGCCGCTGCGCGAGATCACCGGAGATGCCCTGTTCAACGAAGTCTTCCTCGACGACGTCTTCGTCCCGGACGAGTGCGTCGTCGGCCAGCTCGGTGGAGGCTGGAAACTGGCCCGAACGACCCTCGCCAACGAGCGGGTCGCAATGAGCGGTGGCTCTTCGCTCGGCGGTGCGATGGAGGAATTGCTCGAGCTGGCCGGCGACCCCGATCCTGTGGTGGCAGACAAGCTCGGTGGGCTGATCGGAACCGCCATGGTGGGCTCACTGCTGGAATTGCGCACGACACTGCGGCAATTGGACGGTCAGGATCCGGGTCCGGCGTCGAGCGTCCGCAAGCTGGTGGGCGTGCGCCAGCGTCAGAATGTCGCGGAGTTCGCCATGGAATTGGGTGGTACTGCCGGGTGGGTGGAGGGCCCGCTTTCGCGTGAGTTCCTCAACACGCGATGCCTGTCGATTGCCGGCGGAACCACGCAGATTCTGTTGACCGTCGCCGCGGAGAGAATTCTGGGCCTGCCCCGTGATTAGACGGCGTGAGTAGAGGCCTTTAGAAATGTCCACGTTGGTGATACAACTAGAACACGTTCTACATCAGAGACAGGATTGCCAGCGTGGACTTCACTCCCGATGAAACCCAGGAAGCGGTAGCCGAGGTGGCTACCGCGCTCCTTGCCCGCGAACTGGAGCCGGACGCGCTCTGGGCGGCATTCGCCGATGCCGACCTGCTCACGCTGGCCCTGCCCGAGCGTCTGGGCGGCGAGGGACTCTCCGTCGCCGACGTCGGTTCCCTCCTCGTCGAGGTCGGCCGGGCCGCCGCTCCAATTCCGGCTCTCGCAACCCTCGGCTTCGGTGTACTCCCCATAGTCGCACTGGGGACCGACGCTCAACAGGACGAATTGCTCACCGGAGTCGGCGCCGGACGGGTGTTCACCGCGGCGCTCGGTGAGCCGGGTCAGCAGTTCCCGGCACAGCCGTCGACCACCGCCCATCAGTCGGGCGACTGGTATCGCGTCAGCGGGACGGTGCTTGCCGTTCCCTTCGCGGCGAGCGCACACAGAATTCTTGTGCCCACCGACGCCGGAGTCGTTCTCGTCGATCCGACCGCCGCCGGCGTCGCATTGACGCCGACTCCCAGTGCGTCCGGCAGTCCGGAGTTCGCAGTCACCATGGACGAGGCAGTCGGTGAACTTCTCGGTGCCGGCGAGGAAGCCGTCCAGACGCTGTACCGGATCGCCACGGCAAGCATCGGAGCCGTTGCAGACGGTTTGGTGTCCGGCGCCGTCGATCTCACTGCGGCACATGTCGGCTCGCGTGAGCAATTCGGTAAGCCGCTCGCCACGTTCCAGGCAGTCTCACAACAGATAGCCGACGCGTACGTCACCTCCCGGACCCTTCATGTCGCGGCGTTGTCGGCGTCCTGGCGCGTGTCGGAGGGCCTGGACGCCCAGTCGGACCTCGACGTCATGGCGTACTGGATCGCCCAAGAAGTGCCTGCCACGATGCAGGTGCTTCACCACCTGCACGGCGGTCTGGGCGTCGACGTCACGTATCCACTTCATCGTTACTACTCGACTGCAAAAGACCTGGCACGCCTGCTCGGCGGTGCTTCGCAGCGACTCGACCTCGTGGGGGCCCGGTGTTCATCGATCTGACCGACAGTCAGCGCGCATTGCAAGCTGAACTTCGACGCTACTTCTCGACGCTGATCTCGCCCGAAGAGGCCAAGATCATGCGCGTGGAGCGGCATGGCCCTACCTATCGCGAGGTCATCCGTCGTATGGGCAAGGACGGCTGGCTCGGCGTCGGCTGGCCGGTGGAGTTCGGCGGACGTGGGTTCGGTGAAGTCGAGCAGCAGATTTTTGTCAACGAGGCTGTGCGGGCGGATGTCCCACTGCCTTCGGTGACGTTGCAGACCGTCGGCCCGACTCTGCAGAAGTACGGCAGCGAGGAGCAGAAGCAGAAATTCCTGCCCGCGATCCTCGCCGGTGAAGTGCACTTCGCGATCGGCTACACCGAACCGGAAGCCGGCACCGACCTTGCAGCACTGCGCACTTCGGCGGCACGAAATGGTGACGAGTACGTCGTCAACGGCCAGAAGATTTTCACCACCGGCGGGCATGACGCCGATTACGTGTGGCTCGCCGTGCGGACAGGGTCTGCCGATTCAAGGCACCGCGGCATCTCCATCCTGATCATGGACACCAAAGATCCCGGCTACACCTGGACCCCGATCATCACCTGCGACGGTGCGCATCACGTCAACGCCACCTACTACGAGGACGTTCGCGTTCCGGCGAACATGCTTGTGGGTGAGGAGAATCAGGGCTGGCGCTTGATCACGACGCAGCTCAACCACGAACGCGTCATGCTCGGTCCGGCAGGTCGTGTCGCAGGGATTTACGACCACGTCTTCGATTGGGCCAAGCGTGAAAACCTGCTTGATCACGTTGACGTACGACGCGCGCTCGGTGAGATTCACGCGACGTATCGCCTCAACGAACTGCTCAACTGGCAAGTGGCGTCGAGTGATTCGGAGTCGGTGGATATCGCCGACGCTTCGGCAACCAAAGTGTTTGCGACCGAGCGTATCCAGCGGGTCGGTCGACTGGCGGAAGAGATCGTCGGGCGGTACGGAAATCCGATCGATCCCGAAACTGCTGATCTCATGGAGTGGCTGGACATGCAGATCAAGCGCAACCTGGTGATCACCTTCGGCGGTGGAGTCAACGAGGTGATGCGCGAATTGATCGCCACCGCCGGCCTGAAGCTTCCTCGCGTTCCGAGATAGGAAACAAATCGTGTCAGATCCCATTCTCACTGCTGCCGAGCGGGTTCGAGAGGACGGGCCAAGCGCTCCTCGCGCCGGCCGGGACCCCGTGAACCTGCCGATGATCCGCAACTGGGTCGAGGCGATCGGTGACGAGAACCCGATCTACGTCGACGAATCGGCTGCCCGCGCCGCCGGACACGACGGAATAGTCGCGCCGCCGGCGATGGCGCAGGTATGGACGATGCGCGGTCTGGGGGCAATTCGAGAAGCCGACGATCCGTTGGGACGGATGACGGACATTCTCGACGAGGCCGGATTCACGTCCGTCGTCGCGACCAACTGCGATCAGATCTACCACCGCTACTTGAAGCCGGGTGAAGAAGTCACCATCTCCTCGGTGTTGGAAGACGTTGTGGGACCCAAGAAGACAGGTCTTGGTGAAGGATGGTTCTTCACTACTCGCAGCTTCTGGCGGGTCGGCGAAGAACTGGTCTCGGAGATGATGTTCCGGATCTTGAAGTTCGCGCCGCCAGTCAGCGAGAGTTCCTCCACTGACGTGCCTGCGGACCTGGACGCATCTCGAATGCTGCGTCCGACAGCAGCCCTCGACACGCAGTTCTTCTGGGACGGTGTCGCCGCACACGAGTTGCGTATTCAACTGCGTGCGGACGGTTCGGTACAGCACCCGCCGGTGCCCGCGATCTGGAAAGACAAGTCGGAGCAGACCGACTACGTGGTGGCGTCAGGTCGGGGAACGGTCTTCAGCTTTGTCGTTCACCACGCCCCCAAGGTTCCTGGTCGGTCGTTGCCGTTCGTCGTTGCCCTGGTCGAACTGCCTGAGGGTGTGCGGATGCTCGGCGAATTGCGCGGCGTCGATCCGTCGAGTGTGTCGATCGGAATGGAGGTGGAGGCGATCTACCTCGACTTCCCCGGAGACGACGAGACCGGGGGAACTCCCTGGACTTTGTACGCCTGGCAGCCGGTTGGGGCTTCTGCGGTTTCTGCGGGGAAGGAGTGACGATGACTTCGACGACGGATATCACTGTGGGAGAGGTTCTTCCGCAGCTTTCGATTTACGGCGACCCGACGTTTGTGGTCTCGGCGGCGCTCGCTACCCGCGATTTTCAAGATGTTCACCACGACCGCGATCTCGCACAGAAACGCGGCTCGAAAGACATTTTCGTCAACATCCTCACCGACACCGGCTTGGTGCAGCGATTCGTGACCGATTGGGCCGGACCGCGGGCTGTACTCACGTCGATCAAACTCCGCCTCGGAGTCCCCTGGTACGCCTACGACACCTTGACGCTCTCCGGAACGGTGACCTCCTACGACGAGGATCTCGTGTCGCTCGCGGTGGTCGGCAAGAACAGCCTGGGAGATCACATCACCGCACAGGTCACACTGGCATTTCCGGCGTCGGGCTCGAATGGAGACAGTGAAAACGGAGACATTGAATGAGCGCATTGTCCGGCAAGGCAGCGATCGTCGGAATCGGAGCCACGGATTTCTCGAAGGACTCCGGTCGCAGTGAACTGCGACTGGCCGCCGAGGCTGTTCAAGCCGCGTTGGACGACGCCGGTCTGACACCCGCCGACGTCGACGGTCTTACCTCGTTCACCATGGACACCAACACCGAAGTGGCAGTAGCTCGTTCGGTGGGGATTCCGAACCTCAAGTTCTTCAGCCGCATTCACTACGGAGGCGGTGCCGCTGCGGCGACGATTCAGCAGGCCGCCATGGCTGTTGCCACCGGCGTCGCAGACGTCGTCGTCGCTTACCGCGCGTTCAACGAGCGATCGGGTGCCCGTTTCGGGCAGGTGAACTCCGGCCTTGTGGCGCAGGTCAATTCGTCGGGCACGGATAACGCTTTTTCCTATCCTCACGGATTGGGTACTCCTGCATCGTTTGTCGCGATGGTCGCGCAGCGATACATGCACGTATACGGAGCGTCCAGCGAGGACTTCGGTCGAATCGCCGTCGCGGACCGTAAGCATGCAGCCACCAATCCGAAGGCGTTCTTCTACGGAAAACCGATTACCCTCGAGGACCATCAGAATTCGCGGTTCATCGCCGAACCTTTGCATCTTCTCGATTGCTGCCAGGAGTCCGACGGCGGCATCGCGATCGTCGTCACCTCGGCAGAACGAGCCAAAGATCTGAAGAACACCCCCGCCGTTATCGCAGCGGCCGCACAGGGCAGCGGGGCAGATCAATACATCATGACCAGCTATTACCGCGACGGTTTGACCGGCTTACCGGAGATGGGCCTTGTCGGCGATCAGCTCTGGTCACAAAGTGGGCTGCGCCCGTCGGACATGCAGACGGCGATCTTCTACGACCACTTCACGCCCTATGTTCTGATGCAACTCGAGGAACTCGGTTTCTGTGGCAGGGGAGAGGCAAAGGACTTCATCGCCGGTGGCGCAATCGAACTCGGCGGCAAGCTTCCGATCAACACCCATGGTGGACAGCTCGGCGAGGCATACATTCACGGGATGAACGGTATCGCCGAGGGTGTTCGGCAGATCCGCGGTACTTCGGTCAACCAGGTCGACTCCGTCGAGAATGTACTGGTGACTGCGGGAACGGGCGTTCCGACATCGGGGCTTGTGCTGACTCGCTGATTATCGTGGGCACAGCTTCATCAAGCGTCACGGCCGGTTGGCACCGCATCGAGGTCTCCTTCGATGCGGTGCTCGGCCGTGTTCTGTTGTGCCCGAGGAGTACTACCTCAGGTTTTGAAGGTGGTGTTCGCCGGCCTGGGTTGCTGCCCGGGGTCGATCGAGGGCGGCGGGATGAACCACGGTTTGTTGTCGGCGCCGATTCGGATTTCCCATTTGCCGACGAACCCGGATTTCCGGTGCATCAACCGATGATGTGAACGGCACAGCAGGACCAGGTTGTTCATCACCGTCGGCCCACCGTTCGCCCAGTGCCGGATATGGTGCGCATCGGTCCAGGCGGGTACGCACGTGCAGCCGGGGAACGCGCAGCCCTTGTCTCGGGCGATCAACGCCACTCGTTGTTCGGCGGTGACCAACCTCTTTCCTGGTTGCGCATCCAAGGGCGCGCCGTGATCGTCGAGCAGAACAGTGGACAGGAAACAATCGCACCCGAGGAGTCGGGTCTGCGAGACCGAGAGTGGCCCGAGCCAGGGCATGTGCCCGACATCAAGATCGGACAGCTCCAGTGAGCCGTCATCACCCGAATCCGAAGACTGTGCGGCACAATCCCGATGCTCCGCCAAATCACGAGCATTGATGTGCACGTTCACATGCGGACGCTGACCACCATCGGTACCGGTCTTGGCGCAGTCCAGATAGCGGCGGATCAGTTCGGTGAACCCGTCCGCCGTGCGTTTCGCCGCCGACCGAGCATCCGGCGTCCCATCCGGTGCCGGGGTCGGCATCGTCAGATTCGACAACGCCGACAACAGCATTTCACCGGTCAGGGCATCGAAATCGCCGCGCACCACCACCCGACCATTGAGCGTCGAGGCGATCCGCAACTCATTGAGATCGACATCCTCGGCGGGCGGGATCTCATCCGATTCGAACAACCGCTCCAAGGTCGCGATCACGTTCCGCACTTTTGTCGTCGTCGCCTCAACTCCGGAAGCAGCCGCAAGCAGTAGGTCGATACAGCGAGGGAGCGCTTCGTCTGGCATGCCTTTCGGTGGTGATTCACAGAACGCCACGATCAACACGGCATGCTCGAACGAGCAGTCCCCGCCATCGAACCGAGCAGCCACCGCCGGAAACGGCCGCAAAGCTGCACCTAACGCGGCGATCTTTTTCCCGTCCCGAACCTGCAGCATCGTGTTGCCCGCCAACCAGGACCCCACTCCGCGGCTGGCGATCACCTGATCATCCGGGCGCATCGACATCTCGTCGACCACCGCCACCCGCACAGCCTCGAGACGCAGAATCTCCGCACTCGCCTCGATAGCAGCGGTACGCAACTCAGAAGCAGACAACTGCCACAGACGTCCACGTAACCCCACCGCAGAACCCGAAACCACGTCCGACAACAAGACACTCATTGAATCCCCCGATCCCCTCCCCAAATCATGCTCGAACATGCGTTCGAGTCAAGAGGTGCTTTTGGGCTCGCTCTAGGATCGCTGGATGTTCACGTTGACTACGGAACGCCTTGTTCTTCGAGATTTCACTGCCGCGGATGAAGGTGCCGTCCATCAGTACGCGTCCGACCCTGCCGTCTGTAGATATGTTGATTGGGGGCCGAACACCCCCGCGGTGACCAGGGCATTCCTGGCGGACGCGGCACTCGAAGCTGCGCTCGTCGAACGTCGCACGTTCACCCTGGCCATCACGTCGAAGGCCGATGGAGCGGTCATCGGCTCGATAGCTGTGTGGGAAGTATCCGCCGCGCACCGGCGGGCGGAACTCGGTTTTGTCGTGAACCCGAAGTTCCAAGGGCGGGGCTATGCGTCGGAGGCGGGGCGCGCGGTTCTGGAATTCGCCTTTGCTCGCTTCGGAGCGCAGCGAGTGCAGGCAACGTGTCGTCCGGAGAATTCGGCGTCGGCGTCGGTGCTCACCAAAATCGGAATGGAGGAGGACGGGCGAATGAGGGCACACATGGTGATCCGGGGGACCGCGGTGGATTCGCTGCTTTTTGCTGCAACACGACCCGCCGCCGTACAGCCAGAGATCACGTCATCTCACTTCGCGTGACCTTCCCGGGCCCTGGTGCGATACTCGAACCATGTTCGAGGATGCCTTGCTCATCGACGCGGCCGGCCGGCCCACTATGCAGCATCACCAGGCCTTTTCTCGGGACTGGGACCGCATCAAGGAGTGGTCCGACAACATCTACATGCCGTATACGGTCACGCCGATCGGAAGTCGGTTGAAGCCGGCTTCGGACATGTACTCCGCGGCAGTCGGCAAGATCGACGTCACCAGATTCTGTTACGGGATTCCGGTCTCCGTCGGTGAATGTTCGCCTGAGGCCGGAAACATTCTGGTTCTGACGACTATCAGAGGCAACGGTCGACATGCCCTCGGCGGAGGAACTGCGGTGAATACTGCAGTGGGGGAGACCTTTGTCACCGACTGTAGCCGGACCGACTACTTCGTCGAATTCGACGAAGATCATCTGCAGCTGAATCTCACTGTGCCGCATCAGCTTGTCGCCGATCACGCCATGCAATGGTTCGGGTCGGTTCCCGACGACCGTCTGTGGCGGCACAAGTGCACCATTGGCGGGCGGGGCTCGAGTTGGCTGGCATTGATGGACTACGTCGTTCGCGCAATTGCAGAGTCGCCTGAGGCGGTGTCGAGCGAAAGGCTGGGTGCCAGGGTTCAAGAACTCATCGCGGCTCAGCTTCTCGACGAGTGGGCGACGCAGGCCGGGCTGCAACTCGGCGTCGACGTCGCCTCCGCCGAACCTGCCTACGTGCGATCTGCAGAGGAGTTTATCGATACGTTTGCTCGCTCGGTGCCGACGGCATCGGAGATCGCGGCTGCGGTGGGTGTCAGTGTCCGGGCGCTCACTGCGGGATTTC
Source organism: Rhodococcus sp. C3V (assembly GCF_029269915.1). NCBI lineage: Bacteria > Bacillati > Actinomycetota > Actinomycetes > Mycobacteriales > Nocardiaceae > Rhodococcus > Rhodococcus sp. C3V. The sequence continues at coordinate 257,223 of NZ_JARJBE010000003.1, forward strand.
GACGGTACCGAGACACCACGCCGGGGCAACGATTGCGCGCGCGTCGGTTGGAGGGAGTACGCGGCGAACTGTTGCGTTCCGACGGGAGAACCGTCTCCGAAATCGCCAACGCCTGGGGCTACGTCAATCTGGGCATGTTTGCGGCCACATACCGGAAACGGTTCGGAGAGTTGCCTTCCGAGACCCGGAATCGACTCTGAGGACAGTTGTTTGAACGGTCATGACGATCGTTTTACGCACTCGATGAACTGCCGTGATCCGTTGTTTCGTATCGGAGCGTTCTGCAAGGATTGAAATCGAACGTGACAGCAATCCCACGAGCTAGGAGTACGTCATGGCAACTCGACTCAATCCGTACATCAGCTTCAACGGCAATGCCCGTGAGGCGTTGGAGTTCTACAAAGAAATCTTTGGTGGCACGCTGGCGCTGAGCACGTTCGGTGAGTTCGGCAATCCCGGTGAAGGCGGCGACAAGATCATGCACGGAATGCTCGAAACCGATCAGGGATACACCCTGATGGGTGCCGACACTCCGCCCGGCATGCCGTACAACCCCGGCGACAACATCACGGTCAGCCTCAGCGGCGACGACGGCGACGTGCTGCGCGGGTACTGGGAGCAACTGTCGGGAACAGGTACGGTCAGCGTTCCGCTTGAGAAGCAGATGTGGGGCGACGAATTCGGCGCCTGTACAGACAAATTCGGCATTTCCTGGCTGGTGAATATCGGAGCGCCCCAGAGCTGACTCCAAGCTCTGCCCGGTTCTGCCGAAACGAGACAGTTTTCCTGCCGTTTCGAGGCAGAACCGGGTATGTGATCGCCGTTACATTCTGTTCGACAAGACAAGTTACAAGTCGGATGGAGAAATGCAGTGACGATCGAAGATATTGCGCGGAAGCCCCTTTCGAAGCAGCACCTCGACGACGTGCTGGCGCGAGCAACTCAGCGGGCTGACCGAGTCCCGGGTGTCGTCGCGATGATCACGGATCGAGAAGGCAACATCTACGAGGGTGCAGCCGGTGAGCGGGCTCTCGGTCACGGCGAACCGATGACCCTCGATACAACCTTTGCGCTCTTCTCCACCACCAAGGCGATTACCGGTACCGCTGTCCTGCAATGTGTGGAGGAGGGGTTGCTCGATCTCGATGCACCTGCAGCGACCTATGTTCCCGACATCGGTGAGCTGAAGGTCCTGGACGGTTTCGATGCCGGCGGAAACCCCGTTCTTCGGGAACCCAAGCGTGACATCACCACTCGCATGCTGCTCCTTCACACTGCAGGGTTCGGCTACGACTTCTTCAACGAGTCGTACAACCGGCTCTCGCAGGAACATGGGCAGCCCAGCGTGATCACGTGTAGCAAAGCGGCGCTCACGACACCGCTGCTCTTCGACCCGGGTGAGAAGTGGGAGTACGGCACCAACATCGACTGGGCCGGACAGGTCGTCGAGTCGATTCGAGGTCAGCGACTCGGCGATGTCATGCGTCAGCGCATCTTCGAACCTCTCGAGATGGCCGATACGGCATTCACGATGAGCCCGTCGATGAAGGATCGACCTGCGCCGATCCATCAGCGTGAGAGCGACGGAAGCCTCACTCCGCTCATCGGATTCGAGCTTCCGGCCGAACCCGAGGTGCACATGGGTGGTCACGGTTTGCACGGCACTGTCGGCGACTACATGAAGTTCATCCGTATGTGGCTCAACGACGGCGCGGGCACTTCGGGTCGCGTGTTGTCGTCGGAGACGGTAGCTGCAGCCGTTCAGAACGGGCTCGAAGGCCAGCACGTGGGGTTGTTGCCCGGAGTTCTCCCGACGCTGTCCAACGATGCGGAATTCTTCCCCGGTGTACCCAAAGGATGGGCATACTCCTTCATGACAAATGAAGAGGTGGCACCCACCGGTAGGCCGGCCGGATCGCTGGCTTGGGCGGGTCTTGCCAACCTCTATTACTGGATCGACCGGCAGACCGGCGTCGGCGGGTTCTGGGCAACGCAGATTCTGCCGTTCGCGGACGCTGGATCCATCAACGGATACCTGGAATTCGAGACCGCCGTTTACCAGTGATCGGCTGGATTCCCGCTGTCCGGGATCGACTGTTTCTTTCGGGCGGGTTCGGAGTACGCATGCAGTACAGCGCACGCTTGCATACGACGAACTAGGAGACGGCATGAACAGCCTCGAAGGCAGCTTCGAAGGAAAAGTTGCACTGATCACCGGCGCCGCACGCGGTCAGGGGCGCGCCCACGCTGTCGCATTCGCGGAGCGTGGCGCGGACATCGTGATCTGCGACCGGTGCGAGAACAGTGATGTCGTCGCCTACCCCCTCGCAAACGAGGAGGATCTGAAGGAAACCGTTCGTTTGGTGGAAGCCACCGGTCGTCGGTGCATTGCCGTCAAGGCAGACACTGCTGATCGCGACGCAATGGACGCGCTCGTTGCCCGCGCTGAAGCCGAGTTCGGCCGTGTCGACATCGCCGTCGCGAATGCCGGTGTGTCCGTGCCCGCTCCGATCACGTCGATGACGTCGGCGCAGTGGAACGAAGTCATCTCGTCGAACCTGACCGGTGTGTTCAACACCGTTGCGGCCGTGTCAGGTGGAATGGCGGAACGTGGTTACGGTCGCATCATCACGATTTCCTCGATGATGGGTCGCTCCGGTGGCACCCAGATGGCTGCGTACGGCGCCTCCAAGTGGGGCGTCATCGGTTTGACGAAGAGTGTGTCGCTCGAACTGGCAAACTCGGGTGTGACCGTGAATGCTATTGCACCGGGGAACATCTCGACGCCGATGATTCACAACGACATGATGTACGCGATGATGCGGCCTGACCTCGAATCGCCGACGGCAGACGACGTCGAACCCGTGTACGCGACTCTGCATGCGCAGCCGGTCGGTTGGCTGGATCCCTTCGAGATCACGCGAGTAGTCCTGTTCCTCGCCGCCGACGCGAGTGCCCACATGAGTGGCATCGTGGTTCCTGTCGACGCCGGAGTCGCCGCTCGCTCGAACGCTTGACGGACAAGACCGTTCGCGCGAAAGCGCGGACCGGGTGGGTCGTCGGCGTCCTGAGTCTGAGCGGCGTGGTGGTCGCGCTGCAACAGACCTTGGTGGTGCCGGTGCTGCCCGAGTTCGCGACGGCATCGGGAGTATCGTCGGCCACCGCTTCGTGGCTGGTGACCTCGACATTGCTGACCGGTGCCGTCGCGACCCCTCTCATCGGCAGACTCGCCGACATGTTCGGAAAGCGCGCGATGATGCTCGTCTGTCTTGCCGTGATGATCGTCGGCTGCATGGTTGCGGCGCTCAGCCAGAGTTTCTGGTTACTGATCCTCGGACGCTCGTTGCAGGGGTTCGCGACGGCACTTCTGCCCGTCGGAATCAGCATCATGCGCGATGTCCTTCCTCCGGAAAAGCTCAGTGGTGCAGTAGCTCTCATGAGTGCGACGTTGGGGATCGGCGGCATGTTCGGTATGCCGATGGCGGGGGTGATCTCGGCGCACTGGGGGCTACCCGCGCTTTTCTGGGTCACCGGTGGATTCGGGGTCGTACTGATAGTCGTCTTGCCTCTGGTGGTGCCGGAATCGGCTGTGAAGAGTCGCGGACGCTTCGACTTTCTGGGAGCCACAGTCCTCACGCTCGCTATGACTGCACTGCTGCTGGCCGTTTCGAAAGGAACAGAATGGGGCTGGGCAAGCCCCGAGGTTCTGGTTCTGATCGCGTCCGGCGTGGTCTTGCTCTGTGGATGGATTCCGTGGGAACTGCACACGCCGGCACCGCTGGTCGATCTGCGGACTTCCCTTCGCGCTCCGATTCTGGTTTCGAACGTCTGCGCAGTATTACTCGGTTTTGCCATGTTCATCAGCGCGTTGGCGGCAACGCAGGAACTTCAGTTGCCCCTGGCGTCGGCGGACGGTCTCGGACTCTCGGCTGCCGAAGCCGGACTGGCGATGATGCCGGGCGGAGTCCTGATGATCGGATTGGCGCCGGTGTCGTCGAAGGTGACGAGGCGATGGGGAGCGAAGGCCACGTTGGCCTCAGGAGCGATCGTCATCGCAATCGGATACGTCTTGCGTGTGATGTTGACGCCGACGCTGGTCAATATCGTGATCGGCGCTGCCGTGGTATCGGCCGGTGTGGCATTTTCCCTGGCAGCCATGCCGACTCTGATCACCGAATCTGCGCCGATCCATCAGACTGCCTCGGCCAACGGATTCAACAGCCTGCTCCGTTCGGTCGGTACCTCCACCGGAAGCGCCGTTGCGGCAGCGGTATTGGCCGGTTCGACGGTGGTGATCGGTGCGAGCACTGTGCCGACCCTGCATTCGTTCGCGGTTTTGTACTGGATCGGAGCGGGCGTATCGGCACTGGCGGCCGCGGTGACCTTGGCAGTGAGGGTGGAGCGGACGGGGGCGGTATCGCGGCCCGAGTTACCAATTGCAGCCGAAACCGATGGCGCAACGAAGATCGGGTGAGTCGACGGACTCACCCGATCTTCGTCACCGTTATCTCCGACTGGAATCGACCAGGTACTCGAGATTCTGGTTGTACGGTGTGGCCGTCACCGCCGCGTGCGAACTCACCCGAGATACCTCGGTAGTGCCGCGAACGACAGAGGCCTTGATGGAACCTACTTTCAACGGGGCGATGCAGCTGCTCATCCCGGCCGGGGCATTGCAGGTGGTAATCGTGGTTCCCACCGTCACTTTGACGACTGCGGGAGCGGTCAAGAAGGTGAGAACCTCGACGGTATCGCGAGCGGGGGATGACCATTGGCGCAGTGTCATAGGGGCAGCAGAGCGATTGACGGGGACCGCGGAGACCGACTGATTGCGATAGACGAGATACGCGGTGTCGCGAACAATCGCGGGTGAGGCGCCGGAGCGGAAGCTGTACAGCCCGTAGGAACTCATGTCGAGTAACGCGCGCCCATGACCGGCGCTGGGTGCGAACGACGTTCCCTCGCTGTAGTCGTTCCAGGTGACGAGCTGTACCCATTCACTGTTGGACGCAATCGCAATCTGCCACATGTTCTGCAGATTCTGTGAATTCTGTGCCTCGTCGTAGATCGACTGACTCGGACGAACATCTTGGAAGGCGACTGGCTGCATCCATATCTTTCCCAAGGAGTGAGCGGCAGCAGCAAGCCCCATCGGAGAGTTCGGGTTCGATCCCGAGAGCGGATTTCCTGCCGGATTTCGGTTACCCCAATTCGACATCCCGTAGCTGATCGATGCAAAAGAATTCCGGTTGGCTGCTGCGTCGAGGAAAACCGGAACAAATGCCACATTTATTCCGTAAGAATTTTTCATAATAGTGATGAACTCCGACCACCAGCCCGCAGTCTTGTTTTCGGCAAGAAATGGCGAGATCACTAGTCGTCCGTCGCTCAATTTGAACGATGATGCCATGGTCGAATACGGTTTCATCTCTGCTGCCATTTGAGCTGCGGTCATGTTTTTGAACGCGCCGTTCATATCAGGCATGAGCATGATCTTGAAATTCGGATCGACTGCTGCGGCCGCTTTGATCAGGGCTGTGGGCACGGTGGAACCCCACCAACTGGTGTCGGTTGCCTTGGCGATGATGTCGACGGAGAATCCGTCGATGCCCGTGGCGATTGCCGAACGAACTTCGTTTTCGAGGTCGCGTTGGCGCCACTGCGTATCGGCGATGGGTTGCCGCGGTGTCGGCCGATCGCGGAGGAATCCTCCGTAGCGAACGTGTTTGTTGTTCTCGCCGTTGACCGTAAGATATTGTGTCGCATAGTAATCGCCAGACGGATTCGCATTGTCGATCGAAACCGGATAGGGCGGGAAGTAGTGAGCGAAAACCAACTTTCCGTTCAGTGCTGACTTGGGTGGAATGTCGAAGGGCAGCGCTGCAGATTCAGGATTCGCCGAGAACGAGGCCGGCGTGTACGTCGGCGCGGAGCGCGGTTGTGTGTTGTACGCGGCGATCAGTGCGGCCGCGACAATCACGGCCAGGGTGAAGCAGATGGTCTCGAAGGAATATTTCGCCGTTTTTCGGATCCACGGAGTTCGGATGTATCGAGTTCTGATACTCATGGCACAGTCAGCCTTTCTCGATCCCCCGAAGTGTGAGTCTTCCCCGCGTGCACTGAATCGGTGATTCAATTCTTTTCGGCCTCTGCCTGATTTGTAATTCGAGATTCGACACCATAAGTCAACCGTCACCGGCCCGAGTGTCACTTGCTGAACGAGTGTAACGCTGCCGCGTTCATCATGAATACCTGAAAGCGGTCTTTGTTCAAGAATTTCGGGTTTTTCTTTCCGGTATATATCCGTCGAAAGGTCGGTGAAATTTATCGGCTGTATTGGACAGGACTGGGACGTGTGGTCTGTTCCGTACCTCGTGGCCGAAAGGCACCGGCGAAACCAGGGAGGTGATTGCAGCCGGGCAACTGACGAAATTTCCTGGAATGTGTCGGCCTCCTGGGTCACACTGGGGAACGGACTACCGACGGATTACCGACGCGGGAGGGCTCATGACCGAAGCGATTGTGGCCGAGGGGCTGGTCAAGAAGTACGGCGACGTCACGGCATTGGACGGCATCGACCTGGAAGTGCGCGAGGGTTCGGTGATGGCTCTGTTGGGCCCCAACGGCGCCGGAAAAACCACTGCGGTAAGGATATTCACGACGCTGCTCATTCCCGACGGTGGACGCGCCAAGGTTGCCGGGCTGGACGTGGTCGAGGATGCGCGGGCGTTGCGATCCAAGATCGGTGCTTCGGGTCAGTACGCCGCGGTCGACGAGTACCTGACGGGCTACGAGAATCTGGACATGGTCGGGCGGCTGTATCATCTCGGCGCCCGAAGCAGTAAGGCCCGAGCGCGTGAATTGCTCGAGCAGTTCGATCTCGTCGAGGCTGGAGATCGGCCGGTCAAGGGCTATTCCGGTGGAATGCGGCGACGTCTCGATCTCGCCGGCGCATTGGTTGCTCGGCCACAGGTGTTGTTTCTCGACGAGCCGACCACGGGCCTCGATCCTCGGGCGCGACTCGGTCTCTGGGACGTCATCGAAGGGTTGGTGGCTCAGGGGACCACGCTGTTGCTCACGACGCAATACATGGAGGAAGCCGAGAGGTTGGCCGACCAGATCGCCGTCATCGACCGCGGCTCGGTCATCGCGCGCGGTACTGCAGACCAGTTGAAGGCGCGGGTCGGGGGTGAGCGCATCGAATTGAGCGTGCACGAGGTCGAACATCTCGACATCGTCCGCGAGGAATTGCGCTCGCTTGCCGTGGGGGACATTCAGGTTCAAGAGAATGTCCGTCGCGTCACTGTTCCTGTCGACGACGGCACCGACGCGTTGGTCGCGGCGCTGAATCTTCTGTCGGCACGAGGTATCCGCGTATTCGACGTCGGCCTGCGCAGACCCACTCTCGACGATGTCTTCCTCACACTGACCGGGCACCAGGCTGAACTGGAGGATCAGAAATGACCGTGCAGATGGCGCTCGAAGACGGTTTGACCATCGCCAGGCGAAACTTGATCAAGATCAAGCGCGTTCCGGATCTGCTGGTGTTCACCACTTTGTCGCCGATCATGTTCGTGCTCTTGTTCGCGTATGTGTTCGGCAGTGCGATCTCCGTCCCGGGCACGTCGTATCGAGAATTCCTGATCGCCGGAATCTTCACGCAGACGGTCATATTCGGTGCTACCTGGACTGGTTTGGGGATGGTCGAAGACATTCAGAAAGGAATCATCGACAGATTTCGATCGCTGCCCATGGCTCCGTCTGCCGTGCTGACAGGCCGAACATCGAGTGACGTGTTGATCAACGTCATCAGTTTGGTGGTCATGTCGTTGACCGGTCTTCTGGTCGGGTGGCGGATTCACTCCAGTTTCCTCGAAGCGGTGGCGGGTTATGCGCTGCTTCTGTTCTTCGCGTACGCGTTGTCGTGGGTCATGGCTGTTGTCGGGCTTTGGATCCGGACACCGGAGGTATTCAACAACGCGAGCTTCATCGTCATCTTTCCGCTGTCGTTCATCGCGAACACTTTTGTCGAGACCACCAATCTTCCCGGCCCGCTCAAAGTGATCGCCGAATGGAATCCGGTGTCGGCGGTTACTCAGGCGGTGCGTGAATTGTTCGGCAATACCAATCCTGCGATGACGGTTCCGGATGCGTGGCCGCTGCAGAATCCGGTCATCGCGTCGTTGTTGTGGACTTTCGGTTTGCTGATCGTCTTCGTGCCGTTCGCTATTCGTCGGTATCAGAAGGCAGTCAGCCGCTGACCTGGTGATTCCGGCCGGTAGGGTGGATGTGTGCCGGAGCCCGAACGCATCGACAAACGCAGCCTGAGATACGCCGGGCGACGTGAGGAGTTGCTCGACGCGCTGACCCGCTACGTCATCGACAACGGTGTCGGGGAGTTGACGGTGAGGCAGCTCGCCAAGGCCGTGGGTGTGTCGCATGCGTCGTTGCTCAACCATTTCGAGAGCAAGGAGAATCTGCTCTCCGAGGTCATCGAGAACATGCGTGGTGAGTCCATTCCGATTGCGGTGCCGATGAAACCGGGGGTCGATCCGGCGACAGTGCTGACTGCGTGGTGGACCGAACGTACGACGCCGGAGGTCCTGCCGCGGTTCCGGGTGATGGTCGAGATCTACGCCCTCGCGCTCGGCGACCGCGACCGCTACGGACGGTTCCTGGACCGTTTTGTGGGCGATTGGATCGAGGCACTGGAAGCCGGTCTACGACAAGCGGGTTGCCCCGAGGACGATGTTGCCTCTGTCGCTACTCTGTTGCTCTCGCAAATGCGGGGTCTGTCGATGGATCTTCTGGCCACCGGGGACCGGGCCCGCGTCGATCGCGCGTTCGGGCTTTTTGTCGACGGCTTTGCCGCCCGCGCTCGGGAGTGGTCCACGCCAAGATCCGATCGCCTTCAACACTGACCGATCACCACGGTCGACGCGGTCTCGCTGTAGGTTGCCACCCGAGTGAGAAACCCTCCCCGAGTGAATGTTTCAACAGTCATTTCGACCTGCTCCGTACTCGTCTCGACGAGAAGACAGCCACCCGGTCGTAGCCACGGCGCGGCGTCCGCGATGATGCGACGCTGCAGGTCCAGTCCGTCGGTACCGCCGTCCAACGAGACCAGCGGTTCGTGAAGACGGGCTTCGGGCGGCATCAGCCTGATCGATTCGGTGGGGACGTAAGGCGCATTGGCGACGACGACATCCACGCGACCGAGTAATTTCGTCGGCAGTGGTTCGAATAAATCGCCTTCGAGTACACGCTCGGGCGGTGTGATGTTTCGGCGAGCGCACCGCACTGCGGCCGGTTCCACGTCTACCGCGTACAAATCGACGGCGTCGAGCGTCGACTGCAGGACAGCACCGACAGCTCCTGAGCCGCAACACATGTCGACGACGACGCTTCCTGGGGTGACAAGTGAGCAGGCCTGCCGGGCGAGGAACTCGGTGCGCCGGCGTGGGACGAAGACTCCGGAGTCGATGTGAATGCGCAAGCCGCAGAACTCGGCCCATCCGAGGACGGGCTCGAGTGGTTCGCCGGCAACTCGTCGGTCGACCATCGCGTCGAGTTCATCGCGAGAGCGTGCGGTGTGAAGAAGTAGGCGAGCCTCGTCTTCGGCGAAGACGCAACCTCCTGCTCGGAGGATCGCGGCCACCGACTTCTGCTGCGAAGCAGGGAAGGTCGGGAGATCAGGTGCTGACATGAGAGAGCCTTTCGGCCTCCTGATCTCGCGGGGGACCTGCACGTATCGAACACCGCCACCCTACCCGAGCAGGCGTGTCACGACGGTAGATGCGGAGCGGAAATTTAGGTTGACCAAATGGTAAGGCTGTTCTATGGTCTGAACTCGATCAGCTGATGTGGGGCCGATCACCACATATGCACCGTCACCGCAATCGGTAGGAGAAGTACGTGAGTAAGCGACTGTGTAGGACGCTCGTCGGACTGAGTGCGAGTGCGTTGGTGGCGTTGACAGTTGCGGCGCCGGCCGGAGCGGAACCGAACGATGCTCCGGGTGCTGTCGTGAGTCAGGAGTTGCTCGGTCCCGACCGGGTGATCCCGGGTGCCGTGAGCGCAACGAAGGTGACGTACTGGTCGACGGGCCCGAAGGATGCGCCGATGACGAGTACCGGTGTGGTGTATCGCCCAGAGGGAGCTCCCCCCGAGGGTGGTTGGCCGGTCATCTCCTACGCGCACGGGACGGTGGGTGTCGCGGATCAGTGTGCGCCGAGCAGCAGTGTTCCACTCGAACGGACCGCGACGCATCTGGGTCACTGGCTGGAGCAGGGATACGCGGTCGTGACCACCGACTACGTGGGGCTCGGAACACCCGGTGTTCACCCGTATCTCGACGGTCGTTCCGCTGCACACAGCGTTGTGGACATGGTGCGTGCCGCTCGTGCGGTCGACGACGACCTGTCGAGCGCATGGGTTGCGATGGGGCAGTCGCAGGGCGGGCAGGCGACTATGTTCACCGCTTCGCTTGCCACTGCTTACGCGCCGGAGTTGGACTACCGCGGCGCTGTCGCCACTGGTGTCCCCTCGAACATCGAGAATCTTCTACCGCTCGGTGGTCCGGCTTTCCCGGCGCTTCCGCTCAAGGGTACGACGGTCTACATCGCGAACGTTCTTGACGGACTGCGTGCTTCGCGGCCGGATATCGACATCGACTCGTATCTGACCCCGCTCGGCAAGACCATCCTCGACGACGTCGAGAACAACATGTGCTACACCGAGGCGCGCACGAAGTACGGAACCGTCACACTCGGGCAGGTGCTGACGAAGTCGCTGGACAATCCAGTATTCATGGAGGCTGCGCGTGACTTGCTCACTGTGCCGACCGCAGGATACGACCGCCCGTTCTTCATCGGTCAGGGGTTGTCGGACATCGATGTTCCGGCACCGCTGACACTGAAGTTCGCGGCCGACCTTACTGCCAACGGTGTCGACTTTGCATTCCATACCTATCCCACTGATCATCTGGGAACCGTTCCGGCTTCGGTTCCAGACAGCACCCCGTTTGTCGCGGCACTGTTCTCTGGTCAACGGCCCTGCACCGGAAGCCTCTGCTGACCAACATCTTTCAGGCGGCACCAACTCCGCGCAGATAGATGTCGATCGGGATCCGAAGTTGCCGAACGGTTTCGGAGGAGCGGGGATCTCGGCTACGCGCTCCGAGGCAGTAGTCGAAGATCAAGCCCTCCAGAAGGCTCAGAAAATTTTCGGCGGCGACGTCAGGATCGTCAACGCCAATGATGTCGAAGACAGGCCTTGCCTTCTCCCGTGAAAACAGGCTGTCTTCGAGGAGTTGGTGCAATGCCGAATCTCGGGGAGTTTCCAAGAGCAGTGCATATCTCGCGATCAATTCGTGTCTGCGGTGCGAAAGAAGATCATCGAGATACTCGGCCGTCAGGGCAGCAGGATCGCTGGGCCTCTCGCGGAGTTCGTCGAATATCGAACGTGACCGGTGCACGATGTGCAATGCGGTTGCTTCGAGTAGTGCCTCGCGAGTGCGGAAATAGTACGACGTCGAACCGGCAGGAAGTTCCAGGGACTGATCAACCGCCCGATGGGTGAGTGCACGCGGGCCCTGCTCGGCGATGATCGTGACGGCGGATGCCGCGATGAGGGCTCTGCGATCAGGCTTCATGTCGTTCCTTGTTGTCGATGTTGCATGCTGCAGATGGTGCGTCGTGAGGGTCACATTGACTCGATTTGCCTTCGATCACTAGCCTCGACTCTACAGACGTAGAGGAGTCTTATGCTACTGGACGAAGAGCAGTTGGCGGCACGCGAAGCCCTCGACGCACTGCAGGCCCGGATCTCGGGCGGTGAGGTCGGGGGTGGGATCTATCTCTGGGGTAGCGTCGGCCGCGGGAAGACGATGCTCATGGACGAGTTCTACGACGGGCTCCCGGTCGGCAAGCGGCGCATTCACTTTCATCGGTTCTTTGCAGATCTGCACTCTCGGGCGCATGAACTCGGCTCGATGGGCGTGGCACTGGATCACGTCGTCGATGGAATCCGTGTGCTCTGTTTCGACGAGTTCCACCTCGACGACGTCGCCGACGCCATGTTCATGGCAAGGGTTCTCGACACAATCGTCGCGAAAGGCGTGACTGTTGTCGTCACGTCCAATGTTCCGCCGACCGATCTTCTTCCCAATCCGCTTTTTCACGAGCAGTTCGTTCCGTCGATCGAGTTGATGGAGCGGACTCTCGAGGTGATCGAGTTGGGTGGCTCCGTCGACTATCGGACGGCAGGACAGCCAGGTGCCGGGGACTACCGATTTGCGACAGGGGAATTCCTCGTCGGCTCGGGAATTACGCGGCCTTCGGGCGAAAGTGTCGAATTGACGATAGGCACACGCACATTGGAGTGCTCGGCGATTCGAGACGGTGTCGTTTGGTTCGATTTCGAGGTGCTGTGCGCTGGTTCGACCGCGGCTGCCGATTATCTCGCGCTCGCCGCACGCTTCGACGACTGGGTGATCTTCGGAGTGCCGGTGCTCGCCCAGGCGTCGGAATTTGCCCTTCGCCGTTTCGCGAATGTCGTCGATGTTCTCTATGACGTCGATGCGCGGCTGACGATCTACGCCGACGCCTACGTCGAAGAAGTGGCAGGCAGCCTCCGGGACGTGCCGGGGTTGGCGCGCCTCTACAGTCGTCTGTCGCTACTGGCGAGGTCGGCGGCGGGCAGCATCAGTTGAGGAGTAGCGTCAATTCCAGGTGAGGCCGCCGGTCGCGGCGCTGGGCGTGAGCCCGAACATACTGTGGCAGATACGGTTGAGATGGGCGCTGTCGGTGAAGCCGGCCTCGTGGGCACTGGTTGTCAGGCTTGCGCCACCGCTCATCACTTCCATGGCGCGTCGTAGCCGCAACCAACGAATGTAGGTCGAAAAACTCATCTGCAGTTGATCGTTGAAGATTCTTCCCAATCGGCCGGGCGAGATGGAGACCAGCGCGGCGGTGTCCGTCACCGTTATCGGCCCCGAAAGTCGCTCGGGCAGTATCGTCAGAGCATGCTCGAGTGCAGGGTGAAGAGCGCCTAAGTTCGACGGCTGTCTACTTTCGGACAGTGAATCGATCAGCCTCGCTGCGTATTCCAGATCCGAATCAGCGCCACGGTCCGTCATCGCTACTGCGGTCCGCCCACGGTCCGACCAGTCGGCCACACCACCGTGCTCGGATACAGGCGGCCTGATGCGCCGGCCCATCCCCGTGGTGGAGTCAATGTAAATCGCTCGTCCCCGCGCACCCTCGGAGGCGGACAACGCGTGGACCGCCCCGGATGGAATGACCACGGACCGCACGACTTCACTGTGGCCGTCCCCGTCCGTGACCGTGACGTCCCCGTCGTCGACGATCATGATCTGAACGGCGGCATGCGAATGCATGTGCGCGGATCCCACTGCGCCGGTGAACATGAGAATTCCGGGCTCCATGTGGACGGCGCCGGACCAGGTCATGTCGGAAATCATAGTGACGACCCTGACAGAGCTCGGGGTCCGGTCATCCTCCGGTAGGACCGCACTCGGTTCGAAGATCGTGCGCTGGGCCGATGTGCTGGCGAGGGGTTCACGAGAAGGTGGAATCATGAACAACGCACAAGCACCCGCAGTCCTGTCGGTCCACGCGCTGGGCAAGTCGTACGGCGACGTTCCAGTGCTCCGAGGTGTATCGCTGGAAGTGCGCGCCGGTACTGCTACGGCCATCATGGGTCCTTCAGGGTCGGGCAAGTCGACTCTGCTGCATTGCATGTCAGGAATCGTCAAGCCCGACTCGGGAGCAATCCTGCTGAGCGGCAGGCATATCGAGAACCTCGGTGAGAACGACCGCAGCCGCCTCCGACGCGAGTCGTACGGATTCGTTTTTCAATCGGGCCAACTGTTGCCGGAGCTTCCGGCGATCGAGAACGTCGCTTTGCCCTTGGTGCTCAACGGGTTGTCCATCGCCGAAGCCAAGCGGACGGCGCACGGCTTCTTCGCGCCATTGGGACTGGACGGGCTGCAGGACCGTCGCCCGGGTCAGATGTCGGGTGGGCAGTCGCAACGTGTGGCGATTGCGCGAGCGTTGGTGACCAAACCCGCCGTTCTCTTCGCAGACGAGCCGACCGGTGCCCTCGACGCGCAGACGAGTTGGGAAGTGATGAGGGTGTTGCGTGATTCGGCTCAACAGATCGGTTCTGCGTTGGTCGTCGTCACTCACGATGCCGAAGTCGCTCGGTGGTGTGATCGCACGATGATGATGCAGGCCGGTTCGCTCGTCGGGACACAGGTGGCGGCATGAAGGCCACAGCGCGCGTTGCATTGATGACGGTGCGAGGTGAAGGCCGAAAGGCCTTGAGTACCTTCGCGCTCCCAGTGTCCGCATTTGCCGCCTCGACGACGTTGTTGCTGACGGTGCTCGGCGGCTACGGTGCATTTGCGGGCAGATCGAGCGAACCCGAAGCCGAGGCGTACCTAGCGCTCGCAGGGGTTGCTTCGGTGTTGATGATCGTTCCAGCCGTCACTCTCGGTCTGGCGGCGGCCCGCTTGGGCGCGCGCCGTCGCGACGAACGACTTGCCTCGCTGCGACTCATCGGATCCACCCCTCGCCAGATCGTTGCGCTGTGCGCTGCGGAATCGGGTATCCAGGGCTTGGCCGGTGCGTTGATCGGTGTGGTGGGATACCTCCTCGCGTTGCCGCTCGTAGCTCTCTTGAGATTTCAAGGTCGGACATTCGAGTGGAGTGAGCTTTGGGTAGGCGCACTTCCGCTGGTGGGCATCGTATTCGGAATGACCATCCTGGCTGCTTTGACGTCGATGCTCGGGATGCGCCAGGTGTTCGTGAGCCCGTTGGGCGTCACGGCGGGCAATCCCAGCGCCGCACCGAAGATGATCTTCGCGGTGGCTGGGGTGGGGGTTCTTGTGGGGTGGAGTGCATTCGGGGGCTCCGCGGCAAGCATCGCGGCAATCCTGGTGGGCCTTGGTCTCTGCTTCGGCGTTGTTGCGTTGGTCGGTCCGTTCGTCATTTCGCTGCTTGGACGGATCATGCTCAAATGCGCCAAAGACGGTGCTTCGCTGATTGCGGCGCGTCGGGTCTTGGATAATCCGAAGGCTGTGTGGCGCACGGTCAGCGGTGTGACGATGGCCAGCTTTGTTGCCGCAGGCACATCTCTCCTCGCCGCGATCGGCAACGGGGAAGGGCAGGATTTGCAGCCAGGGCAGGAGTTCCTGTTCGCGGACATGAGAACCGGGGTGTTGTTCACTCTCGGAGCAACATTCACTTTGGCGGCAATCTCGTCTGCGCTCACCCAGGTATCCGGGATCCTCGACAACCGTGAGCTGTATCGGAGTCTGACTCTGGCCGGTACACCTGTCGAGGTGATGGACAGCGCCCGCATGCGGCACGTTCGCACTCCCGTGGTGGTGATGGCACTGGCCGGCGCCGGCGCTGCACTGCTGTTCCTCTTCCCGCTGGCAGGGGCAGCCGTATTGACCACTCCGATGGCGCTGGTTCAGTTGGGCGTCACCCTGGCTGTGGGGATCGCGTTGGTGTTGGCCAGTGCGTTTGCAGCCAAGCCCGTCATGCGACGGGTACTCGCGGGCTGAATCTCCACCGATCGTCCGTCAGTTCTGTCTCCGGAACGGTTCGGCCAACTGGCCGAGGTAGTCGTCCGGGTAGTCGGGCTTGGCCGCCATTCCGAGATCGTCACTGCTGAATCGCTTTTCCGGATCGAAAGAATAAGTGCGGAACAGGTGATCCCAGATCAGAGTGAACAAACCGAAATTGACGTCACCGATTCCCGCCCACTTGAGGTGATGGAATCGGTGGCCGGCGTTGAGGGCGAGTATCGGGCGCAGGGGGCCGATGCGGTAGTCGGAATTCGAATGCTGAAGCAGGAGTTGGACAGCGACACAAACCGCGAGCGCCGAGGCAACTGGAACGGGCATCCCGAGGAGGATCAGTGGCAGGACGCCACCGGCGGTTTCGAAAGTCTGATGTACGGGGTGCTTCATCAGTCCGTTCATACCGTAGAACCGTTCGAGGCTGTGATGAACCGCGTGGAAACGCCACAACCATCCAACCTTGTGGCTGATCAAATGCACCACGGTGATGCCGAAATCGGCAACCAACACTGCGAAGACGACCTGAAGGACAAACGGAAGACCGTTCGGCCACAGCCCGTCGAACGGAATCACCGCTGCCATCAACGGAATTACCGCGACGCTGACCAAGATGAGGGATTCGTTGACAAACGCATGGACAGCGTCGCGAAACCTGTCCGGTCCCGGGGCATTCCACGAAGATTCGTAGGGAAGCGCCCGTTCGGCCGCGAAAGAGCAGACCACTGCGAAGAGAATCAATGCCACCAGTGACCATTTCGGCGCACCGGATGCCGCCAGCGCGATTGCAGCTCCGTTGATTCCCAAGAGCATGAACGGGACGTACCCGTATCTGACGATGAGGGTGAGCATGTATTCGATGGTGCACGGCGCGGGTGGTCCTCGACTTGTACGAATCGGTCGACTTTCAGTCAGCCGAACAAGCGGTGTCGCGTTACTTCGTCAGCACGGTGGCGAGTGCAGCGCTCAGATACGGAGTGATGTTCTCGACGACCCGTGTCACGATCGCAGTGGCGACGTCAGCCGGTTGCAGTGGCACCGACGGTGTCTGCGGCAGCGCCGGGGGAGCAGGCGGAGCGGGCTCGGACATCATCGGCGTGTAGGTGTTGTGCTTCGTGAAGTAGCCGAAGACCGAATCCACGAACACCTCGGGCGCATCACGCGGCTTGGGCATGTTGCAGATGCCGTCACCCTCGATGCAGACTTCCTGCACTGCGATGTCTCCGAATCCGCCGCGTGCTCCGGACATCGTCGCTCCCGGAACGACATTGGGCACTACGGTTTCGATGCCCCCGGCCGAGTTGCGAGGGTCGGCGTAGAGGACGCCTTCGACTTGCGATTGGGGAATGGATCCGTCACGTGCGATGTCACCGAGAACGTCGCCGGCAATCCGTGCTCCCTGTGAGTATCCGGTGACGACGATCTCGCTGCCCGGGCACTGAGCGTGGAAAGCGTTGACTTCGGTGCGAAGCGTCTGGGCGCCGGCGGCAACGCTCTGGTCGTACGTCTGTTCGCCGAGCGGCCAGAAGCTGGCGGGGTAGGTCACCGGCTTGGAGGCGTAACCCTGGGCGACGTAGCGGTCGGTGACGGGTTGCGTCGTTTGTCCCGTCGGATCCCACGTTCCGCCGACCGCGAATACCGCACCGGCCGGGCACGACCCACCGTCATTCGGGTCCGCTCCGGCAGGTACCGACATCACAAGAGTCACCCCCGCTGTGACTGCAACCGTGCATGCCACTGACATCGCGTATTTCCTCATCGGGCCTGTCCCCATCTATCTACGTTCTCGTTCACTGGCGAGACAACCCGCGGTCCGACGCGTTTCGTTCGGTACTGAAGAGAATGGTGATGGGGCGATAAGTCCTGGAGGTAATCCGTGCGTAAACAGGAAGTTGCCGACCGGCGCTGTTTACTACCAGCGTGTGTGGGGCGTCACGGCGTCGGTACCTGCGGCGGGTGATCCGGCTCGAGGAGGGTTCCGATCTCCTTCCCCATCGACACGGCGTTGTTGAGGTCCGCGTTGGTTGTCGGCCCGAGTGTGGCGTAGACGACGATCGTCGTCTTCGAATCGGGGTAGTAGAGCGCGAGACCGTTGTAACCGCCGTACGACGGGTTCATCACCAGCCAGCCGTCGAGGTGCCCGGTCCCGAAGGAAAAGAACTTGTCCGCCGTCATACTTCCCAAGCCCGCAGTCGTCGGCGCCATCTGCTGCTCGAAAGCCTTGTCGGAGAGTAACTCTCCCGTTCCCAGCGCGCGCACCCACTTTCCGACGTCGGCGACAGGCGCGTTCATGTTTCCGCTGTGCAGGAACGCCGTCGGATTCCAGAAAGTGGAGTCTTCGAATACTCCACGTTCATTGGTGTAACCGTGCAGGATCGGTTCGTCCATCTGCGACGTGAGTACAACGCTGCTGTGATCCATCCCGAGTGGATCGAAGACGCGCTGCTGAAGTAGTTCGCCCAGCGGTTTTCCAGTCGCTTTCTCCATGACGTCGCCGAGCAGCGTCAGGTCGCTGTGCGCGTACGCCCAACTGGTGCCGGGTTCGAACAACGGCGGGCGGGAGTTGGCAAGATCCAGGATCTCTCGAGAAGTCCAGCCCTTCATCGGGTTGTCCGTGAAGAGTTTGAGGAACTGTGGATCGGTCACGTAGTCGGAGATGCCCGACGTGCTGTTGGCCAGCATTCGCGGAGTGATGGTGTCTGCGCGTGGAAAGTTCGGTTCCCACTTCGCGATCGGTTGATCGAGGGGAAGCGTTCCCTCTTCGTCGAGTTGCAGCAGGACTGTCGAGAGCATCGGTTCCATCGGTTGGCCGACGCGCAACTGCATGTCGGTTGTCGCCGGAACTCCGACAGGGGACTCTCCGACGGCGCCGAGAGCAACTTCGTCGTCGCCTCGCCACACCCCGAACACAGCGGCACTGAGGCCCAAGTCGGCCACTTGGCGGCGGACGATGTCCGTGATCTCGGTGGATTCCCGACTGCTCGAGGTGCTGGGAGAGGCGCTGCCCGTGTTTGTTGCGGAGTCATCGTCGGAACTGCACGCAGCGGTTGCAATGGCAACGGTCAAGGCGATCGACAGAGCAGACAGCCGCACCCGAGCGCGGTGGTGGGAGGAAGTCATGCCTGCGATCCCTTCGATGTGGAAATCGAGCAACCGACGCCGAGCAATGTCCCAATTGGCCGAATTTACCGCAGTTGGAAGGAGGAGGGGTCAGATCGACCGTATAGGCGCAACTGCTGTTCCAGTGCAGTCCTCATTCGGGTGCCGCGTCCGGTTCCTCTCGCAGGTCCTGCGCTTGCTGAAGCTCGGCGTTGATGCGACGGGCTTCGGTGAGTTGGTCTTCGAGGATGATGATGCGGCAAGCCGCGTCGAGCGCCGTGCCGTTGGCTACGAGTTCGTGCGCGCGGGCTGCGATGCGCAGCTGGTAGCGGGAGTAGCGGCGATGTCCGCCCTCAGAGCGTTGCGGGGTAAGTAGTTTCGCGGCATCGAGGCTACGAAGGAAAGCTTGCCTGACACCGAGGATCTCGGCCGCATGTCCCATGCTGTACGCAGGATAGTTCTCGTCGTCGAATCTGCCGGAGGGGTCCCCCGGTGGTGTATCTGCCGGAATGGCTCGCTTCTTTCGCTGAACGGACGGGGCCCCCGGCGCGAGGAGCGCCGGGGGCCGGATGGGGTTGAACTTACTTACATAACTGCATTCTTTCGAACTTCCGGACTCGCACAAGACATCCGGTAGCCGCTTTGAAGGGGGGTGCCGGGTCCGACTACACACTCACACACGAATTCGGCCCCGGCACGTCCCTGCCCTGCGGTACTGCTTGCGGGTAGTTCATCTCTCCCGCATCTCTTGACTCGTTCCTTGCTACGAGAAAAAAGATACAACAGCCTCGCGAGAATGTCTACCCTGACCGCTGTAGATATTTTGTTGCGAACATTCTAGGTGTTGATATTCAGGAACGGCCTGGTCGCCGGGGGTGAGAGCGCTCAATGTGAGTCATAGGAGATGGATCTGGGACAATGCTCCGATGCGAAATACCCCGAAGTCCGAGTCGTTGTTGCGCGCCCGCGCGGAGAGGGAAGAGCGCACCGGCTCCTCCGAGCATCCAGCTGGTGGCGCGCCGAACCCCGGAGAGGACTCGTCGTCGTCCGAGCCGGGGGCACGCAGCGACAGCGCCACGACTCGGTCGGCTCGGTCCGAGCTCTCAACTCACGCCAGGGCAGTGGAAAGTATGCACGAGGCGATCCATCCTGATCGCGATTGAGGCAGCTGCCTCGTCGGGATGCGGGGGACTCCTTCATCCCGCTCACTGCAACGCACGACGGCCGCCGCACTCCCGAAAGTAAGGGGAGTGGCGACGACCGTCGAGTTGTCAGAGTGTGCGCTCAGTACTTGAACCTCAAGGCAGCAACTGGTCCAGGAAGGTGTTGCTGAAGACCTTGTGCGGATCCAACGCGTTGAATGCGGCGTTGGCGGTGTCCCAGTTGTCGCTCGATGGGACGCCGTCGCGGTAGGTCTGGGGGAGGCCCTGGGTGATGATCGGGGTGTCGGTGTACGGCTTGTCGGGGCCGAACGCCCAGCCCTTGGACCACTCGGGGCGGAAGGTGGCGTCGTTGTTGTTGTAGTGATTACGCATCCACTGTTCCATTTCGCGGTAGAACGCGAACATGCCGGGGGTTCCGGGGACGCCGAGGACGTTGAGCCAGATGGCGGTGTCCCATTCCGGATGGTCGGGGCGAGGGCGCATGGCCGAGATGGTGGGGGCGCCTGCCGAGTCGACCTCGACATCCGACGGTTGATCGAGGCCGCAGCAACGGATTTCGACGGGCCCGTTGAGGGGGAACTGTCCGATGGAGCGGTAGTACTCCATGCGGCCGTTGAACCACTGGGTGAAGTCGTGGATGACCTGGCCGATGTTGGCGCGAGAGGTGATGACGGCTCCGCCGCCCTCGGTCAGGCGCAGGGTGGTGGCCCGGATGTAGAACTGGACGTCCTTGGACCATCCCCACAGGTCGTTGGAGAACGTCGCGGCGAGTCCGGCAACGGTGGTGGCGTACATGATCTGCCCGAATGCCGGTGCGATGCCCGGGTTTCCGGAGTTGATCTGGCCGATCATGTCGGTGACCGGCTCCGGGAGGTTGTCGGAGAAGATGTAGTTGTACGGTCCGGTCACCTCACGCGAGAACGGCGGCTTGGTGGGGGCAAGTGACCACACCTTCATCCACGGGCGTTCGGTGAAGGGGTACCAGATTGCTTCTGCGCGACCGTTTTCGCGGACGAACTTCTCGAAGGTGCGTCCGGACGCTCCGCGGGCGCCGAAGAGTTCCTGCCAACCGATGTCGGTGTGGCTGACGCAGCGCATGCGGTAGTTGGGGGCGGCCTGCAAGGTGACGGAGGTGAGGAAGGTGCGTCCGAGGTGAGTCAGCAGCGGCTTGATCGCCGCGTCGCTACGCGCGTACGTCTTCAGTGCGTACTCGCTGCCGTTCCAGACCACTGCGGTCAGGGAGGTGACGAGGTTGGAGAGTGAGCCGAAAGTCTGTCCGGGAACGTGTGCTTCGCCTTCGGCGGGGAGAGCTGCGCCGTGAGCGTCGACGGCGAGGCAGCCGGCAATGGTCAACACACCCGGCGCCGGCAGGTTCGCGAACCCGAGGCCCTGTGCCTGCAGTGCGGTCGTGATGGCGTCGAGGGTCGCGCCGGGTCCTGCGGTGACGGTGGCTGGGCTGCCACCGGCGTTGACGGAGACTCCGGTGAGGTGGACCGTGGTGTCGGCGAGGATGACCTTGTCGACCGGCGCACCGTTGACGATGGTCAGCGGCGTCCAGCCGTGCATGGCGCCGCGGGGACGAATGGTGTAGCCGTTGGCATGACCCCAGTTAGCGAGGCGGACTACGTCTTCGGGCGTCTTGGGCGAACAGGTCCAGATCGCGTCGAGCATGATCTCCTTGGACCAGTTCTGATATGCCTGCTGGTACAGCGCGATGCCTTCGGGGAAGGCAGGCGGCGGCGTGAGGGTGGACACGGGACCACCCGCGGAGCCGGAAGAGCCGGCGGGGACGGCGTAGGCCGGCGTCCAGCCGGCGAATGCGGTCGCTGCCACGGCGCCGGCTCCAGCGGCCATGAAACCTCGTCGGGACAGTCGGAACTTTTCGTCTTGTGCCGTCATCTTCGGGCTACTCCATCGGGTTCGAGAACTACGGTGAGTTCTAACAGGTGGGTATCAGACAGGTTGGTATCAGACAAGAGTGAGAACTACGTCAGCCAGGGCAGGAGCTTCGCGCTCCAGTACAGAAGCTGAGATCAGGAGTCGCCCATTGTCTTTCCAGATCTGGATACTCAAGTTCTCGCCGGGAAATACGACCCCGGCAAAGCGGGCCCGAAATCCGGCTACCCGACTGCTGTCGCCGTCGAGCATGGTATCCACTGCGGTCTTGCAGACCATTCCGTAAGTACACAGTCCATGCAGGATAGGCGCTGGAAAGCCTGCCGCGGAGGCGAATTGCGGATCCGAGTGCAACGGATTCCGATCACCACACATCCGGTACAGCAAAGCCTGCTGGGGAAGCACAGGCGTCACCACTGTCTCATCTGCTTCGCGATCCGGAAGCGTAATCGACTCCGACGGACCACGTTCACCCCCGAAACCACCCTCGCCGCGGGCGAAAATGGACGAGCGAGCTGTCCACAGCGGGTTGCCCTCGGCGTCAACCGTGACGGATTCCTGCACGATCACCGCGGCCTTGCCCTTGTCCCAGACCTCGGCGATTCGAGTTGTAGTGCGGCCACTTCCACTTGCCGGGATCGGCTGATGGACAGTGACTTCCTGGCTCCCGTGGACTACCTTCGCCAGATCGATTTCGACGCCGGGGAACGACACCTTCGGTGCTTCGGTGGCGTGGAAGTTGGCGGCGACGGTGGCAAAGGTGGGTAGTACCTGAGGCTTTTCGTCGTCGAGGTATCGAAGCTCGTTCGGATCAAGCGGACGAGCACCTGCCCCCAGGGCCAAGTGGTAGTGCTGTACGTCCGACGGGGTCCACGAGAACTCTTGTGGCGCAAGCTCGGCGCCGAGTGCGATCTTCGGATCAATTGGCATGGTCGACCGCCGTCTTTTCAGCTGCAGGTGCTTCGGTTGTCTCGGCCTTCTTCGCACGCTCGACGATGTCGAGTACGGCCAAGTAACCGAAAGTCATTGCGGGACCGATGGTCGCGCCTGGTCCGGCGTAGGTGTGGCCCATGACCGGAGCGCTCGCGTTGCCAGCCGCGTAGAGGCCGTCGATGACGCTTCCGTCTTCGCGTAGTGCTCGGCCGTTGACGTCGGTGCAGATACCACCCTTGGTGCCGAGGTCACCCGGAACCATCTTGATGGCGTAGAACGGAGCCTTGCTGATTTCGGCGAGGCTGGGGTTCTTCAGTCGGGGATCGCCGTAGTACGCGTCGTAACCACTGTCACCGCGTCCGAAGTCCTCGTCCTTGCCGTTGCGCGCGAAGCCGTTGAACCGATCGACGGTTTCGGTCAGCGATGCGACGGGAAGCCCTGTCTTCTCTGCCAATTCGGCGATGGTTCCCGCCTTGACCACGATGCCGGCCTTGAGCCAGCGGCCGGGGAAGGGGGAGCGGGGAGTGATACCGGCAAACGTGTAGCGGTTGCGGTAGCGCTGATCGAGAATC
This sequence comes from Rhodococcus sp. C3V, assembly GCF_029269915.1. NCBI lineage: Bacteria > Bacillati > Actinomycetota > Actinomycetes > Mycobacteriales > Nocardiaceae > Rhodococcus > Rhodococcus sp. C3V. The sequence continues at coordinate 280,496 of NZ_JARJBE010000003.1, forward strand.
ATCCACGTCGGGATGTTCTCGCCGGGGCCCTCGCCCTGACCGTACTCACCGCCGTACATCGCATGGGTCGCCTCGACGTACGGAGCAGCCTCGTTGCCGAAGCGCTTGCCCGACATGTTGACCATCATGCAGCCCGGGAGGGTGCGCTCGGAGAGAGCGAACCACGGTCCGCCGGTCAGCGGAATGGACGGGCCCCACCAGGCGTCGTCCATGAAATCGACTGCAGCGCCCACTTCTTGGCCTGCGCGGATACCGTCGCCGGTGTTTGCCTTCGCGCCGACGGTCCATTCGGTGCCGATAGGTGCGCGCTGGTACTTCTCACGCATTTCCTTGTTGTGCTCGAATCCGCCGGATCCCAACACGACTCCGTGGCGAGCGCGGATGACCTGCTCCTCGCCGTCGACGATGACGTTGACGCCGCGAACAGCGCCGTCTTCGGTGTACAGGGAGGTCAGCGGGGTGTTCAGCAGGATGGGTACTCCGGCGGACTGAAGTCCGAGTCGAATACCGGCGACCAGTGCCTGGCCGCGAACCAGTAGATCCTTCTTGGTGGCCTTCGCTGCGAGGAATCGCATGCCGACCTTCATGGCGCGCAGGGGTCCGCGAGGATTGCGCATCAGCAGGTTGAGCCACTTGTAGTCGGCCTGGGTGATGACGAAGTTCTTGGGGGCCTTGACGTAGTCGGGCTCGAGGTTCTTGCGGTCGGCGCCCAACTTGTTGCCGTCGAACGGGGTGGGCTCGACACTGCGGCCACCGAGGCGTCCGCCGGGTGCTTCCGGGTAGTAGTCGGAGTAGCCGGGAACCCACTGCAGCTCGAGCGGGCTGTTCTTCAACACGAACGAGAGCATCTCGGGACCGCGCTCGAGATAGGTGTCGATGCGTTCGGGAGCGACAACGTCGCCGATGATGCTGTGCAGGTAGGAACGTGCGGCCTCCGGTGTATCGGTGACACCGTCCGCTTGAAGTGCCTCGTTGTTGGGGATCCAGACCCCACCACCGGAACGGGCGGTCGATCCGCCGTAGTGGGCGGCTTTCTCCACGATGACCACACTCAAGCCCTGGTGGGCTGCGGTCAAGGCCGCTGTCATACCTGCGGCACCACTGCCGACGACGACGATGTCGTATTCCTGCTTGCTCATGTAGAACACGTTATAGAATGATGGGGGTGTCAGTCCATGCTTTCTGCCAGGAAGTATTTCCGGACGTTGTCATTGATAACGAAACACGTTGCAGTGAGATTGAGGATGGTGCGGTGTGACCTGGGATACTTCGGTTGACGTCCTTGTGGTCGGGTTCGGTGTGGCGGGCGCCAGTGCGGCGCTCGAAGCTGTAGCGGCCGGTTCGTCGGTTTTGGCAATCGACCGAGCACTCGGTGGTGGTGCCAGCACGATTTCCGGAGGAATCTACTACGCCGGCGGCGGCACCGTGATTCAAAAGGAAGCCGGTGTCGAGGACAGTCCCGAAGCCATGCTCGCCTACCTGAACCGCGAGGTCGGTGACGCGGTGACGCCGCAGACTCTGCGCCGGTTCGTCGACGAGAGCCCGGCGTCGATCGACTGGCTGCGCAGTCACGGCGTGCCGTTCGAGGCCTCACTCTGTCCGTACAAGACGTCGTACCCGAGCAACAAGCACTACCTCTACTTCTCGGGTAGCGAATCGGCCGGCGGGTTCCGTGACATCGCAAAACCTGCTCCGCGTGGTCATCGCGCCAAGGGGCGTGGCACGTCGGGAAAGATGCTGTACGGCCCGCTCGCGAAGTCCGCGGAGGCGAAGGGCGTCCAGTTGCTCGGCCAGACGCGAGCGGACCGGCTGATCATCGAGGACGGCCGGGTGATCGGCGTCGAAGCACTGACGCTGCGTGACGCACCCGCCGGAGTTCGTCGCCGTCACGCGACGCTCGGGTCCTTGTCCTCCAAGCCCGGCGTCTACGCACCGCAGTTGCGCACGATTCTCGACGCACTGATCGCGAAGATCGAGAAGAAGCACGCCAAGCGGATTCGTATCCAGGCACGCGGCGGCGTGATCCTCAGCGCCGGCGGCTTCGTGTCCAATCGCGAGATGATGCGTACCCATGCTCCCGCCTACAAGGGCGGTATCCCGCTCGGCACCTCCGGGGACGATGGCAAAGGCATCAACCTCGGTGTCGAAGCCGGGGGAGCCACCGACAAGCTCGGCAATGTGTCCGCCTGGCGATTCATCGTCCCGCCGAGTGCTTTTCTCGGTTCCATTTTGGTGGGTGAATCCGGTGCGCGAATCGTCGACGAGTCCCGTTACGGTGCCGCTCTCGGTCAGGCGATGGCGGAGAAGAGCAGCGGAATCGGTTGGCTGCTGGCAGATTCCGAACTCGTTCGCGAAGCGAAATCGCAGATAAGTGACCAGTCGATGTGGTTCCAGCGGGTACAGACCACCGGAATGATGCGTACTGCATTGCGTGGCAACACCATTGCCGAGGTCGCCCGCAAAGCGGGGATAGACGTCGCCGGCCTTCAAGCCACCGTCGACGCGCACAACTCCGCTGCCGCTGCCGGACAACCTGATCCGATGGGTAAACCGTCGGACTTCGTCAGGCCGATACTGTCTGCGCCGTTCACGATGTACGACGTCTCGATCAAGCCCAACATGATGAATCCGTGCCCGATGCTCACGCTCGGTGGATTGGTGGTCGACGAATCGTCCGGCATGGTGAAAAACGAGGCCGGGGAGGGTATCCCTGGTCTGTACGCCGCCGGCCGTACCGCGGTCGGTATCTGTTCCAACTCGTATGTGAGCGGCTTGTCGCTCGCCGACTGCGTATTCTCCGGACGACGAGCCGGTCAGCACGCAGCCGCATTCTCCACAGTCGGAAAGGCCTGAACGATGCTCTCGACGCAGATCCGCGGCGAACTTGCCGACCATCTTGATTCGGCGGAACGGGATCGCGCTCCGATCAGCCCGCTGATCGCCACGTATCCGGACATCGACGTCGTCGACGCCTACGAGATCCAGCTCATCAACATCCGGCGTCGTGTTGCCGGTGGCGCAAAGGTGGTCGGACACAAGGTCGGACTCTCGTCACTGGCGATGCAGCAGATGATGAGCGTAGACGAGCCAGATTACGGTCACCTGCTCGCCGAGATGGAAGAGTTCGAGAACCGTCCGGTCGACACGTCGCGCTTCTGCTTCCCGCGCGTCGAGGTGGAGGTCGCCTTCATTCTGGGAGCAGATCTGCCGGGCGCCGGGTGCACCGAACAAGACGTCATCGACGCTACTGTCGCCTATGCGCCGTCCATCGAGTTGATCGACAGCCGGATCAAGGACTGGAAGATCGGCCTCTCGGACACCATCGCGGACAACGCGTCCTCCGCCGGGTTCATCCTCGGCAAGGAACGAGTTCGCCCGTCGGACATCGACATCAAGGCCATCGACGCGGTGCTGACCTGCAACGGGGAGCGGATTGCGGAGGGGCGCAGCGATGCGGTTCTCGGTAACCCGGTCACCGCTGTCGCGTGGTTGGCGCAGAAGGTCGACACGTTCGGAGTTCGGCTCAAGGCCGGCGACATCGTTCTGCCGGGTTCGTGCACGCGAGCGATCGACGCTCATCCAGGCGACAACTTCCGAGCCGAGTTCAGCGGCCTCGGTTCCGTCTCTCTTCAGTTCACGTAGGAGTAGTCATGACCAAGGCAAGTGTGGCGATCGTCGGATCGGGAAACATCAGTACCGATCTGTTGTACAAACTGCAGCGTTCCGAGTGGCTCGAACCGCGATGGATGATCGGAATCGATCCCGAGAGTGAAGGATTGGCGCGCGCCCGCAAGATGGGACTCGAGACCTCCGCCGAGGGCGTCGACTGGTTGCTCAGCCAGGCGGAGAAACCGGACCTGGTCTTCGAGGCGACGTCGGCATACGTGCACCGCGAGGCAGCACCACGCTACGAGGCCGCCGGTATCCGTGCCGTCGACCTGACTCCGGCCGCGGTCGGCCCGGCTGTGGTTCCGCCCGCGAACCTGCGTGAGCACCTGGACGCACCCAACGTCAACATGATCACTTGCGGTGGGCAGGCAACCATTCCGATCGTCTACGCGGTGTCGCGTGTCGTCGACGTGGCGTACGCCGAGATCGTCGCCTCCGTTGCATCATTGTCCGCCGGCCCGGGAACTCGCGCGAACATCGATGAGTTCACCAAGACCACCAGCCGCGGTATCGAGACCATCGGCGGCGCACAGCGCGGCAAGGCGATCATCATCCTCAACCCCGCAGACCCGCCGATGATCATGCGCGACACAATCTTCTGCGCTATCCCCGAAGACGCCGACCAGGCCGCGATCACCGACTCCATTCACCGCGTCGTCAAGGACATCCAGCAGTACGTGCCCGGCTACCGGTTGCTCAACGAACCGCAGTTCGACAAACCGAGCGTCGTTTCCGGTGGCTATGCAACGGTCACCACGTTCGTCGAGGTCGAAGGCGCAGGCGATTTCCTACCGCCGTACGCCGGCAACCTCGACATCATGACGGCAGCAGCCACCAAGGTGGGCGAGGAAATCGCCCAGAAGCTTCTGAGTGTGAAGGCATGAGCGACATGATTCATTTCGATTCGAGCTGGGACATCCGCGTCACCGACACGTCGCTGCGCGACGGCTCCCACCACAAGCGTCATCAGTTCACCGTCGACGAAGTACGAGCCATCGTCGGTGCCCTCGACGGAGCCGGAGTGCCGGTCATCGAGGTCACTCACGGCGACGGTCTCGGCGGATCCTCCTTCAACTACGGCTTCTCGAAGACTCCCGAGCAGGAACTGATCAAAGCTGCAGTCGAGACGGCGACCAACGCGAAGATCGCCTTCCTGATGCTGCCCGGGTTGGGCATCAAGGACGACATCGTCATCGCACAGGACAACGGTGCGTCCATCTGCCGCATTGCAACTCACTGCACCGAGGCAGACGTATCCATCCAGCACTTCGGCCTCGCGCGTGAGCGTGGACTCGAAACAGTCGGATTCCTCATGATGGCTCACTCGATTCCGCCGGAGAAGCTGGCCAAGCAGGCTCGCATCATGGCCGACGCGGGTTGCCAGTGTGTGTACGTGGTCGACTCGGCCGGCGCGCTGGTACTCGAGCAGGTATCCGATCGCGTCGAGGCGCTGGTTCAGGAACTCGGCAACGACGCTCAGGTCGGCTTCCATGGCCACGAGAACCTGGGCCTGGGCGTCGCCAATTCCATTGCGGCAGTTCGTGCGGGAGCCAAGCAGATCGACGGTAGTACCCGTCGGTTCGGTGCCGGCGCCGGCAACGCCCCGGTCGAGGCCTTCGTCGGTGTTTGCGACAAGATCGGCGTCAAGACCGGTATCGACTTCTTCGCCATCGCCGATGCAGCCGAAGATGTTGTGCGCCCGGCAATGCCGCAGGAATGCCTGCTCGATCGTCAAGCACTGATGATGGGCTACGCCGGCGTGTACTCGAGCTTCCTCAAGCATGCCGAGCGTCAGGCCGAGCGGTACGGAGTGTCGTCCGCGGAGCTGTTGGTGCGCGCAGGTAAGCGCAAGTTGGTCGGCGGACAGGAAGATCAGTTGATCGACATCGCGCTGGAACTCCAGCGCGAAGCAGCGGCTTCCTAGGTCATGGCAGACGTACTGGCCGGAAAAGTGGCCTTGGTGACCGGCGCGTCCTCAGGGTTGGGGCGCGCGGTGGCCGAGATACTCCACCGCAGGGGCGCACAGGTTTTCGGTATCGCCCGCGAAAGGGAAAAGCTGCGACAGTCGATGGTCGAGGTGGTCGGCGCGGATGGAGAGCGTCGTTTCGCGGCGACGGACGTCTCGGATTCCGCTCAGTGTGATGCGGCCGTGCAGGCGTGCGTCGACGAACTCGGTGGTATCGACATCCTCGTCAACGTGGCGGGATCGCACTCGCTTCGTCATACGGCGGATATTGCGGATTCCGAATGGGCACATGACCTTGCGGTCAATCTGAACGGACCGTTCTTCCTTTCCCGAGCAGCACTGCCGCACTTGCTGGAACGGGGCGGCAACATCGTCAACGTCTCCTCGATCGCGGGACTGGAAGGGCAGGCGTACTCGGCTGGATACTGTGCTGCCAAGCACGGACTCATCGGACTGACCCGAGCGATGGCGATGGAGTTCACCGGAAAGTCTCTGCGTGTCAACGCAATCTGCCCCGGCGGCATGATGACTCCTCAAGTCACCGGATTCACCTTCCCCGACGGAGTCGACTTCGACCTCGTCATGAAGGTTGCCTCGCCGCGTGGCTTGATGGAAGCCGAGGACGTTGCGAAGATGGTGGCTTTCGTCGCCTCCGACGACGCCTCGGCGATACACGGGGCCGTCTACTCGGTGGACAACGGAAAAATGGCATGACCCCGTTGGTCTCGGGACCGATCTTCCAGATCTGCTGGGTGGTCGAGGAGATCGAGGCCGCCGAACAGGAGTTCACTCGGCAGTGGGGAGTGGAGCGATGGCTACGTATGCCAGACATCGCCTTTGGTCCCGAGACCACAACGTATCGAGGTGAGCCCGCGGACTATGTCGTTCACGTGTCGATCGGATATGCGGGCAGCCAACAGCTCGAGTTGATCCAATCAGTGTCCGGACGCAACCTGTACACGGAGTTCCTGGAGACTCACGGCGTCGGAGTTCATCACATGGCTTGGGTTCCCGACGATTACGAGGCGACGTTGCTCGAGGCCGAGCGTCGCGGAATGTCGGTGGTGCAACAAGGTCGGGTAGAGGGCGTCGGCATGGAGTTCTCCTACCTCGATGCCGGGCCGTTGGGTGGATACGTCGAGTTGATGAAGCTCTCGCCCGAGATTCGGTTGATGTTCGCTTCGCTCATTCCTGATTGACGGCAAACACTTTCGTGAAGTAATCGGAAACGTTCTCCGGGTGACCACGGAATCCGAGGTAGCCGTCGGGGCGAATGACCAGCGCCGCCGTACCTTCGACCTCATACGCGGCGCACAGTTGCGAGGCGTTGTCCTCGATGATCGGCACCAGCGAGTCGACGGTCACGGTTCCCGGTGGCACTATCGCGTAGACGTCCAGCAAGCCGTGCGCTGATCGAATTGCGGCGTCGGCGACCTTCTCCAAGCTGTTGATGCTCTCCGCGGATCCGTCCGAAGTCAGCAGTAACGTGTGGTCGACTCCGGACAGCAGGTCGAACAACCGAATTGGATACTGCACACCGTCTCGGCGCATTCCGCGTGCATCGGGTGCACGCTCGCCCGGTTGAACGTGTGGACTCGAAGAATTACGCCCGGTGTTCAGCGGACTCTCCGAGTAGTCGATCAACAATTGAGCCTGGCGCCGCATTGCCGTGTCGATGGAGGACTCTCCCGAACCGATTCCTTCTCGAGCATTTCGGACCGTCATCCCGACGACTTCTTCACCGACCGGCCGCCTTTCGGCGTCGTAGGTCTCGAGAAGATCTGCTGTTGCAACGCCTTTGACGGCGAGCGCTATCTTCCACGCAAGATTGTGGGCGTCCTGGATCCCGGTGTTCATGCCCTGCGCGCCAGTCGGGGGATGGATGTGCGCGGCGTCGCCGGCGACAAAAACCCGTCCGCGACCGTAAGCGTCGACGATGCGGTGGCTGATGCGGAAGACCGAGGACCATCGCAGCATCGAGGCGGTTGTCGGTTCTGGGGACAGTCTGTCGAGCACGGCCTGGATGTGATGGAGTTCAGGTGTCTTGCCGGTTGAAAAACCGTGTTGTACAGCGGCTTTGTTCGACGATTCGTCCGGCATCAACTCGTCCGGAACGAGCATCGACATGCGGTACCGCTTGTGTCCGGGAAGTGGGATGCAGACGAGTAGGTCGTCGGTGGTTCCGTCGTCGGCGGTGTGGTTGGCGCGGACGGAGTAGCCGCTGGGTATCGACCAGTCGACTTCGACGTCGCCGAGCATGTAGCTCTCGGCAAACGCGCCGCCCTCGAAGCTCAGGCCCAGCCCTTTGCGGACCACGCTGTGCGCGCCGTCGGAACCCACCAGGTACCGGGCTGTCACAGTGCTGCCGTCGCTGAGGGTGCAGGTGACGGCGTCGTCGGACTGTTCGAATGCAGTGAGGCCGACTCCGCGTTCGACGGTTGTTCCCAACTCGGTGAGGCGCTCGGTGAGGATGCGCTCCGTCGAGTACTGAGGCAGGCAGAGAAACCAGTAAGGAACGTCGTCGGGGAGGGTGAGGTCGACGCGGCCGACCTCGACGCCGTTCGTGTACATGATCTGACCGCGCATCAATGTCGAGGCGTCGAGTGCCTGGCGGAGCACCCCCATGTTCTCGAAGAGTTCGAGAGTGCGTGGCTGAATCCCGACTGCTTTCGCGTATTGCCGCGGTTCGTCGAGGGGGTCGACTATTCGACAGGAGATACCGCGTCTGCGCAGCTCGATCGCGGTGGTCAATCCGATCGGGCCGGCGCCCGCTACCAATACCTCGGTATCCATGAGGACCCACTCACGTCGGGGACAGTCGGTCATTTCAGTATGGGTACGCGAACTTTCGTTTTGGGGAAATTCGCGCAAATCGGACATCGAGAGGTTGTGTCTCGCGCCGACTGTCCGTCCGCGCACCGACTGTTTTGCGCTATTGCTCGTCTTCGAAGCCGAGCGCGATTCTCCTGCACAGAAGCGTGAGCTCGACCTCGTCGACGCGTGGCGCGTCGTCCCATGAATCGACGTCGTTCCAACTCACTGAACTCGGAGCGCCGAAAGGCCTGACGAAAACGTGCTGATGAAAGTGGGGGACGCTTAGCCCAGCGATCGCGGAGAACACGAATTCCGGAGTCAATTCCGAGTCGAGGGCACGTGAGACGCACCAGACCGCGTGTGCGATGGCGAGTGCTTCAGGTTCGGATAGTGAAGGCAACCCGGACACGTGTCGACGGGTCTCGACGAACACATATCCAGGAACCGAACGTCCGTGTGGTGGAGGGGGCCGATGGGAGACAACGACGAAGTCGTCCTCGAATATTCGAGGGCTGACGAGCGGGCCTGTTCCTCGGTGTTTGGCGCATATTGCGCACGTTGACGTCCCCATTCCACTTTTGTAGCGAGTGTGGCGCGGTGGCGGAAGATTTGCGATCAGCCCGAACGGAGGGTTCATCTAGATGTACAAATTGACATGTTTGTAAAAGTTTTACCTTGAAAATCGTTGACAAAACGCCATCATTTGTCCACTCTCTATACATAGATGTTGTTCGTGTCGCGGATTACCGCGCAGGACGCACTCACTGATCCGAACGAGAACTGGAGAATTCGATGGCGGCGTTGGTGTACACCGAGCCAGATGGTCGGCTCGCAACTTGGAGAGACCGGAAACGCTACTTGTGGCTGCTGGCGCTGATTCCGTCATCGGCAACTTTCATCGCCGTGGGGCTTGTTACCGCCACCGGATGGAATGTCTTCTGGTGGACCGGCCCACTGATCGCGTTTGCTCTCATTCCCGTCATCGACATCCTGGCGGGTGAGGACGGGAAGAATCCGCCCGACGAGGTGATCGACGAACTCGAGAACGACCGCTTCTACCGGTGGTGCACCTACGCCTATCTGCCGCTGCAGTACACGGCCTTCTTCCTGTCCTGCTACATCTGGGCACGTTGGGATTTGAGCGTTCTCTCCAATATCGGACTCGCAGTGACGATCGGTGTGACGGCCGGAATCGGCATCAACACAGCCCATGAACTCGGGCACAAGAAGGAGAGCGTCGAGCGCTGGTTGTCCAAAATCGTTCTCGCGCAGAGCGCTTACGGTCACTTCTACCTCGAGCACAACCGTGGCCACCATGTGCGAGTGTCGACTCCGGAAGATCCGGCGACCTCGCGCTTCGGTGAGACCCTCTACGGTTTCTGGCCGCGCAGCGTCGGCGGGGGATTGAAGTCGGCGTGGCATCTCGAGAAGACCCGCTTCGAGCGTTTGGGCACCACGCACTGGAGCATCAAGAACGACGTGCTCAACGCCTGGCTCATGTCGGTTGTTCTGTTCGGTGGCGCGCTTGCAGTGTTCGGGATCGGCATCGCGCCGTACCTCGTGATCCAGGCGTTCATCGGGTTTTCGCTGCTCGAAGCGATCAACTACCTCGAGCACTACGGACTCCTACGTCAGAAAACCGCAAGCGGACGGTACGAGCGATGCACGCCGGCGCACAGCTGGAACAGTGATCGCATCTGCACCAACGTCTTCCTTTATCACTTGCAGCGGCACAGCGATCATCATGCGAATCCGACACGGCGCTACCAAGCGCTTCGCAGTATGGAAGAGGCCCCTCAGCTCCCGAGCGGCTACGCCAGCATGATCATGCTCGCCACAGTTCCGCCCCTGTGGCGCAAGGTGATGGACCACCGCGTTCTCGAGCACTACCGAGGTGACATCACCCAGGTCAACATCGCGCCGAAGAAGCGGGCCAAGATCCTCGCAGCCTACGGGGTGAACGCATGAACGCCTACATCTGCCCGATCTGCGACTACACGTACACCGAATCGACAGGTGCTGCGCGAGAAGGCTTTCCGCCCGGCACACCGTGGTCGAGCATTCCGGACGACTGGTGCTGCCCCGACTGCGGTGTCCGCGAGAAGGTCGACTTCACCCTCGTCACGCAATCCTGATCGAATTACCCACCGGTGAAAGGAAAACCGATGTCCGAGACTGCCACTGCTTACAAATTGTTCCGCTGCCTCCAGTGCGGGTTCGAGTACGACGAAGCGATCGGCTGGCCCGACGACGGTATCGAGCCGGGTACTCGCTGGGACGAGATTCCCGAAGACTGGTCTTGCCCTGATTGTGGTGCTGCCAAAGTCGATTTCGAAATGGTGGAGGTGGACCGCTGATGACAGCGGTCAGCGAGCCCGACACACGCACCGTCGTGATCGTGGGCACGGGCATCGCCGGTTCCGGTGCCGCGCAGGCCCTGCGCAAGGAAGGGTTCGGCGGCAGCATCATCCTGATCGGCAGCGAACCTGAGGAGCCGTACCGCCGCCCGGCGCTGTCGAAGGAGCTACTGTCCGGGAAAGCGTCGTTCGATCGGGTTCGGTTGCGGCCGTCGACTTTCTGGACCGAGCAGAGTATCGATCTTCGGATCGGCGCAACTGTCACGAGTATCGACACAGATTCCCGCACAGTACTTTTAGCCGACGGTGACAGCATCGACTACGACGTTCTGATTCTTGCCACGGGTGGACGGTCCCGACGGTTGGAGAACGAAGATTCCGAGCGTGTTCACTATCTTCGAGATATCGCAGACATGCGACGCTTGCAATCCCAGCTGATCGAAGGATCCTCGCTTTTGGTGGTCGGCGGTGGCTTGATCGGATCGGAGGTGGCGTCAACGGCACGCGACTTGGGTTGCAGTGTGCAGGTTCTCGAAGCGCAACCGTTGCCCCTGTCCAGGCTGCTTCCACCGTCGATAGCGGAGAAGATCGCCGCGCTGCACGCCTTGGCAGGCGTCGACTTGCAGACGGGAGTCGACCTCGAGACGCTGACGACAGGTGCCGACGGTGTCACCGCACGCGCGCGTGACGGACGCGAGTGGACAGCGGACTTGGCCGTCGTCGCAATCGGATCCTTGCCCGATACCGATGTGGCTGCTGCTGCGGGTATTGCGGTGGACAACGGGATTTCGGTAGACCGATACCTCCGGACCTCCGTCGTTGATGTGTACGCGATCGGCGATGTGGCCAACGTGCCCAACGGTTTTCTCGGCGGCATGCACCGTGGTGAGCACTGGAACACCGCGCAGGACCACGCAGTTGCAGTTGCCAAGACCATCGTCGGGAAGGAAGAACCCTTCGAATCCGTCCCTTGGAGTTGGTCGAACCAATTCGGCCGCAACATTCAAGTAGCTGGTTGGCCAGGCGCGGACGACACCGTAATAGTTCGAGGAGACTTGGACTCCTATGACTTCACTGCGATCTGCATGCGCGACGGAAATATCGTCGGTGCTGTGAGCGTGGGCCGGCCGAAGGACATTCGTGCCGTGCGAACCCTTATCGAACGCTCCCCGGACATCAGCGCCGACGTACTCGCCGATACAAACAGGGATCTGACCGAACTTGCGGCGGGTCTTGTCGCCTCACCGGTGCTCTGAGTGCACTCGTGACTTCTGTGGCTTGCGTGTCCACCGTTTTGACACCGAGCACGGGCGATGGAAATCTTCCCGATATGTCCACCGCTCGTGCCCGTGTCCCGTACCACGAGGCAGCTCGTCAACTCCTCCGTGCGTCAGCGCTCGACGCCACACGCGAACTCTTGACCGAGAAATCGTGGAACGACATCACGATGGCGCATATCGCGGAAGCTGCGGGCATGAGCCGGCAGACGTTGTACAAGGAGTTCACGTCCCGCCAGGGATTGGCGTCCGGATACCTCATCCGTTTCGTTGACGAGTTCCTCGAAGAGGTGGAACGCGAAGTAACGCTCCATCATTCGGATCCGCGGGGCGCGGTCTCGGCAGCCTTCCGTGCCTTCTTCGACGCCGGTGCCCGGGATCCGATGGTGGTCAGCATTGTCGGTCCCCGGCCGCAGCACGACCTGCTGAGCTTGGTCACCACTGACGGGACTCCGCTGCTCGAACATGCGAGCGCGAGGTTGGCCGAGATCTTCATGACCAGTTGGGCGAACGTCGACCGCATCCATGCCGAGATGTTCGGCAGCACGATAGTGCGTCTGGCGATCAGTCACGTGACGTTGTCTTTCGGTACCCCCGATCAGATCGCCGAGAACCTGGGGGAGATGTTCGGGCCGTTCCTCGATCAGGTCATCGGTTCGGGCACAGTCGAACCGAACTGAGCCGACAGGATCGATACGGTTTCCGGGCTAGGACGGAAGTTCGATCGAGCGTGATCGCCGTAGTTCTTTGGTGGGAAATATCGTCGTTATGTGTGAATCCGCGTCTCACTTCTCGGTAGCGTGCCGGGCGTAGATCGAGGTGCGATCCGCAGGGGGTGGCTCTCGTGAATTTCCGTCAACGGTGGAGGAATTCGAAGATGAAGAGCCGCAACAAATCTCGAGTGATGTCGACAGTCGCGCTAGTTGCAACATTTGTCATGGCCGGTGCAGGTGTGGCACTTGCCGACGAATCATCGTCAGGGTCTTCCGGCAGCGGATCGCTCGGTTCCTCCGGTGCGGCAGCGGTTGATCCGTTGACCTTCGACGGTTGGGGCACGTGCCCGATCGAGGATCTCGAGGTGACGACGTGCGCCAGCGTCGTAGTTCGCGGAGGGACCATGAAATTGGGCGCACTTTCGGTGCCGATCTCGGACGGAAGCCTCAAGGTTGCGGGCGGAGTGAAATACGCGACCCAGCCGGACAACAGTTTCATCGAGACGTTCGTCGCCAAGCAGGACGGGTCCAACGGGGTCTATTCCAATCCGATTTCGGTACCCGGAGGTGCTCTCGGGATCGATACTCCGCTGGGACTGACTCAGATCAGCGCGACGGTGGAATCGGTGGGAGTCCCGGATCTGAAGGTTCTCGAGCAGGAACTCACCATGCCTGTTCGATTGAAACTGTCTAATCCCTTGCTCGGTGACGATTGCTACATCGGTTCGGTTTCGAATCCGATCAACCTTCACCTGACCACAACCGGAAACCCTCCGTCGGAACCTATCGGTGAGTTCCCCGGTGCAGTGTTCCCGGCAGTCCCACATTCGGATGCGGTGTTTGCGGCGCCGGGAGCCAGCGGGTGTGGACCGCTGGGTGCGCTCAACTGGGCCGTGAATCTACGCGGGGGAGTGCCGGCGGCCAGCGGAAAGAACTCTCTCACCACGTCGAGCGACGTCTACGCGGTGGCTGCACGAAAGGTGCGACCGCCTGCCTGACGGACACGCGGGCGCTGGAACGTAAAACGAGGGCCGACCCGTGGGTCGGCCCTCGTTCTACACAATCAGGTCAGCTGACCTCGGGATCACGCACCGTGATGGTGCCGTCCCTAACCGCGTCGGCGATGCTGTCGTGCAGTTTCGGGCATCCGTCTTTCAATGCCGACGACTGCCCGGAAGCAATTGCCTCTTTGAAGGTGTGGCAACGCAGCGCCGGGTCGGAAGTCCACTGAACGCTGGTGTGTTTGTACGTGTTCTTGCGAACCAGTACGCACGCGCCGCATGCCTTGCAGTCGACTTCCTGCAGACCCGAGTCGAGGTATTCGTGCTTGTCCTCGATCGTCTGGGCCGCGATCGCCTCGAGCCGTTCCGTTTGCCCGGCAAAGTCCGGTGCCTTGGCCCAACGAGCCCACCGTGCGTCGGTTCCGATCGAGGCGCTCACGACTAGACCTCTGCTTCCTTCTTTGCCGCTTCTGCTGCAGCTTCCTTCTCGGCCTTCTGGCGTGCGAGGTTTTCCTCGACCTCGGCGTGCCAGGCTTCGTTTGCCTTGGTGGTGTCCACCTCGAACTCGAAGCGCTGCGTCATCTTCTCGGTGACGTCGGCCTTGTCCACGTAGAACTGCTCGTACCAGCGTCGTAGCTGGTAGACGGGGCCGTCTTCTTCGCAGAGAAGGGGATTCTCGATCTTGGTCTTGTTCTTCCAGATCGCGACGTCCTGCAGGAATCCCTCGCTGATGCCCTCGGTGAACTTGCCGGCCAACTTGTCGGCCATCTCGTCGGAGACACCCGTCGGCTTCTTCACCGTCACGCCCCACTGCAGCACGAACGAGTCCGGGCTGATCGGGTAGTGGCAGTTGATCAGAACACTCTCGACCTCGTATCCGCTGTAGCTGTTCCACAGGGGATTGACCATGTACGACGGTCCGTAATACGCAGCTTCGGAGCGAAGCAGCGTGTCGCCGCCGTACTGGGAGGCCATTCCGATGTCGGGACGGCCCGTGGTGTTGAGGTACTGAGTGGCGATCTCACCTTCGAAGACGTTCTTGAAGTACGTCGGGAAGGCGTAGTGGATGTAGTAGAAGTGCGCCATGTCGACCACGTTGTCGATGATCTCGCGGCAGTTGGACCCCTCGATGACCATGGAGTTCCAGGTCCAGTCGGTCCATTCGTCGCTGTACGCACCCTCGATACGAGGAATCACGATCTCTTCGGGCGGCGGATTGCCCTCGGGGTCGTTCCAGACGAAGAGCTGACCGTTCTGCTCGAGGGTCGTCCACGCGCGGGTGCGTGCGAGCGGAGGCACGCGGCGGGCATAAGGAATGCCGGTGCACTTGCCGTTGCCGCCCCAGCGCCAGTCGTGGAAGGGGCACGCGATGGAATCGCCCTTGACCTCGCCTTGTGTGAGGTCACCACCCATATGACGGCAGTATCCGTCGAGAACTTTGATGTCGCCCTTGCTGTCGGCGAACACCACGAGCTTCGTACCGAAAGCCTCGATCGCGTGCGGTTTGCCGTCCTTGAAGGTCTTCAGTAGACCCAGGCAGTGCCAACCGCGGGCGAAACGAGTTTGCACCGTTCCGACGTCGATCTCGCGAATCTGCGCCATTGTGACCTCACATCCCTTCTAGCTGTTAGTAGAACACGTTATAGAACTCGATCCGGTTCCGCCAGATTTTGGGGGCACTTGTTACAGCATTGCGGCCACAAACGGGACCTTTGTCAGCGTCTCGACAGAAAAGAGAACGTGTTCTAGTCTCAAGTGTAAGTGAACCAACCGATCGAGGAAGACGGGAGCGTCGAAGTGGGTAACCATGACAGCCACGAGGTGATGCAGAGGCTCGACGCACTACTGCCGGCACTGCGCGAGCGCGCACAGGAGACCGAGGATCTGCGTCGTATCCCCGACGAGTCCATCAAGGCTCTTCAGGAAACAGGCTTCTTCCGCTTGCTGCAGCCAAAGCAGTGGGGCGGATACGAAGCCGATCCGGTGCTGTTCTACTCCGCGGTCAAGAAGATCGCCAGCGCGTGTGGTTCCACAGGGTGGGTCTCCTCGATCATCGGGGTACACAACTGGCACCTCGCCCTCTTCTCTCAGCAGGCGCAGGAAGACGTGTGGGGCAACGACACTGACGTTCGCATCTCGTCCTCTTACGCCCCGATGGGTATGGGTGAAGTAGTCGAGGGCGGATACAAGGTCAACGGTGCGTGGGCGTGGTCTTCGGGTTGTGACCACGCCAGCTGGGCCGTTCTCGGTGGTCCGGTGTTCAAGGACGGCCGCGCAGTCGATTTCGTGAGCTACCTGATTCCTCGCGAGGACTACCAGATCGACGACGTGTGGAATGTGGTCGGTCTGCGTGGAACCGGCTCCAATACCGTTGTGGTCAAGGATGTTTTTGTTCCCAAGCATCGCGTTCTGAGCTTCCGGGCGATGAGCGAACTGACCGCCCCGGGCCTCGAGAACAACACCGCGCCGGTCTACAAGATGCCGTGGGGAACCATTCACCCCACGACGATCTCGGCACCGATCGTCGGAATGGCTTACGGAGCTTACGAAGCGCACGTCGAGCACCAGGGCAAGCGTGTGCGCGCTGCGTTCGCCGGCGAGAAGTCGAAGGACGATCCGTTTGCCAAGGTGCGCATCGCCGAGGCGTCCAGCGACATCGACGCCGCGTGGCGTCAGCTCTCCGGCAACGTCGCCGACGAGTACGCGTTGATCCTTGCGGGCGAAGAGGTTCCGATGGAACTGCGGCTGCGCGCTCGACGTGACCAGGTGCGCGCCACGGGCCGCGCGATCGCCTCGATCGACAAGCTCTTCGAGAACTCCGGCGCCACGGCGCTGCAGAACGGCACTCCTATTCAGCGTTTCTGGCGCGATGCTCACGCTGGTCGCGTCCACGCCGCCAACGATCCCGAACGCGCCTACGTCATGTTCGGAACCGGCGAATTCGGTCTGCCGATCACCGACACGATGGTCTAGAGGAGGCTCAGTGACAACCACCGAAGAAGCCCTCACCTACGAGTCCACTTCACGGTTCGCGCAAGTGCGCCCCGATCTGAAACTGCACTTCCACGAGGCGGGCGTCGGAAACGACAAGACCATCGTGCTGCTGCACGGCGGTGGCCCAGGCGCGTCGTCGTGGTCTAACTTCGCCCGCAACATTCCGGTGTTGGCGAAGAGCTTTCACGTCATCGCGGTCGATCAGCCCGGTTACGGGCAGTCCGACAAGCCGACGGAGCATCCGCAGTACTTCGTGCACAGTGCGTCGGCGCTCAATGATCTCCTGGACACGCTCGAGATCACCGGTCGCGTTGATCTGCTGGGCAATTCGCTCGGTGGTGGCGCTGCTGTTCGCTTTGCGCTCGACTACCCGGACCGTGCGGGTCGCCTCGTTCTGATGGGCCCCGGCGGTCTGAGTGTCAACCTGTTTGCGCCGGACCCCACCGAGGGCGTCAAGAACCTCGGAAAGTTCAGCTACCAGCCCACCCGAGAAAACCTCGAAGCATTCCTGCGGATCATGGTCTTCGATCAGAAGCTGATCACGCCGGAACTCGTCGACGAACGTTTCGCTGCCGCCAGCACTCCCGAGTCGCTGGCTGCGGCCAAGGCGATGGGTAAGTCCTTCTCCAGCGGTGACTTCGAGCTCGGCATGCTCTGGCGCGAGGCGTACAAGCTTCGTCAGCGTGTGTTGCTGATCTGGGGCCGTGAGGATCGGGTCAACCCTCTCGACGGCGCACTGGTCGCGCTCAAGATGATCCCGCGCGCGCAGCTCCACGTCTTCGGCGGTTGCGGTCACTGGGCGCAGCTCGAGAAGTTCGACGAATTCAACCGGCTCGCAACCGACTTCCTGCTCGACGGAGGTAAATGATGGGTATTCGATCTCTGGCGTACATGCGCATCGGGGCCACCGACATGGCTGCGTGGCGCGAATACGGACTCAAGATCCTCGGAATGATCGAGGGCAAGGGCGTCGACGCGGAATCGCTGTATCTGCGTATGGACGACTTCCCGGCGCGTCTTGTCATCGTTCCGAACGACACGGACCGTCTGCTCGTCTCGGGTTGGGAAACCGCGAATGCCGCTGAGCTGCAGGATATCCGTGACAGGTTGTCGGCAGCCGGTGTTCCGTTCAAGGAAGGCACGGCGGAGCAGCTCAAGGACCGTCGCGTCGTCGAGATGATCGCGTTCGAGGACACCTCGGGCAACTCCCTCGAGGTGTTCCACGGAGCTGCTCTCGAACACCGCCGGATCGTGAGCCCGTACGGGCACAGGTTCGTGACGGGTGAGCAGGGCCTCGGCCACGTCGTGCTCACCACCGATGACGACGATGCTTCGCTGCGGTTCTACCGCGACGTACTCGGATTCAAGCTTCGCGACTCGATGCGTCTGCCTCCGCAGATGGTCGGCCGGCCCGCGGACGGCGACCCGGCGTGGCTGAGGTTCCTCGGCTGCAACCCGCGTCACCACAGCTTGGCGTTCCTGCCGTTGCCCAACCCGACGGGCATCGTGCACCTGATGCTCGAAGTGGAGAACTCCGACGACGTCGGACTGTGCCTCGACCGGGCACTGCGCAAGAAGGTCAAGATGTCGGCGACTCTCGGTCGCCACGTCAACGACGAGATGCTCTCGTTCTACATGAAGACTCCAGGCGGGTTCGACATCGAATTCGGTTGTGAGGGGCTAGAGGTCGAGGACGAAAACTGGATCGCGAGGGAAAGCACGGCCGTGAGCCTGTGGGGTCACGACTTCACGGTGGGAATGAAGCCGTGAGTTCGCCCGACGCGTCGGTGAGTGCGGAGCAGGCGATCGATCCACGCCAGTTCCGCACGGTTCTCGGGCAATTCTGCACGGGTATCACCATCATCACGACAGTCGACGACGGTGAGCCTGTCGGGTTCGCATGTCAGTCTTTCGCGGCCCTGTCACTCGACCCGCCTTTGGTGTTGTTCTGCCCCACCAAGGGTTCTCGGTCGTGGGCGGCAATCGAGCGGACCGGTAAGTTCGCCGTCAACGTGTTGGCGGAGGAACAGCAGGCGGTGTGTGCTCGTTTCGGGTCACGTGAGCCGGACAAGTTCGCCGGCATCGATTGGACGCCATCGCCTCTGGGCTCGCCGATCATCGACAAGTCCCTTGCACACATCGACTGCACGGTGGAAACCGTCCACGACGGTGGCGATCACTACGTCGTCTTCGGTCGGGTTTCGTCGATGAGTGAGATCAAGACCGAACGCCCGCTGCTCTTCTATCGCGGGCAGTACACGGGCATCGAGCCGGACAAGACTGTTCCGGCTACCTGGCGTGACGATCTGGAAGCGTTCCTGACGACCACGACAGAAGATACCTGGCTGTAGGGGGCAAGCCCCCTGTGCGCCTTTTTGGTAGTGGTAACTACCAAAAAGGCGCACAGGGCCGGAGGCCCTACAGCGAAAAACAGGTATGACAGAAGTCGTCACCGAACGGCGTCAGCAGGATGCTACGACGCACAATCCTGTTGGATCGTCCGGCTCGCTTGACCGCCTCGATCACCGACGGCTGCACCTCGACCACCTGGTACCGGTCGGCCTCGACGGGCTCGCGTGAGAACGCCACCAAACCGAGCCGATGCAGGTTGTTCAGGTACGCGCTGATGCGGTCCAGATGTCGACATCCCGCCAGTTCTCCGATCATCGACAGACCCTCGTCGATCATCTCCGAGCCGACTCCGAACGGCCGCGCCGTGCGCACGTCGACGCTCGGTTGTGCGCCGGAGGTGGCCAGCAACCGAAGAATTCGAGCTTCGTCTGGTGCGATCTCGTCGAGGATCCGGTCGTAAGCCGGGTGCAGATCGTCGCGATCGGTCACGTCCGCGGAACGATCCAGCAACCTGTCACCACGTGCCCGCAGCGCCGCGAGAGTGGCCTCGACGCTCTGTTTGCGATTGGTACGAGTAGCCATTGCCGCCCGCAGGTTCTCCGTCCGCGAGCCGTCTCCGTTGGTGTTCTCGGCCCGACGTTCGGATTGCACGTTGGCGGATTCTGCAGCCTCTGCCGCGGCTTCGGCGGCGGCCTGAACGATCTGCCGCGTCGCCTCCTTCGCCGTTCCGAAAGCCCAACCCGTCAGCTTGATCGACGTGAGCGTCGTCGTGGCGGTAAGCCCGACAAGGCTACGGATCAGACGCTTTTCGACGGATTCGACCGGCGTGATGTCCGCAGCCCAGTCGTACGATTCCGCTTCGACGATCATGCGATGGTCGTGCTCACTCATGCTCATACTCCGAATATTGCGAGGTGTAGGAAACCGGCAAACGAGCCCAGCACGGCCCCGTGTACGAACAACAGCCACTCGTCCTGCTTGACGGCTGAGCGTAGTAGTTCGCTGAAATCTTCCGGTGAAAGGATGCTCATGCGTTCGGTGACGAAGACACGAATCTTCTCCGACTGGTTCTCGGCGAACTCCGCGTCCTCGAAGACCCTTGGGTACAGGTCGAGCACTTCGGTGGTGGCCAGGCCGGGCAGACGCTTGTAGCTCTGCGAACCGACGGTCATCTTGACCACCGACTTTGCCCAGCCGGCTGCGTCGTCGACGGATTCGCGCAGTACCTGATCGAGCATCCGCCGCGTTCGGTCCGAGCGGGGACCTTCGAGGAGTTCGGTGCCGATGTTCTCGAGCGTCACGACGTGATCGGCGAGGGTTTTTGCGTACCCGGCGATGATCTCGGTGCGTCGCTTCAGGAAGAGCCCCTGCCTCCACGGCACCCAACGGTTGGGGGTGATCGGCTCGAAGATCATCGTGATGCCGAGGTAGTTCACGATGTATCCGATGATCACACCGCCGATGGGAAGCACCCACCACTGCGGAACCAGATGGAGGATTCCGACGAGCACGAAGCCCATCGGGAATCCGAAGTAGAAGCCGAAGTTCTGCATGAACCTGAGCTCTTTGTTGCCCATCGTGCGGAAGATGTCGTTGAGCAGTTTGGGATGCGAAGAGAGGTAGCGGATCACCATCAGCTTCGCGTCGATGAACTCGTCGATGTCCTCTTCGATGCGGTCGGTGATCATACGCACGCTGGCCGGCAGATCGTCCTCCACCTTGCGGAAGACGGCCTCCTTCACCGACGTCGGAAGGTTGTGCCAGAGCTGAGGATTCTCGGCCGTCATGATTCTGGTGACCACGCCGCGCACTTCACTGCGAGAAATGTTCACCAAGTGCTCGGCGATGCTGTCCGGGTCCAGGACGCGATAGAAATCGGCGATGCTGCCGACTTTCGCGAGGGATTTGTCGACGGCGATCGACGCCATCTTCTCCGCCCGCGAGGGGACGATGCCTTGCCAACCGAATCTGCCGTCGCTGGTGATCGCGGGGATCACCTGAACGCGCCGGGGGAGGAACGGGAAGAGCAGTTTGAGGCCGGGCACTTTGATCCCGTGGAAGTTGATCGGCGCAAACAGCATCAGGACGCCCGACCAATTGGTGATGTACCCGATGATTCCGGTGAACAAAGGAATGGTGATCAACTGTTCGAGCAAGTGGTCCGGCACCGTCGCACATCCTCCTCATATCCGAGAACCTCACGTTCGGACATGATTGCCGAAACTTCGCTCTTCGTGGGTGTTTCGTTGGCTACTGCTGCGCCTTCCCAGTTGCGTCAGCATAGAGGCCCGACAATTCGGGCTGTAGGTGGGTAGGAAGTTGATGTAACCTCACGTACATGGTCAGTATTGCGCACAACACGACGACGCCGGTTCTCTTCCGGCGCATCGTTTAGGAACTGCTGACCGAACCCTTTCAGCCCCGGGAGTTATCGCCCCGGGGCTTTCCTGTTTCGTCGCTCCGTGTGCGTCTCCCCTTGAACGATTTGGAGACTTCTCATGAGCGTTGACCACCGCGAACTCGGGCGCGACCTGGAGTTTTTCGCCACCATCCCCACCGTCGGGGCCGGCCTCCCACTCTGGTTACCGGACGGCGCGATCATCAGGAACGAACTCGAAAAGTTCGCCGCCGAACAAGCAGCGCGATCCGGATGCCGGGGTGTCTATACCCCCGTTATGGCGAAGAAAGAGTTGTACGAGAGATCTGGGCATTGGTCCAAGTTCTCGGACGACATGTTTCCCGAAATGAAGATAGGCGGAGAGTCATTTCTCCTTCGTCCGGCTAACTGTCCCCATCACGCTCAGGTATTCGCCGCTCGCGGTCGTAGTTATCGCGAGCTACCTTTCCGCGTTCGTGAACTCGGCTCGATGTTCCGTAGCGAACTCTCCGGAGTTCTCAGCGGATTGAGTCGAGTCAGACAGATCAATCTCGACGACGCACATGTCTTCTGTAGTCGTGAACAAGTGCAAGCGGAAGTGATCGTCGCGCTCGATGCGATCGAGCGCTGCTACTCGACTCTGGGGATTGCCGAACGGGGGTACCGACTCTCGATCAGAGGGGGAGAGGGGCAGTACCTCGGCACCGACGAGCAGTGGGTGGACGCCGAGGATCACCTTCGCGGGGCGCTGAATGCACGCTCGATCGAGTACGTGGAATCGAAGGGGGAGGCAGCGTTCTACGGTCCCAAGATCGACGTCCAGGTGCGAGACGCGCACGGCCGCGAGGAAACACTCTCGACCGTGCAACTCGACTTCAATCAACCGGAGCGGTTCGACCTCGAGTACACCGCTGAGGACGGATCCAAGGCTCGCCCCGTCATGATCCATCGGGGCTTGCTCGGATCGATGGAACGCATGACTGCGCTTTTGATCGAAAGGTTCGAAGGGCGGATGCCGCCGTGGCTGGCACCCAACCAAGTCTCGATTCTGCCCGTCGGCGACCGGCACCAGGTTGAGGCCGAGCGTTTGCGGGCCGATCTCGAGGCTCGCGATGTTCGAGTGGCGATCGCGCCTGACGGATCGTTGGGACGTCGCATCCGCGAGGCACGCACTCACCGTGACCCGTACATCGCGGTGATCGGGGACAACGAGGTGCACGGCGGCACCGTCGACGTTCTGGTCCCCGCGCGTGGTGGGCGGGTGGTCGTCGATGCGAGTGTGTTTGTCGCTCAGGTGGTCTCGGGCATCAAAGAGCGTGCCCTGCTTCCGGCAGACTTCTAGCCGACGGGAAGCTCGTGGAGGGCGCGCACCAGTGGCGCGAGTTCGGGTGTCTTGCATGCCTCGTCGAGCGCCGCCTCGAGGGTGGCGTCGTGCGTCGGCCGTGCGCTTTCGAGAAGCTCGCGGCCGGCCGGCGTCAGCTCGGTGTAGATGCCTCGACGGTCGTCGGCGCACAGGATGCGCGTCAATAGTCCTCGATCTTCGAGTCGATTGACCAAGCGCGTCGTGGCGCTGCTGCTCAGTGCGGCAGCGCGAGCCAACTGAGCCATCCGCATGTGCCAGCCATCCTGGCGGCTCAGTGCGTCGAGCACGGTGTATTCGACGACGGACAGTTTGTGCTCACGCTGGAGCGCGCGTTCCAGTTCGGTGTCGAGGGCGCCGTGCAGTGCTGCGAGCGTGCGCCACCCTTGCGAACGGATTTCGACGGCGTCGTCGGCGATCCCCATGTGATTCTCCTTGTCCGTTTCCTGCGACTCCAGGTTACCAGCTTGCGCATGTAGCGCGCGCGTGCAACTATTTATAGCGCGCCTGCAACTAATGCGCACGCCCGCTAACGGCTTACGCGTAAATCTGTGAAAGGAACATCGAGATGCCATTGGGTCTCATTGCCCTCGCTATGGGCGGGTTCGGGATCGGCCTCACCGAATTTGTCATCATGGGCCTCCTGCCCGAGGTCTCGGCTGATTTCGAGGTCACCGAGTCCGTCGCGGGCTACCTGATCTCGGGCTACGCACTGTCGGTGGCGCTCGGCGCGATCCTCCTTACCGCTGCCGTCACCCGCTTCGAGCGCAAGAAGGTCCTTCTCTCGCTCATGGTGCTGTTCATCATCGGCAACCTGATGTCCGCGCTCGCTCCCTCCTACGAGGTCATGATGGGCGGACGCATCGTCGCGGCGCTGTGCCACGGTGCGTTCTTCGGAATCGGCTCGGTGGTTGCCGCCGACATGGTCGCGCCTAACAAGCGCGCCGGCGCCATCGCGATGATGTTCGCGGGCCTGACCATCGCCAACGTTCTCGGCGTTCCGTTCGGCACGCTGCTGGGCCAGCAACTCGGATGGCGCTCGACGTTCTGGGCCATCACCGTCATCGGCGTCATCGCGCTCATCGGAATTGCAGCACTCGTCCCGACGACGCCCGCCAGCACGACCGGTGGCGGATTGCGCGGAGAGTTGGGGGCATTCCGCAACAAGCAGGTATGGCTCTCGATCGCCATCACCATCCTCGGCTACGGCGGAATGTTCGGAGCCTTCACCTACATCGCCTTCACCCTCACCGAGGTCACCGGCTTCGCGACGTCCAGCGTTCCGTGGCTGCTCATCCTCTTCGGCTCGGGCCTGTTCGTCGGTAACTTCCTCGGCGCCAGGGCGGCCGACCGCTCGCTGACGAAGTCGCTGGTCTGGATTCTCGCGATCCTGACCGTCGTTCTGATCGTGTTCGCCGCCACCGCCGAGAGCAAGGTCATGACCGTGATCTCACTGTTCTTCATGGGCGCCTTCGGTTTTGCGACGGTGCCCGGGTTGCAGATGCGGATCATGAACTACGCGTCGGCCGCACCGACCATGGCGTCGGGTGCAAATATTGCCGCCTTCAACGTCGGCAACGCGCTCGGGGCATGGCTGGGCGGAATCACCATCGCCGCGGGACTCGGCTTCACCTCGCCGATCTGGATGGGGGCGGCGGTCACCGTCGCCGGTCTGCTGGTCCTGATCGTCGCGGCGAAGATCGACCGCCCGGCAGCGTCAGAGCAGTCGACGATGAGCACCTCGCTGCACCCGACCGCCGCCTGAACCTGGCCATTGCGCTCTGACCCCATCGCGTGAACGTATCGCTCCCCTTGTCCAACAAGGGGAGCGATACGTTCACGCGGGTCAGGTGAGGCGGAATTCGGCGGTCACCCCGGAGAAAGGCGTGATCGCGCCGCTACCCCGAGCCTTCGACGCACCGAAGTGTTGGACTCGATACGTACCCGCCGGAGTATCGGCCGGAACATCCCACGTGATGCGCACGACGGAACCGTTGCTCCCGACCCGGCGCCAGTGCAGTTTGGTGGACCAGTCGTTGTCGTCGGCGACCCGTGTCCAGGATCCGCCGGTATTGCGCTGGATCTCGTAGAAGGTCCCGTTTCGGTGAGTGTCGTTCTTGGGGTGGCCGGTGACGAACTCGACGGCAACCTGCCCACCCGGTGAGGTGTCGCCGGGTTGGACGGTTGCGTCGCCGAATTGTGTTCCCGGCAAGGGCTCGTCGAAGTCGACGCCAGGTCCGAAGCTGGGTTGGAACCCGGACAGGTCGGCCGGAGCGGGGCCGCGAGGAGGTTCGGTGCCGTCGCGCATCGCGGCTGCAAGGGCGGCATACCCCTGCTGATAGGCCGGCAGTGTGTAACGACCGAACATCGTCGAACCGCCCTCGTACTGCTGCGAATCGTATTCCTGTGGTGTGGTGCAGTAGCTCGAGTACGAGTTCGCGTATCCCTGGAAGATGACGTTCTCGAGGGGAACCCCAAGCTCCTCGGCGACGGTTCGACGCACTCGTAATCCGGAGACGATGGTGAATTCCGCAGGGCCACCGACGATGTAGAACTGACCGATCCGCAGGATCTGGATCTTGAGTACGTTCGGCACCCATCCTCCCGGTGGCAGCAGGCCGACCGGAACGACTACGAGTTTGGGCGCCTGTGCATCCTGAAGCCATTGAGGCACAGGAGCATCCATACCGCCCAGGGCGTCGATCATGGGGTTTCGGGTGCCCTCGGGGAAGATCGGGATTGCCGGTCCGTCCTCGACGCTTCCGGCGCTCATTGCCGCGCCGATCGCGGCCGGAGCGGTGCGGTGCTCGCGTCCGTCGGGGGTGAATCTTCCGCTCACCACCTGATTTGCCATGTCCAGGTACATGATCCGACTGTCGACGCCACCGGTGACGGTGTCGGACGCCGCGTCGAAGGCAGTTCGAGCCGCCGCAACCTGGCGCAGCCCGATGATGCGTGCGTTCTCGAATTCGTCTTCGGTCGGTCCGCGTCCGGGCTCGAGGAAGAGGTTGGGTGACATGTCGCCGCTGTTGGTCTGCGGAAACGCAGCAATGAAGCTGGTGTCGCCGTCGAGGTAGCGCACGCCCTGGTCGTCGTGCTCCCAGAAGTACGCCGCGGCGCCCTTGTTGTCCCCGGAGATGAGATGGTTCTCGTTCGTGAGCGAGGCGCAGTGGGTGGCGAACCAGTTGATCGCCCCGATGTCCTTGCTGCCCCGACTGATCCGCATGACACGCATGTGGTGGTCGTTGCCGCCGGGGTAGTAGGCCTTGTCCTCTTCGGGATTGAGGTCGAACGCCACTCGCGATCGGTTGACGCTGGCATCGGTGAGATCGGACCGCCCGAAACGGACCGTGCCTGGCGCCAGGTTCTCGTGCGCAGCGCTGATCGCCTCGACCATGCCGTTGACCTCGGCTTCGAACACCTGCAGTTCGAAGCCGAGAACTGCGAGGTTGTACGCGTAGTTGTGCGAGGCCCCACCACATGCCGCGTGTGAATGGATGGCCGTCAACATGACGTTGCGCTCGGTGTAGATGTCACCGAACCTCCCGGCCAGTCGGCGCAGGACCTCGTCGTGAACGGACTGGAAGATCATGCAGTTGTCGACGCACACGTAGGCGACCCGCGACCCGCCGGACTCGAAGATGAAGGCGCGTGCGCGCATTCGCTGGTGCAGGCCTTCGGCGCGTTGATCGAAGCTCGAGTAGCCCATCATGCCGACTTCGGCGACCGGTCCGGTCACGTCGGAAATTCCGACGCCCACCTGCAGTGACGCCGACGACTTGTCGGTGCGTGCGGGTGAAACGGTGCGTGCCGGCGAAGCTGCGACGGCCTGGTTCGTCGACAGAGCGGCGAGCGCAGGTGCGGCGGCAGCGCCTGCCAGTACGGTGCGTCGGGTGATCTGCACGAGTGTCCTTTCGGGCGGTCTGACGCGAGTTGGTCAACCGTCCAGGAGTGTAGCCCGAGTCACACGTGACCGAAAGGGGTGCCGTCGGCCGACACTCAGATTGTTGTGGCCTCCCCGAACGTCATCGCCAGGTTCTTGATGGTCGTGGTCATCAGGGCCCGGCGGGGGAGTCCCAGTTTCCGAAGCTCCGCCGCCATCGGGTGACTGCCCAGTTGAACCTCGGCTCCACCAGGGCGCGATTTGACGCCGGTCGGTGCCATGTCCCACGACGTGCACCTGGTGGCGCCGTCGAGATGTGAGTACGCGGCCAACGACATGTTGGCTCCGCCGCCCGGCACGCTGACGCCGGATTTCACACTCAACTGTGTGATGAGTTTGCCGTCGCGAGAGACCGATCCGCGCTTGACCGAGCCGACGTGCTCGGTGTCGAACTCGGCGAGCACCTTCGGGAATCCCCAGATTTCCCGGCCGGCGGCCTTGGTGAACTCGCCGTCCACCGGCAACTCGTGAATGAGTGCCCCTGCAGTTCCGGCAGCGAGCGAACGTAGATCTCCCAGCACCGAGGTTTCGGGAGGCGCAGTGTGGCTGCGCACCATGTACGTCACTCCGAATTCGTTGTACGGCCCCAGATCCCCGTCGATGTAGTCGACAAAAACCAGGCCGCACAGCGCCCGGCCGGGACGGTACTGGAGCACGGTCAAGCCGGTGTAATCGATGATCGACTGCGCGGTTGTGCTGGGTACCGAGTACAACGCCATGAAGGCAGACGCGGTGCGAACTTCGACGGGCATCTCGACCTTCTTGCCCAGAATCGTGTAGCTCATGGCGCCACCACCCCGCGGAGTCCGTCGGAGCCGTAGACGGGTTCGAGCATCGAGCGGAAATCCGGTCCGCGGCGCAGCATTTGGCCTCCGTCGACGTTGATGATCTGCCCGGTGATCCAGGTGGAGTGCGGTCCGAGGAGGAAGGAAGCGAGTCCGGCGACGTCCTCGACCTCGCCGACGCGTTCGAGCGGCGTGTTGGCCAGGTAGTCGTCCAGGATGGGGCCACCGTCGGTGATGAGCGCGACCAGATCCGTTCGGGTCAGCCCCGGGCGGATCGCGTTGACACGAATGTTGCTGGCGCCCAGTTCGTCTGCTGTCAACTGCACCAGGTGGTCGACGCCGGATTTCGAGACTCCGTACGCGCCGAACCAGCGATGTGTGTTGCTGCTGGCGATCGACGAGATCGCGACGATGGATCCACCGCCTCCAGCCACCAGTGCCCGCGCGCCGTGCTTGATCGTCAGCATGGTCCCCGTGACGTTGAGGTCGACGGTGCGGCGCCAGGCGTCGACGTCGAGTTGCGTGACCGGTGCGATGGTTTCGTTCCCGCCGGCGCAGGCCACGACTCCGTCGAGCTTTCCGGTGACGGACACCGCCGCGGCGACAGCGGCGACGACGTCTGTCTCGATCGTGACGTCGGCGGGGGAGACGCTGACCGATCCTTCCGGACTCGACTGCCGGATCGATTCGGCGGCAGCTTCGAGTTTCTCCTTGTTGCGTCCGCAGATCGTGACGTGAGCGCCAAACGCAACGAGCGAACGAGCGATGCCCAGGCCGATGCCACTACCGCCGCCGGTCACCAGTATCGATGTGCCGGCGAAAGTGGGTATGCCCGCTGAGGCGGTGTCGTCGTCCATGCGTGTCTCCTGGTCGTTGCTCCGGCGGGCTCGCGTGCTGATTCTGGAGGATTTCCGATTCGGCTTCGGTGAAAACGCCCCACGCTATATAGGAACAGGTTCTACTTATTGAGGCAAGGGTTGTGCGAGAGGTGGAGTGATGGCTACCAGACCGACCTTCGATTTGATCGACGGACGCTTCTATAGCGGAGACCTCGGCAATGTGCGCGACGCGTACGCCTGGATGCGCGATCACGAGCCCGTGTACCGAGACGACGCCAACGGAATCACCGCGGCCGCGAGTTACGACGCCGTCGTCGCAGCCGAGCGGGATCCCGAACTGTTCTCCAACGCCGGTGGCATCCGCCCCGAAACCGGTCCATTGCCGCAGATGATCGACATGGACGACCCGCAGCACCTCACACGTCGACGCTTGGTCAATACGGGTTTCACACGTAAGAAGGTCGAAGCCAAGGCCGGCCGTATCCGGGAGATCTGCGATCAACTGATCGACGCCGTCTGTGAGAAAGGAGAAGCCGACTTCGTCGCAGACCTGGCGGCACCGCTGCCGATGGCCGTCATCGGCGACATGTTGGGTGTCCGTCCGGAGGAACGCGCGTTGTTTCTGCGGTGGTCGGACGATCTGGTGAAGGCATTGGGAAGCAACGCTTCCCAGGATCAACTGCAGGCCATGATGGTTGCGTACGTCGACTTCACCGCGTACATGATGCGAACCATCGCCGAGCGGAGGAGCGACCCGGCCGACGATTTGGTGAGCACGTTGATTCACAGTGCGGTCGACGGCGAAGCCCTCTCCGATCAGGAAATCGTCAACGAATCCCTGCTGATCCTGATCGGCGGTGACGAGACCACACGGCACGTGCTCAGCGGCGGCATGGAACAGCTACTGCGCCATCCGGACCAGCGCCGGGAGCTAGTCGACGATCCCGATGCCATTCCCTTGGCAATGGAGGAGATGCTGCGGTGGTCCTCGCCGATCAAGAACATGGCTCGAACCCTGACCCGTGACACCGATTTCTTCGGCGCGCAGCTGAAGGCAGGTGAGAAGATGCTGCTGCTCTTCGAATCGGCAAATTTCGACGAGTCCGTGTTCCTGAACGCCGAACGGTTCGATGTCGGCCGCACACCGAATCCGCACGTGGCCTTCGGCTTCGGAACTCATTTCTGTCTGGGTAATCAGCTGGCCAGGCTCGAGGGACGGATCATGTTCGAGCAACTCTTCGCCAGGCTGCCGGGAATGGCACTTGCCACCGACGCGCCGTTGCAGCGGCGTGCCGCCAACTTCGTGTCCGGTCTCGAATCGATGCCGGTGCGGTTTACCGCTTCGGCGCCGTCAGCCGGGTAGTTGGCAGTTGGGAGGCGCAGCATCTTCGGAGAGGGGGCTGCCCGCCGGATTGACGTAGACGACCTCGAGTACCAATGGTGTTGTCTGCGAGTTGTTTCCGATGTGCACATGATCTGAACCGCTCGGTTCGATCAAAGTATTTCCGGCGCTGTAGATCCCGTCGACGGAGCAATCGGATCGGTAGTGGCTCAACGTGCCCTGCGCGATCAGTGCGTAGAGCGTCCCGTCGTGGAAGTGCCAACCGGTGGAACCGCCGGGGTCGATGGTGATCTGACGCAGGATGTAGTCCTTGCCGTCGAAAGTCACCTGCCCGAGAATTTCACCGTGTACTCCCGTGCTCGGTGTCGCCGACGCATTGATCGGCGTCAGAGACAGCCCGATCGCTGCGGACACTGCAAGCAGAACCTGATGGCGTTTACGCATGAGCGGCCCTCCCAGACGGATGTGCTCCTGAGTGTCCTCCGTCGATGCCCGGTTTATCCCAGTTTTCGTGGATCCAGCACTGCGAAGGCAGAGGTATGCCCTTGAGAGGCGGTTACGCTCGTGCCATGCTGCAAGTCGCGACGAGGCGCCGGAGCCAGCCGCCGCCTGCGCGCTTCATGTTCGAGGCATTGATCGATCCGTACCGCCAGCCCGCCCGGCACTGGCTGGAACTTCTCGAGAGCGAGATCGCACCGGAGATCGTCAGGGCTGAAGAACCGGAGCTGGTGATCTGGTCGTCGATCTGGCCGGACCGACCCGACGCCGTCATCCGATTCGACATCGAGGCGGTCGGAAACAGCACGATGCTGCGTTGGACGCTTTTCTTGGACGATCCGATACCGCCCGAGGCAGAGGTTGTCAGAATGCGAAAGCGGCTCAACACCTTGATCAATGCGAATCTCAGGTTCAACTTCGGCCAATAAGTCGGATCACTGCCGCATTACTTGGTGTCGACTCGGCCGATCGGGTCGGCGTTGTCGCTGAATGCGGCCCGGGCCGCTGGCCAGCTGGTCTCATCGATGCGCAACGTGGTCCGAAGGTAGGCAGTACTCATCCGTTGGATGGCGGCGACCCGCTCTGGGTTCTCGTCAGTGGTCTCGGCGACTTCGTATCCGACGATTCCGCCGAGTGCGTGCTCGGCACCGTAGAAGGTCAGGAGGTCGGTGGCTCCTGGGCTGTGCGTGTAGGCGTCGGTGAACCAGTCAGGTCCGCGGCTGGACATCTTGGACTGGTCGTGGTCGCCCGCGACGACGAGTGTCGGCGTCGTCAGTTCCTGGAACGAGGGGCGCATGAACGGGAAGTTCGCCTGCGCGAACGGATGCAGGTTCTCGCCGCCGAGACCGGTTGCCGCGAACAGGATTCCCGCGGTGACGCGACTGTCGGACATGTCCTGGCCGACCTGGCCGGCCTCGTCGAAGATCCTTGCTCCGAGGAGTGACTGAGCGGTTTGCCCGCCCCAGGAGTGACCAGTGGCGGCAACTCGACTGCGGTCGATGCGGCCGGCAAGCCCGGGCACGGCAAATTCGATGGTGTCGAGCTGATCAAGGATGCGTGTGAGATCCGCGATTCTCTCGGTCCAGATCGTCGGGAAAACCGGGTGGTCGAACCCGAAACCGTTCCGGCGCGAGTCCAGATGTGTCGGCTGGATCACCACGAATCCGTGGGATGCCCAGAATGCCGTGAGTGGCGAGTATCCATCGAGGTTCCAGCCGTTGCCGTGGGAGAACACCACAACGGGGAGGTTCGTGCCTGCTGCCGGAGCAGACACACGTACTTCCAGCGGGACAGGTCGATCGGGGGCGAACAACTCGACGGGGGCAACGGAGACGACCGGGGTGCCGGCGCCGATGATGCCGTTCAGAGTGTCGATCATTGATGAGGTCATGGCAAGTTCCTTGCTGAGGCTGCACCCTGCGATACTGTTTATCGGAGCGTCGCTCCGCAACATTACGGAGCGTTGTTCCGTAATGCAAACATATGTTGTGAGTCAGCAAGGAGTGCACATGGCTGATGCCCAGGACGAGCAGTCGCGCGTCGCGTCTCCCAAGCAAGTCGGTCGCCCGCGTCGAAGCGAGCAGGCGCTGCTCGACGCGGCGGCAGCAGTGTTCGTGGAGTCCGGAGTCGACGCTCCGGTGCGGGAGATTGCGGCGAAGGCCGGCGTCGGCATGGGGACGATCTACCGCCACTTCCCGACGCGTCCCGAGTTGGTGGTCGCCGTATACCGACACCAAGTCGAGGCGTGTGCGGACGCGGGCCCACAGATGCTCGCGGAGAGTGCAACGCCCGAGGCGGCTTTGCGGGCATGGGTGGCTTTGTTCGTGGAGTTCCTGGTAACCAAGCATGGGCTCGCCGGTGCACTGCAAGGAGACAGCGCCGGGTCCGACGCTCTGCATACCTACTTCGTCGACCGCCTCGTCCCGGTATGTGACTCCCTCCTCGCGGCAGCGCTCGAGTCCGTTGGCACTGCTTCGCGGGTCGATGCGTACAACGTGCTCAAAGGCATCGGGAACCTTTGTATCGGTGCTGGGTCCGATGACCGGTACAAGGCCGAGGTCCTTGTACAGCTATTCATCTCGGGCGTACTCGCGCGGGAGGTTCGCTGACGCTCGGCAGTCAGATCAGCTCCGGATTCTCCGCGTACACCTCTTCGAGGATCGACATGTCGAACAGTTGGTCCGCTGTAATCTCCAGCCCAGCTTTCGACAGTGCCGCGATATTCTGTTCGATCAGTTGGGGTGTCATCGTGAACAACCCGTTGGCTTTGGTATCTGCCGACACCACAAGATCGTTCTGTGCGGTGGCTTCCTTGATCTGCTCTTCGAGTTCCAGGTTCTGGTCCTTGCCGTAGACCTCGACGGCAAGGCGTGCCGACTCTGCCGGATCAGCGACCGCGTCCTTCCAACCCTGGATCTCGGCCTTCAGGAATGCCTTGAGTTTGTCCCTCTCGTTGTCGATGGTGGACTGGAGAACCGTGAACGATTCGGCGACCAACGGCAGGTTGTAGTCCGCGAAGAGGAAGTGGGCGTTGGGGAAACCTTTGGCGGCCAGTGTGATCGGCTCGTTGGTCACGTAGGAGACCCAGCCGTCCACCTCGCCGTTTGCCAGGGGGCTCGGATCGAACTGCGCGGGCACGATCGTCATCTGGCTTTCGGTCAGGCCGTTTGCTGCCAGGAGAGCTCCGAAGACGAGCTGATTGGAATCCTGGACGCCGATCTTCTTGCCGATCATGTCCTGCGGTGAGTTGATCGGTGCCGCAGCGGAACTGACAATCGCAAACGGATTCTTCTGGAACGTGGCCCCGACGATCTTCGCCTCCAGTCCGTCGAGCACAGCGGGGGCTGTGAGCTGCGGTGCGGACATTCCGATCCACACCTTGCCGGTGTCCAAGCCGGCTTCGACGCCGGTACCGGCTGCGCCACCTGCCACCAGGTCGACATTCCCGAACCCGGCATCCTTGTAGTACCCCTTGTCGAGAGCGAAGTACTCGCCGGCGAACTCGATGTTCTTGATCCAGGACAACTGCACTGCAACTGTTCCGAATTCGGAACCGTCGTCCGTGGTTCCGCCACTCGAACTGCTGGAGTCACTGCTACACGCGAGCAATGACGCACTACCGGCGACTGCGATGCCGGTCAGCGCGGAGTAGCGGAAGAAGGCCCTGCGGTCCAGCTGGCGGACGGGCTTGAATGGCGTCATGAATCGGAACACTAGGGCCAGTCGGTTTCGTTCAGTTTGCTTGGGAGAGAGAGTTTGTTGAGGTCGTGTTAACAGATGTCACGACTTGCCCGCCGAAGGACCGAAACGAGACAGAGCGATGCTTTCGAAGATCCCGACCACGGCGTAGAGGACGATCGACACCACGGTGATCACCACGATAGATGCCCACAATTCGTTGTACTGGTAGCGCGGAATGGCTTTGATCATGCTCGAACCCAAGCCTTGACCGCTACCGAGCCATTCGCCGATCAGTGCTCCGATCAAAGCGCCGGGCACTGACACCCTAGCGGCGGCGAACACCGCCGGAAGTGCGGACGGTACGGACACCATTCGCAATGCGGTCCAACGACTCCCGCCGTACGCAGCGATGAGGTCTTGTGCCTGAGCTGGAGCGGCGCGCAGACCGACCATGATCATGACCAGGGCCGGAAAGAACACCACTATCGCAACCATGACCGTCACACCCACGATTCCGCGGCCGAATATCAGGACGATGATCGGGGTCATCGCAACGAGAGGAACAGATCGTAGAAGCATTGCAACGGGCATGAAAGTCTGTTCGACAGTGCGGGAAACGACGAAGATCGATGCCACCACGAGCGCGGCAGTCATTCCGACGGCAAAGCCGACACCGGCGTCGCGCAGAGTGATGAACAGGTTGTCGATGATGCCCGAACGAGCGTCGGCGGATTTTGGGCCGGAGAACAGGTACTCCCAGACGTCGGCCGGCGTCTTTCCCACACGCGGGCCGACCTGGGGGAAGGCGTTGAGGAAGACCACCCAGATGACAAGCAACAGCGCCGAGGCGATGGCAATCGGGGCGAGGAATCTCAATGTTCCTCGTACCGCGGTCATTTCTGTGCTCCCGGAGCGCTCGTCCACGGGGTGACGAGCCGGGCGATCGCTGCGACGACGGCGTACCCCAGACCGGCGAGCAAGGCGGCGGCGATAGCCATTCCCCACGTTCGCGGGACGTTGTACGACGTCTGAGCGGCCGTTAGTGCGACGCCGATCCCGCTGTCCACCCCGCCGAGATACTCGCCGAGAATTGCACCCAGTACGGCCGAAGGTGCAGCAATCTTGAGGGCAGCAAAGGTGCTCGGAAGTGCGCTCACAAGTAGAACTTTGGTGAACTTCTGCCAACGCCCACCGCCGTAGGCGGCGACGAGATCGAGGCTCGTCTTGTCTGCCGATCTCAGGCCTGCGAGTGTGCCGACCATCGTGGTGAAGAAGCAGTACATTGCGGCGAGAAAGATTGTGGGGGTCCGGCCGCCGAAGACGACCAGGATGATTGGGCCAAGCGCCAACAGCGGTGTGCAGTAGCTCAGGATCGCCAGTTGTGTGGCCAATCCCTCGATGGGCGGAATGAGAACGACAAGCACGGCAAGCGTGATCGCCAGCAGGTTTCCCCAGAGAAAGCCCTGCAGCGCACCGGAAGCCGTGACGGTGAAATTGGGTCCGTACAGCGACCAACCGTCGTCGAACATCGTCGAGACAACTACCCACGGCGTCGGAATCGTGCCTCCCGCAACACCGGCCGCCGCCAGAATCCACCAGAGAGCGATCAGTCCGCAGATGCCGACTGCACCGCCGAACCACGTTGGACGCTTCAATCGGATCCGGCGCGGCACAGATGGCTGCGCCGCCGCGGTCGCGACGTTCTCGATATCGGTAATTGTCATGCGACGCCTGCTTTTCCGAAGAGCAGTCCGGAGAGGTAGTCGTGGATCTCGTGGAACTCGGGTGTACGCATCATCTCGGGTGTACGCGGGCGCGGCAGGTCGATCGGCACGACTTCGAGGACGCGTCCGGGCCGCGGCGTCATGACGGCAACGACGTCGGAGAGGAACACGGCTTCGGCGATTCCGTGAGTCACCATCAACGTGGTCGCCGGTTTCTCGGTCCAGATCCTGAGCAATTCGATGTTGAGCCGTTGACGGGTCATGTCGTCCAGCGCTCCGAAGGGTTCGTCGAGTAGGAGGACACTCGGCTTGACCACGAGCGATCGTGCGATCGACACACGCTGACGCATACCGCCGGACAATTGGGCGGGCTTGGCCTTCTCGAATCCTTCGAGGCCGACGAGCGCGATCAGGTCGGCTATCAGGTCGGGGTCGGGATCGATGCCGGCAACCTGAAGGGGCAGTTTGATGTTGGAGGCCACTGTTCGCCACGGCAGCAAAGCCGAATCCTGGAAGGCGATTCCGAGTTCGCGGCGCTTGCGTAACTCGGCCGGCGACTGTCCGTTGACAAGGGCCGTTCCCGACGTCGGACTATCGAGGCCCGCAAGGATGCGGAGAACGGTGGACTTCCCACATCCGGACGGCCCGAGCAGAGACAGGAAAGAGCCTTCGCTGGTTTGAAGGGACACGTCGGTCAGCGCGGTCACCGACCGACGACCCATCTCGAAGGTCTTGCCGAGGCCGGAGATGTCGAGACCGGTTCCAGCGGGGCGAGGTGTGGTGACGGGACTGGTCATTCCCGCACAGTACGAACGTCCGGTTGCGGTCATGTTGCCTGCGCGTCACCGCTGCGTGAGGCTGGTTCGGCGTCTCCTGTCACAGCGCCGTGGTGAGATGGACGTCTGGACGGAGTGAGGGGAGCGAAGATTGCTGAAGTTGTACCGGGCCGAGCGTTCGGACACCTTGGTCTCGGCGTTGGCCACGCTCCTCCGTACCCCGCTGTCGGATCCATTCGCCCGGGAAACTGTTGCGGTGCCGGCCAAGGGCGTCGAGCGTTGGCTCAATCAGCGGCTGTCCTCCCAGCTAGGCACGTCCGGACCGTCAGCAGTGGACGGAATTTCTGCGAACATCGCGTTTCCTTCACCCGCGCGCCTGGTCGCGGAGTCCGTGGCCGCGGTCAGTGGAATCACGGCTGACGACGACCCATGGTCGCCGACGCGATTGGTGTGGACGGTTCTCGATGTGATCGACGAGTCCCTCGGCGAGCCCTGGTGCGGAGTCCTGGCGAAACATCTCGAAGGCCATCGTGAAGGTCGACGGTTTGCCTCCGCCACACATGTCACCGAACTCTTCCGCAGTTATGCCGCGCAACGCCCGCAGATGCTGATCGACTGGGCCGCCGGGCGGTTGACCGACGGACACGGATTGGCGCTGTCGCAGGATTTCGAATGGCAGGCACGTCTGTGGTGCATCGTCGCGGACAAGATCGACGTTCCGGGGCCCGCAGAGCGACTGGGGCAAGTGAGCCGCGCGCTGGTCGAGGACCCGGCCTTGGTCGACCTACCGGAACGTCTGTCGGTCTTCGGGCTGACCCGGCTGCCGGTCGATCAGCGAATGATCTTGAGCGCACTCAGTGCGAATCGGGACGTGCACATCTGGCTCCCGCATCCCAGCCCTGCGCTGTGGACCAAGATGAGCTCGCGCATACCGCCTCGAAGTGAGAGCACGATCCGACGTTCGGAAGACGGGTCAGCGCTGATATCCGCCAATCCGTTGCTGTCGAGTCTTGCTCGCGACGTTCGTGAACTTCAGATCAGCCTCGGTGCCGCCGAGTTCGAGTCGGTGCATCTTCCCGAACCAGCCGGCCCGAAATCTCTCCTGGCGACGGTCAAGGCCGATGTCATCGCAGATCGTGCTCCCAGGGTTGCAGCGGAACCGGATGGGACAGTTCAGGTCCACGCTTGCCACGGGCCGGCACGGCAGGTCGAGGTGCTCCGCGAATGTCTGCTCCGATTGTTCGAGGACGACCCGACATTGCAGCCGCGCGACGTACTCGTGATGTGCCCGGACGTCGAAACGTACGCACCTTTGGTTCGTGCTGCATTCGGGCAAGGCGTCCATGGCCACCCGGGGCATCTCCTTCGAGTAAGGCTGGCAGACCGCGGATTACGTCAGACCAATCCTGTCCTGGCCGTTCTCGGCTCTCTCCTCGAATTGGCCGACGGCCGGGCCACAGCCAGTGAGGTTCTCGACCTGGCCGCGACCGAGCCTGTCCGCACACGTTTTTCGTGGGGCGACGACGAGTTGGAAAGACTGCGGGAATGGACGACGGAAGCGGGTGCTCGCTGGGGAATCGGTAGTCGGCAGCGTGCCACGTTCGGCCTCGACGCATTTCCGCAGAACACCTTCAACACCGCCATGGACCGAATCTTGTTGGGGGTCAGCGCGGACGAATCGGAAAATGCCTGGTTGGATCTCGCGCTACCACTCGATGACGTGGACGGCACAGACATCGACCTGACTGGACGTTTCGCAGAGTTCGTCGATCGCCTGGCCGTCTCGCTTCGCGATCTTGCCGGCCCACATTCACCGGCCGAATGGCTTCGTGTGCTGATGCGGGCCCTGGATCTGCTGACCGACACAGCGCCCGCAGATTCCTGGCAGAGCGCGGGGGCCCACCGCGAACTGGTAGCTGCTGTCGAATTCGGCGGAGAGACGGTGTTACGTCTGGCCGATGTTCGCGCGATGCTCTCGCGCAGCCTCGCGGGCAGACCGACGCGTGCCAACTTCCGAACCGGCGAACTGACGGTGTGCACGATGGTTCCGATGCGTTCGGTACCGCATCGCGTGGTCGTGCTGATCGGACTCGACGACGAGGTGTTCCCTCGAACCGGTGGAGTCGACGGCGACGACATCTTGTCACGTGATCCCGTTGTGGGGGAGCGTGATCTGCGCAGTGAAGACCGGCAACTGCTTCTCGATGCCGTGATGTCTGCGGGCGAACATCTGATTCTGTTGTATACCGGTGCCGATCCGGTCACCGGTGTCGTCAGACCACCGGCGATCCCCCTCAGTGGCCTTCTCGACGTACTCAGTGCGACGGTGGGTCCGGAAGCGATCAACGGAGTGCTGACACGGCATCCGTTGCAATCGTTCGACAATCGAAACTTCGCGCCGAACAAGCCGTTCAGCTTCGACACGGCAGCGCTGGCCGGTGCGAGGGCTGCCTCCGGAACACCGGTCGAATTGCCGACAGTCTTGTCGGCCGAGCTACCCGAGGTGCATCCGAAGGAAGTTAACATCGCCGACTTGGTGAACTTCCTGGTACATCCCGCGCGTGGTTTTCTGCGCCAACGCCTCGGCGTCCGGGTACCGGAACTCGACGACGACATCGCGGATTCGCTGGCAACCGAGCTCGATCCACTGTCCACCTGGGCTCTGGGTGACCGAATGCTTCTCTCGCGCTTGGCTGGACGCAGCTCGGCGGATTTCCGTGCAGCCGAGTGGCGCCGCGGCACTCTGCCGCCCTACAACCTGGGCGCTACGGTTCTGGGCAACGTCGAATGGGTGGTCGATCAGATTGCCGGACTTGCCTTGCCGCACTTCGAGGGAGACTCCGAAGCTGTCGACGTCGACATAGACCTCGGTGACGGGCGTCGTCTCACCGGAACGGTAACCGGTGTGCACGGCAATTCAGTGGTGGGAGCGTCGTATTCCTCACTGGCGCCTAAACATCGGATGACGGCCTGGATAAACCTGCTCGCCTTGAAAGCGCACGGACGACCCGGTGCGCTCGATGCAGTCTCGATCGGACGGGGTCGGGGAAAGATCGCAGCGGCACGGTCGGTGCTCGATGCGCCAGGCAATGCGGTCGAGATCCTGCAGCAACTGGTGGACCTACGCGAGCGGGGGCTGCAGCGTCCGTTGCCGATGTGGGCCGCTACTTCAGCCGAATATGCGCGCCGACGCTTTGGTGGCGAGTCGGTCGACGATGCGACAAACGGTGCGGACACCCAGTGGACCGGGCAGTACGGCGAGATGATCGATCCAAGCAACGCTTACGTTTTCGGAGAAGCTCGAACACTGGCGGAGTTGGCTGCGGATCCGCCGTCGGACGACGAATTCGTCTGGGCCGAGGAACCGACTCGATTCGGAGTTCTCGCCCGACGACTGTGGGATCCGTTGCTGACCAACGAAAGAGCGGAGTAACCCGTGGACTTCGATCTATTGGGGCCACTACCGACCGGCACTACGGTGTTGGAAGCGAGCGCCGGAACTGGCAAGACCTACGCGATCGTCGGACTCGCGACCCGTTGTGTTGCCGAAGGTCTCGCCGACATTTCGCAAGTTCTGCTGGTGACATTCAGTAGGGCCGCCACTCAGGAACTTCGTGAGCGTGCCAGGGAGAGGTTCGCGGGAGTGTCCGCCGCTCTGGTCGACCCGGAGGCGGCGAGGCGGTCGGATGATGATCTGGTGGCGTACCTCGCCACAGCTGACGACGAGGAGATCGGCGTGCGGCGTCGCCGACTCCTGCGCGCTCTCGCGGAGTTCGACGCCGGCACCATCACGACCACCCACAGTTTCTGTCAGAGGATGCTCGACGGGCTGGGCATCGCCGGGGAACGTGAACCGGACACAACTTTTGTGGAGTCGGTCGACGACCTGATCAGTGAGGTCGTCTCGGATTTGTACCTCAGCCGCTACAGCCGGACGGACTCGTCTCCACCGTTCTCCACGAAGGACGCGCTGGCCATCGCCCGAAGCGCAGTCGGCGATGGTCAGGCAATTCTCGAACCCGACGGCGAGGAGGAGACCGCACCCGGTCAGCGCGTCCTCTTCGCGGCTGCTGCTCGCCTCGAGGTCGAACGACGTAAGCGGACCAAAGGAATTCGCGACTTCAACGATCTGCTGACGCTGTTGCACGGTGTATTGACGGATCCGGAATACGGTCCCGTCGCGTGTCGTCGGATGCGCGAAAAGTTCAAGGTTGTGTTGATCGACGAGTTCCAGGACACCGATCCGTTGCAGTGGGACATTCTGCGGTTGGCCTTCCACGGACACACCACCCTGGTCCTGGTCGGTGATCCCAAACAAGCCATCTATGCGTTCCGCGGGGCAGAAGTCCTGAGTTATCTCGATGCGGTCGATCAGGCGGATGCGCACCAGGAGTTGACCACCAATTGGCGTAGCGACCCAGGGTTGTTGGCGGCACTCGAACACCTCTACGGTGGTGCCGCACTCGGCAACGAAGGCATCGTCGCGCATCCGGTGGAGGCTTCGCACAAGAAGTCTCGGTTGTTCGGCCCGGTGCCGATGCGTGTACGCCATCTGCCCCGTACCGGAGCCGGACCGCTCAATCGTTCGGGATTTCCGGCCGTAGGCAGACTTCGCAGTCGCGTCGCGGACGACGTCGCAGCAGACGTGGTCGCGCTCCTGGGCGGCGATGCCCGCTTGGCAGTCGACGGTGATCCACGCCCGGTCGAACCAGGAGACGTCGCGGTGTTGGTGCGCACCCACAAGCACGTGGCGATGATCCGCGATGCTCTCGATGCCGTCGGTGTACCTTCCGTATTGACCGGAGGGTCCAGTGTTTTCGCGACACCCAGTGCGACCCAGTGGCTGTGGCTGTTGCAGGCGATCGAGCAGCCCCATCGCTCCGATCGTGTCCGGTTGACGGCCCTCTCGCCGATTTTCGGGCGCACCTCCGAAGAACTGGACAAGGACGGCGACAACGTCGTTGCAGAACTTGCAGGTCAACTGCGCTCCTATTCCGGGCTGTTCGCACGCGTCGGGTTTGCGGCTGTGTTCGAAAGAATCTCTGCCGAAACAAATCTGGAGAAGCGTGTACTCGCGGCCCCGTCCGGCGAACGAGATTTCACCGATCTGCGGCACGTCGCACAACTCCTCGGTCGCGTCGCGACCGAGGAAGCGTTCGGGTTGAGCGCACTGGTTCGCTGGCTTTCCGATCGGATCAAGGAACCGACGTCCGGGAGCGCCACCGATCGAAGCCGCCGCCTCGACAGTGACGCTGCCGCAGTGCAAATCGCTACGGTGCATGCCACCAAAGGGCTCGAGTTCCCGATCGTCTACGTCCCGTTCAGTTGGGAGAGCGTTGGCGGCTTCAACTCGCCGACGCAGCTGTTGCACGACCCGGAGGGACGCCGCATCCTCGACGTCGGCGGGCAGGAAGGCCCGGGGTACAACGCCAGAAAGACTGTTGCGGAGGCCGAGGAAGCGGGCGAAGAACTGCGGCTGCTGTACGTGGCGCTGACCCGGGCGCAGTGCCAACTCGTGCTCTGGTGGGCACCCAGCTACGGGACCTCCCGCTCGCCGCTGCACCGGTTGATGCTCGGACGTACACCCGGCATCGCCGAACCTGCTCGGGTAGTGAAGGTGCTCGACGACGGTACAACCGCAGCACGGCTCGCAACCTGGCCGGCAGCAGCGTCCGACGTGATCTCGGTGGAACCTGTTGGTCCCCATCCGCCCTCGCCCGTCCACTGGTCCAGAGCGGCTGCGGACGTGACCGAACTGGCCGCGGCGCGTTTCGATCGAGACCTGGACACTCTGTGGCGTCGTACGTCGTACTCGGCACTCACCGCCGGAGCGCACCACGCGGTCACGACCACGGGCAGTGAGGTCGAGGATCCCGAAAAAGACGACGAGCCAGAGGATTCCGTAGACCTCGGGAGCATTACCCCCTCGCCCCTGGAGGCGTTCCCTTCACCCATGAACGGACTTCCCGCGGGCGCCGCATTCGGCACGCTGGTGCATGAGGTGCTCGAGGTGGTGGACACGGCTGTGGCAGATCTGAGAGCGGAACTCGGGATGCGTTGCGCCGAGGCGGTCTCGGTACGGGCGGCCGAGGTCGACTCCGAAGCACTCGCGGATGCGCTGTATCTGGTGATGCAGACTCCCTTGGGATTCGGAACCTTGGCCACGATCGCGCCGAAAGATCGTCTTCCCGAACTCGATTTCGAACTCCCACTGGCCGGTGGCGACGATCCGGTGTCGATGAGTGTCACACTCCGCGGAGTATCGGAACTGTTGAGGCGCCACCTTTCCTCCGACGACATTCTGGCGTCGTACGCCGACTATCTGGACCGTGTCGAGACGTCACCGATGCGCGGATTCCTGACGGGCAGTATCGACGCAGTCTTGCGGATCCCGGGCCCGTCGTTCGTGATCGTCGATTACAAGACCAACCGGATCGGTCGCGGCGATCTGACGGCTGCCAACTACACGCGTGAACTCATGGCGACGGAGATGATGCGCTCGCACTATCCGCTGCAGGCACTGCTGTATTCGGTTGCACTGCATCGGTATCTGCGGTGGCGCCTGCCCGACTACGATCCGCACCGTCATCTCGGGGGCGCGCAGTATCAATTCGTGCGTGGGATGCTCGGCCCGGACAGCCCGCCGGAATGCGGTGTCTTCGAATGGAAACCGCCTGCTCAGCTGACAGTTGAACTATCGGATCTGCTGGCCGGTCTTGATGCGTCCCACACAGTAGGGGAGAAGATTCGATGACCGAGGCGCAATTGGCGCAGCGCGCCAAAGGGATCGTGCGAATCTTCAACGAAGCCGGGGTTCTGGTTGCCGCCGATGTTCATGTCGCGACGAGAGTGTGCAGCCTGGGCGGTGAAACTTCCGAAGAAGTGATGCTGGCCGCGGCGTTGGCAGTTCGGGCCGTGCGATCAGGTTCGGTGTGCCTCGATCTACGACGGATGCGTGATGTGAGCGTCGACAATGCGACGGAGGAGGAACTTACGTCGTTGCCGTGGCCCGAACCGTCGGAGATCGTTGCCGCCCTTCGGCTGAGCCCTCTGGTGATCGGCGGAAACGCCGGACCTCTCAGACCGCTCCGGTTGGTCGACACGGACGACGGTGAACTCCTCTACCTCGATCGATATTTTCTGCAGGAGCAGACGATTCGGCGAGTGCTCGACGAGCGGGCGTCCACGTGGCCGCCCGCCGACCTGAAAGCGGTCCGAACGCGGCTGGATTCGCTGTTCGTCGACGAGAACGGGCCGACCATCGCGCCGGATCGTCAACGGATAGCAGCTGCTCTCGCCGCGACACAGTGGACCACCGTCATCGCCGGTGGGCCCGGAACCGGCAAAACCCATACGGTCGCACGTATTCTCGCTCTCCTGTCGGAGGAATTGGGTTCGAATGCTCGCATCGGTCTGGCCGCACCGACGGGTAAAGCCGCAGCACGGCTGCAGGAGTCCGTACGTGAGCAGACCGCGAGCCTTGGCCTTCCCGAAGAACTCGCGGCCATGACCCTGCACCGCCTACTCGGTTGGCAGCGGGGGAGTTCGAGTCGTTTCAAATACAATGCGACCAACAGACTTCCCTACGATGTGGTCGTCGTCGACGAGACGTCGATGGTCTCCCTCACGTTGATGGCGCGCCTGCTCGAAGCCGTTCGCCCCGATGCCCGGCTACTGCTCGTCGGCGATCCCGATCAGTTGACCTCAGTCGACGCGGGCGCTGTTCTTGCTGATCTTGTCGCCCGCCCGGTAAAGGTCAGTGGAAATCCGACGCTGACACAGTTGGTGGGTGACGATCTCACGGCCACTGGTTCCGAAGAGGCATTGAGTGCGGATGAACAGGATCGTCTGCGGGGCGGGATCATTCAACTCTCACGCGGGCGCCGCTTCGACGGAACCATCGCGTCGTTGGCCAGGGCAGTTCGAGCGGGAGATTCCGCTGAGGTTCTGCGTATCCTGCGCAGCGGTGATCCAGCCGTCTCCTTCCATTCGCCCGAGGATGTTGACGCATTGCGCGCCGACATCGTTGCGAGTTCAGAGGTGGTGACGGCGTCGGCCGAGGTGGGTGATGCGATCGGCGCGCTGAAAGGCTTGGAATCGCACCGCCTTCTGTGCGCCCACCGTGACGGACCGTACGGTGTCGGGAGGTGGGCGCAGCAGGCGATGGAGTGGGTCGGCACGGCAACAGGGCAGTTTCTTGACCCGACGCGGTGGTATCCGGGCCAACCCCTGTTGGTGACGGCCAACGACTACGAGGCGAAGATCTACAACGGGGATGCCGGGGTGATCGTGCAGCGTGAGGATGGCGTGCCTATTGCCGCATTCCAGCGGGGCAGTGATGCGTTTCTGATTCACCCGAGCCAACTCTCGTCGGTGCAGACGGTTTACGCGATGACGATTCACCGGAGCCAGGGCAGCCAGTACGACACCGTATCGGTGATGTTGCCGGCCGAGGCGTCGTCACTGCTGACTCGGGAGTTGTTGTACACGGCGATCACTCGCGCCAGAAATCATGTGAGAGTGATCGGTACGGAGGATTCCGTGAGGGCGGGAGTGCAGCGACAGGTGCTCAGGGCAAGTGGGCTGCGTCGTGAGATCCGTCCGTACGACGGGCCGTGAAAGTCGGATGTTGCGGATTCTCTTGGTCATTCGTTGTATACGACGAACACCTTGCGTACGGTCTCGGTGACCGTCCACGTACCCTTCCATCCGATTGGGAAGATTGCACTCGTACCGGCAACGAGATGTACGGGATCGCCGTCGTCCTCCTCGACGGTCA
The DNA here is from genome assembly GCF_029269915.1 of Rhodococcus sp. C3V. Classification (NCBI taxonomy): domain Bacteria; kingdom Bacillati; phylum Actinomycetota; class Actinomycetes; order Mycobacteriales; family Nocardiaceae; genus Rhodococcus; species Rhodococcus sp. C3V. Next base: position 325,242 of record NZ_JARJBE010000003.1, read on the forward strand.
TGGCGCCGGAGACGATGGTGATGATCTCGCCGCGGGTGAGGAACTCCCACCGCGACTTTCCCGGTTCGCTCTCCCAGACTCCGGATTGAATGCGGCCGTCGTCACTGGTGAACTCGACATCTGCACGAGTGATGATGTCTCCGCCGAGTGGCTCTGCACTGGGTTGGCCCAGCAGTGCTTGTTGGAAGATCCCACTTGCGCTGTTCAACTCTGCGGCGCGGAAGGTAACGGTCACAATTCGATCCTGACTTTCGAAACTCGTGTGAATCATCGGACTTGTCGATGATGTCGTGTGTCTGCTGAGCCGGGATACATTCACTTGTCGCATCTTTCGGCATTTCGCTCGTACAGATGTCGAAAGGGTGATCGACCATCATTCAACCGGGGCTCAGGGAACCGTCTCACGCCGAAACATGCCCGAGCCCAGGGAAAACGCCCCCGCGCCGGTGATCTCGAACGGGGGTGATCGGTTGTGTATGAGGGGTTTACGTGGTGGACGCTGTCAACGAGGTGATGAAGCGCTCGGCTGCCGCGTCGACCTCGGCGTCGGGGGTGAGCAACCTCTGCAGCAACAGTCCTCGCAGACATGCGGTTGCGATGATGCTCTGCTGCTTTGCATCCACCACTGTGAATCCTTCGCGAAGGGCCGCCGCTTCGAGGAGGTGCGCCAAATCGTCGAGGTCGGCGGCGAAATCTTGAAATGCTTTGTGCTCGTAAACCGCAAGTCCGGCCAGGTGAAAAAAGGTGCGGCTTCGATCTTCGTGCTCGGCGTTCGAGTAGAAGCTCCAGATCGCCCTGCACAGGGCTGCGAACCCGAGATCTTTGCCCATCGCGGCGATGACGAGGTTGTCACGGCGGCGAGCTTCCGACAGCACGGCGCTGAGGAGTCCCGGTCGTGATCCGAAGTGATAGGTCAGCAGCGTGTGGTGCACTCCGAGTCGCTCCGCTACTTGGCGCATCGACAGCTTCGGGCTTGGGCCGGTTTCACCGAACTCGTCGAACAGTGCCTGCAACAGTCGCTCTCGACCCTCCCCAACCGGCGATCTCACGCTACCTCCATTGACGGGTTCACCACTGTTGAGTACGGTACCGCATATCGAATTCACCAGTGTTTAGGAGAGTGGTTTCCAATGCTCGGAGGTCCCTTTGACTGACGTATGGTTTGCCGGCGGCATGGTCGCGGATGGATCGGGTACCGACCCGGTCGAAGTCGACGTGTGCGTGAGCGACGGCATTGTCACCGCGATCGGACAGGCGCCGTCGGGTTCGACCACGGTTGACTTGGACGGCATGCTTCTAACTCCGGGGCTCATCGATGCCCATGTCCACCTGGGCATTTCGAGTCCGATCCGAAGGCAATTCGGGTTTGAGCTCTCGGCAGCCGAACTGGCTGCGGGCATCTTCGCCACCGCGGGCCATGCCCTCGACGCGGGCTTCACCACGGTGCGAGACGTCGGTGGCATCGACGGCGGAGTCGTCGACGTTATCGCGAGCGGCAAGGTGCGTGGTCCGCGCGTCCTCTCGTGCGGTCCTGTGCAGTGCCAGACCGGTGGACACGGCTACTACGGGGCCGCGTGGGAGCCGACCGAGCTGTGGAACATGCACCACATTCCCGGGCTCTGCGCCTTGTCCTTGATGTCGGGTAATGCCGACGAGCTACGACGCAACGTGCGCGAATCGTTCCGCCGAGGCGCAACATTTCTGAAACTGTGCGTCACCGGCGGTGTCGTCGGAGGCCATGACAGCCTCACCGACACACAGTTCACCGTCGAGGAAATCTCCGTGGCAGTGGAAGAAGCAGCGTCGCGCGGCACCTACGTCACGGTCCACGCGCACAACAATGCGGGCATTCGCAACGCGGTGCGGGCCGGCGTCCGGTGCGTGGAACACGGCACCGACATCGATGCGGAGACGGCCCAGCTGATGCGGGAACATGACGTGGCACTTGTCCCCACCTTCGCCGTGGTCGAGCAGTTGGCGGACACCGAAAGCATGGACCTGGACCCGGCAATACGAGAGCGTGCAGCCGGAGTGCGTCAACGCATGGCCAGAGCGCTCGAGGCCTCTCGCGCAGCAGGCCTGAGGATCGGCCTGGGCTCGGACCTCATCGGGCCGCACCAAAAGCGCCGAGGTGAGGAGTTGCACTTGCGCGCGGAGTTGGAGTCGCCGATGCATGCACTCGTTTCGGCCACCAGCGTCAATGCCGACATTCTCGGTATCGGGGAAAGCGTCGGGACGATCCGCGTCGGTATGCAGGCGGACATGGTTGCCTGGCAGCAAGACCCACTCCGAGACGCAAAGGTGTTCGCCGATCCGGACATGGCTGTTCTCGTCGTGAAGTCCGGAAATATCGTCAAGGGAGACGTTCGATGAGCGCAATGCTGCACGGATGCTTTGCAGACACGGGGTACTTCGAAATCACGGCGAAGTCGGGGTACAGCTACGGCATCTGGGTGACCACACCCCCCGGCTACGCGGACTCCACGGATCCCTTACCGCTGATATACGTGATGGACGGCAACTGGGCTGTAGGTCTTACCGCCCCGCTCATCGTCACGCAGGCAGACCCGTATCTGACGATCGCCCCGTACATCCAGGTCAGCGTCGGTTATGCCGGTGAAGAAGCTGCCAACTGGGCACGACTACGCAACCGCGATCTCGTGCCGCCCGGGGAACCGGTAGGCGAAGAAATGATGGCTACTCTTGCCGCTGCTCGCGACTCGGGTGCAATGACCCAGGAGTATGTGGACGCCTACCTCGAGGAGCTGGCAGACACCCACGCGGACGTCTTCCTCGACTTCCTGACCAACGAACTCCACCCTCGCCTGTACTCGTCGGAGCTACGTGTCAGCGAGTCCGGGCACGGACTCTTCGGGTACTCGTACGGAGGCCTTTTCGCCCTCTACGCATGGCTGCGCGACGCGCCCCCATTCGCGACCTTCGGTGCGGGTAGTCCCGGAGTTGTGAACGCCGACAGCCAGATCCACACACTGGTCGAGGCACTGCCCGAGCGTGGCGTGGGCTCAGTTGTTCCGCAGCTGCACGTCACGCTGAACGAAGCCGAACTGACTGGACCCATTCCGATCTATCGCGGACTGTCACGCAACGTTCTCGCCGTCGTGGAGCAGTTGCATGGCAAGGGACGGTCGCAGGATGTTTCGACCGCGTTGTTGCACGAGACGCACGTAACCGGGCTGCAGGCATCGTTCCTGAGCTACTTGAAGAGCTGCCATGCACGTTAGCTCTCCGTCCCGGAGGCGATGTGCCGCTGACACGTTCTAGGGCGATTTTCCGTAGACGCCGTTGAAGGAGAAGTCGGCTGTGGGTGTCTACCACGTGGTGGACACCCACAGCCGTGTCTATTCAGTTGTCGCGGCTATCGATTCTCCAAGCCGGACAAGACTTCTAACCCATGACCGTCCCGGTCGACTCGGCATTGGGTGCCCGAAGGCGGGAGAATGCGCCGAGGTCGATTTCGAGCCCGGTGTGCATCCCGACATAGGTCAGGGGATCAGCGTCGTGATCGTGTCCAGCTTCCACCTGGTCGATGATCCTGGACATGAGGCGCCCAGCGATGGGCGCATTTTTGAATTGGTTCCCGCTGGTGCCCATGGCGACGTAGAAACCTTGCCTGTCTGTCTTGTCATAGATCGGGGTCCAGTCGGATGCTGCGTCGTACACGCCGGCAATACCTTTCGGTTGTGACGGGACCTCCAGGGTGGGGAAACGCCTGGCGGCGCGGAAAACCTGCGCTTCGAACCGGGCAACAGTGCGATTCGGGTTGGCGGTATCAGGGTCGTCGATCCACTCGAGCGGATCGCAATCCGGTTCGGTTCCGCCGACAAGGAAACCGTTTCCAGGTTCGGCTCGCATGTAGGTTCCGAGATCCAAATCGGCGATCATCGGGCCGAGGATCTCGTCGTCGTTGTAGCCAGTGGGTGCGGTGACGTGATGAACTTCCTGGCGCAAGGGCCGAACCGAAACCTTGAAGTCGGCCCCGACGTTCGACAGCTTGTTGAACGCTCCTGACCAGGGGCCGGCGGCATTGACGACAATCTTGGATTTCACACTTTCCCCGTCGTCGAGCCCTAGCTGCCAGATGCCGTCAGGCAACTGCTCGACTGCCACTACACGCGTGTTGTATGCGAAAACCGCACCGTGCGAACGTGCTGCCGCAGCAAGATTCGCGGCAGCCAGTTGCGGGTCGTCGACGAACCCCGCCTGAGGTGTGTACAGCGCGCCGAGCGTGGTTTCGGCATCTGCGAAGAAGGACTCCGAGTCGACTGGCTTCGGAGGATAGTATTTGCCGGCGTCGATACCGGGAATCTTCTCGACGAGTGTCGTTGCGTCCCAAAGCTGGTAATCGATTCCTATCTTCTCGAATAATCCGATCGTGCGCGCGTGGGGCGCGACGTCGACATCGAGCAGTGCCATCCCGCATTGCCGAAACTTCGCAAGCGCGCCGTCGACTGTCGCGTTGAGATGCTCGCTCCAGTTTTGCCAGCAATGCAGCGACTCCCAAGCCGCAGCCATACCGTCGAATGTGGAGTAGTTGAACCGGATAACCGCACTGGATGCACTGGTCGAGCCGTAGCCCGGACCACCAGACTTGTCGATGACCAGGACTTCGTAGCCTCGAGCGGCCAGTTCGTAGGCGATGGAGCTGCCGATCACTCCAGCTCCGACCACAACTGCATCGGTCTTGTCGGTAGGCACTTTCGGCCTCTCTTTCTACTGATGGCTTCGCCGGATCGAAAGCACAGCTGTTCGATCCGGCAAGCTTGGGTTCTGGTAATTCCGACGCCGTCGACTTCCTCTGGAGAGCTTCATCCCGACTTCTCGGATTCGGCTCTGCCTTAATGAATTTGGCACCTGAAAGTCCAGAGGTGTTCGTCGTCCTCAACTCTCTCGTGGCGGCCATCGGAACGCTATCGACAGCTGCGCAAAAAATCACAGCCGTGGCGCGTCCGTTGTCAGAAATGTTTCGTCGGGCTGCCCTGCGTGGCAGACCAGTTTTTCGTTTCCGGAATCCCTCGCCACAGAATGGGAAGCGCGATCAAAGCGATGGCGGTCGCATAGAAGGCAGGCGACAGATCGCTTCCAGTGGCGTTGACCAGTGCTGCGCACACCAGAGGAGCGGTCCCTGCAAAAAGTGCATATGCGATGTTGTAGGGGATTGCCGTGCCGGTGAATCGCGCATGCGTCGGCATCATTTCGAGAATTACGAGCAAAGCGGACGCGAGTAAGGAAAGCGCGAGGACCAGAGAAGCCAGTGCAACGGCAATCGCGAAAATGTTTCCGGTACCGATGAGCATGTAGCTGGGCACCGAGACGAAAACTGACATCACCATGCCGATTCTGACGAGTGGCCTCCGGCCGATTCGGTCGACTGTGGCGCCGAAGAAGATGAACAGCGGTACTGCGAGAACCAAAGCGCCGGTTGTCATCAGCAGTGCAACCGTGCTCGGAACATCGGCTGAGAGAACCAGAAATGTCGGCATGTAGCCGAGCAGCATATGAGTAACGACACCGAGCGAGGCGAAGTACACGAAGGACGTGAGCAGAGTCCGCCAGTGATTGCGGAACAGATCTGCGAGTGGGCGGGTTGGAAGGGAATCGTTTTCTTGCATTTCCTTGAACGCCGGAGTCTCCTCGACGGCAAGCCTCATGAACAGGCCCACCATGGCGACAACGCCTCCGATGATGAACGGCCAACGCCATCCTCCGTCGGCGAAGTGCTCAGCGCCGACCGAGCTGAATGACAAGACTGTGACCGTGGCCAAGATGCTGCCGACAAATGACGAAGAGCTGATTATCCCTGCGTACAAGCCTCGGCGGTGGGACGGCGCATGCTCGACGACGAAGGTGGCAGCTCCGGTGTATTCGCCCCCGGCCGAGAATCCTTGAACCAATCGGCACAGCAGCAGCAACAGCGGTGCGGCAACACCGATCGAAGCGTACGTCGGTAGGAGACCGATTGCCGCCGTCGAGCAGCCCATGAGCGTAATTGCCAGGGACAGTGACCTCCGTCGGCCGAGGCGGTCACCAAGCCGTCCGAAGAATATGCCGCCGGCAGGTCTGGCCAAGAAGGCGACTCCGTAAAGAGCGAAGGTGGCAAGCAGTGCGCCACTGCCGAACTCCGGAGGGAAGAACACTGTCGCGAGAACTGCGGCAGTGAAACCGTAGATCGTGAAATCGAACCATTCGACGATGTTGCCTGTCGCCCCGGCGATCAGGGCCCTACGGCGCGCCGATCGACGTCCAGGTGGAGTCTCGGTTTGATGCCCTGCAGGAGCATTTGCTGTGCCGGTCATGATGATTCCTCTCGGGATATGCTGAATGGCAACGGCTTTGCGACATCACGGTCACCGATGTCATTCGAGGTATTCGACATTGAAAGAGGTCGGTGGGATTCGATGTTGAACTGGCGAACGAAGGTCGTTGTCGATTTCGGGTCGGAGGCGACTTCGTCTGAGGGAGATCGTGCCGGCCGGCCTCGCGCCCCACTATGCAAATCCCACGGCTGCAACAGATCTCGTCGCTGCCACGTCTGACGGGTTGCGAACCGAGTGAAGACGTCACGGGTCTCGAGTGCTTGGCATGAAGCGAGCCTATGGTGCAAAAGTTAGTTGCATCACTGTCATGTGTTCAATTTTCTACGTAGAAATTTGGGCATATGTTGCAAACCGGAGAGGGGGCTCGTACAGTTCGACCATGGTCGGAGAACTGCAGCATTTGGTGGACACTACCGGGCGCCGACTGGACCGTTCCGTTGCGATCGATGATGTACAGATTCGTCTGCTCGCGTACAACTCGCATGACAGTGCCGTCGATTCAGTCAGAATGAATTCCGTTCTACAGCGGAATGTTTCACGCGAGATCGTAGACTTCATCTACGCGAGTGGAGGCCGTGAAGCCCTCGATCTCTTCACTGTTCCCGTCAACGAAGAACTAGGGCTGACCCTTGGCCGGGTCGGGATGCCGATCCGATACCGCAATGCGCTGCTGGGCTTCGTCTGGCTGTTGACTTCGGAGGGCGAAGTTGACGAGGATCAAGCCGAGGTCTTGAGGCGCACGGCTGATGCGGCAGCGATGATCCTCCACCGCGAACAGTTGCTGGACGAGTTGTCCCGAAGTCGGGAGCGGGAACTTACTCGAGACGTCCTGTCGGGCGAGCGGTCGCTGCGCGAGGACGCGGCAAACAGGTTGGCCGAGGAGGGCTTGTTGGCTGCGGGTCCAGCAGTCGTGGTCACTGTGTTGCTCCGTCCTGGCGACCAGTCGACATTGACCGAAAGAGATCGTCTGAGTGTTGCCGTCGGCGTCGATCAGCTTCGTCGGAGGCTCCCGCGGAACAGTGCAATCCAACTCGACCGCCCCGACCACAGTCTGTTGATCGTATCGGTGGCCGAACGCTCGACTCAAACCCATCTGGACTCGCTGATCGTGGCAGCCCGGGAGCGAGTCTTGTCTGAAAGTGGGCGCCAGAACATCGAATGTTGGGTCGGTATCGGTGAACCGCGAACCTCGGTTGCGGATGTGCGCGAATCCTACGAAGAGTCCAGACGTTCCGCAGATGTGGCCCAGGTCGTCAAGGTGCTCGGAAATGTTGTGCGTTATCGGGATCTCGGCGTCTACGGACTTCTGGCCGAACTGTCGGAGGATCGACTCGAGAACAGTATTCACTCAGGTTTGCAGTCCTTGCTCAGCCATGAGGACTCAAAAAGTGAGGCTCTTCTCGCGACGCTGGAGAGCTTTTTGGACAATGCCGGTGACGTAAAGCGAACGTCCGAGGCGCTCTGTGTGCATCGAGGGAGCTTGTACTATCGTTTGCGGCGAATTCAGGAGATAACACGCGCAGACTTGGCAAACGGCGACGACCGGTTGGCATTGCATTTGAGTCTGAAAGTCGCGCGGCTGTTGGATCTCCGATGATCCCAACCGAGAAGAGGGGACTGCGGAAGAATCCAGCGGCTCAACGTAGTTCGGGGCTTTCGATCGTCAAGCGGGATGGTTCTGGGGTGGGAAAGGAAGCGCGTCGTACATCGGCCGGGGTGGGTTGGCTTGACCTGCTGAGACGTTCATACGTTTGAAAGGGCACCTTCTATTCTCCTGTCGGCAGATGCGGCGGAGTGCAACTTTTTCGGGCATTGAAAGTGCAGAATCGTCCAGATGGGTGTCGAGCTGCGTGAAGAACGCGCGTTTTTGCAAACCGAAATGACGACGAATTTGGTCTGAGTTCGGTCCCCCGGTACGCAGATGTTTGCGCGCAAACTGGACTATTTGTTGCCGACTGCAAATTGGGGATTTCGCGACCATCCCGTTGGCTCCCTTTACGGTTGGGTTGGATCAGATACCTGAGTCGGTGCGATTTTTACGCACCCCTCACTGCAGGTCTGGTCTGATCTTTCCGAAATGGGAGTCGCGGAGATATATGCAGTTGTTCGAGATCGTTCCCCCGAAATTGAACAAACGCGCCAGACTGGATTGTGGCCATTGATGCTGCACGTCTAGCAATTTGCTTGCTGCTGAACTGGCTGGTCAGTACGACACGGTATCGGTGATGTTGCCGGCCTAACGCCAAACGGTGAAATGGTTCTGCCAGGAGAACGACACGTTTTTGCCGGCATTCGAGACGACGACTCCGCGTGGATCAACTTCTGGGGGAAGGGGAACCGACCACGTCATCTTTCCGTCGCGAGCCCGGATCGCGTGCATGCCGGTGTAGTCGCTGAAGACGAAGTGGTCGCCATCGGTTACCCCGCTGCGAACCCAGTACGCGTCTTGCCAGGGCGTTTGCCACAACTGTCGGCCACTCTCGATGTCGAGACCCGAGATTGTGCGAGTCTCGGGAGACGTGACCAGGATTGTTTTTCCTACCACCGCGGCGATGGCGCTTCCCGTCCCGGCCATCGCGGTGTTGACGATTTGTGAACTGCGCCAGAGTTCGTCACCGGAATTCGGGTCGTAGGCGCCGTCGCCGAGAAACATCGGCAGGCCCGTCGAGGACTTACTTGGGTAGGACGACGATGAGTACGAGGGAATCGGTATCGCACGAATCGTGGATCCATTTGAAGCCAAGAGGTTTTGGGTTCCTGCATAACCTGACCTGCCGCCGACACTGGTGAGGAACAATCCGTTCCCGGCCGGGGCAAGCGAATCACCCTCGAATCTGAATCGTTCGGCGCCGGAATCCAGATCGTAGATTCGATAGCGGTACTGTGGGTCCCCGCCATCGCCCTGTTCCATCGCAATGACAGTGTCGGTGTGAGGGACCGTGTAGACGGCCCCGAACTTCTCACTTGGTTCGAAGGTGCGAACGAAGTTGGCAGTCAAATCGGTTGTGGTGCCGCTGGCAAGAATTCGTGTTCGAACCGTTCCGTCCATCCTTTCGCCGGACGTGTACACGGTGTCTCCGGCGATGGTGGCGCCATTGAGATCGAAGTCGGTTCCGAGGTCGGACATAAGAGTTCCGGTCGCGGTATCGACAAAGATCATCCGTCGATCGCCCCAGCACGCGATGATCGTGGATTCGTTCTGTTGGCTGCACTGGCCGATGACTCCGCCGATTCGCGTTTTCCACAGCGGACTTCCGTCGTCGGGATTCACCCCGACGAGTGTGACGGCACCGACTCCCTGACTCGACGAAGACTCGTCGGTCTTGGGAAGCGGATAAGCAGTCGCGGCCACCAGCACGTCACCGACTTGGTACGTGTTGCCGTAGCCGTAGTAGCTATCGAGCGTGGAAGGCATCGACAGCAGCACGTCCCCGGGGTTGTCCGTGAGCGCTCGGACATCGAGTTCCCAGGCTTGTTGCGGAGGATCGGAGAGGTCTACGTCGACAACGCCTTGCTCGACGATCGGACCGCCTGTCTTCTGCTTCGGCCATGCCGCATCACTGGAGTCGGAGATTACCGATACGACGATGAACGCGATCGCCACGAGCAATGCCAGTCCGAGTGCGACCAGTTTCCAATGTTCCTTCAACCGAAGCTGCATCGAAAGACCGTAACCGATCGATCAAACTGATCGGTTCGTTTCGCGGACGGCCGGCACGATGTCGATCGCGAGATCGAGCCCACGTGCTCGGTGTGACGAAGTGTGGTGGCCTCGTACGCACGAGACCACCACACCGACGGCGTCAGACGTAAGGCGAGTACGCCGGAAGATCCAACTGACCGTTGCCGGACAGCCCGATCACGATCACCTCGGGTTCGGTGACGGCACGGGCGTGAGCGATAGCGCCGGCAACCGCGTGGGTGGATTCCGGAGCCGGGATGATTCCTTCGGCGCGGGCGAAAATCAGACCTGCCTGGAGTGCGTCGTCCTGATCGACGGCAATTGCATCCATGAGTCCGAGGTTGACCGCGTGCGAGACCATCGGCGACATGCCGTGGTAGCGGAGGCCACCGGCATGGATGGCCGGCGGTACGAAATCCTTACCCAGAGTGTGCATCTTGAGCAGCGGCGTCAGGCCGGCGACATCACCGAAGTCGTAGCGGTACTCGCCCTGGGTGAGGGACGGGCATGCCGACGGCTCGCAGGCGACCAGACGAGTCTTGGTGCCTTCGCGAAGTTTTCGTCCCAGGAACGGGAAGGTGAGTCCGGCGAGGTTGGAACCGCCACCGGCGCAACCGAACACGGTGTCGGGGACGGCGTCGCCGGCTTCTTCGAGCTGGACCATTGCTTCCTGACCGATCACGGTCTGGTGCAGCATGACGTGGTTCAGCACGCTACCGAGTGAGTAGTGCGTGTTCGGATCCTGCGCAGCGACCTCGACGGCCTCACTGATGGCCATACCGAGCGAGCCGGTGGTGTCGGGATGCGACTTCAACAGTGCGCGTCCGGCTTCCGTCAGGTCCGAAGGCGACGGGTGACAGATTCCGCCGTACGCCTCCATCTGGATGCGTCGGTACGGCTTCGAATCGAAGGACGAGCGAACCTGCCATACCTCGACGTCGAGTCCGAGCAGCGCGCCCGCGAACGACAGCGACGCACCCCACTGTCCCGCACCGGTTTCGGTGGTGAGCTTGGTGGTTCCCTCGATTGCGTTGTAGTAAGCCTGCGCGACAGCAGTATTCGGCTTGTGTGAACCGACCGGGCTCACGCCTTCGTACTTGTAGTAGATGCGGGCAGGTGTGCCGAGAGCGCGCTCGAGTCGATGCGCGCGGAACAGGGGGAGAGGGCCTCCACATGCCGTAGATCTCGCGAACCGTCTCCGGGATCTCGATGTAGCGCTCGGTTGCGACTTCCTGCGCGATGAGGTTCATCGGGAACAGCGGCGCCAAGTCCTCGGGGCCGAGCGGCTCACGAGTGCCCGGATGCAGGTGCGGGGGAACAGGCTCGGGGAGGTCAGCCGCCAGGTTGTACCAGTGCGTCGGCACTTTCGACGGGATGGAGACGCCCAAAGGCTCGAGCGAACGGTTGAGTGGGGTGGTGGTCAACTAACTCTCCTTCGTGGATTCGGTACCTGATCTTGGCGGTCGTAGCGACGACGCGTACGGCATTTGCCGGATCGGGGATCCTGAGAGGAGCCTGCTGGACCACCCGATATCGGTCCGGGCAGCACGCAGTTGCGGCTGACCGTCAGCGGTCGGGCCACCAGAGGTGCGCAGTGAGCAGGGTCACGAGCCGATCGTACATCGGCACTCGCACCCTGCTCACGTCGGGCTTAGCGAAAAATCATGCACGTCGTGGTTCCATGCGCCACCAACTTGCCGTTTTTGTCGAGGACCTTGCCCTCTGCCGTCGCGGTACGCCCGCCCACGTGAATGACGCTGCCCTGGGCTGTCAGTTCGTCACCGTCGAGAGGCACCGTGCGGATGTAGTTGAGCTTGAGTTCGAGGGTCGTGTAGCCGACGCCGGCCGGAAGCATCGTGTGTACCGCGCAGCCCATGACCGAGTCGAGCAGCGTTGCGCAGATGCCGCCGTGCACAGTGCCGAGCGGGTTGCTGAAATCGGCGCGCGGGGTCAGGGCGAAGCTCACGGATCCTTCGTTGACCTCGCGCATCTCCATGCCGAGGAGGCGTCCGATGCTGGGCCGGTCGTTGACCTGCGTTCCCATCCAGCGGAGAAGTTCGAGGCCTGTCATCTGCGCCGGATCGACGGTCGCGGTTGTCTCGTCACTCATTGTTTCATCCCATCACTATGTAGGTCGTCATACATAACGTAGCGTATGAGTCGACAGGTGTACCGACGGCCGAAGGATCTGTGACATGGCAGAGCTGAGCTCACGTGATCGCATGATTCGCAGTGCGGTTGAACTGATCAGCCGCAACGGTGTCGACGCGACGTCCTTCAGCGACGTCATCAAGCACAGCGGCGCACCCCGTGGGTCGATCTACCACCACTTTCCTGGCGGTAAGACCGAGTTGATGGTCGAAGCCGTGCGCGCGGCCGGTGCGATCATCACCAGACGGATCAGCTCGGCTGCGGCTACCGGTTCCACGGCCGACGTGATCGAAGCGGTCGGAGACATCTGGCGACTCAATCTCACACGCTCGGACTTCGCGATCGGCTGCCCGGTGATTGCCGGCGGGTTGGCGCGTGCCAGTGAGCCAGAAGTCGCGGAAGTGTCGGCTGAGGTCATGCTGGGATGGCAGAAGTTGATCGAATCGCAACTCGAAACTGCGGGTTATCCTGCAGTGCAGGCAAGATCGATGGCAAACCTGACGATCACGTCGGTCGAAGGTGCAGTGGCGGTGTGCCAGACGACTCGAAGTATCGAGCCGCTCGAACAGGTCATCGCTTCACTGCAGGGGCTCTCTCGTTCTGAGGCTTGGTCCCGCTGAGCCTTCGGGGGTTGACTTCGGTCGTCAAGTATCCGTAACTTCATGTAACGGCTAATTGGGCAGGAGTAGGCGATGACACATTGGTTCGACCTCGAACCGGTCGGTGTCGATTTCTTCGACACGGCACCGCATATCTTCACGTACTCGATCGATCTCGCCGCCGAACCTGACGCCGTCTGGGCCGGTCTGACCGCCGACGAGCCTTTGTCGTGGTGCCGACTGCTCACAAAAGTGCACTACACCTCGCCGCGCCCCTACGGCGTCGGCACGCGCCGAATCGCGGAGGTGGGCGGCGGTGCGATGCAGATGCGCGAAAAGTTCATCACCTGGGACGACGAAACGCGTCGGCACTCGTTTTACGTCGAACAGTCCAATGTTCCGCTGTTCCAATCCTTCGCGGAGGACTACCGCGTCGACGAGCTCGCAGTGGGTTCGAGACTGCAGTGGAATTTTGCATTCTCGCCGCGTCCGAAGCTGTCGCTCGCGGTGCGCGGCGGGCTACCGGTCAACTCGCTGATCTTCTCGAGCTTCGTGCGCGATACCAAGCGGCACTTCGGTTCTGCGCCACGCCATTGACTTTCTTCCCTTCATACGAGAGGCATCCATGACCACGCTCGGAGAATCATTGACTTTGCCCTGCGGGCAGATCCTGCGGAATCGCACGATGAAAGCTGCGCTCAGCGAGGCTCTGGGTGACCGCACTCATGGACCGTCCACTCGCTTGGAAACGCTGTACGGTCGTTGGGGCAGTGGCGGGTTCGGTTTGCTGATCACCGGCAATGTCATGGTCGATCGATCGCAGATCGCCGAACCGGGCAATGTCGTCGTCGACGACGATCGTGATGCCGAAGCACTGACTGCCTGGGCCAAGACCGCCAAGAACGGCGGCGCCGAGATCTGGATGCAGCTGAACCACCCAGGGCGGCAATCCAACCCGATTGCCAGCAGAGGTAGACCGGTCGCCCCGAGCGCGATCGCGCTGAAGATTCCGGGAATGGCGACGCCGCGAGAACTCTCGACCGCTGAGATCGACGAGATCATCGACAAGTTCGCGGAAACCGCTCGCGTCGCCGAGTCCTCCGGCTTCGGGGGCGTGCAGATACACGCAGCGCACGGTTATCTTGTTGCGCAGTTCCTTTCGCCCTTGTCCAATCAGCGGACGGACGAGTGGGGTGGAGATCCTGAGCGTCGACGACGCTTTCTGATCGAGATCGTTCGGCGCATACGCTCTGCCGTTGCTCCGGGATTCGCGGTCTCGGTCAAGCTCAACTCGGCTGATTTCCAACGAGGTGGATTCTCGGAAGACGAGTCGCGAGAAGTAGTGCGCGCGTTGACCGAAGAGTTGGTGGATCTCATCGAGATCAGCGGTGGCAGTTATGAATCGCCGGCCATGATGGGTAAAGCGCAGAAGCAGAGCACTCGCGATCGAGAGGCATATTTCCTCGAGTACGCCGAGACAGTCCGAGCGATTGCCGGCGACATTCCCTTGGCGGTCACCGGCGGCTTCCGCTCGCGATCGGCGATGGTCGAGGCACTGGCTTCCGGCGCGTGCGACGTGATCGGCCTCGGCCGGCCGACGATCACGATCCCCGACGCGGCAACCGTTCTCCTGGAATCGGATCGGGAACGATTGACCGTGCCGACTGTTGAGTTCGGAGCGCGGAAGTTGTTGGGGAAGGTTGCCGACATCTCGATGCTCGACGGTGCACTCGACCTGCAGTGGCATACCGATCAGCTGCACCGGATGGGCGACGGAAGCGAGCCGGATCCGGCTCGGCCGTGGTGGAAGACCCTCGGAACGATGGTGAGGCGAAACGGATTCGATGCGCTTCGCCCCACCAAACGAGCGGCTTGATCAGTTCGGTGCACCGATGTTGAGTTCATCGGGATGCGCGCCGACGCGGGTACCGTCGTCGAGCGTATCGATTTCGCTCAGGTCGAGATCGGTGAGTTCGAAGTCGAATACGTCGATATTCTGAGCGATTCGAGCATCGTGTACGGATTTCGGGATGACGATCAGGCCGTTCTGAAGGTGCCAACGGATCAGGACCTGCGCGGCAGTCTTGCTGTGGCGGTCACCGATTCGAGTGATGATCGGGTCGGTGAGCAGGGTGTTGGGCTTGGACGCCTTACCCCAACCTGCGTTACTGGTACCGCCGAGTGGGCTCCACGATTCGACCTTGATCCCGTGCTCGGCGGCCTTGTCGCGAATGGCGTGCTGCGTGAGGTGCGGGTGCAGTTCCACCTGATCGACTGCGGGCAACAATCCACCGCGTTCGACGAGAAGCTGCAGATGATGCGGCTCGAAGTTGCACACCCCGATTGCCTTGGCGCGGCCCGATTCCGCGATCTTTTCGAGTGCGTCCCACGTGCGGAGGAGTCGGTCGTTGTCCTGCAGAGGCCAGTGGATGAGGTAGAGATCGACGTAGTCGACGCCGAGCTTGTCGATGCTGGTGTCAAAAGCCTTCAACGCCGGCTCGTAGCCCTGATCCGCATTCCAGAGCTTCGTGGTGAGGAAGATGTCCTCTCGCGCGACGGACGAGTTGGCGATACCTCGTCCGACGCCCTCTTCGTTTCCGTAGGCGGCAGCGGTGTCGATGTGCCGGTAGCCGGCCTCGTCGAGTGCGAACCGTACTGCATGCTCGGTTTCGTCGTTGGTGGCCTGCCAGACTCCGAGGCCGAGTTGCGGGATCGTGGTTCCGGAATTCAGCGTGATGTCAGGAATGCTCATGGATCAAGGCTAGCGATCTCGAGCTGTCCTTGCCTGGGTCAGAACTGCCTGGGTCAGAGCTGCCTGGGTCAGAGAGTGGTAGCCGAGTACCCATGCGCCGATGCAACACTGTCGGACAGGAGCAGGCCGTCGTGTGTGCTCAGACCTGACCCCAGGCCGGGAACTGTCGCGACCGCGTCCTTCCACCCCTTGTCGGCCAAGGCGACGACGTACGGAAGCGTCGAGTTGGTGAGTGCGTAGGTGGACGTACGGGGGACCGCTCCGGGCATGTTCGCAACGCAGTAGAAGACCGAACCGTGAACCTGGTACGTCGGATCAGCGTGCGTGGTCGCGTGTGAATCCTCGAAGCAGCCGCCCTGGTCGATGGCGATGTCGACCAGGACAGAACCCGGCTTCATACGCGCCACCAGGCTGTTGGAGACGAGAGTCGGCGCCTTCGCCCCGGGGACCAGCACTGCGCCGATGACCAGGTCGGCGTCGAGTACTGCCTGTTCGAGTTCGAGGCTGTTGGACGTGATGGTCTTGACCTGGCCGTGGTACAGCTCGTCGATTTCCCGCAGGCGCGCGATCGACAGATCGAGAACGGTGACGTCGGCCTGCATGCCGTAGGCCACGGCGATGGCGTTCTTGCCGGAGACTCCCGCACCGATCACCACGACCTTGGCGGGGCGCACTCCTGGGACGCCGCCCATCAGAACTCCGCGTCCGCCGCCGTGACGCATCAAGTGATAGGCGCCCGCCTGCGGTGCCAGGCGTCCGGCTACTTCACTCATCGGGGCGAGGAGGGGCAGTGAACCGTCGGAACCGACAACTGTTTCGTAGGCGATGGAGGTGGTCTTCGACGTCAGGATCGCGTCGGTGCATTCCTTCGACGCCGCCAGGTGCAGGTAGGTGAAGAGCACCTGATCCTTACGGAGTCGCGAATACTCTTCTGCAATAGGTTCTTTGACCTTCAGGAGTAGATCTGCGTCCGTCCAGACCTGATCGGCAGATCCGAGGATCTGCGCGCCCGCGGCCTTGAAATCCTCGTCACTGAACGAGGAGCCGACGCCTGCACCCGTTTCGATGACGACCTCGTGCCCTCGGCCGACCAGTTCGTGGACGCCTGCTGGGCTGATGGCCACGCGGTACTCGTGGTTTTTGATCTCGCGGGGGATTCCGACCTTCATGACACGGCTCCGAACTGAGTCTGTTGTTTCTTCGAATGGCAGGTGCCAAGCATGAAGTTTCGTCGCCAGATAGTGAAGAGAAGTGAAGATAATTCTCTACGCTGTATGCATGGTGCGTGAAAGTTCAAAAATCGGTATTCAGACGGCTGCCTCGCCGAAGCATGTTCGGGCAGCAATGAAGTTGGACGAGATCGACCGGGTTCTGCTCGAAGAGCTGGCGAAGGACGCGAGGATTCCGAACAATGCGCTGGCCGCGATCGCGGGAATTGCGCCGTCGACATGCCTCGGACGTGTGCGCGCCTTGGTGGACAACGGCGTGATCAGGGGATTCCATGCGGACATCGACCCCGCCGCTCTCGGAATGGATCTGCAGGCGATGATCGCAGTTCGACTGCAGGCCAACGCGCGGTCGCATCTCAACCGGCTCGGCGACGATTTCGCCAAGCTGGACTCGGTGCTCAACGTGTACTTCGTTGCCGGTGTCGACGACTACATGCTGCACGTCGCAACGACGGATTCGGCGCAGTTGCGTGACTTCGTTGTCAACAATCTCTCGGCGCATCCGGCGGTTGCTGCGACCGAGACGATTCTGATCTTCGAACATGTCAGGCCTAGAGGCGGTACTGCCTGATTCGTTCTCACCTGATGGCGGGTCGACGCCCGGACCAGGCGTTCTCGAGGAGTTCGCTCAGGCCTGCCGGGGTGATCTCACGCGGGTTCGGATAAGCGGCGGCGTTCGCGAGTTCGACTGCACGGCCGATCTGATCGTGACTCATTCCCACCTCTCGCAGAGAGGTCGGTCCGCCGCACGAGGTGACGAGGTCGAAAACGCCGGTGGCGGCGTCGGATACACCCAAGGCAGTCGCTATTCGAGACATGACTTCCGGGACGCCAGGCGCGTTGAACGCCATTGCCTGGGGAAGGACAACGGTGTGGGTGGGAGCATGCGGCAAACCGAAGCTGCCACCGAGGGTGTGGCACAACTTGTGATGAAGCCCCATACCGACCGTGCCCAAGCAGGTTCCGGCCAACCAGGCTGCTTGCAGTAGTTCGGCCCTACCTTCCAGATTTTTCGGATCATCGACAATGCTCGGCAGCGCACGGGCGATCCCGGAGATCGCCTCGATCGCCATCAAGTCCGTGATCGGGTTGGACTCGGTGGAGTACAACGCTTCAACCGCATGCGCCATCGCGTTGACGGCGCTGGTGACGGTGGTATCCAGCGGCAGATCGAGAGTGAGGTCGACGTCGTAGATGACGGTTTCCGGTCTGATGTGGGGAGAGGAGCGAGTTGTCTTGCGTCCGTTCTCTGTTTCACCCAACACCGGAGTGACTTCTGATCCCGCGTACGTTGTCGGAACGACGATCTGATCGAACCCCGCTCGTAGTGCCAATGCCTTGGACAACCCGGTTGCCGAACCGCCGCCGATCGCGACGACCGTGTCGACGTGATGGTTCTCGGCAAGTCTCAGCGCGGCTGTCGTGACTTCGATCGGAGTATGCATCAAAGCGCCGTCGAAGCGGGCCACCGCCATGTCGCCGAGAGATTCGGTCACGGCGGCGGCAACCGCGTCGAGTCGACGACTTGCCAGCACCATCACTCGGCTACGGCCGAGCCGCCGCACTTCTTCGGCGATCGTATCGATCATCCCTTGGCCGAAGACAATTCGAGCCGGTGAAGCGTCGTACGAGAAGGGCTTCATGTCATCCCTGCGAAACGGTGGCGTGCATTTCCCAGACGATGACCTCTGCCCCGGTATCGGAGCTGATCTGCTGACCTCCGCCGCCGGACACGCGTACCGCGTCACCTTGTTCGAGCACTCCGACGCCTTCCATGGCGGCCTGACCGTCGGCGACAAAAACGTGCAGGAACGGTGCGTCGGGCAGGGTCACGGGCTGTCCGGGTTGCAGACGCGCAACGTGCATCGCGGCGTACTTGTTCTTGATCCGGATTGCCGAGTGATCGGCGTACGCGTCCATGCCGGAGGCGACGGGAACCAGTCCACCGGCAAGCAATTCGGCGTCGATCTCCAACTGCTCGTAGCCGGGGGTGATTCCGGCTTCGTCGGGGATGACCCACATCTGGATGAAGTGAACCGGGTCGCTGTGCTTGTCGGAATGGCTGCCGGCCACGTCACCGAGTCGCCACGAATCGTTCTTCTCCGAATGCAGGATGCCCGTTCCGGCGCTCATCCGCTGGGCTAGACCGGGGTAGATGACACCCGAATGACCCATCGAATCCTGATGTACGAGAGAACCTCTCAGTACCCAGGTGACGATCTCCATGTCCTGGTGGGGATGGGTGTCGAATCCCATTCCCGGCGTGACGATGTCGTCGTTGTTCACCAGAAGAAGACCGTGGTGAGTGTTCTTCGGGTCGTAGTGATTGCTGAACGAGAACGAGTGCTTCGAGTCCAGCCAGCCGGCATTGGACTTGAAACGATCCCCGGATCGACGGATATCGAGGTTCGGCTGCGACAGAGTGGAGGTCATGGTGTGCCTTCCGAATGGTATGGGGGAGAGCAAGTTTTCAGAGGACGTGATTGCCGTACATCTCACCGAGTGGGTCTGCGATCAGTTCGAGTCGAGCGCCGTCGGGATCGCGGAAGTACAGTGAAACCTCACTGTGCTCGATCAGTTCGACGCCGGCCTCGGTCAGTCTGGTACGTAGCTTCGCCCACTTGGCGGGTTCGACGCTGATCGCGATGTGGTGGAGGCCGCCGAGTACTTCTTGGTACGGGCCCACGTCGAGACCCGGGAAGTCGAAGAACGCCAGAAGGTTGCCATTGCCGATGTCGAAGAAGAAGTGCGACGACCCGGGATAGTCACGGTTCTCGATCAACTCGGTGAGTGGGAATCCGAGGAGATCCTGGTAGAACTTCACGGTTCGTTCGACGTCACTGCTGATCAGGGCCGTATGGTGCAGGCCGCGTGCGGTCGATGCGGGTCGTTTGTCGGCGGGGAGCAGATGTCGATCCCTGATCTCGGCCCGGCGTTCCTCGAACTGCACTGCGTTGTTGTCGCTCATAGCGCCCGCCTCTCGGTTGAACCTTCTCTTCGAACAGGTAGTTGACTGATCAACTACATTGAGAATAGATCATTTGATTTCGTTGTCAACTACTTCGGATATGCTGGTGTCATGGAATCGACGCGGTGGTTGAGCGACTCGGAGCAAACGGCCTGGCGGGCTTACCTGGACTCGACCCGACTGCTCCAGCGTGTTCTCGATCAGCAGTTGGTGCGAGACTCCGACATTTCCTTCACCGATTTCGAACTGCTGGTCGCTCTCGCCGAAGCGCCCGGCCGGCAACTGCGCATGAGTGAGCTCGCCGACGCTGTGATGGCGACCCGAAGTGGTGTGACCAGGGCCGTCAATCGGCTGGTCGGTGCCGGGTGGGTGCGCCGGGTCGAGTGTGTCGACGACAAGAGGGGCGCTAATGCGGAGCTGACCGACTCGGGTGCCGAGAAATTGGCGTCGGCAAGCCCGGCGCACGTGGCCGCTGTACGGGAGAGCATGTTCGACCTGCTGAGCCCGCGAGATGTCGAGCGGCTGGGTGTGGTCTTCGGTGAGATGCGTCGGCACCTTCTCGAGGCCCAAGCAAGTAATTGACAGAGCAACGGCCCATGTCACGTAGTTGGTGAGGGCTGCGAACGGACTGCCATCATTGTCTGGTGACCCGTATTCGTATGTTCGCAACCGACCTCGACGGCACCCTGCTGCGCTCCGACCGAACGATTTCGGCGCGCACCGCGCAGGCCATGGAGAACGCGCGGCTCGCGGGGATCGAAGTTGTGTGGGCGACGGCCCGGGCCAGGCATTCGGTACACACGTTGGCGAGCTCGTGCGGATTTCGCGGTAAAGCTGTGTGTGCCAACGGAGCTGTCATTCTCGACCTGGCGGACGGGACTCCGGAGATCGTCGACACCGTTTCGATCGAAACATCTTTGGCTGCAACAGCTATGGAGCAGGTTCGTGCTCTGATTCCTGGCGTCGTGTTCGCGAACGTCGGACCCACGCAGTTCTTTGCCGAGCCGGAGTATGCCGCTCTGTGCGAGTTCGCGGACCATCACCGGCACCTGCACGAGATGGTGCTCGCCGATACGCTGCCGCTGGACGTGGAGCCGATGGTCAAGATCGTGGCCCGGCATGCCGAGGTTCCCAGCGCCGACCTGTACCGAACTGCGGTCGCTGCGGGCATCGAGGGTGTGGAGTTGACCCACTCCGGGGCTCCGTACATGGAAATGGCTGCAGCGGGCGTCTCGAAGGCCAGCGCTCTCGCGCAGTTGTGCGCGATCGACGGCATCGACGCGTCGGAAGTTGCCGCGGCCGGTGACGCCTTCAACGACGTTGCGATGCTGACCTGGGCCGGAACGGCTCTGGCGCCCGCCAACGCCAGAGCCGAGGTCATCGAGCTCGCCGACCGAATTTTGCCCACGAACGACGAGGACGGGGTGGCGAGCTACCTCGAAGAGCTGGTTGCGGGGAGCTAGTTCAGCTGCTGACGGCCTTGGGTCCGGTGCCGATACCGACTCCGCAGTCCGTCATGAATTCGGAGAAGACACGGTCGAAGCGATCCGGATAGTCAAGGTGCGGGAAATGCCCGGCGCGCTTGAATATCTCCACCCGCCCCAGCGGTAGTTCGGCGCGAGCATTCTCGGTGTGGGCGTTGGGGATGATGGTGTCTTCCTCGCCCCACACCAGTAGTGCCTGCAGGTTCTTGAAGTTGGCGAAATGCGGAGTGGCATTGACGGTTTGGCCGTTGTAGTTGATGACCGATCGCGCGGTCGCCAGAAATGCCTGACGTGTCGACGCGTCCGATACCGAAGCAAAGCTCTTACGGGCCTCACTCGCGCTGGCACCGAGCTTGAACAGGCCGATCTTGTTGAAAAGTCCGAGCGCTTTGTCCGTCACGTCGGTCAGCGTCCTGGACGCGAGAACGGGAAGTACCAGTTCGCTGCCGGGCAGAGTCGCCGCGCGCAGGAGTGGGCTCACCTCGGGGCCGAGTCCGCCGCTGGCCACCAGGCACAGCCGCTCCACCCGGTCGGGGAACAGGTACAGCGTCTGCATCGCGATCCCACCACCGAGGGAGTGACCGACGAGGGTGGCCGACGGAATATCGAGGGCTTCGAGGAGGTCGCGAACGGTGGCGGCGTGAGCACTGAGTGAATAGTCGCCGGCAGGCTTGTCCGACGCACCATGTCCGAAGAGATCAGGGGCGATCACGCGGTAATGACGCGAGAGCGTCTCGATCTGCGGCTCCCAATTGGAGTGCGCGCCCAGTAGGCCGTGAATGAGCACCACAACGGGGCCACTGCCTTGGTCGACGTACTTGAGCTGGTCGCCGTGCAATACAACCGTCTGTAATTGGTCGGTTGCCATGATTGAACCTTTCGGAGCCGCCAGTGTCTGTGGCTGCTCGCGTGTTGTCGGACCGCACCCGCCCCGACGCGGATCCACGGGTATTTGTGACCGGGAGTAACCCCAGTTCCCTCAGTATGCCCACCGAGGGGCCCGATGTCGTCGCCATCGGGCGTGTTGTGACGAACCGTGAGCCGTCGGCTGAGGGGAGACGTACAACTCACCGCCGCGTGTCGGCGCCGCTGATCAGGCGAAATCGACCAGTTTGCCGAAAGTGAGGTTGATGTCCCACGGTGTGACGCCCCACGTCTCGATCGCTGATACCGCGAAGATTCCGGCAGCCTCGATGGTGTCCTGTGAGGCTGGTGCCGAAACGGAAACGCCGGTTTGTCCGCTCGGAACCTCCGGCCAGACGCCGGTTCCGACGGGCGCGGGGGTGGCCTCCATGACCGCGTTGGCCAGTCCCGATTCGTCGACGGTAGTGAAGAGGCAGTTCGGCTCGTGGGGGGAATCCCACCCGCCGAGTTCCGCGAGCCAGAATTCGCCGCGTCCAGCAGCGGAGATCGCTATGGACGCGAGTACCGATTCGAGATCTTCCCAAGCGTCGCCGGTCGGGGAGGACGCGTCGGTGAGCTTGAACGGTGCGGCAAGTGCAGTGCTGTCAGGGGAAGCGAAGCGCGGCTGCACAGTGAGGGCCTGGGTCTGGGTATCCAGAAACGCAACCTCTCGGAACTTGTTGTCCGGCAGGGTCGTACGGGCTACGAGACCGCGTCCCAACAGTGCGCCGAGCGCCGCGGGATCGTCGACGCTCCACAAGCGGGTCTCGTCCTCGGACCAGGTGCGGATCTTTCCGCCGACGACGGGACTGATCAGCACGGGCTCGAGGTTCGTAGTGCCTGTTGACTCGCTCACCGCTGGCTCCCCACCGCACGTCGTACCGCCGGACGGGTTCCCGGCGGCCAGTTAAGTATGCCGCCTCGCTGCTGTGCGCCTTTATTAACCGCCGGGGGTTAATAAAGGCGCACAGCAAGTGGTCACATATGCGTGCCGCCGTCGATGCGGATTTCCGTTCCGGTGACAAACGAGCCGTCCTCGGAAGCGAGCATCGCGATCACGCCGGCGACCGCGGACGGGGGAGCGAAACCCTCACCGATTGCCGGGGCCAGCTTGCCGAGCAGCGTGAAGTCGATGTCGGCCGGGAAGCCGGGATCGGACGTCATGCCCGACGCGATACTGCCGGGTGCGACGGCCACGGCGCGAAGACCCTGCTTGCTGTACTCGAGTGCAAGTGCGTGCGTGAAGGATTGGATTCCACCCTTCGACGCCGCATATGCCGTCATGTACGGGTGGGCGAAGGTCGCCGATGTGGAACTGAAGTTGACCACGACGCCTGCTCCGCTTTCGAGCAGTGCCGGCAGGGACTCCCTCGTCATGAGGAATGTTCCGGTGAGGTTGACCCCGATGACGGTGTTCCAGAAATCGAGTGTCATCTCGTGGGTGTGCGCGGAGCGCAGAATGCCCGCCGCATTGACCAGCACGTCGAGCCCGCCCAGAGCCTTGATCGCAGCGCCGACCTGTTCGCGAACAGACTCTTCGCTGGAGATGTCGACCTTCACCGTGGTCAGGCGATCGGAGTGTCCTGCGTCCTTCGCGGTGTTCAGCGTCTGTTCGAGGCCGGTCTCGGAAATGTCGGCGGCGACGACGGTGCCACCTTCTGCCAGGATGCGGGCAACGGTGGCCTGGCCGATTCCGGATCCTGCGCCGCTGATGAGGACGCGCTTGTCGTCGAATCGATTCACGAGAAAACTCCGGTCTGTGGGATGGACAGCTGTCTGGTGACCGATTCTGCGCGATCCAGAGCTATTAATCTGCTGGGCATTCCACTGACTGGGCACCAGTGGTGCTTGTTCGCTCGCAATCCCGAGCGAACAAGCACCGACGTCTCCTAGAGGCCCGCTGCCTGCGCGAGGCTCGGCAGGTAGGTGCTCGGCTGACCGAAGAGCTGAGCGCTGCCGTGTGCACGCTTGAAGTACAGCTGAGCGTCGTGCTCCCAGGTGATCGCGATTCCGCCGTGCAACTGAACCGCTTCGGAGGTGATCTGCTGCAAGGCTTCCGAGCAGTAGACCTTCGCCACTGCCGCGTCGTCCGCCGACTGCGTCGCCACGGCGGCGTACGTCATCGACCGCGCCGTCTCGACCAACGTGTACATGTCGGCCATCCGATGTTTGAGGGCCTGGAAAGAACCGATCGCGCGACCGAACTGCTTGCGCGACTTGGTGTATTCCACGGTCTGTTCGACGATCGCTGCTGCCGCTCCGACCTGTTCCGCGGACAAGGCGATCAGAACGACGGTTCGGATCCGATCGACCAGATCTTCGGACCACTCCAGTGGCCGACCACGAACACCGGAGAACGTGACCTCCGCCAGCGTTCGCGTCGGATCCATGGTGGGGACGCGTCGGCGGGAGACGCCTTCGGCCGCTGGATCCACTTCGTAGAACCCGTCGGCCGTGAGAACGAGCAGGGTGTCTGCGACGTGTCCGTCGAGGACGTACGACGCCGTGCCGGTCAACGCGTCTTCGGTTGCCTCGACGCCGAAGGTGCTCCAACCCGCGGCACCTGCCCAGCACAGAGCGAGCGTGCTCTCGCCGGACGCGACACCGGGCAGCAGTCGCGAGCATGCGTCGTTGTCACCGGAAAGCAGCAGTGCCTGTGCGGCAAGAATCGCCGAACCCAGCATCGGTGACGGGGTCAGCGTGCGGCCCAATTCCTCCTGGACCACGTGTACTTCGCCCAAACCTGCTCCGACGCCGTCGAACTCCTCCGGAATCGCCAACGCGGCGATGCCGATCTGCTCGCACAGCTTGCTCCACAAAGCGGCGTCGTAGCCGATCTCTGTGGTGATGGCGGCGCGGACGGCAGCGGAGTCGGAATGCTTGCTCAGGAGATCGCGTACCGATGCGCGCAATGCTGCCTGGTCTTCGGTGTCGATGCTCATGATGCAACCAGCGCTTCGACGACGCGTGCGCGATGCTCGGACGGTGTGCCCCACGCGGTGAGCAGCGCCCGTACCTTGGTGAGCCACAAGGAGAGATCGTGTTCCATCGTGTAGCCGATGGCGCCGTGAACCTGGAGTCCGACGCGAGCGGCCTTGTACGCAGCATCCCCGCACGCGACCTTGGCCGCAGAGATGTCACGCGAGGCGTCGGCCGACTGATCGCGAACCGACAGTGCGGCGCCGTGCAGCAGGGGGCGAGCCATCTCGAGGGAGACGGCAACCTCGGCCAGGTGGTGCTTCATGGCCTGGAACTGTCCGATGACCTTGCCGAACTGCTTGCGCTGCTTCGCGTATTCGGTGGTGACCTCAAGCAGTGTCTGTCCCAGACCCTGCAACTGCGCGGCAGTGGCAAGAGCGCCCATGTCGAAGGCGGCCGAGAAGTCGGCGGAGCCCAGTGATTCGCCGGCGGAAACCTCGTAGAGCTTGCGGGAGAGATCCACTGATGCCTTGGCTTCGCCAGGGACGCCGAGTGATACGGCACCGTCCTGCGCTAGCAGAACCAGATCCACCGCATCGGCGTCGAGCGCGAACGGTGTGCGCGGGGGAGCTGCGACGGTTGCCAGCGAACCCTCGGCGAGAGCAGAGAGACGTTCCGGTGCAACGGAAGCCAGGAGCGTCGGCGCCACGGCGATCGTTTCGACGACCGGTCCGGGTACTGCGTGCCGACCGAGCTGTTCGAGCGCAACGACCAGGTCGACGGCGTCGGCGCCGAGTCCGTCGTGCTCTTCGGAGATGACGAGACCGTTGACGCCGGTCTCGGCGAGGCGCTGCCAGAGCTTCTTGCCCGGCTCGGTGTCACCGTCGTTCCACGAACGGATGACGGCGGGCATGTCGGACTTGGTCAGCAGCGCATCGATGCTTGCAGCGAAGTCCTGGTGGGAGGAGTCGAGCGCGAATCTCATCGGTCCGCCTTCGGTAGGCCGAGCAGACGCTCAGCGATGACGTTTTTCTGAATCTCGTTGGTGCCTGCGTAGATCGGGCCGGACAGGGAGAACAGGTATCCGTCCATCCAGTTGTCGGCCAACTCGGCTTCAGGGCCCTGAAGTTCGAGAGCAGTCTCGTGGGTGGCGATATCCCACTCGGACCAGAAGACCTTGTTGATCGAGGACTCGGCGCCGAGCTGTCCACCGTCGGCCAGACGGGTGACGGTGCCGAATGTGTTGAGTTGGTAAGCGCGAGCGCCGATCCAGGCGTCGGCGACCTGGTTGCGCAGAGCGCTGTCGTCGGTGCGTCCGCTGGACTTGTACAGCTCGAGCAGGCGGTCGACGGTGGCGAGAAAGCGGCCGGGGCTGCGCAGCGAGAGACCACGCTCGTTGCTCGCGGTGCTCATCGCGACCCGCCAACCTTCGTTGACGTTTCCGATCACACCCGACTCACCTGGGTTGGCCGGGTCGTCCGGAACGAAGACGTCTTCGAGGAAGATCTCGGCGAAGCCGGGCTCACCGTCGAGCTGATCGATCGGGCGAACGGTGACACCCTTCGACCGGAGGTCGAACATGAAATACGTGATGCCCTTGTGGCGCTGCGCATCCGGATCAGAGCGGAACAAGCCGAAGCCCCAGTCGGCGTAACTCGCGCGTGAGCTCCACGTCTTCTGACCGTTGAGCAGCCAGCCGCCGTCGACCTTCTTCGCACTCGAACGCAGGCTAGCGAGGTCGGAACCGGACTCGGGCTCGGACCAGGCCTGGGCCCAGATGTCGTCGGCACGAGCCATGCGCGGCATGATGCGAGCCAACTGCTCGGCATTTGCATGCTCGAACAGTGTGGGAGCCAACAAGAAGATGCCGTTCTGGCTTACGCGGCCGGGCGCGCCCGAGCGGTAGTACTCCTCCTCGAAGATGACCCATTCGAGCAGGGACGCATCGCGTCCGCCGAGTTCCTTGGGCCAGGAGACGACGGCGTAGCCGGCATCGGCGAGCGTGTGCTCCCACTGACGGTGCTCTTCGAAGCCTTCGGCGGTATCCATCGACTTCAGGGGAGTCGCGGGCACATTCGCTTCCAGGAACGAGCGAACCTCGTCACGGAATGCGGTTGTGGCGTCGTCGAATACGAGATCCACTAGTTTGTTCCTTCCTGCGGTGCGCGAGCACTGGCAGCCATAGCTTTGGCGTCGAGACCACCAAGCGAGTCTTTGCCGACTTCGGCGTTGTGAGCGTGAGCGAAGTGATGCAGACCGAAGACGGAGTCGATGCCGTTGCGCATCCCCATCTGATCCTCGCACTGATTGACGGCCTTCTTGGTCAAAGCCAGTCCGAAGCGCGGCATCTCGGCGATACGTCCGGCGAGCTCGAACGTCTCCTTCTCGAGATGCTTGCGGGCGACGACGCGGTTCACCATGCCGATTTCGTATGCACGTTGCGCGGTGAACCGATCGCCGGTGAAGAGCATTTCCTTGGCGAATCGTGAACCGACCATCCACGGGTGCGCGAAGTATTCGACGCCGGGGATGCCCATGCGGACAACGGGATCGGAGAAGAAGGCGTCGTCGGCCGCGACGATCATGTCGCAGACCCAGGCGAGCATGAGCCCGCCGGCAATGCAGGCGCCTTGCACCATCGCGATGGTGGGCTTGGGGATCTCCCGCCAACGGCGGCACATGCCCAGGTAGACCTCCATCTCGCGGGCGAAACGCTGGTCACCGCCTGGCTTGTCGACGTGATCCCACCACATGGTGGCCTTGTTCTCGTACTCGACGTGATGGTCGCGTCCCGGAGTTCCCAGGTCGTGACCGGCACTGAAGTGAGGTCCGTTGCCTGCCAGGACGATCACCTTCACGTCGTCGTCTTCGACGGCGCGCTGGAATGCCGCGTCGAGGGCGTACGTGACCACCGAGTTCTGGGCGTTGCGGTAGTCGGGTCGATTCAAGGTCACGACGGCGACCGAGTCACGAACCTCGTAGGTCACGACGTCGGCTTCGAAGGGAACGGTCATGATTGTTCCTCGCGCAGAACCGTTTTGAGGACCTTGCCCGAAGGGTTACGGGGCAGATGATCTACGAAGCGCACCTCGCGGGGCACCTTGAAGCCTGCGATCTTCTCCTTGAGGAAGGCGATCACCGACTCTTCGGTGAGGCCGGCACCGTCGAGTTGGGCGATGTAGACGCGGCCCACCTCTCCCATCCGGTGATCGGGGATGCCGATGGCAGCAGACTCGTGGACGCCGGGCAGGCGAGCCAACATGCCCTCGATCTCGGCGGGGTAGACGTTGAATCCGCCGCTGACGTACATGTCTTTCAGACGGTCGGTGATGTCGAGATAGCCACGCTCGTCGAGGGTTCCGACGTCTCCGGTGTGCAGCCAGCCGTCGGCGTCGATTGCCTTGGCGGTGGATTCGGGGTCGTCGAGGTATCCGAGCATGACGTTCGGTCCACGAAGCAGGATCTCACCCTGGTCGCCGATCTTGACCTCGAAATCGGCTGTCGCGCGGCCGGAACTGGTGGAGACGGTGACCGGGTCGTCGTCGGTGCGGCACATGGTCGCGACCACTGCCTCGGTCAAACCGTATGCCGTGAGGACGGCGTCGAAAAGCTCTGCTTGCATGCGCTCGACGAGAGCAACCGGCACGGGTGCTGCGCCCGTGATCGCGATGCGGAGCGAGGACAGGTCGTATTCGCTGCGGCGGGGATGATCGAGGATGGTCTGGTAGATCGTCGGGGCGCCAGGCAGGATGCTGATCTTCTCGCTGCTGACCAATGCGAGGGTGTCGTCGATGTTGAAGACGGACACCGGCACGATCGTCGCACGGTTCAACAGGCAGACCAGGATTCCGGCCTTGTACCCGAAGGTGTGGAAGAACGGGCTGATGATGAGGAAGTTGTCGTCGGCGGTGACCTCGGCGCATTCACCCCACGACTTGGCGACAGCGATGGACTGACGATGCGCGGTGATCGCACCCTTGCTGCGCCCCGTGGTGCCGGAGGTGAAGAGGATGTCGCTGACGTCGTCTGGCTGCACCTTCGCAGCACGCGCGTCGGCTTCGGTGCGGGCGGCGTCGGTGGCGAGCGCGAGGAAGTCCTCGAACTCGATGACGCCGTCACGGTCGTCGTCCCCGTCGATCGGTACCTGGATGACGGTGGGGATCCTCAGGTCCGGATTGGCGTCGAGCAACTGCTGGTACCGGTCGGCCTTGAGGAACGTGCCGACGACCACCAGGGCAGCTGCGTCGACGCGCTCGATGATGTCGAGTGCTTCGGTGCCGGTGTAGCGCGTGTTGATCGGGATGATGGCTGCGCCGGCGTACTGAGCGCCGAGCAGGGCGATCACCCAGTGGTACGTGTTGGGCGCCCAGATGACGACGCGGTCGCCTGCCTTCACCCCACGGTTGATCAGTGCGCCGGCGAAATCGCGGACGCGCTGATGTAGCTGTGCGAAGGTCAGTCGGGTGTCGCCATCGGCGATAGCCGCGCGCTCACCGAACTCCTCGGCGGCCCGGATGAGGGCTGATGGGATGGTTCTCGGTTGTTCGGTCACTGGACTCCTACCTGACACGCTACCTAGCAAGTGCTTGGTAGGTTATCTTACATATGTGGACCAGAGCGAGAGCCCGGACGGGCAGATGACGGACGACGAGTTTGCGGCCACGGTCGCGCAGTGGTTGGCCGAGAACTTGACGGGCAAATTCGCTCAGCTCAAGGGTAAGGGCGGCCCCGGCAGTGAGCACGAGTTCTTCGAGCAACGACTCGAGTGGGACAAGCACCTCGCAGCGTCGGGGTGGACGTGCCTCGGGTGGCCGAAGGAGTTCGGCGGGCGGGGAGCAAGCATCTCCCAGCAGGTCATCTTCCATCAGGAGTACGCGAAGGCCGGTGCGCCCGCTCGCGTCAGCCACATCGGTGAAGAGCTGCTCGGCCCGACGCTGATCGCGTATGGCACCGACGAGCAGAAGCGCCGATTCCTTCCTGGCATCAACACGGTCAGTGAACTGTGGTCGCAGGGCTACTCCGAGCCCGGCGCCGGTTCCGATCTCGCGAACGTCTCCACGACCGCACGCCTCGAAGACGGCAAGTGGATCATCAACGGCCAGAAGGTGTGGACCTCACTGGCTCACGTCGCGCAGTGGTGCTTCGTGGTCTGCCGCACCGAGGTGGGCTCCAAGCGTCACCAGGGGTTGAGCTTCCTGCTTGTCCCGTTGGATCAGCCCGGTGTGACAGTTCGGCCCATTCAGCAGCTCACCGGCACATCGGAGTTCAACGAGGTCTTCTTCGACGACGCCGTCACCGATGCCGATCTGGTGGTCGGGGAACCCGGCGAGGGCTGGAAGATCGCGATGGGGCTGCTCACCTTCGAGCGCGGTGTATCGACGCTCGGACAGCAGATCGGATTTGCCCGCGAGCTCCAAGGCGTCGTCGACCTGGCGAAAGCCAATGGCAGTGACCAGGATCCGCACATTCGCGAAAAGATCGCCCGCGCGTGGGTCGGACTGCGCGTGATGCGCGCCCACGCGATGCGCACTCTCGACGCGGTCGACGCCGGAACCGCTGGCGGAGAAGCGTCCGTCGCAAAACTGTTGTGGGCCAACTGGCATCGTGATCTGGGACAGCTGGCGATGGACGTGCAGGGTGCGTCGTCGTTGGTTGCACCGTGGGCGGATTCCGAAGGCAATGCCTCGGACATCACCGATCCCGAGCACCTCGAGCTCGACGAATGGCAACGCCTCTTCCTCTTCACCCGCGCCGACACGATTTACGGCGGCTCCAACGAAATTCAGCGCAACATCATTTCCGAGCGCGTGCTCGGTCTTCCCCGAGAGGCCCGTTAATGTCTGACACCAAAGCCGCGTCCCCGCTTTCCGTTGCGCCGGAGGAAACCCCGGGCCACGGACTGCTCGCGGGCAAGAAGGCGATCATCACCGCCGCAGCCGGAACCGGCATCGGTTTCTCCACTGCGCGCAGGGTGCTTCTCGAGGGCGGCGACGTTCTCGTCTCCGACTTCCACGAGCGTCGACTCGGTGAGACGGTGGAGAAGCTGAAGGCCGAATTCCCCGGTCAGCAGGTCGAATCGATTATCTGCGATGTATCGAGCACCGAGCAGGTCGACGCGTTGTTCGTCGGAGCGGCCGAGAAGTTGGGACGTATCGACATCGTCGTCAACAACGCGGGCCTTGGCGGCGAAACTCCCGTCGTCGACATGACGGACGATCAGTGGGATCGCGTTCTCGACATCACCCTCAACAGCACCTTCCGTTCGACGCGCGCAGCCCTGCGGTACTTCAAGAGCGTTCCCCACGGCGGTGTTCTGGTGAACAATGCGTCCGTTCTCGGTTGGCGCGCGCAGCATTCCCAGGCGCACTACGCCGCAGCCAAGGCCGGCGTCATGGCGCTGACTCGGTGTAGCGCCATCGAAGCAGCGGAGTACGGAGTCCGTATCAACGCGGTCTCGCCTTCCATTGCGCGTCACGCGTTCCTGGCGAAGGTCACCAGTGAGGAACTGCTCGACCAGTTGGCTTCCGGTGAGGCCTACGGCCGCGCCGCGGAGGTCTGGGAGATCGCAACGGTCATCGCGATGCTCGCCAGCGATTACTCCACCTACATGACCGGCGAGATCGTCTCCGTTTCTTCGCAGAGGGCCTAGCGTCCCCGTGCGCGGTTAAGGAGCCCCTGGACTCGCTGACCGCGCACAGGGGAAGGCCCTGGATAGGATTGAATACATGACGCCACCTCGAAATTCCGACGAATCAAACGGTAAGTCCGGGCGCCGCGACGAGCTGCTCGAGATCGCGGCGGGGCTCTTCGCCGATCGCGGAGTGCGCGCGACGACCGTCCGCGACATCGCCGACGCCGCCGGGATCCTGTCCGGCAGCCTGTATCACCATTTCGATTCCAAGGAGTCGATGGTCGACGAGATCCTGCACCAGTTCCTCGACGAACTCTTCGGAAAATACCGCGAGATCGTCGCGGCGGGGTTGGACAGTCGCGCGACGCTCGAAGCACTGGTCGTGACGTCGTACGAGGCCATCGACGCCTCACATTCGGCTGTGGCGATCTACCAGGACGAGGTCAAGCACCTCGTCGGGAACGAGCGCTTCGCTTACCTGGCCGAGCGCAACACCGAATTCCGGGACCTGTGGGTCGGCGTCCTCGAAGCCGGCGTCGCGGACGGGACCTTCCGCTCCGACATCGACGTCGAATTGGTCTTCCGCTTCATGCGCGACACCGTGTGGGTCGCGGTTCGCTGGTACCGCCCTGGTGGATCCCTCTCGGCGCACGCCGTCGCGGCTCAATATCTCGCGATCGTGCTCGACGGGCTCTCCGATCCGGCCACAACTTCAGACGCTATTGCTGAATCAACTTCAAGAACTATTGCTGCACAACGAAACTAGGAGCTAACGCTATGTCCGAGGTTTACATCGTCGACGCCATTCGCACACCGATCGGCAAGAGGGGCGGCGCGCTGTCCGGCGTGCACCCCATCGATCTCGGTGCGCACGTCGTCAAGGCACTGGTCGAGCGCACCGGTATCGACCCCAGTGACGTCGACGACGTGATCTTCGGTTGCGTCGACGCCATCGGCGGCCAGGCCGGCAACATCGCCCGTATGTCCTGGCTCGCAGCGGGATTCCCGGAGCACGTTCCCGGGGTGACCGTCGACCGTCAGTGCGGTTCGAGCCAGCAGGCAGTGCACTTCGGCGCTCAGGCCATCCTGTCGGGCACCGCGGATCTGATCGTTGCCGGCGGCGTTC
The DNA here is from genome assembly GCF_029269915.1 of Rhodococcus sp. C3V. NCBI lineage: Bacteria > Bacillati > Actinomycetota > Actinomycetes > Mycobacteriales > Nocardiaceae > Rhodococcus > Rhodococcus sp. C3V. Next base: position 358,021 of record NZ_JARJBE010000003.1, read on the forward strand.
AGAACATGAGCCAGATTCCGATCTCGGCAGCGATGATCGTCGGTCAGCAGTACGGATTCGACACGCCGACTTCGGGTTCGGTCGGTTGGACCGAGCGCTACGGTGACCAGGAGGTCTCGCAGTTCAAGGGCGCCGAAATGATCGCCGAGAAGTGGGACATCAGCCGCGAAGAGCTCGAGAAGTGGGCCCTGCAGAGCCATGAGCGCGCCAAGGCTGCAATCGCCGCGGGTCGTTTCGACAACGAGATCGTCGCCATGGGTGACGCGACCGTCGACGAAGGACCCCGCGAGACCAGCCTCGAGAAGATGGCGACACTCAAGGTTCTCGTCGAAGACGGACGCATGACCGCGGCAGTGGCCAGCCAGATCTCCGACGGTGCGAGTGCGCTGCTGCTGGCGTCGGCGGAAGCGGTGGAGAAGTACAACCTCAAGCCCCGCGCCCGGATTCATCACCTCAGCGCACGCGGCGACGACCCGATCTTGATGCTCAGTGCGCCGATCCCGGCCACAAAGCATGCTCTCGCGAAGGCCGGCCTGAGCATCGAGGACATCGACATCGTCGAGATCAACGAAGCTTTTGCCCCGGTCGTCCTGGCCTGGATCAAGGAGATCGGTGCAGATCCGGCCAAGGTCAACGTCAACGGCGGCGCGATCGCACTCGGTCACCCGCTCGGCGCGACCGGCACCAAGCTGATGGCAACCCTGCTCAACGAACTCGAGCGCACCGGTGGCCGCTACGGCTTGCTGACCATCTGTGAAGGTGGCGGCACCGCGAACGCGACGATTATCGAGCGTCTCTGACGCCTTGCTGTGCGCCTTTATTAACCGCCGGCGGTTAATAAAGGCGCACAGCAGTTAGTTGTTCGGCACATCCGCAACCTTGATGTCGAAGTTCGCACTTTCACCGTCAACGCTGGTCACGGTAGCTGTGACGTCGTATTCGGTGCCCTGCTCGGTCAGGATGCACGTGATCGATGCGCCGACTTCGGCGTCGAGGTTCTCCGGACACGTCACGTCGTCGGGTGGCTCGCCGATCTTCTCGGCTAGTTGAGTGGAGATCTGACTTGCGACTTCGGACTTGTCCACTTGCGGCGTCCCGACGCTTGCCGAGCAAGCTCCCGTGGCCAATGCCGCCGAGAGTAAGACGATTCCCACTGCAGGCCTCTTTGTCATGTGAACTCCCAGGGTGCGCCGGTGCTCGCTGCTGCCACCTCAGGGATTACCGCATTCGGGACTGTTCAACCGAGTTGCGCGACGCAGTTTTGCGAGGTCAGCGTCGGCGGACCGTCAAGTTGAAGCCTTCGGGCATCAGGGTGAGCCGTTCGGCTACCTTCAACTCGTAGTCCGGATCGGCCTCGATCGTGTATTTCTGCAAGATGGTGCCCAACACGAGGACCGCTTCGTGAATGGCGAATTGTCTTCCGATGCAGGCGCGTTCACCCGTTCCGAATGGCTTGTACACGTGCGCTGGCCTGGCTTTGATGTTGGCAGGCAGGAAGCGATCCGGATCGAACGCCTCGGGATCGTTGCCCCACACCGGATCACGATGAAGTGACGGGATGAGCACGAGCATCCAATCGCCCTTCTTCATCGGATACTTGCCGACGAGCGTCGTGTCTTCGAGCGCCGCGCGCCCGTAGGCGGGAGCGGTCGGCCACAGACGCAATGATTCGTCGAGGACGCGTCGTACGTATCGAAGTTTCGCGATCTTCTCGAAGGCGGGCTCCTCGCCCTCCCATACCTTGTCGACCTCGGCTTGCGCCTTGGCCAGCACGTCAGGGTTTCGTGACAGGTAGTACAGCGCGAACGACAATGCGCCGGAGGTCGTTTCGTGTCCGGCGACGAGGAAGGTCACGACCTGATGGCGGATGTTCAGTTCGTCGATACGGTTGGGATCGTTCTCGCGTGCCGCCCGCAGCATCAGTTCGAGAAGATCTTCGGGCCCCGGTTCGGTACTTGTCCGCCGGGCACGGATCACTTCGTCCACAACCTCGGCCATGTACGCCTTGCGGACCTCGTCACGTTGATCGGCGCGACGTGCGAGCACTCGCCCGAGGGCGGTCGACTTCAGGAACGTCGTGCGCTGCGAATGGGAGAGTGCGCCGACCATTGCCTTGACGAACGGATGCTGTTCTTCACGTTCGAAGGAGTCGAACGAGTAGCTGAATCCAGTGCGTCCGATGGTCTCCAGCGTCAGCTTGGTCATGTCTGCGGAGACGTCGATGGGGGAGTCACTTTCACGACTGTCCCAATGGTCGACCAACTCGCCGGCTACGTCGAGCATGGTGCGGTGGTACGAGCGCATCGCAGTCTGGCTGAACGCCGGTGCCAGGAGATTGTGCGCCTTGCCCCAGTTGGGTTCGTGGTTGTACGCCGTGAACAGGCCGTCGCCGCCGATTCCGCGGAGTGCTTTGACTCCAGGTGCAAGGTGCTTCGCGAACCGGGACTCGTCGGACAGTTCTGCCACCATGTCCGCGCCCGAGGCGAAGACGAAGCGATTTCCCAGGACATTTCTCTCGAAGATCGGGCCGAGTTCGCGGCCGATGCTCACGGAGTTCTGCAGCGGTGTCCGGATATTGATCCCGAGAACGTCCCCGAGGACCGGCAGGCGCCACGCCGGATGCGGGATCCGAGCATCGGTCGTCGCCTCTGGAGTGGTGTCGACGCTCATTGTGTGTCCCCCGGGGTGAGATCGCTTACTGAATTGATGTCTAGTACGCAAAGTACGCCTTACTGAATCGGTGTCAAGTAGTAATCTGACTTGCCTATGGTCGCACCACGAAAACGCCTGGACCGAGAGCAGCGGCGCACGCAGTTGCTCGACATCGGCGCGCAACTTTTTGCCGATCGCTCGTACGAGGATGTGTGGATCGAAGAGGTCGCCGAGATTGCGGGCGTCTCGCGCGGGTTGATGTACCACTATTTTCCGACCAAGCGAGACTTCTTCGCCGCAATCGTCGAGCGCGAATCGCAGCACCTGCTCGAGGTGACCGCACCCGATGCGACGCTACCGGTGCGCGAACAGGTGGCAGCCGGGTTGGACGCCTACTTCGCGTACGTGAAGTCGCACAGCAGGGGAGTGCGCGCCATCAACGTCGGGACGCTGTCGGCCGAGGCCGGTATCCGGGCGATTGTCGAGCGCGAACTCGAACAGCAGCAGATTCGAATCCTCGATGCACTGGGATTCGAGGGCGAAAGAAGACAGCTCGCTGCCGTTGCAGTTCGGGGATGGATCGCGTTCGTCCGAGCTGTCTGCCTCGACTGGCTCGATCAACCTTCCATACCGCAGGAAGAGTTGAGAGTGATCTGTCTGCGGACCCTCTCCGGAGCGTTGGGCATCGACCTCGAAACGTGAAAAGCCGACCGCGCGGGAGCGGCCGGCATTTCCACGGACAAGGCTGATCAGTCGAGCGTCGAATAGAGATCGTCCCAGCCCTTGGCCACGTACATGTTGGTGTAGATGGACCCGTAGTACGTACTTCCTTGCAGAACGGCGACGTTCCCGGCCTGCACAGCCGGAAGTCGTTGCCACAACTTGTTGTCCGAGAGTTGATCGAAGGTGGTGTCACTGCTGTCGGTGACAGAAACCATGAACGCGTCGCAGTCTTGCAGACGATCCATCTCTTCGATGCTCAGTCGTCCCTGATTGTCGAAACCGGTTGTGTTCAATGTTCTTCCGCCGATATCGGCGAGCGTCATGTCGGTGGGTTGACGATTCTTCTTTCCCGTTTCCTCCGACACGGGCAGGCTGTCGATGTAGATCGTGGCCTTGTCCGGACTGTAGGACAAGCTTGCGACGGTTTTGCCCGCGATCGCCGAAGCGTGTCGAGTGCGAATGTCGGTGATCAGAGCGTCGTAATCGGTGATCAGGCGATCCATGGTGGGTGTTCGGCCCAGCCAATCGGAGAGCCGGGTCAGGTTCTCCCGCCACGTCTGCTTCGATTCGGTCGTCAGGACAGGAGCGATGGCTTGGAGCTTTGCAGCGGGCCAGTACTCGTTGTCGGCGTTGACGCAGATGATGAGATCGGGTGCGAGTCCGAGGATCTGCTCCAGATTGGGCTTGTCGCTGAGGTATTCGGCCGAGCCGTCGGCGGGAACCCACTTGGTGACGGGCGAGATGTTGTATCCGAACACCGGTAGTTCCAGGGCAATGGCGAGCTCGAGGTCGGTTCGGGCGTCGACGGCCAAGACCCGCTTCGGGTTGGTAGGTATGTCGTAGGTCCCCAACGGCGTGGTGACGGTGCGCATTTGAGCGTCATCATCGGTGCCTGAACCGTCGCTGGAACTGCAGGACGACAGAATAGTTGCGACTGCTGCCATCCCGGCTCCGATGCCGAATTGGCGACGGGTAAGTGCGTCGACTAGCTCTTGCCAGACGCGTTCGTCCGGCACGGTAGGTGTGTTGGTCAGCATTTTTTCGATACCCTTCGGTCTGAGTCCGTATCGATCGTAGGGTTGGCGATACCAGATCACCTATATCGAAAACCGCCTGATATTAGTCGATTTCGGCCATGGTCCGTGACTTTCGGGTGATGGCGGCGCCGAAGGCTGCAGCGAGCGGGAACATCAGAACGCCGTACACCGCGGCCGGCACTGCCAATTGCACGTTGTCGAGGAGACTGACGGCGATGGTGATCGCCAACGTGCTGTTGTGGATGCCGATTTCCATGGAACTGGCGATGGCCTGACGATCCTCGATGCCGAATATCCGGGGAACGACGTAACCGATCGAGAGGCTCAGTAGGCAGAACAAGGCAGCGACGACGCCGATGTCGACGAGATAGTCCGCGATGTTCTCGCGCTCGGAAACAACCGTTCCGACGATCACCAGTGCCAGAACCACCGCGGATCCGATGCGGACGGGCTTGTCCATGCGCTCGGCAAAGGCGCTCGAGCGCAATCGAACCCACATTCCGAGGGCGACAGGAATCAGTACGACGGCAAAGACCTGAAGTACCTTCGTGAACTGCAGTCCGAGGGTGCCGTCCGCGTCCTCGGGTTCGAAGTAGCCCAACGCGAAGTTGGTGATGAGCGGAAGGGTGACCACCGCTATCACCGAATTGACCGCAGTGAGTGTCACATTGAGAGCGACATCGCCGCGGAACAGATGGCTGAACAGGTTTGCCGTGGTGCCGCCCGGTGATGCGGCGAGGAGCATCATGCCGACAGCGAGCAGTGGGTCGAGGTCGAACAACGTGACCAGACCGAAGGCCGCGGCCGGGAGCAACAACAACTGACAGATCAGGGCAATCGAGACGGCTTTCGGCGCTTTTGCCACGCGGGCAAAATCTCCGACCGTCAAGGAAAGCCCGAGGCCGAACATGATGATGGCGAGTGCGGCGGGTAGGCCGACGGAGGTGAGTGCAGAGTCCATGAGTTAGTGGCTACTTCCAGTCACTGGGGGAATTTCACTGAAACTACCGTGATGCCCGGATCTGCGTGGCAGTTTGGATACATTGATGTATCGAACCGTGACGGCGTCGGTGAGCAGGGTTATCGTCGAATTATGTGCCGAAACATCACTGAACTTCGTGGACTCGAGCCCGCTGCTACGCCGGAGGAGATCGAGGCGGCCTCTCGCCAATACGTACGTAAGGTGAGCGGAATAGCCAAGGTGTCCGACGCGAACCGAGACGCCTTCGAACAGGCGGTGCGTGAGGTGACCGAAACGACGACGCGCCTGCTCAGTGCGTTGCCGCCTCGCAGACAGCCACCTCAGACCGTCCCTCCGTTGCGTCGCCCGGAAGTACAGGCTCGGATCGCTGCTCGTTCGTCCTGACCCGAGTGGATCTCACAGATATCGACGTATGGGACGTCGAAGCCTTGGATCAACTGTCTGCTGGGTTGGAAGGCGTTCTGGTCGCTCACCGCGTTCGCGACATCCGTCGACGCCTGGATACGCTGCGCAAAGAGGCCGTCGCCGACGACTTGCATATTCGTCAGGATGGAACCGTCTCTGCCGTTGCGCCCATCGCCGACGGTCACCCGCTCCACGTGCACGCCCAGTTGCTCGAGGTCGCAGTTCGAGAACTGATCGGTGAGGCACTGTTGGTCAGCGCGGATCTTCATCATGCGTTGTCTCTGCGGTCTCAGGTCGGCACCGACCTCCGTGACAAAGCTGTGCGTGTGGGGGAGGAGTGGCGAGCGTTCAGCCCTGATCGGCAGCGTCAGATGTTGCGTCATGCACCAGGCCTGATCGCCAACCTCGACGGCATTCCTGCTGCGATTCGCAGCCCGGCCAACCTCGATCGAATTCAATCGGAACGAGCACGGCTGCAAGATGATTCAGTCCGAATATCGCAAGAACTTCACCGCGAGTTCTTCGGCGGCAGACTGAGTAACACCGGGGCAGGCCAGTGGTACGCCGAACGCAAACTCGAGGATCTGGACGCGCTCGACGAGTTGTTTCGCGCCGAACCTGATCGACGGTTACTGCTCATGGACATGCGCTCGGGCGAACGAGGCTTCGCTGCAATTGCGATCGGGGATCCGGACACAGCGGATCACATCTCCGTGACGATTCCCGGACTGAACACCAACGTCAAGGACTCGATGCGCGGAATGGTCGGAGAGGCAACGCGATTACGAGCCGAGGCGATGCGGCAACTCGAACTGGCCGGCCGAAAGGAAAGCGTGGCCACCATCGCCTGGATCGGATACGACGCGCCACAGGTGATCGGGCCGGGAAAGTTCGACATCGGTCGGGCCAGCTTCGACGTCAGTCGATCGTCCAAAGCAGGCATAGCCGCCGACGCATTGGGTAGCTTCTTTCACGGTCTTCGTGCCGCGTCGGTCAACGACGGAGTCCATATCACCGCGTTGGGCCACTCCTACGGATCCCTCGCGACTTCTCTTGCGCTGCAACGCGGGGCAAGCGCAGCGGTCGACGACGTGGTGTTCTACGGTTCACCCGGGGTGCGAGCCAAGGTGGAGTCGGACCTCGGTATCGCCGACCGGCACGTCTACGTCATGAAAGCGGAAGGCGACAGTATCGCGGGGTTCGGCCGTTTCGGTGGCGATCCGACGCGCACCGAGTTCCATCGGTTGTCCACGGCCGAGGGGATCACCCCGGATGGAGTGAAACACGTGCGGGCGTTCGGGCATGCGGAGTACGCGAGGACCGGAGACAACGGAGAACTGCGGATGTCGGGATACAACCTCGCGGTTGTGGTTGCCGGACTGCCGGAGTTGGCCGTTATGGCCTGACCTGCTGGCTTACAGTGGCACTCATGCGTCTGAGGCATTCGGCCAGGGGGTTGGTCGTTGACGACCAGTCCCGTCTTCTGCTTTACCGATTCATCGCGCCAGGGGGAGGGCTGACGGTCTGGTGTCCTCCGGGCGGAGGCTTGGAAGGAGACGAAACCCCGTCCGAGGCGCTCGCGCGCGAATTGGACGAGGAGATCGGCTTGCGCGACTACGGCGCAGCCACCCATGTGTGGCATGAGGAGATCCGTGACCCGGCGATATTGCCGGGTTGGGGCGGTGCGATCAACGACTACTTCCTCGTGCCGGTGGCGACCGCATTCGAGCCCTGTGGGTCGTTGGGGCGCGAAGCGCTGGCCGCCGAGCTGGTCGAGCACTTCGAGTGGTGGAGTGTTGACCGCCTCTTGTCACACAGTGGTCGAGAAGTGTTCGGGCCACGCGATTTACCCGACCGGTTTGCACGCCTGGTCAAGGATGGGCCATCGAGTGCGCCGGATCGATTTGTTCGGTCGCCGTGAGGGATGCGAGGTAGCGATTGAAAACGAACATTTCGGCATCGAAACACGGCTACGCTGGGGTTATGGAGCACTACGTGCGTAAGGACCCCATCCCGTACGCTTCTAAGGCTGCGCCGGTCAGTTCTCACAACCGGTTGGCGAGGGCGGCCCAAAAATTGTGGATGGCTCTCCGAGGGCTGATGCGTGATCGGAAGGCGAGTCAGTACACCTCGCTCGCTCCGCGTCATCCCGACGGATCACGTACCGCCGTAATGTCTTTCAACAGCAGCGGCGGAGGGGCCGGATCAGGCGGGGCATGAAGGTCGCTAGTGCGACGCTGCCCGGGGCCCGTCGAATTCTCGACGAACACCGGGCAGTGACGCACTACTCGAACTGGGGTCAGCGGAGGTACTGTCCGCACACCGGCCACGCGCCGGCGCCCTGACCGGCAAGGACGTTTTCAGCAACGCGGACCTGTTCTGCCTGGCTGGCGTTGGCGGCGCTGCCCGCTCCGCCGTAGGCCTCCCACGTGCTCTGGCTGAACTGGAGTCCGCCGTAGTAGCCGTTTCCGGTGTTCGCGGCCCAGTTGCCCGAAGATTCGCATTCTGCGACACCCGACCAGTCGTGGGTGGCTGCGGATGCGGTGCCTGCGCTCAATCCGAGGGCTCCGGCTGCGAGGGCTCCGGCTGCGGCGACAGAGGCAAGTGCACGGGTAACGGTGGTCTTGGTCATTTTTGGTAAATCCTCTCGAGTCCCGCCGACGGAGGACGGTGACCGTCTCAGCTCCGCTCCCACCACTAGGAATGTTGTCGAGTCCGAACCGCGGGGTGGGACGGGCGGTGGCGATTCGGTAATGCCCGGTTGATCGGGCTGTCACCAACCATAAGAGATGATTACGGATTGGTCACGGGTCGGCGTGTCGACACATATTTGTGCAACAGAAATGCATCAAAGAGTGTTTTCCCAGGTCGCATGGCGATACGCCACCTCTCCCGGCGTTACATAAACGAGATAAAATGTGATGTAAGTCACCTGAAACGTGCCTCGACGGCGTCGATATGCGGCGAATGTGACACTCAATCAGCCCGGTTTGTCGGCTTTTCGACCCGGTTTTCAGTCGTGCTGGAACCCATGTCCAGCCGTGATCTGTTGTCGACCGACCGGCCCGATTTACCTGTAGGGCAGCAGAATTGACAACGAATAACGCGCCGCTGGCTCAGACGAGATTCTTGCTCGCCTTGATCCGGCGGCGAATGTCGCGCATCTGAATGGTGTTGCCGGCCTGACGAACGGAGCGTGGGATGAACCTGTTGACGAACGACACGAAAATGAAGAGGTGTTCGAACCGGCGGCGGTCGTCTTCGGTCCACTCGAGATCGAGTTGGTCGCGGTAGATCGGTGGAAGGAATCCGACCGTCAGGAACCGCAACAAGTTTCGGAACACCAGGCGTATCGGCCACGCGATCATCTGTAGGTTGACCAAGTCGATCAGGTACTGCTTGGTGCGTTCGTCGATGACGACGCGTTCGCAACCGAGGTTCCAGTAGCGCTCGAAGTCGGCACGTGTGGCCGGCCACATCTCTTCGGTGACCTGCAGCGTCGTTCCCAAAGTTGACGCGGACTTGTAGAACGACTCCGCCTGTTCTTCGGACATCTTGCCGTGCAGCAACTGATGACTGTCCTCGAAACCGATGAACAGGCATGCAGCAACCCATAATTGGAGTTCGCGATTGAAGGCGTTGTACTTGACCGGGCTGTTTGAATCCGACTTCACATGTCGGTGCACCGAGTTCACGGCCTCGCGGTAAGCCTTTCGCTCTTCCTCGTCACCCAGGATCGCGACCGTCAGGTACTGCGTCGTGGTTCGTGCACGCTTCCACGGATGCGCTGTCAGAGCACCCGATTCGACCTTGCTCTCCATGACGCCGTACGCCACCTCGGGCCAACCGAGTTGCAGGATGACGTTGGCAGCGGCTCCGGCGAACGACCAGAAATCGAGTGCGTCGGTGATGTGTGCGGGCTTACGTGCCCACCGTCTACGCTCGGCCGTGATGGTGATGCGTGTCTGATCGGTGCGAAGCGACGACTCGGACTTTTCCGAATCCAGGTAGTGAGTGGGCATGGATCTTCCTCCGCGTGTGGTGAGTTACTTGGTCTCGACGTTGCTCACGAGCCACCGGTCGTCCGAGCGGACCAGGGACACGACCATGCGGTACTTCTGTGTGTTTCCCTCTGGCGCTGCGACATTCTTGGCTTGTTGGTCGACGAACACGAGCAACTTGGCCGACGAATTGTCCAGCGATTCGATACCGACGTCTGTCGCCGTCGCGCTCGCCTGGCCTTGGCCCCCGGCAACGACTTCGCGAAGTGAATCGACCATTGTTCGGTAGGTGCCGGCAAACTCGTCGGTCGACATCGAGGCAATGCTGTCTTTGTTGGCATCGAGGTTCTGATAGTCGAAGGAGGACATGATGGTCGAGTAATCCCGCGCGGTGTCCAAAGCCTCCTGCCGCAGCGTGTCTTCCTGATTCGCCGAGTACATCTGGAATCCGAGCACCGCCAATGCTGCGACCAGCGCTACCGCCATTAGTGAGATCAGTGCGTTGCGTGGCTCCTTCAGGCGGTGAAGTAGCGACGGAGAAGTCGGATGTTCGGCCACCTCGGCTTCTGTCTCGTCGAGTAGTGCGTTGTCACCGTGTGCCATTTCCCAGTCCTTCCAACATCAATCTCCAGTAGTTCAGGGCGTCGACTCCGGTCGGGACGAGAATCGGATCTGCGACGACGGGCGGTCCGATCGGAGTGCCCGGGACGGTCGAGTTCTGCAAACCGAGGTCGTTCGGACGCGGAGCATTCTGTGCTCCGCGTTGGACGAGGTCGTCGGCGGGGGGACAGTACATCGCCAGACTCGGACTGGTGGGAGACAGATCGCCGACCTCACGCCGAGGGGTGTCGTAGTTGCAGACCGGCCCCTGGGTCGCAACCAAGGCAAAGTCGGCGCGATCGCCTTTGACGATGGATGCCAGTTTGGCGAGACCTTCAGGAATCGTGACAAGTCCGGTTTCCAGGGCGTCTGTGCGGTCGGAGATGATCGGTGCGACAGTGACGAGATTGGCCAGGACCGCTCCGAAAGTGTTGTGGTACTTGTCGAACAACTGTTGAGCGCTGTTCAGGGCGGCGGGCGAATGATCGGTGAGGTAGATCAGCACCGGCGCGTTGGATTCGAGTTGTTCGGTGAAGTTCTTGGCAGCTGCCATTCCCCGGACGAACGAATCCGATTGTGTCGCCATGGAGTCCACCAACGTGGAGGTTCGCGACAGCAGCGCAGCGAGTTCGGCCGACTGGTCGTTCAACTGCGCCGACATGGTCCCACCGTTGTCGATCATCGTCGCCAAGCTCGGGCCGAGCCCGTTGAACGAATTCCCCAGCTCGGTCCCGATGTCGCTGATCGCTTGTGGATCAATCCCTTCCAAGACACCGGACGCCTGAAGCATCAACTGGCTCATCTGGACCGGTTGCTGATCCGCGGGCATGGCGATCTCGTCGCCGTCCCTAAGATACGGGCCGTGGTCTGTGTTGGGGTAGATGTCGACATTCTGAATTCCGGCTGCGGTCCCCATCGTCACCTTGGCGACGCTGTCGGTAGGTATCTCGGTGTTGTCGTTGAGTGAGAGTTCCACCCGAGCCGTGCGGGTGCCTGCGTCGAGTTCGACTTCACTCACTTTCCCCACCTGTACGCCGCGATACGTGACGACCGTGCCCTTGGTCAGTCCGAAGGCGTCGGACATGTTGGCGTGCAGCCGGATTTGACCCCCGAAACCCTGAGGGCCGACCACGTAGACGATCCCGAAAGGGATGACCACAGCAGCGATCAGAGCGAACAGGACAAGTTGAACAAGCGCAAGGCGACTCAACGCGGACCTCCCTGAAGTAGATCGGTGAGAGTTCCCGCTGGTGCGATCGATTGACCGGCCATACCGCCGCTCCAGAGCTTGTCGATCGTTCCCGGAATATCCAGGGCGCCGTCGAAAACGAGGTAGTCACCCTGCACTGCACCGGTGAAGTTTTCGAGCAACCCGTTCATGTTCGTCAGCGTCTGGCCGATCTCCGAGTTGAACGAATCCAGAGTCCCGACAACGGTCGACGCATCGTGCAGCATCGCGTCGAGGCCGTTGGGAGACGAGTCGAGAATGGTGTTTGCGTTGGTGGCGAGCTGAACGGTCGAGTTCAACAGGCTCGCAATCTGATCCTTCTGTCCCACGAGAATCGACACCACCTGTGGAACGGAATCGAGGTAGTTGTCGACAACTACGCGTTGGCCGGCCAGTTGGGAGGAGACCCGGGCAGCGAGGTCGACGGCCTCGTCGAACTCGCTGCGGTGACTGCTTGCCTCTGCCATGAGCGAGGTGAGGGTCTCGGTCAGAGAACGAACTTCACCGGAGCGCCCGGAAAACGCGGTGTTCAGCTCGCGCACCACGGTATCGAGTTGGTCGATGCCGCTTCCGGTCAGAACCGTGCCGAGGGTGGCAAGCGCACTTTCGACCTGCGGACCGATCTCGGTGCGAGACTCCGGAATTGTGTCTCCGTCGCTGAGCGTGGAGCCGGACGGAACTTCCGGCACCAAGAGTCTGATGAACGGATTGCCAAGTGCGGACGGGAGTTCGACGGAAGCTTCGACGTTGTCGGGCAATGGCGTCGCGGCGTCCAGACTCAGAGTCACATCGGCTCCGACGACATCGGCTGACAGCGCGGATACTCGACCGATGACTTTCTGGCCGCTGCGGACGTCTGCTCCCAACACCAGGCCGTCGGCGCCGGCCAGCTGCAGCGCCACGTTGTACGCGTCACCGTCGGCCGAACGACCCAGGGGTAGGTCTTGAATGCCTGCGCTACAGCCGCCGAAGGCGAGCACGGCCGCAGAACCCACACCGATGATCACGATACCGGCGATTATTCGAACCGATTGCCGCGTCAATTGCCACCTCCGGGGACGGCTCCGCCGGAAATCGCGGAGGCGATGCCGAGCGGATCAGAAGTGCTGAGGGGGAAGGAAATCGGATTCGTGAACCCGGCTCCGGTGCAGATCGGCAACTTGTAGGTGTCGCACAGCGGTTTCGCCACCGCGAACTGAGTCAATGCAGTCGAGACGTTGAGCCGAATGCGCCCGCGCTGATCAGGACCGATTGTCTGGGAGAGGTTCTGCATCATCAACGGCACCAGGTCCATGAACTCGGCGAGGCCGGGTTCTTTGGCAGCCAGAGTGTCACCGAGAACTCGCACGTTGTCGGCTATGGCACCGACATCATCGCCGTGAGTTGTCATGAAACTGTTCAACTGGTCGAAGACCACCTGCAGATCCTGCAGAGGCTGTGAGATGTCCATGTTCTGGCTCGCCCATTGATCACCCAGGACGCCGAGGTCGCCGACAAGTTCGTCGAGGCTGACCTGCCGTGCGTCCAGAGCATTCATCAAAGTGTTGAGATTGTCGACAAGGGCACCGATGTCTTCCGACCGAGCGCCAACAACTCCGGTTGCCGTGCTGAGATTGCGAATTGCGGTGTTGAATTGATCGCCCTGGCCCTGCCACCCGGCGGCGCCGCGGCTCACGAGATCGCCGAGATTGCCCCCATCCCCGGCAAATGCGTCGGCCAAAGTGCTGACGCTTCCCATCAAGCCGTCGAAATCTATGGGGGAGTGGGCACGTTCGATCGGAATCTGGTCGCCGTCTTTCAGTGTCTCTCCGCCGGTGTACGCCGGGCCGAGTTCGATGTGTCGATCGCTGATCACCGATGGATTGAGGACATAGGCCGAGGCGTCGGCGGGCAGGTCCACGGAGTCGGGCATCGACATCGCTACTCGAACAGAAGTTCCGCGAGGTTCCACCGACGTGACCGTCCCGACGCCGACTCCGAGGACGGTGACCTTGCTTCCCTCGTAGATTCCGCCGACGTAGCTGAAATCGGCGTAGACGGTCTTGGACTGATCTGTTCGTCCGAATATGTACCAACCGGGCAGGGCGATCGCCAAGGTCACTACCAGCATGGCCGTGACGGCTTTTCGTGTATTCACTTGCAGCCCTCCATGATGCCGAGCGCGCAGAGCAGATTGTCCGGGATCACGGCCGCCGGCGCGTTGACGTCGGTCCAATTGCCGGTGCCGGTTGAATCGGTGACCGAACGCAGCGCGGAAGGAAGACGAGTCAACAGCAGGTCGATCTGATCTGCGTTGTTCTTCAGCGTGGTGGTGACCGCGACGAGGTTGTCGGTCATGGCTCCGAACTCGTCCTGACGATCGACGAAAGTGGTGGAGAGCTTCGAGATGATGATTGTCAGGTTGTCGACCAGCTGAGTCAGTGCGTCCTTGCGCATCGCAAGAGTTCGAACGATCGTCTGAGCATTGGCCGCAGTACCGACGATCGAATCGGTTTGTGCCGCAGCCATGTCCGACAGCTCACGAGACGTGATGAGAATCTGGTCGATCTGTTCACTGTTCTGCGCGAAAGCCGCCGAGGCGCCGCTGATTCCGGCCAGAGCCCGGCCCACCTGATCGGAATCAGTGGGAATCACCTGCGAAAGGGTGTTCATCATGGACTCCATCGCCTGTAGGTCGACGCCTGTTGCCGCAGTGGTGGCATCACTGCTGACGTCGTCGAGGCTGTACGGCACGGTTGTGCGGGAGAGCGGGATGACCCGCGCCTCGGAGTCGTCGACCACTCCGGCCGGCACGATCTCCAGGTAGCGCTTGCCGAGGACCGTCTTGAGCCTGACCGTCGCCGTGCTCTGGTTTCCCAAAGGCTGGTCCTTGTCCAAGCGGAAGTTGACGACGACGTGGTCGCCGGCAAGGTCGATCGAATCCACTCGGCCCGCGGGAACCCCGGCCACGTAAACCGGATCGGTGTCGGAAAGCCCGCTGGCATTGGCCAACTCCGCTGTGTATGCCGACGTGCGTACGTTGTACCAGAGCTTCGGAATGCCCAAGGCGGCGCCGAGCCCCACCACCAGAACGAAGATTCCGAGACTGCCCAGGGCGAGAGCGGTGCCGCTACCGCTGCGACGGCGATCCCCTTTGAACAGGAAGAGCATGATGCCGACGAACACGTCGATCAGCTTGACCAGGAACATCATGAGCACACCGGCGAGTGTGTCGGACCGAAGATGTTGGCTTCCATGTCGCCTGCCTTCAGAGTGAAATTGCACAGATACAGGCTGATGAAACTTCCGTAACTTCCGATCCGGTTGGCGGCGTCGGCGAACTGGGGAAGGTTGACGAGAAGTCTGTTGAACTCGTAGGTGCTCGCAATCCAACTCCCGGTGACACTTTCGAGTTGTTGCACGGTCTGACCGAATGCGCCGTTCGACCCGGCCATGATCTGAGCCAACGACGAGACAGTGCGGTTTCCCTGATCCAAGAGCGAGACCAGTTGATCGTTCTGCCCGACGACGGAAGTACTCAGATCGTTCAAACCGTCCAACAGACCGACTAATTCGGGTTGACGCTCGTCGACGGAGGTGAGAAGAGTGTTCATGTTCGTGAGTAGTTGCGCGAAGACGTCCTGACGGTCGACCAGGCCGGAACTCATGGTCGCGATCTGGTCGAGCAGGGTGGTCATTGCCTGGCCCTGGCCGTTGAAGGTTTCGACAAAACTTCGCGTGAGCGTGTTGACCTGCTCGGGCTGCAGCGCGGCGAACAACGGTTTGAACCCGTTCATCAGGGCCGTCAAGTTGATCGGCGGTGTTGTCTGCGCCAGCGGTATCGTGTCACCTGGTTCGAGCTGTCGTGCGGATACCGTTGTTGCGCTGTCGTCTTGCGTCAGTGCCAGATATCGAGCACCGAGCATGTCGCCGTAGCGCACGGCGGCACGGACATCCGACTCGAGGGAATATCGCGACTCGATTTCGACGTCGACGATCGCCTTGCTCGTCCCGCCTCCGTTGTCGGCGAACGCAACCGAGTCCACGCGGCCGATACGCACACCCGACATGGTGACCGGGTTGCCCGGGTTGAGTCCTTCGACGTCGGTGAACTCGAACGAGTACGAATCGGTGCTTCCGCGAACCGGGACCGACAACGTGTTCGCCACGAACGACGCGCAGGCGACGCCGGTGAGACAGAAGAGTGACAACCGAATTACCTGGCCAGGACGGACCTTCACGGGACGGTCACCTCGTTACCTCTGACCATCGGCCCCAACATCAGTGTTGTTGCCGGGTTGGGGGTATCCGAGGGTTCCGGCGATCCGCCCAGTAGTTGATCTTCGAGGTACCGCAGGGGGGCCGCTTCGGCTACGCCGCCCACGACCGGGGCACTGACGGGTTGTTCAGGCGTCAGGTTGGAGCCCGAACACTGTGCTCCGCGCGAGTCACCGTACTGCGGGCAATCATCACCCGTGTATGGGAGCGGTTCGGCGAACGTGGCAACTGCTGTGATGTCGAACTTTCCGGTGGCGAAGACTCGAGCGCCCGCGGCGCCGAACGTACTGGCATTGGCGAGGGTGGAACGCAGTCCTCCGGGATTGGCCGCGGTGGTTGCGAGTATCTTTCCGGCGGAATCGATCACAGTGATGATGTTTCGGTTGTTCGCCCCGACAAAATCGTCGACGGTAGCGGCGAAGACTGCGGCCGCGCCGATCGAGGACTCGAGATTCGCTCTGTTGGCGACCATGTCGTTCGAGACAGTTGTGGCGGCTGCCAAGGTATCGAGAATGTCGGGGGTCGCACGGTCCAACGCGTCGACGACCGACTTGAATTCGGGTGTCGATTCGAGGAATTGGTGTGCGGCGGGTGTCAGTACGCCGGACGCGGCACTGAGATTGTCTATCGTGGTACCGATCTCGGCTCCGTTTCCGTCGAGTGCCTGGCCCAGCGCAGTCAGGGCTGTCTGCAACTTCTCGGGCTGCATCGCAGTGAGGACGCCCACCAACTTGGTGTACACGTCGTAGAGCGCAACGGCTTCGGGACCGTCGTCCATGTGGATCTCGTCTCCGTCCGCCAGAGTCGTCTGGCCCTGCTCATTCGGACTGTCCACGAGCTGCATGTAGATGTCGCCGAAGAACGTGCGTGGAACAACGCGAGCCACCACGTCAGCGGGAATCTTCGACGCGTCATCGGTCTGAATCTGCAACTGCACAACGGATTCGGCGGTTCCTGATTCGATTTCGCCGATTCGGCCGACGTTGACGCCGTGGTACCGAACCGGAGCTTCACCGCTGATGAGACCGGCTGTGGCTGGAACAGCGACGAAGATGTCGGTGCTCTGCTCGAGATTTCCCGAACCGCGTAGAACCATTGTCACGGCGGCGGCGACGGCTACGACTATGGCGATCGCGCCGCGAAGGGCGTACACGATCTTCGTGCGTGTAGTGAGTCTGTCCACGGCTCAGACCCCCATTCCCGGGATCTGGGGCACGAGGCCCCACAGCGCGAAAGTCATCAGTACGTCGAGGATTCCGATCGCGAGGATCGCAGTCCGGAGCGCGCGCCCGGCCGCTTGCCCGACGCCGGCCGGACCACCGGAGGCATAGTAGCCGTACGCGCAGTGAACCAGCGCGACAACAGCGGCGAACACCACGGCCTTGAGACCCGAGTACAGGAGATCCTGCGGAGAGATCGCCAGATGGAAGAAGTAGTCGTAAGTACCTGCCGATGCGCCGTTGAAGAACACGACGACCAGTCGGGTCGAGAGGTAACTGGCCAGGAGTCCGATCATGTAGATCGGGATGACACAGATCATGGCAGCGATCACCCGGGTACCCGCGAGGAAGGGGATCGATCGGATCGCCATCGAGTCCAGCGCGTCGATTTCGTCGGAGATACGCATGGCCCCGATCTGGGCGGTGAAACCCGTTCCGACCTTGGCGGCCAACGCGATCGCGACGACAACAGGGGCCAGTTCACGGGTGTTGGCAACCGCGGACAGCATGCCGGAGAGCGAGGTCATCCCGACAAGCTCGAGGCCCCGGTGGGTCTCGACGCCCAACATCATCGCCGCGGCCAGCGACATCGCGAAGACGATCCCGATGGTGCCGCCGCCGGACAACAAGGAGTTCGTGCCGAAGCTGACCTCGCTGATCTGACCGAGTACATGCTTGCGGTACTTGGTGAGCGCAAAGGGGATCGATGCGATAGTGCGGACGTAAAAAGTGACGTGTTGACCGAGGGAGACGAGGCCGTCGCCCGCGGTTCGCAGGGGTCTGCTCGCTTGACGTGCTCGAACACGGAGATCGACGAGCGACATCAGAATTCACCGACTGCCGGGACGATTACGGTGTAGAGCGCGGACAACACTGTGTTCACGATGAAGACGAGCGCGAACGCGATGACCACGGCTTCGTTGACTGCGTCGGCAACGCCGCGTGGGCCACCTTTTGCATGTAGACCTTTGAAGGTGGCGACCAAAGTCGAAGCGATGCCGAAGACCGCAGCCTTCACCAAAGCCATGACGAAGTCGGAAGATCGCCCGTACTGACTGAACGTTGCCATGAACGTTCCGGCCGGAAGATGCTGGACGTAGATGTGGTACAGGTAGCACGCGATCACACCGCCGAAGGTGACCATCGAACACAGTGCAAGGGAGACGATCACTGCCGCAACCAATCTCGGTGCGACGAGGCGCTCGATCACGTCGATGCCCATCACTTCCATCGCGTCGATCTCTTCCCGGATCTTTCGTGAACCCAAATCCGTGCAGATCGCCGATCCTGCGACACCGGCCATCATCAACGCGCACACCAGCGCCGCGGCCTGACCGACGATGATGAAAGCTACGACAGCTCCGGAATATCCACCGGCTCCGATCCGGCCGGCCAGTTCACCGACCGAGACGGCGATGAATACACCGATCGGAATCATGAGAAGCAGCGACGGGCCGGTGCTGACGCGACCGATGAACAGGGTCTGAGTAACCGTCTCGTGCAATGAGAGTCGTCTGCGCAGGATTGCCGTGAACAGGCCGAAGAGTGCCTGAACCGAGAATCCGATCAGATAGCCCCCCTGTAACGCTACGTCTCGCACCGGGCCCTTCGCGGCTGGCAGCTCGTACGTCATCTAATTGAATTCCTTTGCAGATCAACAGTGTTCGGCACGGAGTTCGAACTGTTCGAGCGCTGGCGGTCGAGCGAACTGCCTGTGAAGCATCTCACACATATATGTGTCCAAGCAAGCATTATGTGAACCGAAATTCTCGTCGAACTGTCAGCCCTGTTGACCGAGTTTCCTTCATTGACGTGGAGATATCGGAACTGTTCATATCGACATCCTGTGTATGTTTACGAATATTCCGAATCTGTCAGTCGGATTGCTTCGTGGATGCGGGCTGGATGCTTCGAGCGGTGACCCTACCCACTGCTGGTGGCCACAGGCAAGGTTTTGTTAACGAAGATTCTCGGTGGAAGCAACGGGGGAGGTGGCGAAGGGCGAGTGGTGTGTTCTGATCAAAGTCAGCGTTACCTGCATGTATGAAACTCTAGACGCGCGATGTGCTGAAATCGGTGTACGAGTTTTCAGAATCATGCTTATGCTGATTCTCGTCTGATGAGCAGGCGGATCGAAGTGCTTTGTGCGTGAGGGCTGGAGAGTGGGGTACACGGTGAGCCTGAACGATCAGTTCGTCGACGCGCAGACGTCGAATGGGATTGTTCGGCAGCCGAGGTCCGACTCCGTCAAGAGGCGACCGAAGGACCGCAAGGCGCAGATCGCGGCTGCAGCGGCAATCGCGTTCAGTGAGCGCGGATATCCTGCTGTCAGTGTCGACGACATCGCGTCGGCGGTCGGTATTTCGGGTTCGGCGCTCTATCGGCACTTTCCGAACAAATACGCGATGTTCCGCCACGCGGCACTGGAGTTGACCGGAGCGCTCGCCAGTGCCCTCGATGCCGTTTCGGTTGCGCCTGCGGCAACCGATGCGCAGCGGTTGCGCGAAGATCTGATTGCAGTGATACGAACGACGATCCGCAATCGGCGTACGGCCGGAATCTATCGTTGGGAGAGCCGGTTTCTCGACACCGATGATCGGAAATCCGTTCGAGCGCAAGCCAGTACGGTCAATCGCCGAGTAGCCCGGTATCTTTCGCGCTCCGAACCCGCGATGACGGCGAGGGACGAGACCCTTGTCGTGGCAGCGATGTTCAGCGTCATCGGCAGTATCACCGTCCATAACCTGTTGCTGCCCCAGCGAGCGATGGAGAAGGTTCTGCTCGACGCGTGTCTGGCGATAGATCAAGGTGAGGGTGCAATCACCGCTAGCCGCTTGGAGCAGTCCTCGTTACCTCGAACCGTGACCACGAACAAACGTGAACGTCTCTTGCAGGAAGCCGTGCGCCTCTTCGACTCTCGCGGGTATCACGACGTCAGCATCGAAGAGATCGCCGCGGCCGCCGGCTTGAACGCGTCCGGTATGTACCGCTACTTTCCCAGCAAGGCAGAGCTTCTCGGCGCCGTGTTCTATCGAGCTGCAGATCGCTTGGACTTGGCGACGGCAGCGGTCTTCGACTCCGCGACTTCGCACGAACAAGTGCTCCGGTCACTGTCGGCGATGTACGTGGAGTTGTCGTTTGCACAGCACGAATTGATGTCGGTCTACTTCTCCGAGATGAACAACCTTCTGCCGAGTCATCGAAGCGATCTGAAGAATCGCCAGAAGCTTTACGTGGTCGAATGGGCGCGAGTGCTCGGCGAGATTCGTCCTGAGCTGTCGGCAGTAGAGGCGAAGTTCGTAGTTCACGCTGCGCTCAACCTGGTCCCGGATGTCGGCCGCATGATGAAGTTCGACGCTGCCGCAGAGAACGCGGCCATGTTGCAGGTGTTCATGTCGGCAGTACTGTTCGGCCGTCGGGCTTCGGCCGCCTGAAGCGTGTCGGTGAGTGTGCGTAGTCTGGCCCACTATGAGCGAAGTCGTGTCACTGGCAGTTGCCCGTCGCATAGCGCTTGCCGCTCAGGGATTCGGCAAATCGCATCCCACGACGGTGACGCGTCGCAATCTGGTCGGCGTGATGGACCGGCTGCAGGTGCTGCAGATCGACTCGGTCAATGTCTTCGAACGCAGTCACTACCTACCCGTTTATGCGCGATTGGGCGCATACGACAAATCCAGACTCGATCAGCTTGCCTTCGCCCCCGGTTCGGGATACCTCGAATACTGGGGCCACGAAGCAACGTTCTTGCCGGTGGACATGTGGCCGTTGTTCCGTTGGCGGATGGACCAGTTTCGCGCCAAAGCGTTGAGTGACAAGGACGGGTGGGCTTCCGATCGGAGTGTCTTCCTCGATTGGTTGCGGCAGGAGTTGCGCGACAACGGTCCGATGGCGGCGAGCGAGATCGAACACGAGGCGAACACACGGCGCGGTCCGTGGTGGGGGTGGTCCGACGTGAAGGTCGGGCTGGAGACGCTGTTCCGTTGGGGCGAGGTGGTCTCGGCGGGGCGCGCCGGTTTCGAGCGTCGTTACGGCCTGGCCGAGCAGATGCTTGCACCCGAGATACTCGACGCACACGTCGAGCGGTCGGAGGCGATACGCGAACTGGTGCTGCGGGGTGTGAAGGCACACGGTCTCGGCACCCTCGACGACATCGCCGACTACTTTCGTCTGCCCAGCGCAGAAGCACGAACGGCATTGCAGGAACTCGAAGATGCCGGCAGTGTGCGCCGGGTGTCCGTCGACGGCTGGGAGCGTCGAGGCAAGGCAAGGGAGGTGTGGATCGATCCGCGAGCGAAGCGTCCCAGGTCCATCCGTGCGGAAGCGTTGTTGTCACCCTTCGACCCGGTAGTGTGGGCACGCGATCGAGCGTTGCGGCTCTTCGACTTTCACTACCGGATCGAGATCTACACTCCGGCGCACAAGCGAGTTCACGGATACTACGTGCTTCCGGTCTTGATCGACGACAAGATCTGTGCCCGAGTCGATCTGAAGAACGACCGTCAGAACCGTCGACTGCTTGTCCGCGCGGCGTGGGCCGAACCCACCGCGGACGCCGACACTGCGCCGCGGTTGGCGGAACTCCTTCGGAGAACTGCGCATTGGCAGGGCTGCGACACCATCGAGGTGGAGAACAAAGGCACGTTGTCTCAGCAGTTGGCCGCCGCCATGAGGTGAGCCTTCAAGGCCGCGAGGGAGATTGTCATTCGGGAACGGTTATCCGCCCGTCGATTGCGGCCCTGCTGATGGAATCTCTCAATGCGGAACAACTTGCGGATCGAACTCTCGGCGTCCCAGGGTCCGCGCGGTACTCCAAACACGCGGTACGCGAATCTGATCGCCACTGGGTCGACGTGTGATGCCAGCTGTTCTTCTCCACGAGGACGTATGTTCCGCACCGCTCGCAGTCCAGCGGTTCCATGGTCATTGCCCTACTCCTGCGGCGGCCCTGCGTGCGATGTTGTCAGCGACTTCCTGCTTCCACACTTCGATGGGTTTGCTTGTGTCCATCTCGAATTCGAAACGGTCGACCATGTCCGGGGTGATGTCGGCGACGTCCACGTAGAACTGTTCGTACCAACGGCGTAGTTGGTAGACCGGGCCGTCCTCGGTGCAGAGCAGTGGATTGTCGATACGGGTCTTGTTCTTCCAGATCTCGATGTCCTGCTCGAACCCGACACCGATGTATCCGATCATCGCGTCGACAAGTTGATCGGCGAACTCGGCGGGCATCTCTGCGGACTTCTGGACGGTAATGCCGTACATGAGTACGAATTTGTTCGGGCTCACCGGGTAGTGGCAGTTGATCAGCACCGAATCGGTCGTGAAGTTCTCGTAGACGTAGCGCAAGTCGTCGATCATGAACGACGGTCCGTGGTAGGCCGCTGTCGAAAGATTCGACACCAACTTCGGTACGTCGGGGTCGGTCCAGGTCACGATGTCGTCGCGGTTGATGCCGCTCTGCTCCTGGATGGCGACGTGTCCTTCGAAGACGTTCTTGAAATAGGTGGGGAACGAGAAGTGCACGTAGAAGAAGTGCGCCATGTCAACGACGTTGTCGACGATTTCTCGGCAGTTCGTATCGATGACTATCGACTTCCAGACCCAATCGGTCCACTCGTGCTCCGCAGACTTGATGATCGGTATAGCGACTTCGGCAAGAGGCGGATTGCCTTCGGGGTCGTGCCAGACGAAGAGCAGCCCGTCTTGTTCGAGCGCAGTCCAAGCGCGGGTCTTGGCAAGCGGGGGGACACGTCGAGCATAGGGAATCGCGGTGCACTTACCGTTGCCTCCCCACCTCCAGTCGTGGAAGGGGCACGCGATCGAATCGCCCTTGACCGTGCCCTGACTCAGGTCGCCGCCCATGTGACGGCAGTACGCGTCGAGGATCTTCAGTTCGCCATGCGAGTCGGAGAAGACGACCAGTTTGGTACCGAAAGCTTCGACGGAATGCGGGTTCCCGTCGCTGTAGTCCTTGGCGAGGCCGAGGCAGTGCCATCCGCGGGCAAATCGAGTGGGAGGTTCTCCCTGGTCGATGATGCGAACCTCTTCCGATTCATTGACATCCGCAATTGTCATGTTCTTCCTTTCGTGAGTGCACCCGGTGGGCTGGACCGAGCGACGTTGTACGACAGTCGAAGGGGTGTGAATCTCTGGGCAAGTCACATACGTTGCGACGAGATGTTGCCGCCGTCGACAACCAATTCCGTTGCGGTGATGTAACTTGCTTCGTCGGACAGCAGGAAGCGGACAGCGTGTGCGATTTCCTCCGGGCGACCGAGCCTGCCGAGGAGGATGCGTCGTTCGAATGCCCCGTCACCCAATGCGTCTACGGTCGGCTGAAGCAGAGGGGTCAGAATCTGTCCGGGAGAGACGCAGTTGATCCGAATGCCGTCCGGGCCCAGTCGGTCCGCCAGCGATCGGACCATCGACAACATCCCACCCTTTGCAGCGGAGTAGACAGGGTTGATTGCATTGCCCAAAGTTGCGTTGATCGAAGCGATTCCGACTATTGCCGAACCGGGATTGGCCGTGAAATCAGGCATCAACTGTTGAACCAACAGGATGAGCGGACGTAGATGGGTGTTGATACCCGTCTCCCACACGTCGAGCGTCACTCCTTCGAGGGATCCGATATCGACGACCCCGGCGGAGTGAACAAGTCCGCCGATGGAGGGAAGTGAGGAACGGGTTGTGGCCAATGCGGCCGCGTAGTCGTCCGCTCTCGTGAGATCGATTCCCACTCCGATGGCGTCGATGCCGAATTCGGAGGAGATCACTGCTGCCTGATCGACCGCTTTTGCCTCGTCGATATCCCAGAGAGCGACTGGTCGTCGGATCGCCGCGAGCGCGCGGGCGGAGGCCAATCCGATTCCGGATGCGCCGCCGGTGATGATCACGCCTGTCGACGGGGATGAAGCATTCATGTGTCCTCCTGATTTTGAAGCGTTCTGCTCGGCGCCGCATGATCTGATGGGCTCCGGTCATCACTGTGACGAGGGATGGATTCGGGCTCAACGAACATGACCGATCATCGGTATAGGTGCTGGTGAGAGCCCATGCAGATGCATCTCCCGCTGCGTGGGAAACGTACTGGCGTCGTGTGTCCACGGAAGCTCAGATGGGCGGAACGAATGTTGGCTGCCGAAGCGGCGGGCCACCGGAACGGAGACATCGATGTTGGTCGGACCGATCACCGAAGAGTCCATCCCCATGTCAACTCTCGACAGACTGTCGGTGGTGGTGGACTGCTTTCGTGACGCGCCTCGGCTGACATTGGGGGAGGTGGCGCGCCGAACCGGGATTCCGCGATCGTCCGTGCACCGGATGCTACTGAAACTCGTGAGGATGAACTGGCTACGCCGCGAAGGACTCGAGTACGAGATAGGCGACAAGCTAGGAGATCTGGGCGCGCTCTCGCTGTATCGAAACAAAGTGGATCGAGTGGTTACGCCCCTACTTCAGCAATTACATTTCGTGACTGGACACGCCGTGCACCTCGGGGTGTTGGAAGGAAACCATGTGCGCTACATCCAGAAGATCGGGAGCCTGATGGTACCCGACCTTCAGACTCGCGTCGGCTCACGTATCCCAGCGCAAGCGTCGACCATCGGGAAGTCACTGTTGAGCGCCGGCAACAGATCGGTGGCATCGTCGCACAACGCCAATGGCGTTCGCCAACACTCAGTTGCGTTCGGAATCTGCAATTCCGGGATGGGCTGTATCGGTGCGCGAATCGGGGTGCTCGACCACATGCCAGTAGGTCTCTCGATTTGTGGGCCCTTGATTCGCGGCACGATAGACAAGCGGAACGCCGCTCCCGTACAGATGGCGGCAGCAGCGATCTCGCAGTATTTCGGAATGATCGACGGGTTCGAGCAGGAGAAGACGGGATAGTCCGACAAACGCAAAGAGTGCGCCTCCCCCCACTACGCGTAAAGCGCAGTGGGGGAGACGCACTCGGATAGAGCTGTGTCAGCGAAGAGCCGCAAGCGCGTCGATACGCCCCGCGGCACCTTCCATGATGCTTTCGATCAGTTCCTTGCAGCTGGGCAGATCGTTGATCATGCCGACAACCTGACCCGAAGCAAGAACACCGGCTTCCGTATTGCCCTCGACCAGTCCGGCCTTGAGCAACATCGGGGTGTTGGCTGCCATGATGATCTGCATCAGCGTGCGGTCACCCGACCGCTTCATCGCGAGACCGTCCTTGGCGAGGGTCGACCACTTCATGCCCGTCATGGCCTTGAACTTCGTGGCATTCTTGGCCGCGGCGATCAAACCGGTTGCATAGCTGGAACCTTCGAGGCTGTTGACCAGGTCGGTGTTGAGCACACGATGAGGCATGCCATCGACCTTGCGGGAGACAGTCGTATCCGTCAGTCCGCGCTTGAGATACTCCTGTTTGACGGAATCGGGCACCGAAGAGTCGCTGGTGAGAAGGAATCGCGTTCCCATCGCGACACCGGCAGCGCCGTACGCCAGTGCGGCAGCCAGCCCGCGGCCGTCGAAGAATCCGCCACCGGCGATGACCGGAATATCGACCGCGTCGAGAACCGAGGGGAGAAGCAATGTCGTGGCCACACCGCCGGTATGGCCACCACCTTCGCCGCCTTGGACGATGACGGCGTCCGCGCCCCAGGATGCAACCTTGACCGCGTGCTTCGCGGCACCGATCGAGGGCACGACGACGATGCCGTGGTCCTTGAGCTTGGCGATCAGTTCCTTCTTGGGAGCCAACGCAAACGACGCGACCTTGACGCCTTCACGGATCAGCAGATCCGCGCGTTGCGGGGCGTCAGTGGCGTCGGCACGCATGTTGACGCCGAACGGCTTGTCCGTGAGCTGCTTCGTCTTCTTGATCGCGTGCTCGAGCTCGTCGTACGTCATCGTGGCCGAAGCCAGGATGCCGAGACCACCGGCGTTAGCCGTTGCCGACGTGAGAGCGGGACCGGAAACCCAGCCCATACCCGTCTGCACGATCGGGTACTCGACACCGACCAGTTCGGTCAGCGCGGTCTTCAGGGTGGGGGTCATGCCGAGACCTCACGGTCCCGGAGGTTGCGCGGATCGAGGGTTTCGCGGATGAGGTGAAGTTCTTCGGCGGTGGGGTCACGGGTGATACCGGCCTCGGCGAGTCCGGCAACCTCGAACGAGGTGTTCTCGGCTACCTCTTCGGCGGTGACGCCGGGGTGAAGGCTCAACGCGCGGAAGGTGTTTCCTGGTCCGCCGAAGTCGAAGACACCGAGGTTGGTGACGACGCGGGGGATGTTCAGGTACTTGTAAGCCGGATTCTCGGGATCGATCTGGTCGTAGCCGACACCGCACACCACGTCGACCTTGTCGACGAACACTCGCTTGGAGTGCTTGGGGACGAAGTAGCTCGTCGCGTGGTTGATGGTGTTACCCGGGGCGCCGCGCACACCGAACATCTGACGCGTCGGCTGCTGAAGCGGGCCGAAGGCGGAGAGGTTCTGGTTGCCGTGGCGATCGAGCTGATTGGCGCCCATGACTACGTGACGGCGGCCGGAAGCGACGACGTCGAACACCTTGCGGAACGGCATCCATCCTTCGACGGGGCCCTTCGTTCCGACGGCCGGAGTGTCCTCGAGAATGAGGGCTTCACCATCGGTGATCAGCAGGTCGGGCTCGGTGGTGAGTCGAGCCAGGCGAGCGCCGATGGTGGACGACGTCGACATCGGGCTGGCCATGATTTCGCCTGCACCGGAGAAGATTTCAGCGCAAGCGAGAACAACGTACTCTGCGCGGGTGACGGTGGATTCGCTCATTTTGCCTGCTCCCCTGCCTTTGATGAATCGGCAAACTTCTTTACTGCGGCTTGGTAGTCCTCTTCGCTGCCGGAGAGGAAGGTGTCGACGAACGCCTGCCACGACTCGGGGGTCTTGGCGGACTCGGCGTAGTGACGCTGGAACTTCTCGTCGCGGCCGTAGCTTTCGCCGGCCAACGTGAAGTGCGCACCATTGGGTGCCTCGACGACGGCGTCGACCATCATGCGGTTGAGCAGAAGGTTCTGCAGTGGAACGGATTTGACCAGTTCCTCGGTCTCGACGATGCGTTCGACGGAGACGTAACGCTTTTCGGCCGCCATGCAGTACAGGTCGTCGAAGTACGGGTCGACGCCGTTGTACGCGGCGTTGCCGTGCTTGTCACCGAGATTGAGATGAACGAACGACGCATCGAGGTTGAGCGCAGGCATCGCGATCAAGGTCTCGGAGCGGCCGTCGGCCTCGGGGTACGGGGAGGTGACGGTCTTGAGTTCGTCGCCCCAGAAGTTCCGGACATCCGAACCCAGGCCGGCGCGGATCGGGAGGAAGGGAAGGCGAGCGGCAGCTGCTTCGAGGCCACACTTGACCATGCCCTCGTCCATCTCGCGGACTTCGATCTCACCGGCGGTGCGTGCCTTGGCAAACCACGGGTCGTAGAACGGCGCGGAGTCGAGGGACACGAAACCGTAGTACGCCTTCTTGACCTTGCCGGCCGAGCACAGCAGTCCGAGATCCGGTCCGCCGTAGGTGACCACGGTCAGGTCCTTGATGTCCGAACGCAGAATCGCACGCACGAAGGCCATCGGCTTGCGGCGAGATCCCCAGCCGCCCAAGCCGATCGTCATTCCGCTGCGGAGTTCGCCGACTACCTCGTCGAGCGACTTCGTCTTGTCACGCTTGCTAGCCATGTTTGTCTCAGCCTTCCTTCTGGGTTGCGTTCTCGCGCGGCTTGCCGGTGGCGACGAACTCGTCGCGGTGTTCGTCGGACACGCCGAGGAGGTTGAGTTCGAAGGTGTAGCCCTGCTCGAGGCGGTAGCTGCCCTTGACGTCCACCGGGTCGATGCCGTTGATGGCTTCCTTGGCGCACCGGATGATGCGGGTGTCCTTGGCGGCGATCTTCGCGGCGATCTCGCGAGCGCACTCGTCGAGCTTCTCGCGCGGGACCACGTCGTAGACGCTGCCGAACTGCTTGAGTGTGTGCGCGTCGACGCTCTGTGCGGTGTAGTAGAGCGTGCGCATCATGTGCTGTGGCACCAGCCTCGAGAGGTGTGTGGCAGCGCCGAGTGCGCCGCGGTCGACCTCGGGGAGGGAGAAGATCGCGTCGTCGGAAGCGACGATCACGTCCGCGTTGCCGACGAGTCCGATGCCGCCGCCGACACAGAATCCGTTGACGGCCACGACGACGGGTACAGCACAGTCGTAGACGGCCGCGAAGGCCGCGGCGCAACCGCGGTTGGCGGCGACCAGCGCGTCGAATCCCTCGGTGGCCTGCATCTCCTTGATGTCGACGCCGGCGTTGAATCCGCGTCCCTCGGCTCGCAGGATCACTACGTGAGTGTTGAGATCCTTGCCCGCGTCGAGGATGGCGTCGGCAAGCTCGAACCATCCCTTGGACGGGATTGCATTGACCGGCGCGTAGTCGATGGTGACCGTGGTGATGCCGGTTCCGTCGGAGGAGGTGCTGATGCCCATATCGGGATTCCTTACGTCTGTGTACCAAACCAAGCGATTGCTTGGTAAGTTAGCACACAAGCGGAGCCGACAAGCCCGAGCAGAGTGCATTAGGAGACAAATATGAGTGGATTGGTCGACGGACGCGTAGTCATCATCACCGGGGCTGGCCGCGGTATCGGACGTGCGCATGCATTGGCATTTGCTGCCGAGGGCGCCAAGGTCGTCGTCAACGACATCGGTGCGGGTGCCGACGGTTCCGCGACCGGTGAGAGTCCGGCCGAGCAGGTTGTCGCGGAGATCATCGCCGCCGGTGGCCAAGCAGTGGTCAACGGAGACGACGTCGCCGACTGGGCGGGCGCCGAGAATCTGATCAAGACCGCGATCGACACCTTCGGTGGCCTGGACGTACTCGTGAACAACGCAGGCTTCCTGCGGGACCGCATGCTGGTCGGTATGAGCGAGGGCGAGTGGGATGCGGTGATCCGCGTGCACCTCAAGGGGCACTTCGCGCCGCTCCGTCACGCAGCTGCCTACTGGCGCGCCGAGGCCAAGGCAGGCAAGACCGTCGACGCACGCATCATCAACACCAGTTCGGGTGCAGGACTGCAGGGTTCGATCGGCCAGGGCAACTACGCCGCGGCCAAGGCCGGCATCGCCGAGATGACCATCCAGGCCGCCGCCGAGCTCAAGAATTACGGAGTCAGTGTCAACGCGATCGCGCCTGCTGCGCGCACACGCATGACTGTCGGCGCGGGCGGGGCGATGGCAGAAGCGATGGCAGCTCCGGAAGAGGGCTTCGACGCCATGGCTCCCGAGAACATCTCGCCGCTGGTCGTCTGGCTCGGTAGCGCCGAGTCCAAGGACGTCACGGGCCGGGTGTTCGAGGTAGAGGGCGGAAAGATCACCGTCGCGGAGGGCTGGCGTCACGGCCCGAGCGAGGACAAGGGAGATCGCTGGGACCCGAAGGAGATCGGGCCCGTCGTGGCAACGCTGTTGGAGAAGGCGGAGATTCCGACGCCGGTGTACGGGGCGTAGGGCC
Source organism: Rhodococcus sp. C3V (assembly GCF_029269915.1). Lineage (NCBI taxonomy): Bacteria > Bacillati > Actinomycetota > Actinomycetes > Mycobacteriales > Nocardiaceae > Rhodococcus > Rhodococcus sp. C3V. Next base: position 387,621 of record NZ_JARJBE010000003.1, read on the forward strand.
TCCGGCCCTGTGAGTGGTTAAGGAGTGCAGGAACTCCTCAACCACTCACAGGCGGCGTGCCGCCTACGCGGGCGCCCGAACCACCAACACGGTGCCGGGGAACTCAGCTGCGAGTTCGCGCCGCGAATGTTTCACGCAGGCGGTGCCGTAGCCCTTCTTGCGAGATTCCGGCGCGATCCAGATCGCCACGTTCACCTCTTGGCCGTCGAGTTCGCCGAATACCAGGCCGACGCTCTTCGGGCCGTCACCGGAGACGTCCTCGGCGACGAACCAGGCAGCGCTCTCGTCGTCGATCCGACCGAGACCGCCGACGCGCTCGGCTTCGATCCGATCCTCGCTCCACGGCTTGCCGTCTTCGCCGAGCTGCTCGGCCGAGCGAATCGTGAACAGTGCCTTGTCTTCTGCGCTGTCGCTGAACGGACGTAGGGTGAAGTTCTGCCCGCTGCTCGCGGGACGATCGAGCGTCGTCCATTCGAGAGTGGCGTCGAGATTCTCCAGCTCGCTTTGGATGCGATCGCGCGCTGCCTTGGTCAGTGCGCTGAACTTGAGGCTCAGAACTGCTTCGGCATTTGCTTCCGAAGTGCCGAGGAGTTCCGCGACGGTGGTCAGTGCCTCCTGGTGGTCCTTGCTGTCGACCACTGCGTCCAGCACCTCGTGGCGACGCTCCAGCGCACGCACGAGGGCTGAGGTGATCTCGCGTCGGTCCAGGATTTGATCTTGAATATGCGTCGTCATATATGCGACTCCTTGCTGTGTTCGAGGCTCTGTCGAAACGCCGTGCGGACCGTACGAGTCAATAGTGCTCCAACTCGCCGGTTATGGCACGCGTTCAGCCTCCGGTGCGGCGAACGAGCCGTTCGTAGCGCTGGCGGGCGGCTTGAGTGCTTCCGAGTCCCAGCCCGAAAGCGATGTCCTGCCAGGTCATGCCCCGTTCGCGGGCAATCCCGAGGAACAGTGCTTCCAGCTGTTCCATTTCGGCTCGGGCCTTGGGGATCAGAGTCAACGCGGCCATGACGTCGGCATCGTCGACCTCGGGTTCGTTCGGCTGCGGTGTGTCGGTGCCACCCGCAAGACGAGCCACGACGCGCACCGCGCCGTAGGGCTCGAGCATCTCCGGATGAGATTGCCGCGCGCGCTGGCTTGGGGTCGCGCCGTGGCGCTCGCTGATTCGAAAGAGTCCGGCGTACTCGCGATGTGCGCGTTCGCGGCCGGAATCGATCGGTCTGAACTGGTCATCGGTCATGAACCCAGGGTGGCACGAACCCGGGTCAATGTAAACGTTTTGTTGTAAACAGTTCGTTTAACTCTTCAGTGGCTCGCACACGATGACGGGAATGACCCGGTCGGTCCAGGCCTGATAGTTGTCGAAATCCGGATACATCGCCCTCAACATCGGCCACAGCCGAGCGCGCTCGTCCTCGGCCGCGACGCGGGCTTTCATCGAGCGGATCCGAGACTTGATCTGCACCGTCACCACCGGGTCTGCCTTGATGTTGAGGTACCACATCGGGTTCTTCGGAAGACCGCCTTGCGACGCCACCAGAATCACGTTCTCGCCGTCCTCGAGGAACAGCAGCGGGCTGATCCGCTCCTCGCCGGATTTGCGACCGGTGGTGGTCAGCAGGCAGATCGGCAGCCCGCGAGGGAACGCGCTGCCGACCCGCCACTTGCTACCCAGCCGCCCGTCGGTGGCGCGATACATGGCGACGTTTGCCTTCGACATCCACTTGATGATCTTGACCGTCGCCGGAGCGTCGAGTCCCTTGGGTTTAGCTGGGGGAGTAGTCATCTCAGATACGCTCGATGATGGTTCCGGTGGCCAGTGCGCCGCCGGCGCACATCGTGATCAGAGCAGTCGAGCCGTTGCGACGCTCGAGTTCGTGCAGTGCGGTGGTGATCAGGCGAGATCCCGTGCTGCCGACCGGATGGCCCAGAGCGAGCGCGCCGCCGTTGACATTGACGTTGTCGAAGTCAGGTTCGTGAACCTGAGCCCAGGACAGTGCGACGGATGCGAATGCTTCGTTGATCTCGAACAGATCGAGGTCGCCGATCTTCATTCCGCTCTTCTCCAGGACACGGCTGGTTGCCTGCACCGGTCCGTCGAGGTGGAATTCCGGTTCCGAGCCGACCAGCGCCTGGGCGATGATGCGGGCGCGCGGCTTCAATCCGAGCGCGCGAGCCTTGTCCTCGTCCATGAGCAGGACTGCGGCCGCGCCGTCGGAGATCTGGGAAGACGTTCCGGCCGTGTGAATCCCGCCTTCGAGGACGGGCTTCAGTCGGGCAAGGGACTCCGCCGTCGTATCGCGCAGGCCCTGATCGCGATTGACGACCTTGGTCTCGCCCGTGAGGTTTCCTTCCTTGTCGACCTGGGGTGCCGAGAGTTCGAGAACCTCGCGGTCGAAACGTCCTTCCTCCCAAGCCTGCTTGGCCAGCGCCTGCGAGCGGACGCCGAGGGCTTCGACGTCGTCGCGGGTCAGTCCGCGTCGACGCGCGATGCGTTCTGCAGCTTCGAACTGGTTGGGCATGTCGATGTCCCACGTCGCGGGTCGGCGCGGTCCGGCCTGATCGCCGACGTTGGCGCCGAGGGGAACCTGGCTCATGGCTTCGATGCCGCAGGCGATACCGGCGTCGATGGCGCCGGTGGCGATCAGACCGGCGATCAGATGGTTCGCCTGCTGGGCCGAACCGCACTGGCAGTCCACGGTGGTTGCGCCGGTCTGCCACGGAAGTCCGGCGTGCAGCCAGGCCGTGCGCGTGATGTTGTTGGACTGAGCGCCGGCCTGGGTGACGCAGCCGCCGATCACCTGCTCGATCAGCAACGGGTCGATTCCCGACCGGTCGAGAACTCCCTTTTGTGCAGCTCCGAGGATCTCGGCGGCGTGCAGACCGGCGAGCCAACCTCCGCGCTTGCCGATCGGTGTACGGACAGCCTCGACGATTACTGGTGTGCCCACAGCGGGCTCCTTTCCTTGTAATGAAAAAGTAGAACAGGTTCTCTGCGGGAAGCAAGACCTGCCGACGTTTCCTTTTCTAGTAAGCAGGCTTGTGTTTCAATGAGAGTAGAACGTGTTACACATCACGGATCCCCATCACCCCTGTGATGAAAAGGCTTAGGGCAGGAGACATCAGTGGCACAGCCCGCATTCCCCGAGGGAATCGACTTCACGGACCCCGACATCTACGCGGAACGCATGCCGTTCGAGGAGTTCGCCGAACTCCGGAAGACGGCCCCCGTGTGGTGGAATCCGCAGCCCCCGGAAATCGGTGGATTCCAGGACGAGGGCTTCTGGGTGGTCACCCGTCATGAAGAGGTCAAGGAAGTTTCGCAGCGAAGCGACATCTTCTCGACCCACGAGAACACTGCGATTCCTCGCTTCGCCGACGACATCCCGCGTGAGAACGTCGAGATGCAGCGATTCATTCTCATCAACAAGGACGCTCCGGAGCACACCAAGCTGCGCAAGCTGGTATCTCGTGGATTCACCCCGCGCGCCATCAACAGCCTGCGCGAGGAACTGACCGAGCGTGCCGAAAAGATCGTCACGACCGCGGCTGCCGGCGGTGCCGGTGACTTCGTGGTTCAGGTCGCGTCCGAACTTCCGCTGCAGGCAATCGCCGAGCTTCTCGGTGTGCCGCAGGAAGATCGAATGAAGCTCTTCGACTGGTCCAACCAGATGACGTCGTACGACGATCCCGAGTTCGACATCGACCCGCAGGCAGCCTCGATGGAGATTCTGGGATACGCGTACCAGATGGCGGATCAGCGCAAGAAGTGTCCCGCCGATGACATCGTCACCAAGCTCATCGAAGCTGACATCGACGGAAATGAGCTCTCCCCAGAGGAATTCGGCTTCTTCGTGATCCTGCTTGCGGTCGCGGGTAACGAGACCACTCGCAATGCCATCACACACGGCATGGTTGCCTTCCTCGACAATCCCGACCAGTGGGAGCTGTACAAGAAGGAACGCCCCAAGACGGCGGCCGACGAGATCGTTCGTTGGGCGACCCCGGTGACTTCCTTCCAGCGCACCGCGCTCGAAGACACCGAACTCGGCGGACAGAAGATCAAGAAGGGCGATCGCGTCGTGATGATGTACGCGTCGGCCAACTTCGACGAGGACGTCTTCGAGAACCCGACGAAGTTCGACATCATGCGTGACCCCAATCCGCACCTCGGATTCGGCGGCACCGGTGCGCACTACTGCATCGGCGCCAACTTGGCCCGTCTGGAAATCGATCTGATCTTCAATGCGATCGCCGATCACCTACCCGACATCACCAGGCTCGGGGATCCCCGACGCCTTCGCTCGGGCTGGCTCAACGGCATCAAAGAGTTTCAGGTTGATTACAAGACATCGGGCTGCCCGGTCAAACACTGATCCGGACATATACTGACCTGGTAACCGGCGAGTAGGTTCTGTGTAGGTTTTCGGGAGTTGCCTCTGCACTCTCGAACACGCAGAACTACAGTAGACGTTCCGGGGAGCCACTTGTTGGCAACCTGGAACTGCGGCGGCGTCTGCGGGATCCCTCATCTCCCGTAGGCGCCGCCGTTTGTAGTTCAATCTCCAATTCAGCCGCCGTACGGTTTGGTGATGGCTTCCAGGAAATGTCCCGACGGGTCGAGGAAGTAGACCCCACGCCCACCGTCGTTGGTGTTGAAGCCGGTACTCGACTGGCGCGGATCGGCCCAGTGATCCAGTTTCAGCGCCTGTATCCGCTGGTAGATGCCGTCGAAGTCATCCTCGGAGACGAGGAAGGCATAGTGCTGAGACGCAACCTCGGCGCCTTCTTCCACCTGTGCGAAGTCCAACGTCACGCCGTGCTCGAGTTCAACGCCGAGAAAGTAGCCGGCTTCGACCGGGCCTGGAAGGCCGAACATGTGAGTGAAGAACCACGCAGACTCTTGTCGGTCTTTTGCGGCGATGATGGTGTGATTGAACGAAATGGTCATGAGTGACCCCTTGCGGTACGACGCCTCCATGCCTGACGCAGTCCGTCATCGACACGCGACGTTGGGAACCAGGAAACCATTTCGAGCTTCTCGGTGCAAGTACGACAGGCTGATTCGAATACGACGAGCGCGGCCCCGGTCGATGACCGGGGCCGCGCTCGTACTGTGGGTTCTCAGGCTTTGCGTGCCGTCTTCATCGCACGGTCCACTTCCCAGAATGCTCGAAGCGACGCGATCTTGCCGTCGTCGTTCACCCGGTAGACGAACACGCCCTCGGCGTCGATGATCGAGCCGCCGATGGTGGTTCGGATCTTGCCGATGTTGACGTTCTCGTTGCCGCACACCAGGGAATCGTCGATCAGAAATTCGAGCTTGTCCGCGTTCGCGATCGTCATGTCGTAGAACTTGGAGATCGCTTCGCGCCCGTGATGGCCTTTGCCTTCGGGATCGAAGCCCGAAGGCCCGACCGGATCTTCCACCCAACCGTCCTCGGCGAAGAGGTCCAGCCAGGCTTCCTTGTTCTTGCCACTCGCTGCGGCGCGCGAAGCGTTACCCGCGACGCGGGCGGGGTGTTCGTCGGTCATCGCGGCTCCTCAGTTGATGTACTGCTCGGCGAATTTGCGCATCGAATTCTGCTTTGCCTCCAGTGGGGCATCGAATCCGATTCCGTCGAAAACCCAAGGCACGGTGATGATGTCCGTGACGCCGGCATCTTCGAGCTCTGCGTAACCGTCCTTGCCGAAACGGTCGATGCACACCGTCTGGATTTCGAACGGCTCGTTCTCGCGGCCGTACTCGGCGCGCAGTTCGCGTAGTCGTGCGATCACACCCACCAGGTCGTCGAACTTGATCATCGCCGAGGTCCAACCGTCGCCGACTCGCGCAGCACGCTTGAGTGCGACCTCGGTGTGGCCGCCGACGTAGAACGGAACCGGCTTGGTGGGGGCCGGGCTCATCTGCAGGCGATCGAAATCGAAGAACTCACCGTGATACTCGACCATGCCGCCGCCGAGGATCAGTTTGAGGACGTCGATCATCTCGTCCACACGTGCGCCCCGACGCTTGTACGGAGCGCCGCACCACTCGAACTCTTCCGGAGCCCAGCCGATTCCGACGCCGAAGCCGAAACGGTTGTTCGTCAATGCCGCCACGGAACCGACCTGCCGCGCGAGCAGGACGGGATTGCGGCTACCCAGCTTGAGCACCTGGGTGTAGAACTCGATCTTCTCGGTCACCGCGCCCATTGCAGCCGCGGCGATGAGCGGATCGACCCAGGGGGTCTCGGCATTCCACATCCGAGACCCGTCCGGGGTGTACGGGTAATCCGCCGCCTGCGTTTCCATGAAGAACAGTGAATCGGGGAGAGCGATCGACGAAAAGCCGCATTCCTCGGCAGTTTTGGCGATACCGGCTAACTGGTCCAAGGGGTTCATGGCAACCCCGACGGTGTACTTCATCTTCGGCCTCTTCCTGATCGGCGTGTGTGCTGCTGCTTACGTGGTGGGACGTTCGGAGCCGACGACCCACATCGAGAAGTACTGCGAGCCACCGCCGTAGGCATGGCCGAGCGCCTTGCGAGCATCGGCCACCTGGTGATCGCCGGCGCGGTGCATGACCTGCATCGCCGACTCGGCAAAACGGATCATGCCCGAGGCGCCGATCGGGTTGGAGGAGAGAACACCGCCCGAGGCATTGACCGGGAGCTTGCCGCCGATCGCGGTTTCACCCGCCTCGGTGAGCTTCCAGCCCTGGCCTTCCTCCGCGAAGCCGAGGTTCTCGAGCCACATCGGCTCGAACCACGAGAACGGGACATAGATTTCGGCGCAGTCGATCTCGTTGAGCGGATCGGTGATTCCCGCTGACTTCCACAGTGCTGCTGCAGCGTCGCGGCCGGCCTGCGGATTGACCTGATCGCGTCCGGCATAGAAGGTCGGCTCGGTGCGCATCGCCGTCGCGTGGATCCACGCGACCGAACGACCCTCGGCCTCGACCTGTGCGGCCGCTTCCTCGTTGCCGATCACCAGAGCGCACGCGCCGTCCGAGGACGGGCAGGTCTCGTCGTAGCGGATCGGATCCCAGAGCATCTGAGATGCCTGTACCGATTCGAGAGTGATATCCGGCTGCCGCAAGTGCGCATACGGATTGAGGCTGCCGTTGAGCCGATCCTTCACCGCGACAAGGTAGCCGATGTGCTCCGGTGCGCCCGATCGACGAATGTACGAACGGACGTGCGGGGCGAAGTATCCACCGGCACCGGCGCCGACGGGCATGTTGAACGGAACCGGTACGGACAGCGCCCACATGGCGTTCGACTCGGACTGCTTCTCCCAGGAAACCGTCAGAACCCGCTTGTGGACACCGGATTTGACCAGGCTGGAGGCGACGATAGCTGTCGAACCGCCCACCGATCCGGCAGTGTGAACACGCAGCAACGGCTTTCCGTTTGCGCCCAGAGCATCCGACATGGCGAGTTCGGGCATCATCGAACCCTCGAACAAATCGGGGGCCTTTCCGATGACGACGGCGTCGATGTCGTCCCAGCCGACGTTGGCGTCGAGCATCGCGGCGTCGATGGCTTCACGGACCAAGCCCGCCATCGAGACATCGTGACGCTTTGCGACGTAGTGAGTTTGGCCGGTGCCGAGCACGGCCGCGAGTTGAGGCGTTCCGGCCATCAGTTCCGTCCCTCCAAGACTGCTACCAGGTTCTGCTGCAGCACAGGGCCGCTTGTTGCATGGGCCAGAGCGCGATTCGCCTGGCCGTCGAAGATTGCCTTGGCGGCGTGGCCGATTCGTTCCAGACCACCGGCGAACAGTGGGTTGCCGCTGAGCGGACCGCCGGACGGGTTGATCGTGGTGGCGTCGGTCAGGCCGATCGCTTCCTTCAAGATCAATTCCTGGTGAGTGAACGGTGCGTGCAGTTCGGCGACGTCGATGTTGCCGACCTCGCCGCCCGTTGCCGCCTTGGCTGCGGACGTAGTGGACGGTGAGGTGGTCAGGTCACGTGCACCCAGGTTGGGGGAGTCGATGCGATGCTCGAGTCCGGTGATCCACGCCGGCCGCTCGCAGAGATCGCGGGCGCGGTTACCCGAGGCCAGGACGATTGCTGCCGCGCCGTCGGTGATGGGCGCACAATCGTGTGCGCGCAACGGATCTGCGAGGAAGGGGCTGGCGAGAAGGGCCTCGATGTCGACCTCGCCTGCGAGCTGAGCCTTCGGATTGCTCAGCGCGTGACGACGGCTACGAGCGGCAACCTCCGCCATGTCCTCGTGCGTCCACTTACCCGCGTCGAGTCCGAGTCGGGCTTGAAGTCCGGCGATCGAGACGGAGTCCGGCCACAGCGGAGTGACGAGGTACGGATCGAGCTGCATGGACAGGATCTTGCGCAGGTGCCCGGCGGAGGACTTGCCGAATCCGTACACCAGCGCGGTCTCGACCTCACCGGTCAAGATCTTGATCCACGCTTCGTAGAAGGCCCACGCAGCGTCCATCTCGACGTGAGATTCGTTGATCGGCGGGACCGCTCCGATGGAGTCGATGGCCGAGATGAAGGAGAACGCTCGTCCGGCCAGGTAGTCGGAAGATCCGGAGCACCAGAAGCCGATGTCTGACTTGGTGATTCCCAGATCGCTGTAGAGCTGCTGGAAGCACGGGACGAGCATCTCGACGCCGTTGGTGGTGCCGTTGGTTTCGCGGACGTGGGGTGCCTGAGCAAAGCCCACGACTGCGATGTCTGCAGAAGTCATTTCAGGAGCCTCACAGGTGGTGTTGGAAGGTGGAGTACTCGGCGTCGGGTTCACCTGTCGGCCGGAAGTATTCGATGTTCTCGAGGGTGTAACCCCACTCTTCGCGAGGCTTCCACTTGGCTTCGACGCGCATGCCCATCCGTACGTCCGCGGCATCACATTCGAGAATCAAGTGCAGGAACGGAATGTCAGCCCCGTCGAGAAGCACGTAGGCGGCCACGTAGGGCGGTTTGATTCGCTGCCCGAGGAACGGGACGTTGACGATGCAGAAGGTGGTGACAATTCCCTTGTCCGGCAGTTCGATCTGCTCGCTCGTCGGCTTCCCGTTGGTGGGATTCGCGCCGCGCGGTGGGATGTAGATCTTGTCTTCGGGTCCGCTGCGACCACCGATGAGCTTGCCTTCTGCGAGACCGCGGAGGTAGAAACTCTCCTCGGCCGAAGCGGAATGCATGAAGTGCAGGTCGACAGGCGTCGTGATCATGGTGACAGGATCGGCGGTGGAATCGACTGTCGCGATTCCATTTTCGCTCTCACCTGGTTCGAAGCACTCGATGTCCTTGATCTGCCCGATCCGCTCCGACGCCCAGCGAGCACGGACCCGCAGGCCGGTGCTGATGTCGTCGGGGGAGTCGACGTCGACTGCGTGGAGCATGGACGTGTCCGCGCCGTCGAGCTTGATCAGGGCCCACGCGAAAGGCTTCGTCAGTGGTTGACCCTCGATGGGTTCGGGCATCCACGTCCAACTCACGACCGTTCCGCCGTCGGAGACTCCGACGAAGTCGGTCAGTGGTTCGGCCGTGTCCGGATCGAATTCCGGTGGCGGCACGAAGACACGACCGTTCGACCCGCGTGCGCCGATCACCTTGCGATCACGCAGGGCAGTCACGAACGCGCCGATGGTCGGTCCCGTCGATCTGGTGTAGTCGAAATGGAGATTCAATGGTGCGCTCAGGGGCTTGTCGGCCACCCCGCTCTTTCCGATGGTCACAAGATCGAGTAGAACAGGTTCTAGAGATTGTGGCAAGAGTCACTTCTGATCACCGGCAATGTGGAGGCCTGCGATGAAGCTTGGGTTGCAACTCGGATACTGGGGCGCACAGCCGCCGGCAAACGCCCCGGAACTGATCGAGGCCGCGGAAGGCGCGGGATTCGACACGGTCTTCGCAGCGGAGTCGTGGGGCTCGGACGCTTTCACCCCGCTCGCCTGGTGGGGATCGCGCACCGAGAACGTCCGTCTCGGCACCTCCGTCGTACAGATTTCGGCGCGAACACCGACCAGCTGTGCCATGCACGCGCTCACTCTCGATCACCTCAACGGTGGGCGAACGATCCTCGGGCTCGGCGTATCCGGACCGCAGGTCGTCGAAGGTTGGTACGGCCAGCCGTTCGAGAAGCCGCTCGCGCGCACCCGCGAATACGTCTCGATCGTGCGCCAGGTCCTCGCCCGTGAAGCGCCCGTCACCAGTCCCGGTCCCCACTACCCTCTGCCGTATGCGGGACCGGGTAGTTCGGGACTTGGCAAGCCGCTCAAGCCCATTACGCACCCGCTGCGTGCGGACATCCCGATCTGGCTCGGCGCCGAAGGGCCGAAGAACGTCGCGCTCGCCGGTGAAATCGCCGACGGCTGGCTGGCGATCTACTACACCCCGCGCCTGGCCCCGATGTACAACAAGTGGCTCGACGAAGGGTTCGCGCGCGCCAGGGCCCGTCGTAGTCGCGAAGACTTCGAGGTGGCCGCCACGTGCCAGGTCATCGTGACCGACGATCGCGCCGCTGCCATCGCCGCTCTCAAGCCGATGACCGCCCTCTACGTGGGCGGAATGGGCGCCCCGGAGTTGAACTTTCACGCGCAGGTCTACAAGCGGATGGGCTACGAGAAGGAGGTCGACGAGATCGGTCGCCTCTTCATGTCGGGCCGCAAGGACGAAGCTGCTGCCGTCGTCCCCGACGAGATGGTCACCGAGACCATGATCATCGGCAACGTCGACGAGGTGCGCGCAGACGTGAAGCGTTGGGAGGAAGCCGGAGTCACGATGCTGCTGGTGACCTGCCGCGACGCCGACCATGTGCGAGAGCTCGCGGCCGCGGTGAGTGGTTGAGCGGGGCACCCCCCATTTTCGAGCGGTACCCCCCCTTTTTCGAGCGCCGGTGCCGCCGCCAGCCATCTACCGCATCGCGTGAACGTATCGCTGCCCTTCTCTGACAGGGGGAGCGATACGTTCACAGGGCGGAGGGTTATCCACAGGTCGGTGTAAATGCCTGATTGGCAAGGGCCTGCGCGGCCGGGAAAGCCCATGATGTCTCCATGAGAAGGGGCGAATGGGGAGACGATCCGAGTTTGCTGATCGTTGCGAGCACGGATGGCGTAATTCGCGTGGCAGAGCTGACCAGACTGGGTGTGTCGGACACAGCGATTGCCGGGCGATGCCGCACGGGCGGTACTTGGCAGCGAATGCTTCCCGGCATAGTTCTGCTGGGGAACGGTTATCCGACGCCGCGCCAGCGCACGATCGCTGCATTGATGTTCTGCGGCCGCGGATCGATGGTCACTGGAAAAGCCGCCATGGCGCAGCATGGCTATCGTCCGCACTCCGGCGAGGTTCAAATCTTGATGCCCATGCATCGCAGGGTGCAATCGACCGGATTCGTCGTGGTCGAAAGGACTGTAAGGCTGCCGACGCCACTGACACGCAGCGGAATTGATTGCGCGCCACTGGTTCGGGCGGTACTCGATGCTGCACGGCGATGCAAGACTTTGGATAGTGCTCGCGCGTTGATTGCAGACGTCGTTCAACGAGGTGACGTTGTGGTTCGTGATCTGTCCAAAGAGTTGGAAGCCGGAAGTATTCGCGGTAGCGCATTGCCCCGCAAAGTTTTGCGGGAGGTGGATGCCAACGTGCATTCGGTGCCGGAGGCAGAGGCCCGCGAGCTGTGGAGGAGAACCGGGCTGCCCGAAATGGTATTCAACCGTGAGATCTGCGACGCAAACGGGAAATTCATTGCAATGCCCGACGGGTGGATCGATTCTGTGGCTTTTGCGTGGGACATCGATTCACTGGACTGGCATCTGTCACCTGGGGACTACCGGGCGACGGTCGAGCGTCGGACTCGTATGCAGAACGCGGGCATCATCGTGCTTCCGACTGTGCCGAGCGCGTTGCGCGCAGAGCCCGAGCGCGTGATAAGCGACCTGCGTGCGCATTTTGCGCTGGCCGCGTCACGGCCGCGTCCGAGGGTGTCAATCAGTGCCAGACCCGGAGGGTGAACGTATCGCTCCCCTTGTCAGAGAAGGGGAGCGATACGTTCACGCGATCGGGGGGGTGGTGTGCAGAGCGGTGGTGTGCAGAGCGGTGGTGTGGGGAGCGGTGCTGTGCAGAGTGGGACGGGATAGGGCACGGGTGCACCGAGAGGGGACGGGAAAGGGGGGTGGGTCAGACAGGGGTGGGTCAGACACCCTTGAACTGGGGCGCCCGCTTCTCACCGAAAGCCCGCGGGCCCTCCTTGGCGTCGGCGCTCATGAACACCTTCATGCCCAGCTGTGCGTCGATCTGGAAGGCCTCTTCCTCGTGCATGCCCTCGGTGTCGCGGATGGTCTTGAGAATCGCCTGCACGGCGAGGGGGCCGTTGGCACTGATCAGGTCCGCGAGCTCCAGCGCCTTGTCGAGGGCCTGACCGTCCGGGACCACGTGGCCGATGAGCCCGATCTCCTTGGCCTCCGGAGCCTTGATGTGACGACCTGTGAGCAGGATGTCCGCCGCGATCGTGTACGGAATCTGTCGCACCAGGCGCACTGCGGAGCCGCCGAGCGGGAAGAGCCCCCACTTGGCTTCGGAGACGCCGAACTTGGCGCTCTCACCCGCGACGCGGATGTCGGTGCCCTGCAGGATTTCGGTTCCGCCGGCGATGGCTGCACCCTCGACGGCGGCGATCAGCGGCTTGGTCAACCGGCGACCCTTGAGGAGGCCTTCGATCTTGGACATGTCGACGCCACCGCCCGCGAAGGAATCTCCCGGCGGCTTGGCGGACATGTTCTTGAGGTCGGCGCCGGCGCAGAAGTCGCCGCCCGCACCGGTGAGGATGGCGACACGGATTTCGGGGTCGTTGTCGACCTGATCCCAGGCGTCGACCATGATCGCCATCATCTCGCCGGTGATGGCGTTCTTACGCTCGGGGCGATTCATGGTCACGATGAGAACGTGGCCACGCTTCTCCACGAGGCAATGCGGCGCGGTTTCCGAAATGTCTGATTTTTCGGTCGTCGAAGTGGACACTGATGGCTCCTGGCGGGTCTGTGAGCTGGCTCTCAAATTGGGTCTTGCCAGAAACGGTAACACGTTCTACTTTGAACTCGTGGCCCTTAACATCGCAGACTTCGTAGAGCACGCAATCGACCTCGTTCCGGACCGCGTTGCGCTGGTCTCGGACAACCGCGAGATGACTTATGCACAGTTGGAGGACCGAGCAAACCGCCTCGGTCACTACCTGCGTGAACATGGCGTTCAGCCGGGTGACAAGGTCGGCATCTACTGCCGGAACGTCATCGAGGCGATCGAGGCCATGGTCGCGGTCTTCAAGATCCGGGCCGTGATGGTGAACATCAACTACCGGTACGTCGAGAACGAGTTGCAGTACATCTTCGACAACTCCGACATGGTTGCGCTCATTCACGAGCGCCGCTACTCGGACAAGGTCGCGAACGTCCTGCCGAACACTCCCAAGGTCAAGTCCGTCATCGTGGTCGAGGACGGCACCGATCTGGACTTCAGTGCTTTCGGCATCGGCTACGAGGACGCACTCGCGCAGAGTTCGGGTGAGCGTGATTTCGAAGAGCGCAGCAACGACGACATCTTCATGCTCTACACGGGCGGCACCACCGGAAGTCCCAAGGGCGTCATGTGGCGTCACGAGGACTGGTGGCGTGTTCTCGGCGGAGGCATCAACTTCGTCACCGGAGTTCCGGTCGAGGACGAGTACGAGATGGCGAAGGTCGGCGCAGCCAACCCGAGCATGATCCGCTACCCGATCCCCCCGATGATTCACGGCGGTTCGCAGTCGGCGGTATTCCACAGCCTCTTCGGCGGTGGAACCTGTTTGATGCACCCGGAATTCGACGCCCACGAGGTGTGGCAGAACATCGACAAGCACAAGGTCAACCTGATCTTCATCACGGGTGACGCGATGGGCCGTCCGATGCTCGACGCACTCATCGCCGGAAACCCGGAGACCGGTGAGCCGTACGATCTTTCGACGCTCTACGTGATGGCCAGCAGTGCTGCACTCTTCTCGCCGAGTATCCAGGAGCAGTTCCTCGAACTGTTGCCCAACCGCCTGCTGACGGACTCCATCGGAGCATCCGAGACCGGCTTCGGTGGACTCGCCGTGCTGAGCAAGGGCCAGAAGCACACTGGCGGTCCGACGGTCAAGATCGACGCCTCCACAACGGTTCTCGACGACGACGGCAACGAGGTCGAACCCGGATCGGGCAAGCGCGGCATGCTCGCTCGCAAGGGCAACATCCCGCTCGGCTACTACAAGGACGAGGTCAAGACGGCCGAAACCTTCCGCACCATCAACGGCGTTCGCTACTCGATCCCCGGCGACTATGCGCAGGTCGAAGCCGACGGCACGGTCACGATGCTCGGCCGCGGTTCGGTGTCGATCAACAGCGGCGGCGAGAAGGTGTACCCGGAAGAGGTCGAAGGCGCTTTGAAGGCGCACCCGGACATCTTCGACGTCCTGGTGGTCGGTATCCCCGACGAGCGCTTCGGTCAGCGCGTTGCCGCAGTGGTCCAGGTACGCGAAGGCACGTCGCCGACGCTGCACGACATCGCCACCGCAGCACGCAAAGAGATTGCCGGATACAAGGTTCCGCGCAGCGTGTGGTTCGTGGACCAGATCAAGCGCAACCCGGCAGGCAAGCCCGACTACCGCTGGGCGAAGGCCGAAACGGAATCGCGCGAGGCCGATGATCACAACGGAAACGGCGCTCCTGTGGCGTCCGCAAACGAAAGCGTGGAAGCCTGATGCGTTCGGATCTCGCCGACAAGTTCGGCATCGAATACCCGATTTTCGGATTCACTCCTTCCGAGCACGTCGCGGCCGCGATCAGCCGCGCGGGAGGTCTGGGCGTGCTCGGTTGCGTCCGGTTCAACGACCCGGAAGAGCTCGAAGCCGCACTGACGTGGATGGACGAGAACACCGACGGTAAGCCGTACGGCGTCGACATCGTCATGCCGGCCAAGGTGCCGACCGAGGGCGGCGCCGTCGATCTCGACAAGCTGATTCCGGAGGAGCACCGCGCCTTCGTCAACCGCACGCTCGACGAGCTCGGTGTGCCGCCGCTTTCCGACGACGTCGAGCATGCGACCGGCGTACTGGGATGGCTTCACTCGGTGGCGCGGTCACACGTCGATGTTGCTCTGGGACACCGGATTGCGTTGATTGCGAATGCACTGGGATCACCGCCGAAGGACGTCATCGATCAGGCACACGAGAAGGGCGTACCGGTAGCAGCGCTGGCCGGCGCCGTCGAGCATGCACGTCGTCACGTCGAGAACGGTGTCGACATCGTGATCGCGCAGGGCTACGAGGCCGGCGGTCACACCGGCGAAATCGCATCGATGGTTCTCGTTCCGGAAATCGTTGATGCACTCGGTGATTCAGCTGCCGTACTGGCTGCCGGCGGTATAGGCAGCGGCCGTCAGGTGGCTGCCGCACTTGCACTCGGTGCGTCCGGAGTGTGGATGGGCTCGTACTGGCTCACCACGTCCGAATACAAACTCGGCAGTGCATCGGGCGAGGGCCCGTCCGCTATTCAGCGTGCACTGTTGGGCGCGACGTCGGCCGACACCGTTCGTTCGCGCATCTACTCGGGTAAGCCCGCTCGGTTGCTCAAGACCAAGTGGACGGAAGCCTGGTCGAACCCGGAAGCACCGGCGCCCTTGCCGATGCCGCTGCAGAACCTTCTGGTCAGCGACGCTCATCAGAGAATCGCTGCATCGGAGAACCCGGAAGTTGTGGCAATGCCCGTCGGTCAGATCGTGGGACGGATGAACGAGATCCGCCCGGTCGCCGAGGTCATGGCAGAGCTGGTGTCCGGGTTCGAGGACGCGCGAACCCGACTGGATTCGATGAAGTAGTAGATGACACGTGCGTGTGCCCTCGGCCGAGTTTCGGCCGAGGGCACACGTCGTTCAGCCGGCGAGGTCGTCCGGTCCGACGGTGTCCGACAACCATTCTCCGCGGCTGAGGGCGCCGTCGTCGCGGCGGCGTGCGATCACGAAAATGACCAGGGCGGCAGCGAGGACAACTGCGAGAACGCGCGAAGGCGTCAGGTTCGGGTTCTTCATACCTGTAATTTTGCCGGAAGAACGGGCGCGATGGTGAGCCAGCGGAGCAAAATCACGTGTTTCGAAATTACTGCGCTTCGGACGCATGGAGACTCGCGATCCGCTCGCGCAGGCCACCGAAGTGCACATCGAGAGTGTGCGCCGCCTCGACTGCATCACCCGTACGGATCGCGTCGAGAATCGCACGGTGCTTCGACGCGATGTCGATCAGTGGCGTATCCGAATGCCCGATGGCCTGCTGTATCTCGCTGTACACCTGCCAGAAGACGTCCATCAACTGACCGAGGACCTGGTTGTCGAGAGGGGAGTACAGGCGGGAGTGGAAGGTCGCATCGATGTCGGAGAAGTTCTTCCCGGCAGCGGCACGGACCTCCATGCCGGTGACGAGTTCGTCGAGGTCGGCGTGGTCGGCCGACGTCATCTCGGCCATCGCCGCACCGATCAGTCCGGTCTCGAGTGCCTGACGAATGTCGACCAGTTCCATCGCCTCGTGCCCGGTGCCCTGCAAGGACAACCGGCCACGGAAGGTCAGGCCGTCGGCGAGAGCGTCGAAGTTGCTAGGGGCGACGAACATTCCGAAGCCGTGACGGATCTCGACGACGCCCAAGGCCTGCAGAACCTTGAGCGCCTCCCGGAGCGTGTTTCGGCCGATACCCAATTCCTCGGACAGTTCGGCCTCGGTGGGCATCGGGTCGCCGGGGGAGAGCCTGCGTTCGAGGATCAAGTTCATGATGTCCGTCTGAAGTGCGCGCATGCGGTTTTGCGCGCTGAAACGAGCGCCCTGTGTGCCACTCCGGACAGACATCGATTCCCCTTTTCTGATACGAACGTCCTTCATCCTATGTCCGGTCATCCGCTCCATTGGTCAACCCACGTCAACGGTGCGTTGCAGGAGGCTGGGCGCCGCACCCAGCAGTTTGGCCGTGTACGCATCGGACGGGCTGTCGAATACTTCCTCGGCCGTTCCCTGCTCGACGATCCGCCCGGCGTTCATGACGACGATGGTGTCGGAGACGTACCGCACCGTCTGTATGTCGTGCGAGATGAACACCATGCCGAGCCCCAACCGAGCCTTGATGTCGCTGAGCAGATTCAGGATCTGCGCTCGCACCGAGACGTCGAGCGCCGACGTCGGCTCGTCGGCCACGATGACGTCAGGTTCGAGCGCGAGTGCACGCGCGATCGCGACACGTTGCCGCTGACCGCCGGAGATCTGGCTCGGGATGACTTCGAGCGCAGATTGGGGGAGTCCGACCAAACCGACCAGCTCGCGAACTCGGGCGGTTCGGCTCGCGCGGTTGCCGATGCCGTGGACGTCGAGTGGATCGGTGAGGATGTCGGCCACCGTCATTCGGGGATTGAGCGCGGTAGCCGGATCCTGGAAGACGATCGAGATCGCTCGGCCGAACTCCTTGCGCACGCCGGCCGACCGGGTCAGAGCGCTTCGGCCGCGAAAGACCACGTCGCCCGACGTCGGCTTCTGCAGTCCGACCATGACTTTGGCCAGAGTGGACTTGCCACAACCCGACTCGCCCACGATGCCGATCGTCGTCCCTCGTCGTACGTCGATACTGACATCGTTGACCGCGTGAACCGTGCCCGGTTTGAACAGTGATCCCGAACGGGTCTTGTGGACGACGTGAATGTTCTTCAGTTCCAGGATGGGTGCTTCAGCTGTAGTCATCGCACGCTCTCCAATTCCGATTCTGTACGTACGGGAGTCGCGGACTGGTTGGCGAACCAATGCTCGGTCCCGTCGACCCGGACCATCTCCGGCTTACGGAGGGGGTCGGAGTCCGGGCGAGTGGAACGCTCGGCGAAACGGTCACCCGCCGCGAAGTTTCCGGGCGAGGGAACAGTTCCCTGAATCTGATGCAGTCGCGGCGCTTCGTCCTCGATAGAGAGAACGGCACCGAGAAGGCCCTGGGTGTATTCGTGGCGGGGATCGACGAGCAGATCACTCGTGGGCGCCGACTCGACGACCTGACCGGCGTACATCACCGTGATCTTGTGGGCCAGGGAGGCTACCAGAGCCAGGTCGTGGCTGACGAAGACCATTGCAAATCCCAGCTTTTCCCGAAGATCGTTGAGCAAGTCCACGACCTGGGCCTGGACGGTGACGTCGAGGGCGGTGGTGGGCTCGTCCGCGACGATCAACCGTGGACTGCGGGTGAGCGACATGGCGATCAGAACGCGCTGGCGCTGACCACCGGAAAGCTCGTGTGGGTAGCTGGCGAGAGTGCGCACCGGATCGAGTCCGACGAGTTCGAGCAGTTCCTCGGCTGTGCGGGTACCGCCGCGCTTGGTGAGCTGCTTGAACTGCGCGCGGATCAGCATCGCCGGATTCAGTGAACTCAGCGCGTCCTGGTAGATCATGGCCATGTCGTGCCCGCGCAGCTTGTTTCGCTCCCGGTTGTTCAGCTCGAGGACGTTGACTCCGTCGAACAGGATCTCGCCGGTCACCACTGCCGCCTTGGGTAGCAGACCCATGATCGCCAGCGAGGTGAGCGACTTTCCGCAACCGGACTCGCCGACGAGCGCCATCGTCTCGTTCGGACGGACGGTGAAGCTCACGTTGTCGACGATCGCGGTGTCTCCGTAGCGTTCCGGGAACCGGATCGTGAGATTGCGGACCTCGAGGAGTGGTGCGGCATCGCCCTCGTACACAAGACGATCGGACCGAGATCGCTCGGTTTCCGCCAGGATCTTCAGGTGAGTTTCGAGAGGAGTCGGCTCGGCGGCCGGTTTCAGGACATCTTTCACGACGCTCGGGTCGGCGAAGTCGTCGATCAACTCCGGAGTGTTGGCGACCGATGCGGCTTCGTCCTCCAGAATGAGTTCGTTGGAGGTCTCCTCCGCTGCGGCGGTCTGCGCTGCTTGGAGTGCGGAGGGCGTCTTCTTGGTCTTCTTCAGACTCGGATCGGCCATCGCGTCCGTCAGGCCCTCGGCGAGCACGTTGAGGGATAGCACCGTCAGAAGAATCAGCAGACCGGGGAACACCGTTGCCCACCAACCACCGAGAAGGACCATGTTCTTGCCGTCGGCGATCACCGATCCCCACGACGGATCCGGGGGACGGACACCTGCTCCGATGAACGACAGGCTGGCCTCGAGCACGATGGCGTCGGCGACCATGACAGTGCAGAAGACGAGAACGGGCGCAGCACAGTTGGCTACGACGTGCTTGACGACGATGTGTGAAGTTCTTGCGCCGATGACCTTTTCGGCCGCGACGTAGTCCTCACCGTACTGAGCGAGAACGTTCGCGCGAACGACGCGAGCCACCATCGGTGTGTAGAGGAACGCGATAGTGACGATCAGAACTGGAATCGAACCACCGAAGGCTGCGACGAGTACGGCAGCGAGCGCGATGCCCGGGAACGCCATGACCACGTCGAGCACACGCATGATGGTCTCGTCGACGCCTTTTCGGCTCGTTGCGGCCACCGATCCGATGAGAGCGCCGGCGCACAGTGCGAGGAAGGTGGAACCGAGGCCGATGGTCAGCGACCAGCGTCCGCCGTAGAGCAAGCGGCTGAACAGATCTCGACCGAGACTGTCCTGCCCGAACCAGTGCTCGGCGCTGGGGCCCGCGGTACCCACCGCCTGTTCGAGCGGGGTGTACTGCGTGATCAGCGGCGCGAAGAGGCAGGCGAGCACGATGATCGCGAGAACCGCCATCGACAGCCAGGCCGAGAGGGGGAAGCGAGAAAAGGTGATGCCGGGTCGCGAAAGCTTCTCGGTGAGTTTTCTTCTCATCATGCTGCGCTCCGAAGTCGTGGATTGACGAGCAGGTAGAGGATGTCGACGGCGAGGTTGACGACGACGAAGCCGACCGCGATGACGATGACAACTCCCTGAACGACTGCGGGGTCACCGTTGGTGACGCCGTTGATCATGAGCTGACCCATGCCGGGCAGGCCGAAGATCTGCTCGATGACCACAGCGCCACCGAGGAGGTAACCGACACGGAGGCCCAGGACGGTGAGCGGGTTGATCAGCGCGTTACGCAACACATTCCGTCCGATCACCACGTGATAGGGCAGGCCGCTGCCGATCGCGGTCCGGACGTAGTCTTTGTCCAACTCCTCGACCATCGACGTGCGGATGATGCGCGTGAGTTGTGCTGCGACGGGCAGTGACAGGGACAGTGCCGGGAGCGCCATGTACCAGAGCCAGTCGCTGACGGAGTCGCTCGGATTGACGTAGCCACCGGTGGGGAACCATCCGAGTTGAACAGCCAGATACTGAATCATCAGCAGTGCCAACCAGAATGACGGTGCCGCCACACCACCGAGGGAGATCACTCGGATGACCTGATCCGGCCAACGATCGCGGAACAGTGCGCTGGTGACGCCGAAGATCAGCGAGAGCACGATGGCGATCACCAGTCCGAGAACCGTGAGCTGAATGGTCAGTGGCAGAGCGGTGGAGATCGAATCCAACACCGGGGTACCGGAAATCAGACTGTCACCCATGTTGCCGCTGACCAGATCGGTCACGAAGTGAACGTATTGCAGCGGAAGCGGATCGAGCAGTCCGTTCTCTTCCTTGAACTGCTGCAACTGTTCCGCAGTCGGGTTGCCACCGTTGAACGCCGCGGTTGCGGGATCGGTGGGCGCGAACTGCATCACGATGAAGACGAACGCGATGATGCCGAGGATCAGGGGGATCAGTATCAGTAATCGCCTGATCAGCATGGGGAGGACTCTTGCCATCGGGGGATCTCTCAGTTGTGGGAAACGGCCGAGCGGGCGGGTATCAGGCCGGCTTCGCCTGAAGCAGGTTGACGCCGGGGTACGGCAGCGGAGTGACGTCGGCGATCTTCTTCGGATCCCACGCAGTCAGGAGCTCCTGATGGAGAACCGGGTAGTAGACAGCATTTTCGGCGATCTGGTTCAGGTACGACTGCACGAGGGTGCTGCGCTTTGCCGGGTCGGTCTCGCGGGTGGCTTCGTCCATGGTGGCGTAGATCTTCTGCGCTTCGGGGGTGTCGTCCCACTTGGCGTAGGTCTTCGTCCACAAGCCGCCCTTGCTGTACGTGTAGCGGACGAGAAGGTCGACGTCGCTGCCGAATGCCTGCGGGTTGGACGTACCGGCGGCGATCTGGAACTTCTGGCCGCTGTTGAGCTTGCTCACCATGGCGCTGGTGTCCTGCGGTTCGAGTGTCGTGTTGAATCCGACTGCGTCCCACGACTCTTTGATGGTCGGCAAGCAGTCGGCCAACCAGCTGACGTTGGTGGAGAGCAGCGTCAGGTCGAGGCCACTGACACCGGCGGCAGCGAGGAGCGAGCGGGCCTTGTCCGGATCGTACGAGTAGACGGTGGACGCTCGCGCGTAGTCGGGGTTGCGCTCGTACAGGTAGCTCGTGGCCGGTGCTGCCTTGCCGCCGAGGGCGATCTCGATCATCTTCGGGGTGTTGATCGCATAGAACATCGCCTGGCGAACACGAACGTCGTCGAACGGTGCCTGAGTCGTGTCGAAGAGCAGGTACATGAGGTTCATGCCCGGGTTGCCCTCGACGGTGCGCCCACCGGAGGTCAGAGTGGGGACGTTGGCGACGGGGATGTTGTCGGCGAGTTGTGCACCGGCATTGTTGCCCGAGACGCGCGCGATGCGTGAGGAGGTGTCGACGATGGAGAGCCAGTTCATGGTCGCGAAGTTGGCCGGACGCGGCCCGTTGTACGCCTCGAAGGCCTCGAAAGCTGTGTTGCTCTTGGGGGTGTGGCTCTTGAGCTTGTACGGACCGGAACCGACGACCAGCGTTCCGGACTTGGCCTCGTCCCAGTGGCCGTCGAAGACGTGCTTGGGCATGATCTTGGCGATCGAGAGACGCTGTGCGGCAGCGCTGAACGGGTAGTTGAAGTTCAGGGTCACCGTTTGGTCGTCGACCTTGGTGACGGACTGCAGCCAGGAGGAGAAGAAGGAGCGGATCAGTACGTTCTGCTGTGGATCGAGGATGCGATCGAAGGTGAAGACGACGTCGTCCGAGGTGACCGGAGTGCCGTCGTGCCAGGTTGCTCCCTCGCGGATTTTCATGGTCCAGCTCGAGGCGGTGGCGTCGGTCGGGACGGCCTGTGCGAGCGCCGCATACGTCTCACCGGTGCCTGGATCGTTTTCGAGCAGTCCCTCGTAGACGTGGTTGACCGCTGCCATGAGGAAACCGGATGCAGTCTGCATCGGGTCGAAGCTCTGGTCGTTGCCGTATCCGATGGCGGTGGTCAGATCGCCGGTGCTCGCGGAACCGCCGACAACCGAGGTCGATGACGGCCCGCCGCCACACGCCGCGAGAGTCGCGGTGATACCTGCTGCAGCTCCCAGTAGCCCGGTGTACCGGAACAGGTCTCGGCGGGTGAACGCGGAGCTCAGCGGTCGTTCGTTCTTCAAGGCGGCCTCCAAGGCGGGGAGCGGGACATCAAGGGAGTGGATAGGGGATGTCCTATGTTCGACGTCCGATGTTGCGTAACTTACATTGTGGATCAGAAAGCGTCTAGAGAATCTTCGGAACTGGCGGCGCCGAACTTCGACGTTTTGCCGGTTTCGAGCCAAAAATAGTGCGCTCACCTGCATAGATGAAGACTGTGTTACCGGCGTCGAATTGACGAGCGATGACGCTGGCCGTATAACATAGGACATCCCTCATCCAATCTTTGGAGACTTCATGACCCGATACAAAGTCGGTGTGGTCGGTTGCGGATTCTTCGGTAGTTCCCTCGCTCGCGAGCTGGCTGCCCATCCACGTTTCGAACTGACGATGCTGTGCGACCGTGACTTCGAGCGGGCCAAGGACGTCGCCGCAGAGTTCTCGGCAACCCCGACAGACGATCACGACGCGGTGGCCGCTCACCCGGAGTTGGCCCTCGTTGTCGTCGCGACGCCCAATCACGCGCACGCCGAACCTGCCATCGCGGCGCTCGAACACGGCAAGGCAGTTTTTGTCGAGAAGCCACTCGCCGTCGAACTGGTCGATGCGCAGAACATGATCGCGAGCGCTGACGCGAGCGGTTCGCCGTTGATGGTCGGGCACATCATGCGGATGATGCCGGGTGTACGACGTCTGGCGGACCTGCTGGCGTCGGGGGAGCTCGGCGAGGTCGCTGCGATCGAAACGTCTCGCTCACGCTGGATCGACACCGACGGCGCAGATCCACAGTGGTGGAAGCTCGACAAGAGCCGAACGGGTGGAGAACTGACTCACGAGATTCACGAACTGGACCTGATGTGCTGGCTCGGCGGCGAGGTGACTGCCGTGTCGAGCATCGCCACCGCGGACGACGGCTTCCGCAACACAGTGGTGTCGTTCGCCGGCGGCGCGATCGGCAGACACACCATCTCGACGCGTTCACACACTTCGTCGTGGCAGCTGACCGTCGATGCCACCGAAGGTTCGGTCCACGCGGACTTCCACACCGGCCGGGTCAGCCGACTGCGCGGGGGACAGGTCGTAGAGTCGTGGCCGATCTTCGACGTCGACGCCGAGAACCAATCGTTGATCGACGCTGCGAGCAGGACGCAGAAGTACAACTCGGGAAACGGAGGATCCTCGCTGTGGATGCAGGCTGCGATTCGTCACGAAATCGACGAGATGGCAGCAGTTCTCGACGGCAAGGCTGATCCCGACTCGCCGTTGACGTACGCACGTGAACGCGCACTCGTCGTCGCCGAACAGGTGCGACTCGGTGGCGGCGAACCGGCAGCGCTCTCGGGAAGTGCCAAGTGACGGTGCGTGTAGCCGTCATAGGTAGCGGCGGAATCGCGCGGGACCACGTCAGCGCCTTGGCGCGCATCCCGTCGGTCGAAGTCGCCTACGTATTCGGCAGTGACTTGGACCGGGCCGCATCGGTTGCGGCGTTGGCGCCGGGCGCGAAGGCCAGTACCGATCTGGCGAAGATTCTCGCCGACCCGAGCGTGCAGGCGGTCAACGTCGTCGGGGCCACTCCCGACCACGCACCCGTGACGATAGCCGCGGGCCGCGCGGGAAAGCATGTGCACGTGGAGAAGCCGGCCGCGCTGACAGTCGCGGACTTCGACGCCATGGTCGAGGCCACCGAAGGTGGCGGCACCTCACTGATGGTCGGACAGACCGTACGATTCCAGCCGTCGATCACCTCGATCGGAAACTCGGTTGCACAAGGTGCCATCGGCGACCCCCGGTTGATCCATCTCAGTTGGTACACCGGCCATGTCTGGCCAGGGGGCTGGCGAGGCTGGCAACACGACAAGGAACGTTCGGGTGGTCACCCCGTTCACAACGGAACCCACGCACTCGATCTGGTGACGTGGCTGATCGGTCGTCGTCCGACCCGTGTGTTCGCTCGTAGTTTCCCCACCTTCGCGGCGGGGATGCCCGTGCACGACAGCTTCCATCTGACCGTTCGCTTCGAGGACGGATCGCTGGCTCTCATCGAATTGGCCTACGCGCTACCACAATCGGGAAAGATGGTACGCCGGATCGTGGTGTCGGGGACTTCCGGCACGCTCGCGCACGACACCGGCGACGACCCGGGACTGATGACGGACACGACCAACGCGCCGCCGTCGTCGATCGAGGACGCGATGTCGCATCAGATGCGCCACTGGATCGCCACTCTCGACGGTTCAGCGACCCCGATAGTCGAGAACTGGCAGGTGCGTGCAGCTCTCGCTACGGCCATCGCTGCACAGCAATCACTCGACACCGGCCGCGCGATCTCGATCGGAGAACACCAATGACCGGCACCGCTTCGATCCGCGTCGGATTTGTCAGCGGCGTAAGGCATGCCGGCTCCTATGCAGACCTGTTGCGTTCCGATCCTCGAGTGAGCCTGGTCGGGGCCTCCGACGAATCCTCGGTCCCCAATTGGATTCGTGAGGACGGAATCGCGATGGCAAAGGCCGCAGACATCGAGTGGATCGACGAACTCGGCGAGCTGCTCGACCCCGAACGGATAGACCTGGCGATCATCTGCAGTGAGCCGACCAGGCATGCACGGCTTGCGATTTCCGCACTGAACGCGGGACTCGACGTCCTGGTGGACAAGCCGGTGGGTATCGACGAGTCGGAGGCCGCGGCGGTCGAGGAAGCGGCACGGTCGAACGGGCGAATCTGTACGGTGGTGAACCGCACTCATTCACCTGCGCTCCGGCGACTGCGCCGCTGGATCGACGCCGGAAATCTCGGACTGCCGCGCCACGTGGACATCGAGTTCCTCGCAAGCGGAACACATTTCGCGACGTCCGTCGAGCGTCCCGAACTGGTGGTGGATCCCGCGCTTTCCGGCGGGGGAGAAGTAGTGAACTTCGCCGGTTACGCCGCCGACTACCTCAGATACCTCACCGGCCTGGACGTCACCGAGGTGTACGCCGAGACGAGCACACTGTACGGCGGGGCCCACCAGCAGTTCGGCGTCGAAGACACGGCGTTGATCTCGCTCGCCCTGGAAAACGGAGTCACCGCGACGGTGACCGTCGGAAGAATCCCCGCAGCACCGGGTTTCGGCGCGAATACCGCGACGGTTCGGGTCCTCGGCTCCCACGGATACGCGAGTTCCGACGACGACAAACCTGCCGTGACCCACTTCGTCGCCTCGGGAGACGTGACCGCACTACCCAGCGGCGGCTTCGGTTCCGACAACGCGGTGTCGAGCTTTCTCTCTCACGTGCTCGATCGACTTCCCACACGGACCGAACCCGACTACACCGTGGCAGACGCCCGAGCGTCGATGCGCGTGATCGATGCTGTCTATCTGTCCGCGTCGAGCGGTCAGCCGGTCTCCGTTTCTCCCTGACAGCCGCACCCACAACTCAATCCGACAACCAACATATGGAGACCCCATGAGCACGGAAACCACCACCTTCAGCGGAATCGTCCCGCCGATCGTCACACCACTGACGCTCGAGGGCGAGGTCGACACCACGTCGCTCGAACGCCTGCTCTCACTGCAGATCGAAGCCGGAGTCGACGGCTTGTTCGTCCTCGGTTCCTCGGGTGAGGTCGGTTACCTCACCGACGCTCAGCGCGCCCAGGTGGTGCAGACGGCCATCGGTCACGTCGGCGGCCAGGTACCGGTCCTCGTCGGAGTGAACGACATGACCACCAACCGGGTCATCGCCGTCGCCGAGCAGGCGCGCGAGGCTGGTGCGGATGCCATCGTCGCGACGGCGCCGTTCTATGCGATCACCGACGCAGCCGAGACGGCAACGCATTTCCGCTCCATCCACGCCGCAGTGGATCTTCCGTTGTTCGCCTACGACGTCCCGGTTCGTGTCCACAGCAAGCTCAGCCCGGCAATGCTGGTCGAGCTCGGTCGCGAGGGAGTCATCGCCGGCGTGAAGGATTCGAGCGGCGACGACGTCAGTTTCCGTATGTTGCTCCGTCAGTCGGCCGGGCTCGAAAACTTCGCCGTCTTCACCGGGCACGAGGTAGTCGTCGACGGATGCCTGCTGATGGGTGCTTCGGGCGCAGTGCCCGGCCTGGCCAACGTGGACCCGCACGGCTACGTACGACTGTGGCGCGCTGCGCAGGCAGGAGACTGGGCCGCAGCGAAGGCCGAGCAGGATCGACTCACCGATCTGTTCTCCATCGTCGAGGCGCCGACACCGGGTCGCGTCAGTGCCGGTGCCGCGGGTCTGGGCGCGTTCAAGACGGCTCTGGCCCTGCGCGGCGTCATCACCGGCAACACGATGTGCGCGCCGATGCTCTCGCTCGACGAGTCCGAGACCGCAACGATCAAGGTCGTTCTGGAACAGGCCGGGCTCCTCTGACATGACATCTGGGCAGAAGCGATGGATCGGTATCGACATCGGCGGCACCAAAGTGGCTGCCGCGGTGGTGACGTCCGACGGAGACGTGATCGACACCGTTCGTGCGGCAACACCGACGGCGGGTAGGGAAGCCGTTCTCGGGACCGCTACGGCGTTGATCGACCGTCTGAGGGCGAATCACACGGTAGCCGGAATCGGAGTCGGTGCACCGGGAATCATCGATCGGGTGCGTGGCCGCGTCGTCTTCGCCTCCGACATTCTGTCCGGATGGAGTGGCGCCGAGGTTCGCGGAGAACTCGAGGC
Source organism: Rhodococcus sp. C3V (assembly GCF_029269915.1). Taxonomy (NCBI): domain Bacteria; kingdom Bacillati; phylum Actinomycetota; class Actinomycetes; order Mycobacteriales; family Nocardiaceae; genus Rhodococcus; species Rhodococcus sp. C3V. The sequence continues at coordinate 414,715 of NZ_JARJBE010000003.1, forward strand.
ACACTCAGGCCTACCGGTGACGGTGGACAACGACGTGCGCGCGATGGCCCACGGCGAGAACATGATCGGCGCCGGACGCGGTCGAACCTCTGCACTGTTCGTCTCGATCGGTACCGGAATCGGTGGCGCGTTGACCGTGGGCGGTCAGCTGTACCACGGTGCCCACGGAACAGCCGGCGAACTCGCGCATCTGTTGGTTCCGGTTTCCGGGGCGATAGGTTGCGGTTGCGGTAGAACCGATCACCTCGAGGCAGTCGCGTCTGGCCCGGCGATGGCAGCCGAGTACGCAGCGCGGGCGGGTGTGCCCACTCAACCGTTACAGGCAGTGGTGGCGCTCATGCACTCGGGCGATCCGATCGCCCGTGCCGTGGTCTCCGACGCCGGTACTCTGCTGGGCCGCGTCCTGGCCGGCGTCGCCACCGCATTCGATCCCGAGGTGATCGTCATCGGCGGCGGTGCAGCCCAGATCGGAGCCGACCTCCTGTCGCCGCTGACCTCCGCTTTCCGGGTGGAAGCGATGGGCCCCATTGCCGAAACTGCCATTCTTCCTGCCCGTTTGGGCACCGATGCGCCGCTCGTCGGCGCTGCGCTACTGGCCGCCGCAACACGAATCGAGGTAACACCGTGACTGTCGAAGAATTGCTCACGATCATCAGCGGGAAGCTGATCGTGTCCTGTCAGGCCGGACACGGCCATGCCCTGCGCGACACCGGGACCATCGAGAGGATGGCCCGCGCCGCGGTCGACGGCGGAGCAGTGGCGATCCGCTGCGGCGGTGTGGGCGGAACCCCGGATGTCGCCGCAGTCGTGTCGGCAGTGAAGGTACCGGTGATCGGTTTGACGAAGATCGGCTCGGAGGGCGTGTTCATCACGCCGACAAGGGAATCAGCCCTCGAAGTCGTGGATTCGGGTGCGCAGATCGTGGCTGCCGACGCCACGCTGCGGCCTCGTCCGGACGGGCTGACCTTTGCCGACACCGTCGACGCGGTCCATGATCGCGGCGGCCTCGTCATGGCCGACTGTGGAACACTCGAGGACGGCATCGCTGCCGCCGCGGCGGGCGCCGACGTCATCTCCAGCACACTGGCGGGATATACCGAGAACAGCCGACGGCTGGCCGGCCCGGACCTGGAGCTGATCTCGGAACTGCGGCAGGCACTTCCAGATGCAGTCCTCATCGCCGAGGGGCGGTACCACAGCCCGGAGGATGCGGCACGCGCCATCGCCCTGGGTGCAGACTCGGTGGTTGTCGGAACCGCAATCACGGATCCGGCGTTCATCACGTCGAAATTTGCAGCCGCAGTATCGGGCGCCGGAAGGCAGAGGGTGTGACCCCGACGTCGAAGGCTTTGAAGTCCAGGACTGCTGAACGGATTCGACTGGAAACTTTGCTCGTAGACTCCTCGACGCCGATACGGTGGGTCTTCACCGGCGACAGCATCACTCAGGGATTGACGCACACCGACGGTCATCGAAGTTACGTCGAACACTGCGCCGAGCGCATCCGTGGTGAGCTTTCCTTGTTCAACCACGTCCTTGTCAACACCGGGGTGAGCGGCAATCGATCCTCCGATGTGCGTGCGGGTTTCGCACACCGCATCGAGGTGTTCGAACCCTCGGTGGTGTTGATCATGCTCGGTACGAATGACGCATTGGATGGCGAAGAAGGACTGGAGCGGTTTCGAGACGACCTCTTGGACACGATCTTCCGGACACGAGCGATCGGTGCGGTGCCGATCCTGCAGACGCCGCCACCGATCGACGTCGAGAATGCGCCCACCAGAGCGGGATTGGTTCAGTACGTCGAGGTCGTGCGGCAGGTTGCCGCCTCGACGCGCGTGGTGTTCGTCGACCACTACGCGCAGTGGACGGCCCATTCTCCCGAGGGCCCACCGCCGGCTCTCCTGGCTGACGCATTCCATCCGAACGAACAAGGGCACTACGTGCTCGCGGACGCCGTGCTCCGTGAGTTGTCGATCGCGGATACCGAAGTTCCCGTTGTACCGCAGGTGATGTCGTGATGCATCGTGGACAAATTCTTCGTGGACAACTGGTGACCGGTGGGCAACTGCTTCCGGACGGTGTCGTCGAGATTTCCGGTGATCGTGTGGTGTGGGCCGGGCCCGCGTCGCAGCGAACCGACCCGTTACCCGAACGGGCAGCTGCGGGGACAACGATCATCCCGGGGTTGGTGGACGTTCACTGCCACGGCGCCGGCGGATTCGGTTTCCCCGAGGCAGACGAGTTCGGATCCACCGTGGCTGCCGATCACCACCGGACGAACGGCACGACCTCGGTGATCGGCTCGCTCGTCTCCGCGCCGCCGCAGATCCTGCGCAGTCGCATCGAGCTCCTGGCAGGACTGGTGGACGAGGGCACGCTGGCCGGAATTCACCTGGAAGGTCCATTCCTGTCGGTACTCCGTTGTGGCGCCCAGGATCCCGACAGCATTCTCGACGGCGACCCGGCTCTGCTCGAGTCGCTGCTCGAAGCCGGCCGCGGGCACATCCGCTCGATGACGATCGCTCCGGAGACAGCACACTTCGGCGAACTTGCCTCATTGCTGGAGCGTCACCGGGCCGTCGTGAGTATCGGACACACCGATGCGTCCAACCCGATTGCGACACGTTCGATCGCACACTCGGCGCATGCACCGCTCAGTGCCACTCACCTGTTCAACGGTATGGCTCCGATGCATCATCGCGCTCCCGGCGCAGTGGCGGCGTGTCTTGCCGCGGCCGCGAAAGGACAGATGGTGGTCGAGTTGATCGGGGACGGAGTACATCTCGCCGACGAGACGGTGGCGACGGTGTTCGATCTGGTCGGTCCGCATCAGATCGCGTTGGTCTCCGACGCGATGGCTGCCGCCGGAATGCCCGACGGCCGTTACCCACTCGGGCCTCTCGACGTCGACGTGATCGATGGCGTGGCGCGATTGGCCGGCCAGGGGGAAACGGCCATTGCCGGCGGGACGAGTCGGTTGATGGACATAGTCCGCCGGGCTGTTAATCACGCCGGCGTCGATCTGCTTTCGGCTGTCATCGCAGCGACGGCAACGCCTGCTTCGCTGATGGGGCTGGCCGGAATGGTCGGCGATCTCGTGCCGGGTTGCCGCGCCGATCTGATCGTCACCGGTCCAGAACTCGAAACCCGCGCCGTCATGGCCGCTGGGAACTGGCTCATGAACTACACCGAAAGCTGAGGAATCAACCGATGGAAATTGTCATTGTCGACAGTGCGGAGGCGGCCGGCACCGTTGTTGCCGACATCTTCGAACACGCGGTGCATTCAGGTGCACGGACTTTGGGCCTGGCGACAGGATCTTCACCGCTCTCGGTGTACCGCGAACTCGCGCGCCGTCACCGCGAGGAAGGGTTGAGTTTTGCCGGCGTGCAGGCGTTCCTGTTGGACGAATACGTCGGCCTGCCGGAAGGCCACCCTGAGTCGTATGCCCAGGTTATCCGAACGGAGCTGGTGAATCACCTGGACCTGGACGCGGCAAGGGTATTCAGCCCCGACGGAACCGCGTCGGATCCATTTGCCGCCGCGGCAGCCTACGACCGGGCGATTGCGTCGAATGGTCCGGTGGACGTACAACTTCTGGGCATCGGCGGCAACGGTCACATCGGTTTCAACGAACCGACGTCCTCGCTGAATTCGAGGACCCGGGTCAAGACGCTGACGGAACAGACTCGAACCGACAACGCCCGATTCTTCGAGAGTCCGGACGACGTACCACGGCACGTGATCACCCAGGGCCTCGGAACTATCTGCGAAGCAAAGCATCTGGTGATGATCGCGACCGGCGAGCACAAGGCCGCTGCGATTGCCGCTGCCGTCGAGGGGCCGCTGGCCGCGGTGTGCCCGGCATCGGTCCTCCAACTGCATCCACACGCGACGGTGGTGATCGACGATGCAGCGGCATCACAGCTTCGGCTCACCGAGTTCTACAAAACGGTGTCGGCGCACAAACCGCTTGCTCAGCACTACTGAGATATCGGGCTAGACGGGCTCTCGCGTCTTCTCGAGGCCGAGTGCCATTTCGGGAGTGAGTAATTGGAAGTCGGATTCTCCACGCCGTCGGATCCACACCGGATCGGAGGTGTTCCAGCGTTCGGCGCTCTGCGTTCGAGTGACCACCTTGAACGTCGCCGTTCTCGGGAACTCACTGCACACTCGGATCAAGGTCGGCTTCTGCTTCGGCCCGAGTTCCGGCCGGGAATCGATGTATTCGGCTACGGCTGCCGGGTCGAAGTTGTCGACATCGCCGACCGGAATCACCGACGCCATGACGCGGTCGCCGACGTCGCTGTCGGGGACTGCGTACACGGACACCTGCGCGAAGCCCGGGTAACCGACCAGGGAGCGTTCGATGGGTGCGGCACCGATGTTCTCGCCGTCCACTCGCAGCCAACCGGAACTGCGTCCCGCGAAGTAGACGTAACCGTCGACGTCGGTGTACGCCAGATCGCCACTCCAGTACTGGCCGTTGCGCATTCGCTCGGCGTCGGCGTCCGGGTTCTTGTAGTACCCGGCGAACGTGCCTGGGCCGGTGACATTGACCAGTTCACCAGTTGCCTCGTCGGCGTTGGTGATCCGGCCGTCGGCATCGAAGACTGCAGGCGGGCATGGCGCTCCGGTCTCGGGATCGAGGATCTTGACGCCGTCCGGGAGCAGTCCGAGGGCGCCTGGCCGGGGAACCGGTGCCGCGGAGATCGAAATGCCGCCCTCGGTGGAACCGAACCCGTCGATGACGCGAGCGTCGAAGCGCCGGACGAAGGTGGCGACGGCGGGCGCCGAACCCTCGTTGCCGTACATGATCTTCAAGGTGTTGTCCCGCTCGTTCGGCACCTCGGGGGTGGAAGCGATGAAGGACAACGGCTTTCCGACGTAGTTGGAGTACGTGATTCCGTACTTGTGAACGTCGGGTAGAAAACCCGAAGCGGAGAACTTGCGTCGCATGGCAATTCCCGCACGAGCGTGCAGCGCGACCGTCCACGCCGCCATCATCGCGTTGGAATGGAACATGGGCATCGCCATGTAGACGACGTCGTCGGCGCCGAGCCCGAAACGATCGGCAAGCATGACCCCGGGAGAGGCCAACTTGTGGTGCGTGCACCGAACCGCTTTGGGATCACCGCTGGTTCCGGAAGTGAAGATGAGCATCAACAGATCGTCGGGCTGCGCCGTCGACGCGTAGGCCGGCGTATCGGCGAAGGGCGCCAACAATTCCGCCCAGGCCGGAGAATCCACGTTGATCACCCGGACGTCGCCGAGATCGACGTCGTCGAGTAGATGTGCCTGGTTGTTCTCGGTGAAGATGACCTGGCAGTCGGAGAGCGCAATGTCTCGCGCCAATGCCGGGCCGCGCCTGGTCGTGTTCAGCCCGGCGGCGACCGAACCCGAGAACGATGCCGCTCCGAGCAGCAGCGAGAACTCGGGGACGTTCTCCATCAGAAGTCCGAAATGCCTGGGGCGCGTTCGATCGAGCAGCGTGTCCAGCAGCGCTGCTCGATCGAACGAGCCTTGAACGTGCTCGCGCCAGGTGATGACCTGGTCCTCGAAACGGATACCGCGGTCGTCGATCTCGCTGACTCCGAGGAGTAGATCGGAAACAGTGGGGCTCTGACTCATAGCTGCATCATCATCGATTCGTCTCGGACCAGGTCATGGATTTCCACTCGGTGGGACGCACTCAGGCAGGGACTGCGGCGAGTTCCTTGCCCAGTGCGCGAAGCTGATCTGTTGCGTTGCCGAGCAGGAACTCGTGATGCTTGGCCGCGAGGAAGTAGCGGTGAACCGGATGGTCCTCGTCCAGACCGACACCGCCGTGAACGTGAACAGCGGTGTGCCCGACGCGGTGTCCCGCATCTGCAGCCCAGAACTTGGCCGTCTGTACAGCGCCGTCGGAAGGAAGTCCTTCGCTCAGACGCCACGCGGCAGCCCACAGAGTCAGACGAACACCCTTGACGTCGATGTATCCGTCTGCGAGGCGCTGGGCCACTGCCTGGAAACTACCGATCGGTCGACCGAACTGCACACGCTCGGTGGCATATTCGGCGGTCAGCTTCAACGCTTGATCGAGCACTCCGTACTGGTAGGCGGTCGAACCGAGCTGAATTCGCTCGACGATCCACGCCGCGATGTCCGATCCCTGGGCAACCGAGCCGAGAACACGATCGGCCGGGATCTGCACCGAATCGAATTCGACGAGACTCGCGCTCGAGAAATCTGTGGTCGATTGCCTGGTAATGCTCACGCCCGCGTCCGACGGTTCGACGAGGAAGACCGCGACGCCGTCCTCGGTGATGGCGGGGACGAGGAACAGATCTGCGAGCGGTGCACTGTCGACGGTGATCTTTGTTCCGTCGATGCGCCAACCGTCGGCGGTCTTCTCGGCACGCGTGATCGGGTGCGCCGGGTCGTCGTTGTATTCCTCGGCGAGGGCCGCGGTGAGTATCTTCTCACCGGCAGCGGCAGCGCTTGCCCAGTCGTCGCGCTGCTTGTCCGAGCCGAATTCGGCTATCGCTGCGGCGGACCCGACGATGGACGTCAGGAACGGAACAGCTGCGACGCCGCGGCCGAGTTCGGCCAGGATGCTGCACTGCTCGAGGACACCGAATCCGTCGCCGCCCACCGATTCCGGAAGAGCCGCGCCGAGAACGCCGGCCGAGGCCAGAGCATTCCACAAGAGGGCGTCGAAACGGTCTTCGGCGGCGTCGAGTTCACGAAGGCGGTCGTTGGTGACCAGTTCGGCGACGACGGATCGTGTCAGTCCGGACAGGTCCTGCTGGGCCTCGGTAAGGGTGAATTCCATGATCGTTGGTCCTTATCGCTTCGATGCGGGAAGCCGCAGAGCTGTCATTCCGATGATGTCGCGTTGCACTTCGTTGGTACCGCCGCCGAACGTCAGGATCAGCGAAGAACGATGCATACGTTCGATGCGGCCGCGCAGAAGGGCGCCGGGGGAGTTCTGCCTGATCGTGGCGGAGGATCCGAGGATTTCCATCAGCAAGCGGTAAGCCTCGGTGGCGAATTCGGTACCGAACACCTTGTTGGCGGACGCAGCTTCGGGGCCGGGAGCGTGATCGGTTGCGGAGGCGATTTCCCAGTTCATCAACTTCAGGTACTCGGCTTTGGCATGCACGCGAGCCAGATTGATCTGCACCCATTCCTGGTCGATCATGCGTCGGCCGTCGGGCAGCTTGGTGTTCTGTGCCCACTCACGGACCTCACGCTGCGCGGTCAGAATCGGTCCGGCCGAGGTGAGGGCAACGCGCTCGTGGTTGAGCTGATTGGTGATCAGTGCCCAGCCGCCGTGTTCCTGACCCACGATCGACGACGCCGGGACCCGTACGTCCTGGTAGTAGGTGGCGCTGGTGTCGGGGCCGGCCATGGTGTGAACCGGTGTGTAGGAGAAGCCTTCTGCCGTGGTGGGGACGATCAGCATGCTGATTCCCTTGTGCTTCTTGGCTTCCGGATCGGTGCGGCACGCCAACCACACGTAGTCGGCGTACTGGATCAGGCTGGTCCACATCTTCTGCCCGTTGATGACGTAATCGTCACCGTCACGGACCGCCGACGTGCGCAGAGAGGCCAGGTCGGTGCCGGCCTCGGGCTCGGAGTAGCCGATCGCGAAGTGGAGCTCACCGCGAGAGATCTTGGGCAGGAAGAAGGCCTTCTGCTCGTCCGTACCGAAATGCATGATTGTCGGCGCTACCGAATTGATCGTCAGGAACGGCACCGGCGCACCGGCGATGGCAGCTTCGTCGGTGAAGATCAGCTGGTCCATCGCGGAGCGTTCCTGTCCGCCGTACTCTTTCGGCCAACCCAGCGTGAGCCAGCCGTCCTGACCCATCTGCGCGACGACTTCGCGGTACACATTGCCTTCGCCGTACTCACCCGTCGTGGCGGCGAGCGCTTCACGCCGCTCGGGAGTCATCAGTTGTGCGAAGTAGGCACGCAACTCCTCCTGGAGCTGTTGCTGCTCAGGGGTGTAGGTGATGTGCATGGTTACCTCTCCATAGAGATACGAATCAAAGCGTCAACCATTCGATTGACACAGGTTCTATCGATGCGTTCATCGGCGACAAGGGGCGCCCTCGCCGTCTCCGGCGGATCGTTCGACGTCCGTTCTCGGTACTTTTTCGAATCATTGCACACGACTGAAACAGGTTCTAGTGTTATCGCCAGGAACGGTGTGCGGCACAGCCCTGCGGCACTCGTTTCGTATCCGTGTTCGTGTGAGCAGTTGTGAGTAGAGAAGAGGAATCGCCATGGAGGTCAGGGTTGATCTGGACCGTTGCGAGGCAAACGGTGTGTGCGTCGGGATCGCGCCCGATATTTTCGACCTCGACGACAACGAGGAGCTCGTGATCAGTTCTGTGCGCCCACCGGAGGATCGCTGGGAGGATGTCCGTTCCGCGATCGCTCAGTGCCCGCGCGCGGCACTGACCGAACATCCGTGACGATGGTTGCCCAAAACAAGAACACGTTCTAAAGTTGCGAACTCGTGGGTCACGGCAATCGAGCCGGGTAACTCGACACACGACCGCAGAGAACCGGGAGAGCGCTTCGATGAATGCTGTGAACAGCCCAGAAACCAGTCTCGAAGGCAAGGTCGCCATCGTGACCGGTGCCGGATCGGGGCTCGGAAAGTTCGAGGCCATCGGTCTGGCGAAGGCCGGTGCGTCGTTGGTCGTCAACGATCTGGCCCCGAACGAGGCCGTCGAAGCAACGCTCGAGGAGATCCGCGGTCTCGGCGCCAAAGTCGAATTCGTGGCAGGCAACGTCGGTGAGCGTTCTACCGCCGACGCACTGATGGAAGCAGCGCAGGGGCAGTTCGGCAGTGTCGACATCGTCGTCAACAATGCCGGCGTCGTACGCGACCGGATGCTGTTCAACATGTCCGACGAAGACTGGGATCTGGTACTCGAAGTTCATCTTCGCGGCCATTTCCTCCTGTGCCGCAACGCCGCTGCCTACTGGCGGGCGAAATCCAAGGAAGCCGGGGCGCCGGTGTACGGGCGCATCGTCAACACTTCTTCGGAGGCGGGTCTCCTCGGACCGGAAGGGCAGCCCAACTACGGCGCTGCAAAAGCCGGAATCACGGCGCTGACGTTGTCGGCCGCACGTGGGCTCTCGCGCTACGGCGTACGGGCCAACGCGATCTGCCCGCGGGCACGGACGTCGATGACCGAAGGCGTGTTCGGCGACGCGCCGGCCGACGGCATGGATCCGCTCTCGCCCGAGCACGTGGCTTCGCTCGTCTCGTACCTGGCATCACCAGCGGCCGACGCCGTCAACGGTCAGGTATTCGTGGTGTACGGACCGATGGTTGCGCTGATGGCGGCGCCCGTCGTCGAGCAGCGGTTCGACGCCGAGGGAGATTCTTGGTCGCCGGAAACGCTGTCCGCGGTGATGGGTGACTACTTCGCTGACCGTGACCCGGCAAAGATGTTCTCGGCATCGGCGGCCCTGCGCGCGTTGGGCTGATCGACGGCGCTGATTCTCGGGTGCGCGACACGTAGAACCGTTGTTCACACTCAGACGGTCTACGTGTCCACTTCCTGGTAGAAATAGCGTGTTCACGAGTCGGTGGGCGCGGCAGTTTGCCTGCGTTCTGTAACGAGACCAACGGTCTCGAAAAAACTGGACTGTGTTCCAATTTTGCATTCCTGCGAACGATGCGATATTCGATCGGCGTGCCCAGTCAAGGCTCTCGCATGGCTGAATTTCGAACCTGGCGCCGAAAGGCGCCGATCATTCAAAAGTATTAATTTCCAGGATATTTCGGCGAAAATCGCATCGAAAAGGGATGCTTCCCATGTCTCCGATCTTCCGGTTTCGGATCGGCGCCGTGAGGCTACTCCTTAGAGTTGGACACTTGTTTTTGACAGGTGAACACGTTCTAGTTAATATGACCTGAGTCACAAGCTGTCGGGGGCTGGACTATGAGAACAGACAGTACTGCGGCAACCAAGGACGAGGAGGGCGAATGGTAGACCTCGTCGAGGTGCCATTACGAGCGGTCGGTGGCTTCTTTCAGATGTCCGCCCAAACCTTGAGGGCAGTCTTCTCCCGCCCTTTCCAGCGGCAAGAGTTCATCGATCAGGCCTGGTTCGTGGCCCGAGTCTCGATGGTGCCGACGGTGCTGGTCGCAATCCCGTTCACTGTGCTGGTCAGCTTCACCATCAACATTCTCTTGCGCGAGATCGGTGCAGCCGACCTCAGTGGTGCCGGAGCTGCCCTCGGCACCGTCACGCAGGTCGGCCCCATCGTCACCGTGCTGATCGTCGCCGGCGCCGGCGCAACCGCCATCTGCGCGGATCTTTCGGCCCGAACCATCCGCGAAGAGATCGACGCCATGAAGGTGCTCGGGATCAATCCCATCCACCGGTTGGTCGTTCCCCGAGTGCTCGCGTCGACAGGTGTGGCGCTGCTCCTCAACGGACTGGTCTGCACCATCGGCATCCTCGGCGGTTTCGTCTTCTCCGTGTTCATCCAGGACGTGAACCCCGGCGCGTTCGTCAACGGCATCACACTGCTCACCGGATTCGGTGAGCTCATGCTCTCCATGGTCAAAGCAGGGCTGTTCGGCATGATCGCCGGCCTGGTTGCGGCCTACCTCGGACTCAACGTCAAAGGCGGCGCCAAGAGCGTCGGTGACGCGGTCAACCAGACCGTCGTGTTCGCGTTCATGGCGCTCTTCGTCGTCAACGTGCTCATCACGACCATCGGTATCAAGTTGACGGCCGGATGAGGCCCACGGCAGTCGGAGAGATCGAAGTGGACAGAACGACAAACGACAGACGGGAGGAGATCTGATGGCGTTGGCCGCAGCGGGACGCTTCCCGCGCACACGTCGACAGATCGGTTCGATCTCTCGCAGTATCGACAGCATCGGTGATCAAGCGCTGTTCTTCGCGAAGGCTCTCGGTCACGCTCCCAAGGCGCTGATGCGCTATCCACGTGAAACTCTGCGACTGATCGCCGAGATCAGCATGGGCACCGGTGCGCTCGCCGTCATCGGTGGCACCGTCGTGATCGTCGGATTCCTGACACTGTTCACCGGTGGCACCATCGCCGTTCAGGGCTACAGCTCGCTGGGCAACATCGGCGTCGAAGCACTGACGGGCTTCTTCGCCGCCTTCATCAACGTTCGCATCGCAGCGCCGGTCATCGCCGGAATCGGCCTCGCCGCGACCATCGGCGCCGGCTCCACCGCGCAGCTCGGTGCGATGCGCGTCTCCGAAGAGATCGACGCGCTGGAGACGATGGCGATCCCGTCGATTCCGTATCTGGTCAGCACCCGCGTCATGGCCGGCATGATCGCGATCATCCCGCTGTACTCACTGGCGGTGATCGCGTCGTTCGTCGCCAGCCGCTTTGCGACGGTGTTCCTCTACAACCAGTCCGGCGGCGTGTACGACCACTACTTCACGACCTTCCTGATACCCACGGACATACTGTGGTCGTTCGCCCAGGCGATAGTCATGGCGCTGGCCGTCATGCTCATCCACACCTACTACGGCTTCAACGCAACCGGTGGCCCGGTCGGCGTCGGTGTCGCGGTGGGTAACGCAGTGCGCGCCTCGTTGATCGCGGTCGTCACGGTCACCCTGCTCATCTCACTCGCCATCTACGGCGGGTCCGGCAACTTCAACCTGTCGGGATAGGCGGGCAAGCGATGACCGTACCCAGATGGCACAAGAAGTTGGCCGCAGCCGGCCTGGTCCTCGGACTCGTGGCGATCGTCGCCGTTGCTCTCACCATGTTCTCGGGTGGGTTCACCAAGAGCACGCCCATCACCGTGACGTCCACGCGTGCCGGCCTCGTCATGGAACCCAATGCCAAGGTGAAGTTGCGCGGAGTGCAGGTCGGCCGCGTCGAGTCGATCTCCCTCGTCGGGGACCAGGCAAACCTGAAGTTGGCGATGGATCCGGGCCAGATGTCGAAGATTCCGTCGAACGCCCGGGTGGAGATCAAGACCACCACGGTGTTCGGTGCGAAGTACGTCAACATCGTGATTCCCGACGATCCGTCGACCCAACCGATCCAGGAGGGTGCTGTCATCGCTTCGGACAGCGTCACCGTCGAGTTCAACAGTGTCTTCGAACATCTTTCGGACGTGCTCGCGAAGATCGAACCGGAAAAGCTCAACGCCACACTCGGCGCGATCTCCACCGCACTCAACGGGCGCGGCGAGTCGCTGGGTGAGGTTCTCGAGCTCGGTGACACCTATCTGAAGAAGATGAATCCGGTTCTACCGCAGCTCCAGGAAGACTTGGTCGGCGCCGCCGATGTCACCAATCTGTACGCCGACGTGGCACCGGATCTGATGCGCATCCTCGACAATGCCACCGCGACAAGCGGATCGATCGTGGCCGAGCAGGCAAACCTCGACTTGCTGTTGCTCAACGTCACCGGCCTCGCGGACACCGGCAACGCGTTGTTGACCGACAACGAGCAGAACCTGACCACCGCCCTCGACACTCTGACCGCGACGACGACCCTGCTCGACAAGTACTCGTCGGGTCTGACGTGCTTCATCGTCGGGTTGAACGACGGTCGGATCAAGTTCGAGCCACTGGCAGGCACCGGGGACAAAGCGGCGCTGATGCTGAGTGCGAGCTTCATGTACGGCGCCGAGGCGTACCAGAATCCGCAATCTCTCCCCAAGGTCGCGGCCTCCGGCGGACCCAATTGTTATGGTCTGCCCGAATTCGATCCGAAGGTCGACGGGCATGCACCGTTCGCAGTCACCAACACCGGCAACGTGCCCTTCGTTCCCAACACCGAACTGCGCGTTACCGTGCCGACCATTTTCCAGTATCTCTTCGGTGACTCCTACGAGCAGGAAGACGGGAAGTGATGAGACCGACCACGGTCAAGCTGCTGATTTTCACCGTCGTCATGGCGGTCATCTTCGCCGGACTGGCGATCGTCTTCAGTCAGGTGCGCTTCAGCAGCAGCAACGGATTTCACGCCACCTTCTCGGACGTCTCGGGACTCAAGTCCGGCGACAAGGTCCGCATCGCCGGTGTTCCGGTCGGGTCGGTCACCGGAGTGTCCATCGGTGACTCCAACCAGGCCGAGGTCGAGTTCGACGTCGCCACCAAGTACTCGCTGATGAAGAGCACCAAAGCGACTGTGCGCTACGAGAACCTGGTGGGCGATCGCTACATGGAACTGCTCGAGGGCGCCGGTTCCACCGAGACGCTTCCGTCGGGAGGATCCATTCCGGTCGATCAGACGTCGCCCGCTCTCGATCTGGATCTGCTGCTCGGCGGATTCAAGCCGCTGCTTCGTTCGCTCGACCCGCAGCAGGTCAACGACCTCTCCGGGGCCCTGCTGCAGGTACTCCAGGGCCAGGGCGGAACGCTGGTTTCGTTGCTGGGAAACACCAGTTCGTTCACCAGCACGTTGGCGGACCGAGACCAGCTGATCGGGGACGTCATCACCAATCTCAACGACGTACTCGGCACCATCAACGACAAGGGCGATCAGTTCTCCACCACGATCGATCAGCTCCAGCAGTTGGTCAGTGGATTGGCGAAGGACAGTGGCCCGATCGGTAATTCGATCACGGAGATCGCCGGTGCCACGGGAGATCTCGCGTCGTTGCTGCAGGCGACACGTCCGGACATCCAGACGCTGATCGGGGAGACCAACCGAACGATGACGCAGCTGGACCTGGGCAAGGACGACATCAACACCGCTCTCGATCGTCTGCCGTCCGACTACCGGAAGCTGATCCGAGTGGGCACGTACGGAGCGTTCTTCCAGTTCTATCTGTGCGCCAACACTTTCAAGTTCTCCGGACCCGACGGGACGACGATCATCTTGCCCACGGCAGTTCAGGACACGGGAAGGTGCGCAAAAGTCTCATGACCCCAACCCGTGAACGTAATCCGGTACAGATCGGTGTCATCGGTCTCGTCCTGGCGGTGGCAACCGTCGGTGCCGCGCTTCAATACGATCAACTCCAGTTCATCAACGGTGGCATTCGCTACTCGGCGTACTTCCAAGATGCCGGCGGCCTGGTCACCGGCGACGACGTGACCATGGCCGGCGTGAAGGTCGGCAAGGTCAGCGACGTCGAACTCGACGACCAGAAGGTGTTGGTCACCTTCACCGTTCAGGACGGTGTCGCCCTGGGCGAGCAGACAGCGGCTGATATCAAGACCAACACGGTTCTCGGGCGAAAGTCGTTGGCGGTACGGCCGGAAGGATCCGGACTGTTGCGGACGGACACGCCGATTCCGGTCGAACGCACCAACTCCCCGTACTCGCTCAACGACGCTCTGGGTGACCTCGGGACAACGGTGTCCGAACTCGACACGGAACAGATCAACGATTCGCTCAACGCGATCTCGGACACGCTGGCCGATACTCCGCCCGAACTGCGCACCGCGTTGGACGGAATGACGCGGCTTTCGCAGAGCATCAACTCACGCGACGAGAGCCTGCTCCAATTGCTCTCGCGGGCCGAAGATGTCACCAAGATCCTCTCCGACAGAAGCGGTCAGATCGATTCGTTGCTGGTCGACGGCAACAAGCTGTTTGCCGAACTGAGCTTGCGGCGTGACGCGATCAGCGAACTGATCGTCAACACCGGCGCAGTCTCACGTCAACTGTCAGCGCTGGTGCAGGAGAACGAGGCTCAGATGGGGCCGACCCTCGAGAAGCTGAATTCGGTCGCCGAGGTTCTCCAGCAGAACAAGGACAACATCGCGGGAGCGCTCGACGGACTCGGACCGTACATCACCGCGCTCGGTGAGACCGTGGCCAGCGGCCCGTTCTTCGACGCCTTCATCATCAACATTCTGCCGAGCAACTGGTGGAAGACCCTGGTGGACACCAGCGTCGCGCCCGAGCAGGTTCCGGGCGACCTGGAAGACTTCTTCCCCGGTATTCCACCGACGATCAGGGGGCCGGGAGAATGACCGAGACCATGACTTCACAGGATCCACAGGGCTCCACCAACCCACGCAAGAAGTGGGTGCTGATCGGAGCGGGTGTGCTGGTCGCGCTGCTCGTCGCCGGTGCGGCCTACCTCTTCATCCCAGGCCTGGGCAAGACCAAGATCTCCGCGCACTTCGTCTCGACCACCGGTCTCTACGAGGGCGATGTCGTGCGAGTGCTCGGTGTCAACGTCGGCAAGGTGACCAAGATCGAACCGCGTGATCGGGACACCTACGTCGAGATGAAGATCGATTCGAGCGTCGACGTTCCGGCAGATGCCAAGGCGCTCATCGTTGCTCAAAGCCTCGTGTCCGCACGCTTCGTGCAATTGACCCCCGTGTACTCCGGCGGGGAACAGATGCCCAACGGCGGCGAGATCCCGATCGAGCGCACCGCCGTTCCGGTGGAGTGGGACGAGATCAAGACCGAACTGACCAAACTGTCGGACGCACTCGGACCGGAGGGTCTGGACGATCAGGGTTCCCTCGGTCGATTCATCGACACCGTGGGAACGAACCTCGACGGTAACGGTGAGTCGATTCGGTCGACGCTGCGCGAACTCTCGGCCACGATGCACACGCTGTCCGAAGGCCGGACCGATTTGTTCTCCACCATTCGGAACCTGCAGGCATTTGTCACTGCGTTGTCCTCGAGTAACGAGCAGATCGTGCAGTTCAGCGGTCACCTCGCTTCGGTGACAAGCGTTCTCGCAAGCAGCTCCGACGAGTTGGGTACCGCCCTCAGTGATCTCGACCTGGCCGTCGGCGACGTCCAGCGGTTCGTCAAGGACAACAGCGAGGGACTGAGCGAATCGGTTGCGCGTCTCGCCGATGCCACTCAGGTACTGACTGACAAGCGCCCGGAGATCGAGCAGGTTCTGCACTCCGGACCGACGTCGCTTGCCAACTTCTATCAGATCTACAAGCCGGCTCAGGGCAGTATGACCGGCGCAATTGCACTGAGTAACTTCAAGAATCCGATCCAGTGGATCTGTGGTTCCATCGAAGGTATCGAGAGTGGTAACTCCCAGAACAGTGCCGACCTGTGTAAGCAGTACCTCGGGCCGGTGCTCAGCACGATGATCGGCAACTACCCCGGATTCCTGTTCAACCCGGTCGCGGGCGTGCAGGCTTTCCCGGATCAGATCGTCTACACCGAACCGGGATTGGAAGCGGCAAGTCAGAATCAGCCGGAAACCGTCGCAGGACCGATGTCGGGTGCTCCCATGACGAGTGTTCCCAAGGATCTCGCCGAACTCTTCAACATGGGCGGAGGGAACTGATGCGGGTAGCTCGCAAGACCACGGTTGCCGTGTTGGCCACGGCAGTGGCACTCGGCGCCAGCGGTTGTGAATGGAACGGTCTCAACTCGGTGCCGATGCCAGGCACTCAAGGCCGGGGCGAAGGCGCATACGAGGTTCAGATCGAGATGCCGAACGTGACTACACTGTCGCAGAATTCGCCCGTCCGGGTGGATGACGTGGCAGTGGGAAGCGTTTCGAACATCGAGGTTCAAGGCTGGCACGCTCTGGTGACGGTGTCGCTGAATCCCGAGGTTCAGTTGCCGGCCAACGCGACGGCAAAAATCGGTCAGACCAGCTTGCTCGGCTCTCAGCACATCGAGTTGGCGCCGCCGGTAGGGGAGGAGCCCGAGGGCCGACTCGAAGCCGGTGACCTGATTCCGATCGAGCGGGCGGGCGCTTACCCGACGACGGAACAGACGCTGTCGTCGCTGTCGGTTGTTCTCAACGGCGGCGGTCTCGCTCAGGTTCAGGACATCACGAAGGAACTCAACGCCGCTCTCGGTGGGCGTGAAGATTCCGTTCGAGACCTCCTGCCTCAGCTCGATCAGCTGGTCGGAAGTCTGGACAAGCAACGAGGCGACATCGTTTCGGCGATGGAAGGACTCGATCGACTGTCCTCGACCGTCCAGGCCCAGCACGACACCTTGAACAAAGCGCTCGAAGGTATTCCGCCGGCACTCGAGATTCTTGTCGCTCAGCGTCAGGACATAACCAACGCGTTGACCTCACTCGGTGGTCTCAGCGAGGTGGCGAGCCGTGTCATCCAGGAGAGCGGCGACGATTTCGCGACCAACGTTCGGGCTCTTTCGCCGACTCTGAAGGCCTTGGCGGATTCGGGTAACGCTCTCACTCAGGTTCTCGGAGTCCTCTTGACGTTCCCGTTCCCACAGAACGGAATCGACAACGTCATTCGCGGTGACTACGCCAACCTGGCCATGACCATCGACATCTCGCTGCCCCGGCTGGACGCGAACTTCCTCACCGGAACTCCGTTGGCCGGAACGCTCTCCGGACCGGAAGGCGTGTTGGGTAAGCAGGCTGGGCTGGCCGGACAGACAGGCAACCCGTTGAGCGATCCGCTCAAGCCTGCCGCACCGCCGGCCCAAGCTCCCGCCGGACAGGCTCCCGCTGCGCAGGCCCCGGCAGCGGATCCGAATACCATTCAGATTCCGGGACTTCCGCCGATCAACATTCCAGGACTTCCTCAGGGGGCACCGGCACCATGATGCTCACAAAGTTCGTCCGTATCCAGCTCACCATCTTCGCCGTCTTGACGGTCGTCGGTTTGATCGTGATGGCCACTCAGTACGTGCGTGTTCCCGCTATGGTCGGTATCGGCCGATACGACGTCACCGTCGAATTGCCCGCCACCGGTGGGCTGTACAAGAACTCGAACGTCACCTACCGCGGTCAGACCATCGGCGTCGTGAACGCGGTGGAGTTGTCGGAAACGGGCGTGAATGCGCGTCTGTCTCTCGAGAGCGGCGTCAAGGTGCCCTCGGACGTCGACGCTGCGGTCAAGAGTGTGTCGGCGATCGGCGAGCAGTTCGTCGATCTGATTCCGCACACCGACAGCTCCGGAGCGATCGTGGTCGACGGGCATCTGGAAAACGGATCGGTGATTCCCGAAGACCGAACCAGCATTCCCCAGGATGTCGGCGCGATGCTCGATCAGGCAGATCTGTTGCTGCAGAGCATTTCCGACACCAAGCTCAAGACCGTCATCGACGAATCCTTCAAGGCGTTCAACGGTGCCGGCCCGGATCTGCAGAAGCTGATCGACTCGGCTCGGCTGTTCGTCGAAGAGGCGAACAACAACTCCGACGCGACCAAGACCCTGATCGAGCAGGCCGGTCCACTCCTGGACACCCAGGTGGTCAGCAGCGACGCCATCCGTTCCTGGACAAGCAATCTGGTGACGTTCACCGACCAGCTCCGCGCCAGCGACCCTGATCTGCGTGCCGTCATCCAGAAGGGTCCGGCCGCAGCGGCGGAGGCGAATGCTCTTCTGCAAGACATGCAGCCGACATTGCCGATTCTTCTGGCGAACCTCGTGTCCGTCGGACAGGTCGGCGTGATCTACAACAACGCGATCGAGCAGATTCTGGTCATCTACCCGCCGCTGGCCGCGGCGCTGGTCACGGTGGCAGGCTCCGGCCCGGCTGCGGATGGTGCACTGGTGGACTTCCACATGGAGGTCAACGACCCGCCGCCGTGCACTACAGGATTCCTGCCCGCAGAGCAGTGGCGCAGTCCGAAGGACGAATCACCAATCGAGACGCCGTCGGATCTCTTCTGCCAGGTTGCCCAGGATT
Source organism: Rhodococcus sp. C3V (assembly GCF_029269915.1). NCBI lineage: Bacteria > Bacillati > Actinomycetota > Actinomycetes > Mycobacteriales > Nocardiaceae > Rhodococcus > Rhodococcus sp. C3V. Next base: position 433,300 of record NZ_JARJBE010000003.1, read on the forward strand.
CGCCGATCGCCGTGCGCGGCGCGAGAAACCTTCCCTGCGAGGAGTATCCGGGACGTCGTGCGCCGACGGTCGAACAGTGCCGTTCCGGCTACGTACCGATGGGCACGAACCCGCAATCCGGGCCTCCGGAACCGATTACCGCGACCCCGAGCTCGTACACGTCGACGCCTTCGGTCTCGGCTCGTCGGTACGATCCGATTACAGGCACGTACATCGGGCCGGACGGAAGGACGTACTCGCAACCGAACCTCGGTGGCGGCGACGTCAGTCTCGAACAGTTCATGAAGGGTCAGCAGGGTTGATGACAGACGAAGATCCACAGGCCGGGCAGCGGGTGCGCCGTCGCGCGTCCCGCAGCGCCGGACCCACGGGTGCGGATGCAGACGCTGCCGCGGTAGTAGTGCCCACCGAAAAGAAGTCGGCCGAACAGAAGCCAGCCGAGCAGAAGCCAGCCGAGCAGAAGCCGGCCGAGCAGAAGCCAGCTGAGCAGAAGGCGGCGGCGCCAGTTGCTTTGGGCAAGCCCGATACTCCACCTGAGAAGGTCGTCAGCGGTGATCAGGTCGCGACCAAGGCTGAGCCGACCGGTACCGCCGAAACCCCCGCAGAAACTGCTGTGGACACCCCTGTTCGTTCGAAGCCCAAGGCCGGGTTGGTAGTCGGGATCGCCATTGCTTCGGTGATCGCTGTTGCTCTTGCGGCCCTGACGGTGTTTCTTCTCGTCGACCGGAACAAGGCGTCCAATGCCGACGAGGACCGAGCCCGCTACGTGGCCGGTGCCCGGACCACCGCACTGAATCTGACGACACTGCACGCGGATACAGCGGCTGCCGACCTCGACAAGTTCCTCGCCGGCACCACCGACGAGTTCAAGTCGCAGTTCGACGGACGCAAGGATTCGTTCGTCAACGTCCTCGGGCAGGCCGGAGTTCAGACCGACGGCGAGGTGCTCGAAGCCGGGTTCGAGAAATCCGACGGCGATTGCGGGACTTCATTGGTCGCGGTGCGTGCGATGCAGAAGAACGGCGACGAAGCGCCCGCTGAACGCAACTACCGACTCCGAATCACCATGTGCGACGTCGACGGGCAGTTGCTTGCCTCGAATGTGGAGTTTGTGCCATGACCCCAGAAGTGAACCCCGAGACGTCCAAGCAAGTTTCGCCGAAGCCGAAGCGCGCCTCACCGCTCGCCATCATCCTGTGCGTCATCAGTGCAGTGGCCATCGCGTTGGCGGCAGTGTCGGCGTATCTCTACTTCGGTCCGGACGGAACGCGTGACACCGCAGCGATCGATCAGACCAGAGACGAAGTGGCACAGGCCTCTTCCGATCAGGCGGTAGCGATGTTCCAGTACGACTACAACAACGTCGACCAGCAGTTGCATGCAGCCACAGACGGGTTGACGGGCGATTTTCAAGGCACGTTCACCAATCTGATCGAATCGGTGATCATTCCGGGAGCCAAGGAAAAGTCGCTGACCGTTCAGGTCGTCGTCCAGGGCGCCGCGGTTCTCGACGCGGAGGCGGACAGCGCGACGACGATGCTGTTCCTCAATCAGATCACCACGTCTTCGGAATCGCCCGAAGCCGTTGCCAGTGGCAGTCGCGTGAAGATGAGTCTGGAGAAGCAGGACGGACGTTGGCTCGTGAACAACGTCCAACCCTTCTGATCAAACACACGAAGGCTGGAGCCGGGTACGAAAGAGGCTGGGGCCGCGGAGATTCACTCTCCGCGGCCCCAGCCTTTGTGCACTGTCCTCAGTGGTCTTGTGCTTCGGCCGGGGCGATCAGCGCCGGGCCTGCGGCACCGCCGTGTGCGAGCGCGTCGAGGAACGAGCGCGCCCAGCGGTCGACGTCGTGCGTCAGGACCTGACGACGTAGCGCACGCATGTGGCGCCGGCCGTCCTCGCGCGGTTGATTGAGGGCCTTCTCCATCGAATCCTTGACGTCGTCGAGGTCGTGAGGATTGCACAGGAATGCCTGGCGGAGTTCTGCTGCGGCACCGGTGAATTCGCTGAGCAGCAATGCACCACCCAGATCACTGCGGCAGGCGACGTATTCCTTCGCGACGAGGTTCATGCCGTCACGCAGCGGCGTGACGAGCATGAGATCGGCGGCGACGAAGAACGCGACCAGTTCGTCGCGTGGGATCGGCCGATGGATGTAATGGACGACGGGGCGGCCGACTTCACTGAACTCGCCGTTGATCCGGGAGACCTTCTGCTCGATGTCTCCGCGCATCTGTACGTAGCTTTCGACGCGTTCGCGGCTCGGGGTCGCCAGCTGCACCATGACGGTGTCGGCGGGATCGATGCGCTTCTCCATGAGAAGTTCGTGGAGCGCAGCGAGCCTGACGTCGATGCCTTTGGTGTAGTCGAGGCGGTCGACGCCCAGCATGATGTGCTTGGGGTTGCCGAGTTCTTTGCGAATCTGCTTGGCGCGGTCTCGAATTGCCTTGGTGCGCGAGAGCTCGTCGAGCTTGCCGGAGTCGATGGAGATAGGGAAGGCGCCGACGCGGACGCTACGGAAACCTACTTGCACCACACCGAGTTTGGAGCGGACGCCGACGGTTCCACGTGAAGTCTGTTGCCCGGCAAGGCGTCTGGCCAGGTACAGGAAGTTCTGTGCGCCACCCGGAAGGTGGAAGCCGATGAGGTCGGCGCCGAGGAGGCCTTCGACGATCTCGGTGCGCCACGGCATCTGCATGAACAGCTCGACCGGGGGAAACGGAATGTGCAGGAAGAAGCCGATGGTCAGGTCGGGGCGCAGCATCCGCAGCATCTTCGGTACCAACTGCAGCTGGTAGTCCTGGATCCAGACTGTCGCGCCCTGTGCCGCTGCCTTGGAGGTGGCTTCGGCGAATCGCCGGTTCACCTCGACGTAGGCGTTCCACCATTCGCGGTGGTACTCGGGTTTGACGATGACGTCGTGATAGAGCGGCCAGAGGGTGGCGTTGGAGAATCCCTCGTAGTACTCGTTGATCTCCTCGGCGCTCAGCGGCACGGGGTAGAGCTCGAGTCCGTCTTCGACGATGGGGTCGAGCTCGGCGTCCGCCACCCCCGCCCAGCCCACCCACGCGCCCTGATTGCTGCGCAGGATCGGCTCGAGAGCGGTGACCAGTCCGCCGGGGCTTCGCTTCCAGCGGGTGGTGCCGTCGGGAAGCCGTTCCAAGTCGACGGGCAGGCGGTTCGCTACGACAACGAACTCAGCCTGCCCGGACACGGCTTCACCGGTCGAAGAAGCAGGTGCGCTGTCAGAAAGGGTTGAACTGGTCGAATCCGGACTGACAGGCACGTGGTTCCTTCTCGGTTGGTGAGGGAAAGATTCAGTCGAGCTTGGCGGCGGGGGAGATACCGAGCATCGAGAGCAGCATCCTGCACTCGTCGGCATCTTCCGCGTAGGCAGCGACGACGCGCTGTGCCTGACGAGCAGTTTCGTCCGCTACGGGCTCGAGGTCCTCGTCCGCGATCTCGGTTTCGACGGTCGTGTTCTCAGCCATCATGTTCCTCTCGTGCTTGCCTGCACGGCGCAAGCAATGGTTCTTACTCGCGACTCTATGAGAACTGGGCGTGTCGACGCTAGTTGCTCATGTATTAGGGTCGACTTACTTATCTCTGTACTCAACTTTATCGCTTCCATCGATGCTTGGAGTTCCATGAGTTCGACCCCCTCGAGTGTGACCGTCGACTCGGACGAGCCGGATAGTGGCAATCACAGCGGTGCTGCGATTTTGCGACGTGTCCTCGTCCGTAACCGTGGCCCGCTCGCCATCGGCACAGTTCTGGTCTGTCTGCACCAACTGACCGAGACGGCGGTGCCGATCTCCATCGGTGTGATCATCGACCGTGCGGTGGAGACTTCGGACACCACGGCCCTGATCGTCTCCATCGTCGGTCTCGCGGCTCTGTTTCTCGTTCTGACGGCCGCGTGGCGCTTCGGCGCACGCTTCATCGTCACCGCGATGCAGCAGGAGGCTCATCGCCTCCGGCTCGAGGTGGCGCACCGCGTCCTCGATCCGCGTGGGGTGCGCACCGATCTGCGTTCGGGTGAATTGCTGACAGTCTCGACATCCGATGCCGAGCAGACTTCGTGGATCGCGGACATCGTCCCGCGCGCCGCTGCGGCCCTGACAGCTGCGGTGGCGTCGGCGGTGGCGTTGGTGTGGATCGACCTCTGGCTGGGGCTGGCCGTTCTGATCGGAACGCCGGTCATTCTCGGTCTGCTGCAATTGGCGGCGCCTCTCATCACGTCGAGGGCTACCGGTCAGCAGGCGTCGATCGCTCGGGCGTCGGCGATGGCTACGGATCTGGTCAGCGGATTGCGTCCGCTGCGCGGTGTCGGCGGCGAGAAGACCGCGTCGGCGCGCTACCGCACGGTCAGCCGTCAAGCGCTCGCATCGACGATCGGCACGGCCAAGGCGACCGGTATCTACACCGGCGTTGCCGCGACCGTCAGTGCGTTGCTCGCGGTCGGTGTTGCGGGCTTCGCGGGATACTTCGCGTTGCAGGGCCGGATCACGGTCGGTGAACTGATCACCGTGGTGGGGCTTGCGCAGTTCATCATCGAACCGCTCGGCTTGCTTGCGTCCATTCCCGGATACTTCGCGGTGGCGCGAGCGTCGTCGGATCGACTGGCACTGGTCTTGGACGCGGAGCCACTGCGTGGCGCGGGTTCGCAGACCGAACTCGAAGGCACCGACCTGACTCTCGACGGAGTCGAGTACAAATCGCTCAAGGGCATCGATCTGCATCTGCCTGCCGGAGAACTGCTGGGCGTCGTGGCTTACCAGCCGCAGGACGCCGACGCCCTTGTCGCGGTCCTGTCCGGTCAGCTGGCGCAGGACGCGTATCGCGGAGTGGTGAGGGTTGGCGGAATCAGCCTGTCCGACATGGACTTGCGATTGGCACGTCGGACGGTGTTGGTGGAGCCGCACATCACCGATCTGTTTTCCGGGTCGCTTGCGTCGAACGTCACCGCGGGCGCCGGTGATGCCGCTGCTCTCGACATCCAGAGTGCTCTGGTGGCGTCGGCAGCGGCGGATGTCGTCGACGCACATCCGGACGGTCTCGACCTCGAAGTGACCGATCGGGGCGCCAGTTTGTCGGGAGGCCAGCGGCAACGCGTCGCCCTCGCGCGCGCCTTGGTGGCACAGGCACCCGTGATGGTCCTGCACGATCCGACGACGGCGGTGGACGCGGTTACCGAGGCATCGATCGCCGAAGGAATCGCAGAACTGCGGCACGAGGGTGCCAGTGGCATCCACACGACGGTATTGATCACCAGCAGCCCCGCCTTGCTGGCCGTGACGGATCGGGTGATCGTGTTGAACGACGGAGTGATCGCCTCGACGGGCACACATTCCGAACTCTCTCGCGGCGACGCGAACTACCGAGGAGCGGTGCTGCGGTGACGGCCACGGACACGACAACCGAAATGCCGGCCGGGGAGAACGCAGAGAAGGTGACAGAGCGCGAGTTGTTGCCGATCGCGAGTGGTCGCCAGACCTGGAAGTGGTTGCGGGCGGCGCTGACCGAACACCGGATGCAGAGCCTGCTGGTCCTGATCGTCGCGGCTTCGGCGTCGGCGATGGCCTTGGTGCCGATTTACGTCTTCGGCGTCCTGGTCGACCGGGTCCGGGACAACGCGCCCACGTCGACGATCGTCGGGGTGGTCGTGATCATCGCCGCTGCCGCAATCGTGGGCGGTGTGTTCACCGGTGTGGCTGCCTATCTGATCAAGCGGCTCGGTGAGACGATCCTGGCGGATCTGCGAGAGCGGACCGTGGACCGGGCACTGCGACTGCCGATCCAGACCGTCGAGAAGGTCGGTAAGGGCGATCTGCTCTCGCGTGTCGGCGACGACGTGTCGGTGATCGCCAAGGCCGTGTCCGACGTGGTTCCCGGCATGATCGCGGCGGTTCTGCTCGTGGCTCTGAGCATGGTGACCATGCTCGGACTCGACTGGCGACTCGGTCTGGCCGGAATGGTCGCGCTGCCGATGTACGCGCTGGCGCTCAAGTGGTACCTGCCACGCTCGGCTCCTGTTTACGCTGCCGAGCGGGTAGCGATGGGCGCTCGTTCACAAGCGCTGATCAGCAGTCTCCAGGGTGCGAAGACGGTCCGCGCGTACAGCCTCGAGAAGGAACACCTCGGGCAGATCGATGCGGCGTCGGCAAAAGCGCGCGATCTGGCAGTCGGAGTGTTCGGCCTGTTCACGAGGTTCGCCGGTCGAGGTAACCGCGCCGAATTCGTGGGCCTGTCCATGATTCTCGTCGTCGGATTCCTGCTGGTCCGTGAGGACGTCGTGACAGTCGGCCAGACGACGACTGCTGCCCTGCTGTTCCACCGCCTGTTCAACCCGATCGGCTCGCTGCTCTACACCTTCGACGAAGTGCAGTCGGCCGGCGCCAGCCTCGCGCGACTGGTCGGCGTCGTCGAGATCGAGGAAACGGAGCCTTCGACGGATGCAGGTTCCGTTCCGGCCGACGGTTCGCTGCGTCTGGATGACATTCGGCACAGCTACGACGGTGGTCATGAGGTTCTCCACGGAGTGAGCCTCATACTGCGAGCGGGGGAGCGCGTGGCGCTCGTCGGTTCGACCGGAGCCGGAAAGACGACGCTCGCGGCGATCGCTGCCGGTTCGATCACTCCGACGTCGGGCCGGGTGTCGATCGGCGGTGTCCCGCTTGCCGACCTCGACGACCTACGACGCCACATCGCGATCGTGAGTCAGGAGGTCCATGTCTTTGCCGGACCCCTGATCGAGGATCTGAGATTGGCGGCTCCCGAATCCTCGGACGAGGACGTTGCCGCGGCACTGCGGACGGTCGGCGCGTACGAGTGGGTGGAGGCTCTCGACGAGGGAATGCTGACCGTCGTCGGCGAAGGCGGGCACGAGATGACAGCGGCGCAGGCGCAGCAGTTGGCTTTGGCGAGACTGGTGTTGGCCGATCCCGCCGTCGCCGTACTGGACGAGGCAACAGCGGAGGCGGGCAGCGCCGGAGCGCGGGAACTGGAAGCGACTGCCGACGCCGCTACGGAGGGCCGCACCACTCTGGTTGTCGCACACCGGCTTACCCAGGCCGCGGGCGCCGACCGAGTGATCGTGCTCGAACACGGTCAGATCGTAGAAGAAGGCCCGCACCGCGAACTGGTGTCCGCGGGCGGGCGTTACGCACAACTGTGGGCGGCCTGGGAAGGTCGCGACTGAGGGGTTTGTACTGGGTTTTGTACTGAGGGGGTCTGATCCGGCGATCAGGTGAGGTACCCGCCGCCGTGGGGGAAGAACTCGGCGGCGGTGTACTCGCTGCCGTCGTCGAGTCGGACGCGCTCGATCCGCAGTCCCTTGTTCTTGCCCGACCACGCGTCGGGGCCCGCGACGATCACCATGCCGTCGTCTTCCTGGATGAACACTCGGCCGGGGGTTCCGCCGTAGTGCCCGCGTGAGACGGACGCCTTCAGGATGCGGATGCGCTGGCCCTTGAACTCGGCGAAAGCGTTGGGGTACGGATCGGACTGTGCCCGGACGAAACGTTCGATGACCTCGGCGGGCCAGGACCAGTCGACGTGGCTGTCCTGCGGTGCACGCTTGTGGAAGAACGTGGCCTGCGATCGGTCCTGCGGCGTCCAGTCGGTACGGCCGGACGCGATCAGATCCAGGGCGTCGAGTGTGATGGGGCCGATCATGTCGATCGTGCGGTGGAACAGATCGGTGACGGTGTCGGTCGGGCCGACCGTCGTCGATCGCTGCAGCACGATGTCGCCCGCATCGAGTTCCTCGTCCATCAGGTGCGCCGTAAGGCCGACTTCTTCTTCGCCGTTGATCAGAGCCCAGATGAGCGGGGAGAAGCCCGTGTACTTGGGCAGCAGCGAATCGTGGATGTTGAGGGTGCCGTACTTGGGTGCGTCGAAGACCTCCGCCGGCAGCCAGGTGCGCCAGTTGTTGGCGACGATGATGTCGGGAGCCGCTTCCGCCAGCGCGGCCTTGAAGGCGTCGTCAGGCTTGTTCGCCACGTGAACGGGTACACCGTTCTCGGCCGCCAGATCTGCAACCGAGTCCGCCCACATCTGTTCGTAGACGTGTTCGCTCTTCGGGTGTGTGATTGCCAGCACGACCTCGTGATCGGAGTCGATCAAGGCCTGCAGGGTACGGTGGCCCCAGGTTTGGTATCCGAGCGTAGCGACTCTCAACGGGGGTCCTCCTGGACGAGCATGGGCTGGGGTTGCGGTCACACGACCGCCCATCAGCTTAGGCTATCCAACCAAAATTGTTGATCACACGTACGAGGAGGAAGGCTGACATGACGGTCGCCACAATCAACGGAATCCCCATCAATTACCAGGTCAAGGGTGATGGAGATCTGGTGGTGCTCATCATGGGGACCGGCAGCCCCGGCCGCGTCTGGGATCTGCACCAGACCCCGGCGCTGGTGGCCGCCGGCTACCGAGTCTGCACCTTCGACAACCGCGGAATCGCACCGTCCGGCGAGAGCCTCGGCGGCATCACGATGCCCGACATGGTCGCAGATACCGCCGGACTGATCGAGCACCTCGGTGGCGGTCCGGCCCATGTCATCGGCACCTCGATGGGCGCCCGGGTGGCGCAGGAACTGACGCTCGCCAGGCCCGATCTGGTTCGCAAAGCAGTGTTCCTCGCCGGCCACGCCCGGATGGATCATTTCCAGCAGGTCCTGACCGAGGGCGAGCGCCAGTTGTTCGACAGTGGCGTCGCTCTGCCGGCCAAGTACCGTGCCGCAGTGACCGCGGTGATGAACCTTTCGCCGGCCACGCTGGCAGACGATCACTCGGCGCGCGACTGGATGGATATCTTCGAGTTCACCGGCGGCGCAACGTCACCGGGTGTTCGCGCACAGCTCGGTATGGACCGCGCCTTCGATCGACGGGGTGCGTACAAGTCGATCATGCGCCCGTGCCTGTCCGTCGCTTTCGCCGACGACCGCATGATCCCGCCCTACCTCTCCCGCGAGGTGGCGGACTGCATCGCGACGGCGTCGTACGAAGAGATTCCCGACGCCGGGCACTACGGCTACCTCGAGCGTCCGGAGGCCGTGAACAAGGTGCTGATCGACTTCCTGGCGAAGTAGTTTTCCGCACGCGAGAAAGGGCCTGACCTGCTAACTGCAGGTCAGGCCCTTCTCATGTTTCAGGCCAGTGCCAGGAACAGCTTCTCGAGTTCGGCCTCGGTCATCGGTTCCTGACCTTCCGCGCTGTCACCGCTCAGGCATTCACGCAGCCCGGAAGCGACGATCTTGAACCCTGCTCGGTCCAGCGCCTTGGACACGGCGGCGAGTTGCGTGACGACGTCCTTGCAGTCGCGGCCGTTCTCGATCATCGAGATGACCCCGGCAAGTTGGCCGTGGGCACGACGCAGTCTGTTCAATACGAGCGCAATGCTCTCTTCGTCGCCGGTCATGGTGGCCCCTTCTCGAGTGTTCGTGCTGCGGTCAAGGGTACCCCTGGGGGCATGTCACTGCTTGATTCAGTGTTTGATCCGACTGCGGTGTCAGATCAGCGAGTCGACGGCCGCGCGCAACTTGACGGCTGCGTCGGCTGCCACGGACTCGAGGCCGGGTTCGCCGGAAACCTGAACCATGAGAGCAGGGTTCATCGCTTCGACGAAGAACGAATTCTCGGTAGTCGTATCTTCGCGGACGACGACGTTGCACGGCAGCAGGAGGCCGATCTGACGATCCACCAAAACTGCCCGATGGGCCAACGGCGGGTTACAGGCACCCAGGATCAGGTACTTTTCCATGTCCTCGTCCAGCTTCGCCTTGAGTGTTGCCTGCATGTCGATCTCGGTCAGGATGCCGAAGCCCTGCTCGGCGAGAGCGCCACGCGTGCGGGTGACGACGTCGTCGAAGGTTCCGGTGACCTTGGTTGCGATCGCTATCGGTTCTGTGGGTGTTGTCATTGCGCACTCCTCGTCGTGGGCTGTCACTGTCGCCGGCTTTGATTTCTCTTGTCCCCATCATACCCCTGGGGGTATCAGTAGGACAGTGATGTCGGGTACACGATCAGCCATGCGAGAAGCTGATGTTCGGCAGGACGCGACGCAGCCATGCCGGCGCCCACCAGGCTGCCCGGCCGGTGAGGCGTAGGAGAACGGGCAGCAGCACCAAGCGGACGAGCACTGCGTCCAGGAGGACAGCTACGCCGAGAATGATGCCCATTTCCTTGGGTGGCAAGGGATCTGCGAGCGCAAAAGTGAAGAAGACCGCAACCATCACCGCTGCTGCCGCCGCAATGACCCGACCTGAATGCGCGAGGCCGTCCATGTGTGCGATCGCGGGGTCGCCTGTGCGTTCGTAGTGCTCCTTGGCACTCGAAAGCAGGAACACGGTGTAGTCCATCGCGATCGCAAAGATCATGGCGAAGAAGAAGACCGGACCCCACCCGTTGAGGAAACCCTGGGGGGTGAAGCCGAGTAGGCCTGCTCCGTGACCGTCCTGGAAGATCAGCTTCGCGATTCCGAATGCGGCCCCAGTGGACAGCAGGCTGACCAGCGTGCCGATCAAGGCGATCAAAGGCGCCTGGAGGGCGATCAGCAGCAACAGGAATCCGAGCGTCAGAATCACGACCACGACGATGGGAAGGTAGTCGTCGAGTGCCTGCTGAAGGTCGAGATTTTCGGCCGGAGCGCCGCCGACGAGCGCCGATTCCGGCAGTTGCGACCGAAGGTCGGCAAGGATGGTTTCCATCGCAGGATCTGACGGGTCGACGGTGGGAACTGCTTGCAGCATAACAAGATCGGACCCGTCGGCAGCTTGTTGCGCTGGGGTGACCATGGCCACGCCGTCAACGCTCATGGTAAGACGTGAGGTGTCGGCTGCATCGTCGGCGGACGTGACGATCTGCAACATCCCCGGGGCGCCGTCCCCGAATTGCTGCTGCACCAGTTCATAGCCCTGGCGAACCGGGGCGTCCTCGGGAACCACGGCGATGGAGGGCATTGCCACCTTCAGTCCGAAGACCGGAACAACGAGTGCGATCAGGATGAGTAAGGCGCCGAAGCCGAATGGCCACGGGTGCTTGTGCAGCAATGATGCCCAACCTGCGAACATCGGGGAGCGGTGCTGCTGGCGCTTTGCATACGGTAGAGAACCGCCGTTGACCTTCGCGCCGATCCTGCCGAGCACGGCAGGCAACAGGGTGAGTGTTGCGGCGAGAACGAAGATCACAGCGAGCATGATTCCGACAGCCATCGTGCGTACGGCCGGGGCTGGAACGATGAGAACCGCAGACAAACTGACCAGAACTGTGAGGCCGGAAAGGACCACAGCCTTGCCGGCGGTGTCCATGGTTTGAGCCACGGCGGCCCTTGGATCCGGATCGGCTCGCAATGCATCCCGGAACCTGGCGACGAGGAAGAGTGCGTAGTCGATGCCCAGCGCGAGAGCGAACATCATCGCGAAGTTCATGGCCCACACGGAAATCGGCGTGATCTCGTTGAGGATTACAAGCCCGCCCGCCGAAGCGACCAGGCCCGCAAGCGTCAGCAGTAGTGGTAGACCCGCGGCAACCAGGGAGCCGAAGGCCAACACCATGATCGCGAGAGTGACGGGCCACGACATCATTTCGGCTTTGATCATGGCTTCGTGATTGGCCTTGTTGAAATCGCTCCACAACGCCGACGCACCCGTCGGGTACACCTCGATCGTGTCGGTGGACAAGCCCGTGAGCTTCTTGCCGAGTTCGTCTACCGCGCTGACCATCTCGTCGGTACTCGCGTTGGCGCCCGCGACCATGATGCCGGTATGTCCGTCCGGGCTGATGGTCATACCGGGCTGCGGGGCGATCACTTCGCCGAAGCGAGGGTCCGCGGAAAAGATTTCCGTTGCCGCGGCCAGGGTTTGCTGCATCGACGGATCCGTGATGGGTAGAGAATCCGAGTGAACGACCACTTGTACTGCGGCGGAGGAATTTCCACCGAAATGCTGCTCGGCCAACTCGCGAACTTGCACGGATTCGGATCCGTTTGCCTGCCAACCCGCGCCGGCCAGGGAGGTGAAGACGCTGGGTGCTGCGGCGCCGAGTGCGATCAACGCGATCAACCAGACGCCGACGACGAGGCGGGTGTGAGTCGCCATCGATCGACCGAGACGCGCAAGTATGCCGTCGGCTCGGGTGGGTGGGTCCGCGGTGACTGTTCTGGTCGCTGACATCTTCACTCCTGATACGGGTGGGGGTATTCCTGTCCGTCACCTTTATACCCCCGGGGGTATCGATCTGTCACATTCGAGGGTTCTCTATGCTGCTGGGGGCACCGTCCGATCTGAAACGGTGAAACGGATATGGGAGAGCAATCATGGACGCACGCGACTGGGACGAGCGATACCGAGCGGTGACGGAGCCATGGGGAGTCGACCCGGCGGGAACCGTCGCAACAAGAATTTCCGATCTGAGACCGGGCACCGCGATCGATCTGGCCTGCGGCGACGGCCGTCACGCGCGGTGGATGGCTGGGCAAGGTTGGTCGGTGACTGCGGTCGACTACTCGTCGGTGGCGATCGATCTGGCACGGGCGAGTGACGGGGACAAGGCTGTCGACTGGCAGGTCGGCGACGCGACCGAGTGGCAGCCGGAAGGGCTGGTCGACCTGGTGTTGGTCAGCTTTCTTCACCTCGAGGTCGACCATCTGGCCGCAACCTTGAAGCGCGTCGGGGAGTGGCTGACGCCCGGCGGACGGGTCCTCTATTTGGGGCATTCCATCGAGAACTTCCATCGTGGTGTGGGCGGTCCACCCGAACCGACCATTCTGCCCGGTATTTCCGATCTCGCTCGCGCTGCGGAGGGATCGAGGGTCTATGCCCTCGAACATGTCGTTCGGCCGCAGGACGGTAAGACGGCAATTGACGTTTTGCTCGAATTCGGTCCGTGGGAACAGGTCTGACCAGGGCGGGAGCGCACCTTCACGTTCCTGGGTAGCCTACCCTAAACTTGCGAGGGTGTTCGTCGTTCGATGAGCATGAACGACGATGATCGGATTCTTGATGTCTGACCACTCTCAGGTAGCTCACCCGGCGGTATCGGGCGGTGCCGATCTGGACGCAGCGCTCCCGGCGACGGCCGCTCAGCGTGAGGTGTGGGTTGCTCAGAACGTGGATCCGAGCAGTCCGGTCTACAACATCGGACTTGTCGTCGAGGTCGACGGCACGATCGACGTCGAGCGCGCGGCAGCGGCGATCGAGGCCAGCGTCGGACGCGTCGAAGCGCTGTTCGTGCACTTCGAGGTCGATGCCGACAACCAGCTGATCCAGGTGCCGATTCCGGATGCGCGCTGGGACGTGGAAATTCTCGACCTTCGGGCCGAGGCGGATCCCGATTCGACTGCGCAGTCGTGGATGGACACCGACATGGCTCGGGTCTTCGGTCCGGACGATCTGCTGTTCCGCCAGGTGCTTCTGCTGACCGCTGACGACCGAGTCATCTGGTATCAGCGCTATCACCACAGCGTGATCGACGGGTACGGCATCTCGCTCATCGTCGCCGACGTCGCCGAGCGATACGACGATCCGAATCTCGGGACTGCCGCGCCGCAGTGGTCACTCGACGCCGTGGTTGCAGCCGATCTGGATTACCGGAACTCTCCGCGATTCCAGACCGACCGTCAGTACTGGGTCGAACGCGTTGAATCGGGACCGGAAGCGACGCGTATTCTGCATGGGCAGGTGGATGATTCGCTGCCGCCGATCTCGGCGATACTCACGCTCGACGCTGATCGCGCGGCACAGCTCTACCGGTATGCGGCCGACGCCGGGATTCGACGAACTCGCCTGCCCATGGCCGCGCTGATCGCGTACATCGCACGAACCACGGGACAGCACGACGTTGTCGTCTCGGTACCGATGGCCGCTCGGGTGGGGCGCGACATGCGTCGCACTCCTTCGATGGCGTCGACGATTTTGCCGCTGAGTATTCGGGTAGAACGCTCGGAAAGCATCGGCCAGTTGGCAACTCGTCTCGACACCGCCCTGGTCTCGATTCTCAAGCACGGGCGGTACCGAGGTGAGGATCTTGCTCGCGACATTCGGGCGATCGATCCCGACCGTCAGGTCTTCGGCCCCGGCATCAACTCGATGATGTTCGAACACACACTCACCTTCGGCGGATGCCCGGTGCGCGTGCGTAATTCGGTAACCGGTCGAGTCAGTGACCTGGATCTGAGTGTGCGCGGTGGTCAGGACGGGGAGCCGATCGAGATCGACGTCCGCGCCCCGGCCGGATTCGACAGGGAGTTGGCCGATCACACCGCGAGAATCGAACAGTTCCTCGATCGATTCGTAGCCGAGCCGCAGCTTCCGATCTCGGCACTCGACCCCATGTCGCTCGCGGAGAGAGAACTCGTGCTCCACGGGTGGAACGACACCGCAGAGCCGCAGCCAATCACGACGGTGCCGGATTTGTTGCGCAGCAGCTTCTCTGCCGATCGGGGCGCTGTCGCCGTGGTCGACGGCGACGTCCGGCTGACCTACGGCGAACTCGAAAGTCGGGTATCACAGCTCGCCGCGCACTTGATCTCTCGCGGTGTCGCGACCGAAACCGTTGTGGCGATCGGGCTTCCGAGATCCGCCGAGATGGTGGTGGGGTTGTTGGCCGTCATGTGTGCCGGTGGTGCCTTCGTTCCGCTGGATCCGTCATGGCCTGCCGAACGCCGCGAATCGGTACTTGCCGACGCGGGCGCCACACTGGTGCTCACCTCGGACGGTGTAGACGACTCCGTTCCGGTCGATCTCTCCGCGTGGGGGTACGAGGACGGGCCCTCGGACCTGTCCGAGACAATGACCTCCGACATTCGTATTCACGGTGCCCAACTCGCATACGTCATCTTCACGTCCGGTTCGACCGGACGTCCGAAGGGCGCCATGATCCGCCACGAGGCAATCTGCGCAAGGTTGCTGTGGCAGCGGGAGCGGATTCTCGGGTTCGGGTCCGGCGATGCCTCCTTGTTCAAAGCCCCACTCTCGTTCGACATCTCGATCAACGAGATCCTGCTCCCGCTCGTCTCCGGCGGTCGATTGGTGATCGCGAAGCCCGAGGGGGAACGCGACCCGCAATACCTGCTCGACCTGATCGCCGGAGAATCGGTCACTTTCGTCTACCTGGTCTCGTCGATGCTCGACATCCTTCTGGATCTGGCGAACGGGACCGATCAGCTCGATTCGTTGAAGCACGTGTGGTGCGGCGGTGAGGTTCTCACGCCTGAACTCTTCGATCGGTTCCGCGATCAACTGTCCACGACGCTGTATCACGGCTACGGCCCGGCCGAAGCGACCATCGGTGTCTCCCATGTGATCTACCGCGAGGACGCGGAACGAATCGCCACATCCATCGGTCGCCCGAACCCCAACACTCGCCTCTACGTGTTGGACGGCGACTTGCAGCCGGTTCCGATCGGCACCGGCGGCGAACTCTACGCCGCGGGCTTCCTGCTGGGACGCGGATACGTGGGTGCTTCGGCACTGACCGCATCTCGTTTTGTCGCGGATCCCTTCGTCTCAGGTGATCTGGCCGGATCCCGCATGTATCGCACCGGTGACTTGGCCAGATGGACCGACGACGGCACCCTCGACTTCCTCGGACGCACGGACAATCAGGTGAAGATCCGTGGCATGCGCCTGGAACTCGAGGATGTCGAAGCCGCCGTGATTTCGCACCCCGCAGTGCGTCACGTGGCAGTTCTGGTGCGCCAAGCACCAACCGGTGCAAAGTATCTCGCCGCCTACGTGAGCGCAGCGTCGGGGACGAACCTCGCGATCGACTCACGTGAGCTTCGCGAGTGGGCTGCGAGCAAGCTGCCCGACTACATGGTCCCGACCACCGTCACCGTCCTCGGCAAGTTTCCGCTCACGGCAAACGGCAAACTCGACCGTCGCGCGCTACCCGAGCCCGATCTCGCCGAACTGAGTGCACATGTCGCTGCGAGAAACGAAGTCGAACAACAGTTCTGCACGTTGATCGCGTCGGCAGTCGGCCTCGATTCGGTCGGCGTTACCGACGACTTCTTTGCACTGGGCGGCGACAGCATCGTCGCGATCTCACTCGTGACCGCGGCTCGTGCTGCCGGTTTGTCGATCAGTCCTCGCGAGGTGTTCCAACTGCGCACCGCCGAGGCTATGGCGCGTGCCCAGTCCTCCCGAGTGGCTGAGATCGTCGACCACGCGGACCAACCGATCGGCCACGTAGCCACGACGCCGATTGCCGCCAGGGTTCTCGGAGTGTCGGACGCAGTACGAACCTTCCACCAGCGTGCGCTGATTCAGACCCCGTCAGCCTTGACGTCCGAGCATGTCCAGGCGGCGCTCGACGCCCTGGTGGCTCGCCACGATGCACTTCGTGCGACGTTGACGCCCGAAGGAAGACTGCTCGTCCCGGAGACAAACGAAGTGGCTGTGGTCTTCGAGACCCGTGCACTACCGGCACCGCTCGAAGAATGCGGACCGTTGATCGTCGCCGAGACCGAGCGAGCTGTCGGCCGTCTGAATCCGGCCGACGGCACGATGGTCAGCGCTGTTCTGTTCCGCCCTGTGACCGGTCCCGGACGGCTGTTGCTTGTCATCCACCACGCGGTGGTCGACGGCGTCTCGTGGCGCATCATCCTCGAGGACCTCGCGCGCGCCGGCATCGCAGCGATGAATGGCGACGAACCCGCACTCGCTCCGGTCGGCACGTCGGTGCGAAGGTACGCCGAACTCGTCTCGGATGCGGTCGGAGCCGGGCGACTGGACTCGGAAATCGAGTTCTGGGACTCGGTGACGTCCGCACAACGGGCATCTCTCGGCCGTCGGGCACTCGACCCGGCAGTTGACCTCGCGCGCACCGCTGCAGCGCGGTCGATCACCCTACCTCCAGAACTTGCAGATCAGCTGTTGGGCAGTGTCCCACGGGCGTTCGGAGCCGATGTGAGCGAAGTGCTGGTCACCGCACTTGCCGTGGCGCTGACCCGTTGGAGCGGTGCCGGATCGGTGACGATCGATCTGGAGGGGCACGGACGCGACGAGGACATCGTTCGCGGTGACGGCGATGCGCACGTCGACCTGACTCGTACCGTCGGATGGTTCACCACAGTGTTTCCGGTGGCGCTCGAGATCGGTACAGCCGCTCCCGATCTCGACGCGAGCGGCGAGTTGGCGGGGGTTCTCAAGAGCGTCAAGGAGCAACTTCGACGGGTCCCGAACGCCGGCTTCGGGTACGGAGCATTGCGATACCTCGGCGGCTCGGATCAGTTGCGTAGTTTCGCAGCGCCGGAGGTGGTGCTCAACTATCTGGGACGCACTGCCGCAGCGGAGGGGGACTGGTTCCCGGTGTCGATGGACGGTGCTGCCGATCCGTCCATGCCGATGGGTCACGCGTTGTCTGTCGACGTCGTAGCCGAGGACGCCGCCGGTGGACCACGCCTGCGAGCCACCCTGACCTGGGCGTCGAACATCTTCCTGCGTAGCGATATCGACAAGTTTGCGCGGTTGTGGCTGGACTCGCTCGAGGCCGTGTCCGGGCTCGCAGCCTTCGGCGGAGCCACACCCTCGGACTACCCTCTGGTGGCGCTCGCTCAGGCAGACGTGGACGGGTTACCGAAGGCTGAAGAGATTCTCCCACTCACTCCGCTGCAGGAAGGGATCTACTTCCATTCGGCGTTTGCCGATCCGGGGGCCGATCAGTATGTCGTGCAACAGGTTGTGGAACTGACCGGAGCCGTGGACAGTGCGGCGCTGCACCGCGCGCTGCAATCCGTCGTCGATCGGCATGAGGCGCTGCGCACCGGATTCTCGGTCCTGGGTGACGGCCGGGTCGTGCAGGTGGTGCACCCGAGCGCTGTCGTGGAGATGGCGGTAGTCGAGGTGGCCGGCGCCGATGTCGATGAACTGCTTTCCGCCGACCGCGCGCGCGGGTTCGACCTGGCGCAACCGCCGCTCGTCCGTTACACGCTTGTCCGTGCCTCTTCGGAGAAGTACCTTCTGCTGCAGTCGATTCACCATGCGGTCGCAGACGGATGGTCGGTTCCGGTGATGCTGCGGGAGCTGATGGCGTCGTACAGCGTTGGCGACTCCGGCGTGGTGCTCCCGACTCCGGCGCCGTACCGCAGCTATCTCGAATGGTTGGCCGGCCACGATCACGAGGCCTCGGCAGCGGTGTGGAGAGAAGCGCTGAACTCTCCCGGGCCCGCGGTCGAACTTCCCGCGCCGAGCGCGGGCAGCAGCGGCGTCTGTGCCACCCGAGTCGAGCTGTCCGACAGTGATACTCGCGCACTGGCGATCAACGGACGCTCCCATGGCCTGACGCTGAGCACGCTCGTGCACGGCGCCTGGGGGCTGGTGCTCGGCCGAATGACCGGCCGAACAGACGTGCTGTTCGGATCGACCGTATCGGGACGCGGTGGAGACCTGCCCGGGATCGAGTCCATGGTGGGCTTGTTCATCAACACCGTGCCGGCTCGGTTGCGGTTCGATCCGGCAGAGACAGCCGCGCAAGCGCTTTCCCGTTGGCAGAGGGAACAATCGGAACTACTCGACCATCAGTACCTGGGGTTACCCGAACTGCGACGGACCGGCGGACTGGAGCAGGACTTCGAATCACTCGTCGTGTTCGAGAACTATCCACTCGGTGACACGGCAATCGCTGATCCGACGAACTCGGTGCGACTGACGGGAATTCGATTCGACGAGCGACCGGCCTACCCGTTGACCCTGATCGTCGTCCCCGGCGATCGATTGGCGTTGGAGCTCAAGTACGACGCTGCTCAGGTGGACGGCGACGCCGCTGCGTCGCTGGCCGAAACTCTCGCAGTCGTACTCACCGAGCTCTCGCGCGATCTCGATCAGGTCATCGGCCGGATCGCGCTGGCACCCGCACAGCCGGGGAGCGTCGGCACGGCCTTGGATCGGCCGCGCGCAACGCTGACCGAGCTGCTGAAGGATCAAGCCGGGCGTACGCCCGAAGCCACCGCAGTGATCTTCCGTGAAGAGTCGTTGACCTACGCCGAACTTCACTCTCGCGCTGATCGTTTTGCGCATCTGCTGCGCGAACTTGGCGTCGGACGCGAATCGTTGGTAGCGGTGGCCTTGCCTCGCTCTCTTGATCTGATGGTCGCGATACTCGGCATCGGGAAGGCCGGGGGAGCATACGTTCCCCTCGACACCGGCTACCCGGCGGAGCGGCTGACGTACATGCTGGGTGACGCCGATCCTGTGTGCGTCGTGGTGTCGGAAGATTCTTCACTCGATTCGGGTTCGGTTCCGCGGGTGACGGTATCGGAGTCGGCGCAGTTCCCCGCCGATCCGCTGAGTGTCCCAGGATCGCCCGCGGATGCCGCGTACATGATCTACACTTCGGGTTCGACCGGTCGCCCCAAAGGCGTTGTGGTCAACCACGAGGGTGTGGTCAACCGATTGCTCTGGGCACAGCAGATACGTCCGATGGACGTCTCCGACCGGATGCTGCAGAAGACCCCGTCGAGCTTCGACGTCTCCGTTCCCGAATTCTTCTGGCCGTTCCTGGTGGGGGCAACTCTCGTGATGGCCGAGCCGGACGGGCACAAGGACCCTGGCTATCTGGCCGACGTCATCGTCGAACATTCCGTGACCCGAGTGCATTTTGTTCCGTCGATGCTCGACGTGTTTCTCGCGGAGCCGAAAGCAGCACTGTGCTCTTCGCTCGAGATCGTCAACTGCAGCGGTGAGGCACTGCCCGTTCACGTTGCACGCAAGGTCGCCGAGATCCTGCCGAATACTCTGGTGGACAACCTCTACGGCCCCACCGAGGCCGCCGTCGACGTCAGTTGGCAACCGTCGGTGCAGGAAACTCCGGCAGACGCCGTCAGCGTCCCGATCGGCGCACCTGCCGCCAACACCGGCCTGTTGGTTCTCGATCCCTACCTGCAGAACGTCCCGGCCGGTGCCACCGGTGAGCTCTATCTGGCAGGGCCACAACTGGCGCGTGGTTACCACGGACGTGGGGGATTGACCTCCGAACGATTCGTGGCGAATCCGTACAGCGACGGCGGCTCGCGGATGTACCGGACCGGTGACATCGTGCGGTGGAATGCCGACGGCGTTCTCGAGTACCTCGGCCGTGCCGACGAGCAGGTGAAGGTTCGTGGATTCCGAATCGAACTCGGCGAAATCGAAGCGCAATTGGCGCTGTGCCCCGGAGTCACGGCAAGTGCCGTGATCGTCCGAACCGACGGTCCGAGCAACCGCGCACAGGTGGTCGCCTACCTGGTCGGAGATGCTGATGATGTTGCGGTTCGAGCTCAGTTGTTGTCAGTGCTACCGGAGTTCATGGTGCCAAGTGCCTTCGTGCGGCTCGAGTCGCTGCCGCTGAGCCCGAGTGGCAAGCTCGACCGAAAAGCACTACCTGCACCGGATTTTGCGGCACAGGTGGGCGACTTGACGGGAGTGGTTTCCTCGGGCGTTGCAGACCTCCTCGCCGGGCATTTCGCGACGGTTCTCGGACTGCCCCGTGTCGGGGTGCGCGACGATTTCTTCACTCTCGGCGGCGACAGTATCCTGGCGATCCGACTGGTCAACCTGGCTCGTCGTGATTCGGTAGTGCTGACCCCGCGTCAGATCTTCGAATTGCGCACTCCCGCTGCGATCGCTGCAGCGGTGGGTGATGTCGCCACCTCGGATGCCACCGTCACGGCCGACATCGGCGTGGGTGAGCTGGTTCCGCTGCCGGTGGTTCACCGCTTGTCCGAATGGACGGGTGGTACCGACCGCTTCAACCAGGCAGTTCTGATCCACTCTCCGGCAACATCTCTCGGTTCGATCACCGGCGCATTGCAGGCCGTGCTCGATCACCACGACGGACTTCGCCAAACCTTGATCCGACATGACCGCGGGATGTGGTCGGCGCGGATCGAGGAACCCGGTAGTGTCCGGGCAGCGAACCTGGTCGAACGCGTTGATGCTCGGGGACTGGATGACTCCGAGTTGCGAAGACTCGTCACTGAGCACTCTGAAACTGCGACCAGTCGATTGGATCCGTCTGCAGGGCGGATGGTCTCGGTGGTCTGGTTCGATTGCGGCGCTGAGAGTCTGGGCAGACTCGCGATAGTCGCGCACCACCTGGTCGTGGACGGGGTTTCCTGGGGAACCGTGCTCGAGGATCTCGCGATGGCCTGGGTGGCAGTCGAAGCCGGAGAGCCCGCCGCACTGGATGCCGTCGGAACTTCGCTCCGTACCTTCTCCCGTACGGTGGCCGAACACGCATACAGTGCTCATCGATTCGCCGAACTCGATCACTGGCTGACCGTGACCGCTCCGGGCGCGCAGTTGATCCCCGACGCCGCGGGCGATGCCGTCGTATCCGGAGGCTCGAGGCGCACGGTCACGGTGGACGGAGCAATCTCCGAGGCAGCACTTGGATCGGTTGCGGCAATGGTGGGTGCCGAGGGAACGGATGTTCTGTTGGCAGCGCTGACGATGTCCGTCGATCGCTGGCGCCGCTCCACCGGCCGCAGTGAGCACGAATTGCTGGTCGATCTGGAAAGGCACGGCCGGGAGGAGTTGGTGGCGGGCATCGATCTGTCGCGAACAGTCGGCTGGTTCACCACGATTGCCCCGATGCGACTGCACGGCGGAATCGACCCGGTGGACACGCTACGCGAGGTGAAGGAGAGCCTGCGGGCGGCTCCGGACGGCGGTATCGGCTACGGGATGCTGCGATACGTGAATGCCCGCACGGCATCGACATTGGCGGGGCGCTCCGAATCTCAGATCCTGTTCAACTATCTCGGACGTACGACGACAGCTGGATCGACAGCATGGTCCTTGGCAGCGGAATCCGAAGCCTTGTCCACCGATCCCGACGCAGACATGGGAGGCCCGTACCGACTGATCGTGAATGTCGTCAGCGTGGATTCGGGGCTCCGCGCCGAGTTTGCCTGGGCAAGTGAAGATTTGTCCGAGGAGGACGCGCAGTCACTCTCCGACGGCTGGGTTTCGGCCCTCGGCGATCTGGCGGCTGCGGCCGCGCGTCACGCCGGGCCTCCCATTCTGACCCCGTCCGATGTGACGTTGCTCGACCTGAGTCAGACCGAGATCGACGCGATAGCCGATGCGAGTCCGGCAGGTGTCAGCAGCATCCTCCCACTCTCACCGTTGCAGGAAGGCCTGTACTTCCAAGCCGGCTACGCGGGCAGCAGCGACAGCAGCAGTGGTGGGGACATCTACACGGCACAGTTCTCGATGGACTTCGGGCACACCCTCGATGTCGACAGGTTGGCTGCGGCCGCCCGGACACTTCAACGACGAAATCCCACGTTGCGGGCGGGTTTCGTGAGCGAAGGGCTGAACGAGCCGGTGCAGTTCTTCAGCGCTGGACTCGATGTTCCGGTCGTCGTCCACGATCTCCGTGAACTCGACGACTCGGTTGCTCGTGAGCGTGCCGAGGCCGTCGCCGCCCAAGACCGAGTGACGCCATTCGACCTGACCGCGCCGCCGCTGTGGCGTATGAGTGTGCTGCATCTGCCTGGCGGCCAGGATCGTCTGGTGATCAACAGGCAGTTCCTGCTGTGGGACGGCTGGTCCAACGGCCTTGTCGTCAGTCAGCTTCTGGCGCTTTACGATACCGGCGGCGACGACAGCGCATTCGGCGAACCCGAGGGGTCGTTCGAGACATACCTCGCCTGGTTGGCCGATCGCGACCGTGCAGCCGCCGACGAGGGGTGGCGCGGAGCGCTCGCAGGACTCGAGGAGCCGACGCTTGTTGCCGAGCCGATGCCCGGTGTCGAAGTTCAGCTTCCGGATCGCCGCGATGCGGTTCTGTCGGAAACGCTTTCGCGTGCGTTGCGTGAGCGCGCTGCCGCGTCCGGCGTCACGTTCAACACGGTACTGAATGCAGCGCTGGCCCTCGTGCTGGCGTCGGCCACCGGTCGACAGGACGTCGTCTTCGGCTCCACGGTTGCCGGAAGGCCGCCGGAGGTACCGGGAATCGACACCGTGGTGGGCATGTTCCTCAACACCGTTCCCGTTCGGCTGCAACTGGATCCGAACGAGAGCGTCGAGGAACTTCTTCGTCGGACACAGGCGGATCGACTTTCGCTGATGCCCTTCGACTACCTCGGTTTGGCATCGATCCAGCGTGTTTCCGAGCATCGTCAACTCTTCGACGTGCTGATGGTCCTGCAGAACTTCGTGGACGAGAAGCAAGTCCACGCGCTCAACGCCGCTCACGACGTGAGTGGAAGCGACAGTATCGATCACACACACTATCCGCTGACCGTCGTGGTCACACCGGGTGCCACCGTCAACGTCAAGTTCGAGTTCCATCCGAATCTGGTGACCGCGCGCCGGGCCGAGGACCTACTGGGTCACTTCGTCGACCTGCTGCAGAGTTGGTCGCAGGACATGACGGGATCGGTTGTTGCGTCTCCGGTTCCCGCAGTAGCGCAGCAGACGCAGATCCGGGAGTTGCCGGAGCGCACCATTGCCGACCTGTTCGAAGAAGTCGCGTCGGCGCAACCGAACGACACGGCACTCGTGTTCGGGAAGCGCCGGATGACCTACGCCGATCTCGACGGCGAGATCAACCGGATGGCGCGGTTGCTGATCAATTACGGCGCCGGCCCGGAAAAGATTGTCGCTCTTGGCCTACCACGTTCGGTGGACATGGTCGTCGCGCTCTTCGCGGTATTGCGCACGGGTGCTGCCTACCTACCTCTCGAACTCGACCATCCGGCCGAACGGTTGGCCGTGATGATCGACGACGCGGATCCTGTCGTGTTGCTGACAACCGTTTCGGCCTCACCGAGGTTCGAAGGTGCCGACGTCCGCACTATCGTGATCGACGAACCCGATACAGCAGCAAGGAGACTGACGATCTCGGCGCGGGCACTCTCCGCGTCGGAACTTGGAGCATTCGCTCCGGGGGCACCGCATCGACTCGACCACCCCGCGTACGTCATCTACACCTCCGGTTCGACCGGCAAGCCCAAGGGCGTGGTCACCGGTTACCGCGGCTTGACGAACATGCAGTTCAACCACCGCGAGGCGATTTTCGAACCCGTGATCGCCGCGGCGGGCCGGCGCCTGCGGATCGCGCACACCGTGTCCTTCGCCTTCGACATGTCGTGGGAGGAACTTCTGTGGCTCGTGGAAGGCCACGAGGTGCACATTTGCGACGAGGATCTGCGTCGTGATGCCGAGGCGCTCGTTGCATACTGCGACGCACTGGACATCGACGTCGTCAACGTGACACCGACCTACGCGACGCACCTGATCGACAGCGGGCTTCTCGACGACGGTGTGGGACACCACCGCCCGCCGTTGGTCCTGCTCGGCGGTGAAGCCGTTCCGGATTCGGTGTGGAACAGGCTGCGCGACACCGAGGGAACCGTGGGCTACAACCTCTACGGTCCGACGGAATACACGATCAACACGCTCGGTGGCGGAACGTTCGACAGTGACACCCCGACCGTCGGCAAACCGATCTGGAACACGGCCGCGCATATCCTCGACGGCTGGCTGCGCCCGGTCCCCGATGGAGTTGCCGGCGAACTGTACATTGCCGGAGCCGGTTTGGCTCGCGGCTACCTCGGACGCTTCGCGCTCACGTCCGAGCGCTTCGTCGCAGATCCGGCTGGGACCGGAGGACGTATGTACCGCACCGGGGATCTCGTGCGGCGACGCGGTGACGGCAACCTGGACTTCCTCGGCCGCACCGACGATCAGGTGAAGATCAGAGGTCACCGCATCGAGCCGAGCGAAATCGTCTCCGTTCTCGAATCCGACGAACATGTGCGGCAAGCGGCAGTGGTGGTCGACGTCGGGGCAGGTGGAGTCAAGAGGCTCGTCGGCTACGTGACACCCGTGCGACTCGGCGCCGGGCACGACTACCGCGCGCAGGCGCGAGTTCTCCTACCCGACTACATGGTTCCGGCCGTGGTGATCGAGGTGGAGACACTACCGATGACCGTCAACGGCAAGCTCGACGTCAAGGCACTGCCCACCGCCGATTCGGTGCTGGGGGAGCGGAGTGGGGAGTCGATCGCACCGCGTAACCACACGGAAGAGGTCCTCTGCGACCTCTTCTCCGACGTACTCGATGTGGACGATATCGGGGTCGACGACAACTTCTTCGACCTCGGTGGGCACTCGCTTCTGGCCACCAAGCTGATCAGTCGAGCTCGGATCGCCATTCCGAACAGTCTGACCATGCGTGATCTCTTCGAAGCGCCGACCGTCGCGGAACTCGCGGAACGTATTGCGGCCGAGCAGGGATCGACGCGACCGGTACTGGTAGCGAAGCCGCGGCCGGACCACCTTCCACTTTCTGCCGCTCAACAGCGATTGTGGCTGATCGGACAGATGGAAGAGAACTCCGCGGCCTACAATTTCCCGATCGTGCTCCGTTTGGACGGCGCACTGGACGCGGACGTCTTCGCCGCGGCGCTCGGCGACGTCGTGGAACGACACGAATCCCTGCGTACGGTGTTCCGGTTGGTGGACGGATCGCCGGAGCAGATAATTCTCGAATCGGCGACGATTCCGGTCGAGACAGTTCATCGAGACGAATCCGGTGTCGCCGGTGAAATTGCCGTGGCAGTGGGTCGTCCGTTCGACCTGTCTGACGAGATTCCGATCCGCGCACGTCTGATCCGGGTGGACGGTGCCGAGGTGGACGGTGCCGTAGTGGTCGTGATCGTCCTGCATCACATCACGACGGACGAATGGTCCGATCGGCCATTCCTGCGCGATCTGATGTCTGCCTACTCCTCTCGGATCCAGGGCGAAGATCCAATTTTCGAACCGCTACCGGTTCAGTACGCGGACTACACCCTGTGGCAACGGGAATTACTCGGCAGCGCCGACGATCCGTCGAGCATCCTGAGCACGCAGTTGGACTTCTGGGCGAAGAGTTTGGACGGAGCCCCCGAAGAACTGCTGCTTCCCACCGACCGGAGCCGACCGGCCAGACCGAGTTTCTCCGGTGGCGCAGTGGTGACACGGTTGGGTGTGGACACAACTGCCGCACTGCGAGATCTGGCGCGCGAGAGCCAGAGTTCGATGTTCATGGTCCTGCACGCGGCGTCGGCGGCGTTGCTGACTGCGCTCGGAGCGGGTGAGGACCTTCCCCTCGGCGCTCCCGTAGCCGGACGTAGTGAACAAGGGCTCGACGACTTGGTCGGCTTCTTCGTCAATACGATTGTGCTGCGCACGGATACGTCAGGTAACCCGACGTTCCGGGAGTTGGTGGATCGCGTTCGCGAGGGAGATCTCGAGGCCTTCGCCAACGCTGACGTTCCCTTCGAAACGGTGGTGGAGCGCCTCAATCCGTCGCGTACTTTGGCACGTAATCCGCTGTTCCAGGTCATGGTCGGCTATCACAGCCGCGAGGAGATGGGCGGCGATTCGTTCGAACTCGAGGAGTACACGGCCAAGTTCGATCTGGTGTTCAACTTCACCGAGTACCTCGGCGACGAAGGCTGCATCGACGTCCGGCTCGAGTACGGCAGCGACCTCTTCGATCGCGAAACGGCACAGCGAATTTCGAACCGATTGGACTCGGTGATCGCGGCCGTCGTGGAATCGGCCGACATCGAGATCGGTGACATCGACATCTTCTTGCCAGGCGAATTCGAACAGGTTGTCACCTCGTTCAACGACACCGCCGTCGACGTGCCGGAAGAGACGTTCTACGACGCTTTCGCGCGTGGGGTCGCTGCTACGCCCGAGGCGATTGCGGTGCGCGACGAGGCGGGGCAGGCCACGTACCGCGAACTCTCCGAGCAGTGTGATCGGATCGCCGGCGTGCTGTATCGCCGCGGAGTGTCGGTCGAAGACGTGGTGGGGCTTGCCGTCCCGCGCTCGGTGGAAATGGTCGCGTCGGTCCTCGCCGTGCTCAAGCTGGGGGCCGCGTATCTACCCCTGGATTTGAGTCACCCGAGCGAGCGCATCACATACATGCTCACCGATTCCCGCGCCTCGGTACTTCTGTCCACTGCGGAGGAAAGCTCACGGATCGAGGATGTGGTCGGCGTCGAGCGAATCCTCCTGGACGATCCGCTGATCCGTGCGGAACTGGACGAGGCAGTGATCGTCGAAACTCCCCGGCCACCAGTTGGCGTCAGCCACGCTGCCTATGTCATCTACACCTCGGGATCGACCGGCAAGCCGAAGGGAGCCGTCCTCTCCCATGACGGTATTCCGAGTCTTGTTGCCACAGCCGAGGTTCGGATGCGACTGGTACCGGGTTCGGTGGTGATGCAGTTCGCTTCGGTCGGCTTCGACGTCGCGGTATTCGAGCTGGCGATGGCACTGTGCACGAGCAGCACCCTGGTGATCGTGCCGCAGAATGCACGAGTTGCCGGTCCGGCGCTGACCGATTTCATGACGAGCAATCGTGTCACCCACGCGATCATCCCTCCCTCGTTGCTGGCCGCTCTGCCGGCAGGATGTGAAGTGCCGCAGGGCTGCACCGTGTTGGTCGGAACCGAGACGGTGCCACCGGAGCTGATCGGGCGATGGGCGGAGCGGCTGAATTTGCTTGCCGCGTACGGACTCACCGAAGCCACGGTGAACAACACACTGTGGCAGGCGGAACCCGGTTGGAACGGTCCCGTGCCCATCGGAATCCCGGACCCCAACGAACAGGCGTACGTGCTCGACGATCAACTGCGTCCGGTTCCGCCGGGAGTATCCGGCGAGCTGTACATCGCGGGACGCGGCCTGGCGAGAGGCTATCTGGGCCGATTCGATCTGACGGCGCAGAGATTCATCGCCGATCCCTTCACCGCGGGCGATCGCATGTATCGCACCGGGGACCGCGCGCGGTGGCGCACTGACGGGAACATCGACTTCCTCGGCCGCGACGACGATCAGGTCAAGATCCGCGGTTTCCGAATCGAGTTGGGCGAAATCATCGGAGCTCTCAGTGCCCATCCTTCGGTGAAGCAGGCAACGGTCGTCGCGGATCGGCAGGGCGAAATCACGCGCCTGGTCGGTTACGTGTCACCGGAACCCGGTGTCGTCGTCGACACGACGGCCGTGCGGAACCTCGCGGCAGTGTCGTTGCCCGACTACATGGTTCCGACCATGGTTGTCGCCCTTGACGGTCCGCTGCCGTTGACGCCCAACGGAAAGCTCGACCGCAAGTCGTTGCCCACTCCGGACTGGTCGGAGCTGGCGGGTGATGTTGCTCCTCGCACGGCAGTGGAGTCCACGGTTGCGGCTGCGTTCGCGGAAATCCTGCAACTACCGAGCGTCGGAGTCCACGACAGTTTCTTCGAACTCGGCGGCCATTCGATGGCTTCGATGAAACTGGTCGGTCGCATTCGTGAAGCGTTCGGCGTGGACGTCAGTATTCGAGACGTATTCGACGCGCCGAGTGTTGCGGAGTTGGCGGCCGTCGTCGCGCGTTCGGAAGGTGGGCGTCCGATACTGGCGCCGGCGGTGAAACGTCCCGAGACGATGGGTCTGTCTGCGCCGCAACGTCGTCAATGGGAGTTGTTCCGCGTGTCCGGCGCGCAACCGCAAGCAAGCCACGCTCTGGCTCTGACCCTGAAATCGAAGATCGATCCGGAGATTCTCGGGCACGCCTTGGACGATGTGACTTCGCGGCACGAACCCCTGCGGACCACCTTCGTCGAGGTCGACGGCATCGTCGTGGCAAGAGAATCGGTGCGTCCGACTGTCGATGTGGTCGATGTCGGCGCCGGCGATGTGGGTCGAGTGGTGTTCGAACTGGCTCAACTTCCGATGGATCTGCGTGAGCAATCACCGTTGCGGGTTCATCTGGTGCTCGGTGAAGACGGCTCTAGGACACTGCTTCTCGTCATGCACTACATCGCCGTCGACGAGTGGTCCGTAGTGCCGCTGTTGGGAGATCTGGTCTCTGCTTATGCAGCCCGGTCGCAGGGAGATCAACCGGTTTGGGACGAGCTTGCATTGACGTACGCCGATTACACCGTGTGGTCGGACGAGCTGTTGGGAGACCCCCGAGACGTCGACAGCCGAGCGTCGAAGCAACTTGCATATTGGCGGGATGCGCTCGACGGAATACCGACCAGTGTGAATCTTCCGTTGCCGGAAGGTGACTCGGAGCCTCGAGGTGACGTGATCGCCGTCGACATCGACGCGGGTCTGCACGCCGGAATCGACGCCCTGGCTGCGCGCACCGGCACGAGTATGTTCATGGTCCTGCAGGCCGCACTGGCCAGCGTTCTCACGAAGGCCGGCGCGGGTACTGATCTTCCCATCGGTTCACTGGTTGCG
Source organism: Rhodococcus sp. C3V (assembly GCF_029269915.1). Taxonomy (NCBI): domain Bacteria; kingdom Bacillati; phylum Actinomycetota; class Actinomycetes; order Mycobacteriales; family Nocardiaceae; genus Rhodococcus; species Rhodococcus sp. C3V. The sequence continues at coordinate 462,528 of NZ_JARJBE010000003.1, forward strand.
GGCAGGTCGGATCCCCGTCTCGAACCGATGATCGGATCGTTCTTCAATGTTGTTCTCCTGCGCACGGATACGTCCGGTAGTCCGACGTTTGCAGAATTGCTGGCTCGCATCCGGGAAAACAATCTGGAAGCGCTGAGCAATCAGGACGTCTCGTATGTGTATGTCGAGCAGGCACTGGGTAATCCGGCGTCCATGAGGCCTCAGGTGATGGTGATCCATCATCAACAGGCCGATTTGGACGGGCTCGGCGACTTCGGTTCTCTCGTACCGATTCCGGTGGGAGTGCCCGATGCGGATGTGACGTTGAGTTTTTACGAGCCGGTGGGCGATGGGCCTGTCTTTGCAACTCTCGGGTTCCGTGCCGACCGCGTCGATGCGGGTGCAGTCCGCGTATGGGCAGGTCAGTTGGTCGACGTGATCGAGGCTGCAGTCGCCGCCGAAGGGGATGACGCGAGCGAGGGGGCGAAACTATGACATACGTCGCATCGTTCCGTGGGGTCGACCGCTATACGGGGGCTCACAGTGTTGATACCCTCACCTCATTAAGGGTAGCCTTTGCTACTTACTTCGGGACATCGATTGGCGGCCGTACCAGGTCGTTCCGTCGGGGATGGACTACCTGTAATGAGTGAATCACCAAGAGACTCCAGCGCCGAACCTGCCATTGTCGACATCGTCGGCGTCGGGTTCGGTCCGGCCAACCTCGCGTTGGCCATTGCTGTCGAAGAACACAATGCAAATTGTGCGGCCGTTGATCGGGTGAACGCGCGGTTCTTCGAAAAGCAGTCTCAGTTCGCGTGGCATCCCGGGATGCTGCTCGACGGTGCCACCATGCAGATCGCGTTTCCGAAGGACCTGGTGACGTTCCGGAATCCACAGAGCGGATACAGCTTCTTCTCGTATCTGTTCGAGCAGGGTCGACTGGTCGACTTCGTCAACCACCAGACCTTCTTCCCCACGCGCCACGAATTCAACGACTACCTGTGCTGGGCAGCTCGACGAGTCGACGCGGACGTGCAGTTCGGTACAACCGTCGACGGGGTCGAGGGCATCAAGAACTCCGACGGCGTTGTCGATCGCTTTGCGGTTCGCACCGCCGACGGTGAAACGGTGATCGCGCGCAACATCGTTGTCGGAGCCGGACTGAAAGAGCGGATCCCGGAGTGGGCGACGCCTTCGTCCCGGTGCTTCCACAATCACCAGTTCCTCTTCCATCTGGAAGCAATGCCGGAGCCCGTACACAACCGGTTCGTCGTTCTCGGCGCCGGCCAGAGTGCCGCGGAGATCGTGGACTACCTGCACGCGAACTACCCGAACGCCGAAGTTCACAGTGTTTTTGCCCGCTACGGCTACAGCCCGGCAGACGACAGCCCGTACGCGAACCGCATCTTCGATCCCGAAGCCGTCGATCAGCTGCACGGTGCAGACGCCGCGGAACGACGCCGACTTCTCGATTTGCACCGCAGTACCAATTACTCGGTCGTCGACATCGAACTGATCAACAAGCTGTATGCCACCGAGTATCAGGAGATGGTTCGTGGGCCGCGGCGACTGTTCATGCGTCGGGCCTCGGAGATCACGAGTGCCGTGGAGACCGAATCCGGCATCGAACTGGCTGTCCGTAGCAATCTCGACGGCTTGACCGACACGCTGGCGTGCGACGCACTCATTCTGGCCACGGGTTTCACCCCGGCACCTCTGGACGATTTGTTGGGTGAACTCGTGCCGGATTCGTCCGTTCCGCGTAACGTCAGTCGGGATTATCGACTGGCTGTAACGGAGGACGTGACAGGCGGTATCTATCTGCAGGGTGGGACAGAACAGACTCACGGATTGACGTCGTCGCTGCTGTCGAACGTGGCAGTGCGGGCGGGGGAGATTCTGGCGTCGGTGCTGAGCCACCAGAACCGAACTGGTGCGCTTGCTAGTCTGGGCGCACAAGACACGTACGTAACGAGTGAGGCGAGATGAGCACTAACCCTTTCGATGACGAAGACGGCCGCTTCTACGTGCTGGTGAACGACGAGGACCAGCACTCGCTGTGGCCCACGTTTTCCGAGGTCCCCGCCGGCTGGCGAGTGGTGTTCGGTGAAGACAGCCGCAAGGCGTGCCTCGAATACGTCGAGGCCAACTGGACCGACATGCGTCCGAAGAGCCTGCGTGAGGCCATGGAAGCCGATCAGGCTGCCGGTGGAAAGCACGCAGTCGAGAGCTGATTCTCTCACCGCTCGGAACCCCCGAGTGAACAGAAAAGAGCTGGGCACCGTCAGGTGCCCAGCTCTTTCTGCTTGAACGACGCCTACTTCTCGGTGACGGGAACTCGACGCCTGCGCTTGCGGACCATCGGGCGACGTAGCGAGTCCACGCGCATCAGAATCCGTGGACGACGCAGCGTGCGCGCTCCCCATTCGCCGAGCGTGACGCCCGCGGCCAGGGCACAGCCGATACCGAACGCCGACAGCAAGGCAGTCAACCCGATCAGTACCTGGTCGTTGAGCAGCGCGTACAGGCCTCGGTACAGCGACAGACCGGGGAGCAGCGGAGTGATGCCTGCGACCGCGACAACCAGCGGAGGCGTCAGTGCGCGGCGAGCCATCAGACCACCGGCAAGACCGACCACGGTTGCGGCGATTGCGGCGGCGATCACGGGACCGACGTCGAGTGTCTGCACGAAGATCGACACACCACTGCCTGCCGCACCGCCCAGGAACGCCGCGGTGAGTGCACGCCGCTCGGCGTAGCAGGCGAGCGCGTAGAACACCGACGCACACGCACCGGAGAGCATGAGGATCGGCAACTGCGTGATGGTGGAGACTTCCACATTGATCGGTGGAAGCGTCGAACCCAACATCCCGGTCATTCGCAACGAGATTGCGACGCCCGCGATGATGCCGCCCGTCATCATCACCACTTCGAAGAATCGCGCGACAGCTGTAATGGGTGCACCCATGATCGCGTCCTGGACCGAGCCCACCAACGACAGCCCGGACAGCAGGACGACCACTCCGGCCGCGATGACCAACGACGGCCGGATACTGATCCCCAGCTGGTCCTGAAATGTATAGAGCGTGGCGGCAGGCGCAGCGGCGATGAGACCACCGACAACCTGCTGGAAGAAGAACGGCAACCCGAACCGGTTCAGTACGCGGTTGACTCGATCGATGACCATCGTCGTCAGAAACGCGACTGTGGCAACGAGGAACCCGCCGCCGAGCAGGACGGAGACCGAAGCCGCCATCGCCGCCCAGGCCATGGTCGCGGTCCACCGGTTGTACGGGTGCGGCGCCGTCGTGATGGCTGTGAGCGCGTCATGCGCTTGGTCCGGTGTGATCGCCTCACGGCGGATACGACGTGTCAGACGGTCGACGGCCGCCAGCCGCGTGAAGTCCATCGAGCGGTAGTGGACGATGCGCATCGTGCTCGCCGGCGGTCGCGTCGGGCCGCGATAGGCAGAGAGCACAATCGAGTTGTAAGTGACGTCGACGTCACACTGGGCAAGGCCGTACGTGGCGGCGATGAACTGCACCTGCTCAGCGGTGTCCATGGCCGCGGTTCCGGATGCGAGGAGGACTTCGCCTACCCGAACCGCGAGGTCCAGGACCTCTGCGACGACGGCGTCGTCTGTCAGGTCGATCGGTTGAAGCGGTGCGGGAGCCGACGTGACCGTGTCGACGGTGGCTTGCCGGTTTCCCGTCAGGCGTGTGAGTACTTCGGTGAATTTCGCCATCAGGGGGCGGAGTGGGAGTTGCGCATGGGGCCCACGCTATCTAACGTGACCCGGGCGCGGCCACCGTGACGGCTTGGATATGATGGCTCCGCAAAGTCAGTCGCGGCAACGCGTCGGTCTTCGCCTCCTTAGCTCAGTGGTAGAGCACTCGCCTTGTAAGCGAAAGGTCGTCGGTTCAATCCCGACAGGAGGCTCCGAAACTCAGAGGCACTCACCGAAGATTTGGTGGGTGCCTCTGTGTTTGCTCGGGTGCTGTGTTTGCTCAGGTGCTGCGTTCTGCCAGGTTCAGTTGGTCTCAGGCTTGCTCGAAGCCTGGCGCGGGTCGATCGCGCCGTCGATGTACTGCTGGGCAATCACTCGCAGTTTGACGTTGCTTCGCTGCGAGTCCTGGATGAGGATGCGGAAGGCTCGGTCGGCGTCGACGCGGTGGGTGCCCATGATGATGCCCTTGGCCTGTTCGATGACGCCTCGCGATTCGAGTGCACGCTCGAGGTCCATCGCGTGCTTTCTAGCCATGTCGAGGCGCTGCGAGCTGTGCAGTGCGTAGGCCGAGGTGACAGCGAAGAGTTGGAGCAATGCCGCGTCGGCTCCGGTGAAACCTCGGAGGTCGTGGCTGTAGAGATTGAGAGTTCCGAGCGGGCGATCTCTACCGGGTAGCGGCATCGACAAGAAGCTGACGGCGCCGACTGCCTTTGCCGCGCTTGCGAATTGAGGCCACCGGCTGTGGGCTTCGCTGGCATGTGCGCGTACAACCGTGCCTGTGCGTGATGACGTCACACTCGGTCCGTAGTCCAGTCGGAATTGAATCGAGTCGACGGTGCGGACAAGTTGGTGGGTGGCGGCTACGGTTCGGAACGTCGAATCCGAACCCCCGATGGTAATTCCGGCCATGTCGGCGTCGGCGATGAGGTCGACGGCGTGTTTACAGACTTGTTCGAGGAATTGCTCTGCCTGGGCGTGTGGATCCAGGTGCGCGTAGAGCGATTGCAACGCGTCCGAGGCGGCGTCCAGGCTGTCTTGCGGCGCGGATTTTCGGCCCCCGGTAGGGCCGCGGTGTTCCCTGGCGATGCGCGGCGCCGTCATTGTCTCAACCACCCTTCCCATCACGTCGCAGGCATGTCCGATTCGTCTCATTGTTGCACCGGACTAACTGTTGTGCACTCTGTTTCGGTGGACAAGTGTCTGATGGGGCGGACGGTTATGTGAAGCGGTCTGCGTATGCCCAATCGTGATGTTTGATTCGGCCGTTAGCGGGTAGTGCGCCGATCTTGGAATTATGTTGTCCTGCAACAGTTAACGTGGAAACTGCGACCGGGGTACAAGTTTTCTCCGCAATGGCGCGCAGGTCACGAACTTGGCCTATTGTCAGCGCCAGCGCACAATCTTGTACGCGTAACCCGTAGACAGTGAAGGGGATACGACGATGAACGGACTGATCGCGGCTCTGAACAGTGGAATGACCGTTGGCTTGGCCAACACGATCCTGACTTTCGGCGGAATCATCATCAACCTCAACATCGTGATCAACAACTGACCGCGTAATCGGGGAGTAACCGTTTGTTATGCCGATTCGATCGGAAGGTCAGGCCCTGGGCGGTCGCTCTTGCTCTTGAGCCACCGATTGGGAAGTTTGCCGGCAAGTTCTCCGAGTGGACCGACTGCAGCGCTGAGGATTCCGACGGTTTCCTGAAGGACCTCGATGCTCGCGCTCATCCGCTCGAGGTTGGGGGCGAGGGAAGTCAAGGTGTCGGACAGTGCAACGATCTGGTCAAGCGGGCCGCCTTCGGCGATGAGCCGTTCGAAGGCGCCGTTCTCTGCCAGGAGTGTTTCGAGGATGCCGTTCTCGGCCAGTGCGCGATCGATGACACCGTCCTTGGCAGTCAGGCGTTCGACGGCACCGTCTTGCGCTGTCAGGCGTTCCAGCGGACCGTCCTCCGCCATCATTCGGTCGAGGAGACCGTCCGGCGCGAGCAAGCGTTCCAATGCGCCGTTCTCGGCGAGCACCCTATCCAGCGGTCCGCCGGGGGCAAGAAGTCTTTCGAGTGGTCCGCCGGGAGCGAGTAGTCGTTCGAGAGTGCCGTCGGGTGCAGTCAGTTTGTCGACCGGGCCGCCGGGAGAGAGAAGTCGATCGAGTGGCCCACCGGGGGCCAAGGCCTGCCCGATGGGCCGATCGTCAGCGGTGAGTGATGACAACTGCTGGATCATCTGCATGGGTCCGCGGGGGCTTGCCAAGCCGGCAGCACCCGCCGTCACCGCGCCGGTATTACCGACGGCGATACGAACTGTCGTGACCGTCAGCTCGGCGATTCCCAAACTGATCTCTGCGGCTGCAATGCCCGCGCGTAGGGGAAGCGTGAGCATCTCCAGCAGTTTCATGCGTTAACTGTAACCGGTAACACACAAACACTCACCAGGATCGCCGGTCAGTGAAGGACCTTCAGACCGACGACACAGCCGACGATGCCCAGGATCAGCAGTATCTTGACGATCGACGTGGACTCCGCGCCGGTGATCATCGCATATCCCACAGTCAGGGCGGCGCCGATGCCGACCCAGATCGCGTAGGAAGTCCCGATGGGAAGGGTACGCATTGCATACGCGAGGCCGGCCATACTGACGATCAGGCCGAGGACGAAGACGATCGTGGGCGACATCTTGCTGAATCCGTCGGACTTACCGAGTGCGGTAGCCCAGACAGCTTCGAAAAGTCCGGAAATGACGAGCACGATCCATGCCATGGTGAACAACTCCCAAGGCACCGTCTTTTCGCTGGCCGGGTACGGTGCGCTCGTCCGGATGTCGTCGTTGACCACCCAACCATAGCAACAGAATTCTGCGTTCCGACCCGATCAGCTGGCGATTTAGGTCACCACCGCCGGTCGAACCCGCTTCAGATGGATGCTCGTCACGGCCACCACGATCGTCGCCGTCGCAGCGAGAACAGCCAGAGGAATCGGCGTGTTCACGGCGGCCGGTCCGTGTTCGACGAGCGGACCGGTAGACCACCCGAATTCCCGCGAGCCCGGGTCCAAGAAGGTCGGTGAAACCGAGAACAACGTGAAAGCGACGGGCAGCATCGCCCCGCTCGAGACTGCTTCGACGGCAACAGGCATGCATGACGTGACGGCCAGTCCCAGCGCAAGCGGGAGGACGAGGACGTAGGCAACCGTGGTCGGGGCGGCATCCAGCAATCCCGAGAGTGCAGTCACGGCAAGGAGTCCCAGCCCGAGTTGCGGCATCGGTCTTCTCCAGCCGACGACGACGCCCAACGCCAGGGCAGCAGCTCCCGCGGGCATCGCCCAGGTCCAGTCGGATGGAAAGGAAATCGAGCTGACCGAAACCGCACTGACTGCCAGTCCGACGAGTACGAAACGACCGTCGTGTGGCGGCAACCGCCAAGCCAGTGCGACGGTAACGGCAACCGCCAATACCACCGCGATCACCCATGACCCAGGTGATGTCGTCGAGCCCAACCACACATAGAGAGCCGTGAATACCAGGGGCAGAACAACTCCCAGCTTCACCAGGCGTGCGTCGATGTCGCCCGGCTCCTGATTCGGTCGTGCGAGTGCGGCGACTCCACCCACGAGAAGAGTTGCGGCGAGCAGAATCCAGACGGGAACCGTGGACGGCACGGGGTAGGAATCGCCCGGAAGTGTGAGCGACCACCTGGGGACGCGATCGCGCCACAAGTCCGCTGCGCCGAAGTACAAGGTCGTCGTGGTTACGCCGAGTCCGAGAGCGGTTTGTGCTCCGCGGTGACCCTTCGTCGGAAATGCCGCTGCCGCGAGGAAAGCGCCTGCTCCGATTGCGTTCAGAGTCACCGAAATCTGGGCGGAGGCGGGGACGAATGCAGGTAGCGCGATGGCGAGGGCGCCGACTACAGCGAAGGCACTCGCGAGACCGCCACGTCCCCAGCGATGCAGTAGCGCTACGCCGACGGCCGCAACCACCGCGGCAGTTGCTCCCGCCCACTGCGGCGTGATCACCACCGAGATAACGCCGGCGTCGGAGAAGGAGAAGTCGTCAACTCGGGACTCGGACACTGCGTACGCGGCCACCACACCGCCGACTAGCGCGGACGCCACCGGACCGTAGAGCTGAGCGATTTGAACTGGGCTACGTTGCTGCATAATTCGTCGAATTTTTGCACAACCCGCCGATACGACTGATCGTCACATCGCCGTGCGGATCCATCCACACCGGTTCCCCGTCTCGAAGTCGAGGAACCAGCAGATGGCGTCCTCGACTCGGCCACTGAACGAAGTCGTAGCCGGCCAAATTTGTCTGAACTGCGTCGGCGACCCACACCGCAGCGTCCGCGAATACAGTCTCCATCGACAGTGCGTTGAAGTAGCTGAATCCGCTGATGTCACGTGTGCCTTGCCAGCCGATCGAAGCCTGGATCCTTGCCGGGATCCTGCTGTCAGCTTTCACCTGCACCCGGCCGTTCACAGGAAGCTCCCAGGGAACATACAGCGGGAATCCAGTGGCAGGGGAGAAGATGGTTCTCGTGACCGACAAGACGCCCGAAGCCCGCATCCTCGTTGTCGACGACGAACCCACCATCGTGGAGTTGCTCTCCGTGAGCCTCCGATTCCAGGGTTTCGAGGTGGCAACTGCTTCGAGCGGCGCCCAAGGCCTGGACGTCGCACGGACATTCCGTCCCGACGCGATCGTTCTCGACGTCATGATGCCCGGGATGGACGGCTTCGGTCTGCTTCGACGCCTGCGCGCCGACGGCGTGGACGCGCCGGTCCTGTTTCTGACGGCGAAGGATTCGCTCGACGACAAGATCAGCGGCCTGACCCTCGGCGCGGACGACTACGTGACCAAGCCGTTCAGCCTCGAAGAAGTCGTGACGCGGTTGCGGGTCATCCTGCGCCGCGCCGGTCGCGGTGTCGCGCCGGAGCAGTCGCCGCGGGTGAAGTTCGCCGACATCGAACTCGACGACGACACCCGCGAGGTCTGGAAGAAGGGCGAGTTGGTTGCACTCTCGCCCACCGAGTTCACACTGCTCCGATACTTCATGGTCAACGCCGGGACGGTTCTCAGCAAACCGCGGATTCTCGACCACGTCTGGAATTACGACTTCGGTGGAGAGGTCGGAGTTGTCGAGTCCTACGTTTCCTACCTGCGGCGCAAGGTGGACACGGGGGAGACACCGCTGATTCACACATTGCGTGGGGTCGGCTACGTGATGCGTGAACCGCGGCAATGATCGCCGCCGCGGAAAACGATCAGCTTCCGAAGCGGGGTCGTTTCCGTCTCCATTCACTGCCGCTGCGCTTCACCCTGGTTGCGGCCTTGCTGGTGTTGGCCGCGCTGGGTCTGTTGGCGTCGGGTGTAGCGGTCACTTCTGCTCTCGAGAACTCACTGACCCAGCGAACCGACAAAACGCTGTACGAAGCGGTCGACGGTTGGGCAAAGCCGCACAGCAGAGACCTGCAGCCGCCCAGTGACGTCGGCCCGGGCACCCGCCCACCCAGCCCCTTCTTCGTTCGGACCGTGACCCCGGACGGACGGGTGATCATCCTGAACGACAAGTCGACGACGACCGAACCCGACCTGTCGAAAGATTCCACCAACGGCCCGATCACCGTCGGATCGAGCGACGGTTCGGACGTGAACTGGCGGGTTCTCACGACGGTCCGCGACGGCACGACCACGACTATCGGTGTGCGACTGACGGATAACGAGCAGACCGTCGACGACTTGGTCGGCCTGCAACTCGGCATCGGCCTGGTTGTCCTGCTGATCCTCGGCGGCGCAGCGTATTTCGTGGTTCGTCGGAGCCTCCGTCCGCTTGTCGAAGTGGAGGAAACTGCCGCTGCCATTGCCGCCGGCGACCTTCATCGACGTGTTCCGGAGCGCGATGACCGCACCGAGGTCGGTCGACTGTCCGTGGCGCTCAACGGAATGCTCGCGCAGATTCAGCACGCATTTGCCGCGACCGAGGCTTCGGAGGAATCGGCCCGGCGTTCCGAGGAGAAGATGCGTAGGTTTGTCGGCGACGCGAGCCACGAGTTGCGCACACCCTTGACGACTATTCGTGGGTTCGCCGAGTTGTATCGCCAAGGCGCCATGACTGATACGGAAACGCTGATGAACCGGATCGAGGGCGAGGCGTCGAGGATGGGACTTCTGGTAGAAGATCTGCTCATGCTGGCAAGACTCGACGAACAGCGTCCACTCGAGAACAAGCCTGTGGATCTGCTTGCAGTTGCGGCGGATTCGGTACAGGCGGCACGAGCGATCGCACCGGATCGAACTGTCGAACTTCAGATGACCGGCGGCCCAGGCCTGCCCGAAGTGCATGGTGACGAGGCCAGACTGCGTCAGGTAGTTGCCAATCTGGTGGGCAACGCGATCAAACACACGCCGCCGGATGCGCAGGTCACCGTTCGTGTCGGTACGACCGAGAACTCCGCGGTGGTCGAGGTTTCGGATACCGGTCAGGGTTTGAGTGACGAGGATGCCGCGCGGATCTTCGAGCGTTTCTACCGCGCCGACACCTCTCGCACCCGTGAGACCGGGGGCGCCGGTCTCGGCCTGTCCATCGTTTCGGCTTTGGTTGCAGCGCACGACGGAACCGTCAGCGTCGAGACCTCCCTCGGGCAGGGGACGACGTTCCGCGTCGAATTGCCGCGTGACCCGAAGGACGACTGACGCCGGATTGCCGCAACCGGTCCCCTCAGAAGTAGGTGTGCACCGTGCCGACGACGCGGTAATCCGAATCGACCTCGGGAATCAGTGACCACTTGTCGAATGTGGTGCAGGGATGCGAGATTCCGCAACCGAGCAGATCGCCGACCTTCACGTCGAAGTCAGCCGGAATGTCGACGTACGCGTGCTGGTCGTTGAGTGCGGTGATCGTCAGCTCTCGCGCTGATCGGTTGGATCCGTCGCGTCGGCGCCACAGGACTATGGGAAAGCCTGCGTCGGAACCGACATCGCGGCGGCCGAAGCCCAGGATCACCCGTCCGGGTTCAGGTATGGAGAGCACTACGCCCCAGACCTCTGCGGCTCCCTGCAGAGTTCGCGGACCGTCAGCCCACGGCGAAGTTTCGGCATAGAGACCGTGATCATGGGTGATATAGCAACCGCTGCGCAGCACGATGCGTACACCGTTGTCGAGTGCCCACCGTCCGGCCAGTTCGCGCACAACGAGATCGTGAAATGCGCTGCCGCCGAAAGTGACCAGTGGCCGGGGAGCCTTCGGAGAATTGTTCTCGAAGAGGTTCTCGGCCACACAGATTTCCGTGAAAACCCGCGCGGATTTGAGATACGAATCGACGGAGATACGGCGGGCTGCTACCGAGGCTCCGGGCATCATGCCCTCGAACCCCTCGACTCCGGTGAGAATCAACGAAGGTGCCTGCGATGCTGCGCGTGCGACGTCGAGTGCTTGCTCGACAGTGCGAGCGCCCGCGCGTCCGCTGTCGTAGCCGAGTTCGACGAGAACCCGGATACGGCTGGCCGGTGAGACTTTCGCGATCAACTGTTCCATCAGGCGGACGCTCTCGACCGAGTCTACGAGGGTGGTGACGAAGAAATCGGGGTCGGTGGCCTGGGCGTCGCAGATCCACCGAATACCGGCGGGATCGAGAACCTGGCTGGCGATGATGATGGTGTCCACACCGAACTCACGCAGAATGCGTGCCTGCGCAACGGTTGCGGCTGTCATCGCCCAAGCCCCGGCGTCGAGTTGCCGTCGAACCAGTTCGGGGCTCATCGTGGTCTTCGCGTGAGGCGCCAGATCCACATCGTGGTCGGAGCAGAACTGTGCCATGAGGTCGACATTGTGCGCGATCGCTGCACGGTTGAGTGTCATCACGGGTAGCAGGAGGTTGCCGTCGAGTGCCGAGATCCCCAGCGGCTCGAGGTCGGAACCGTCGCGACCTTCGAGGTCGGTGCCGAAGGCCTTGTGCTGCCAACCGATCGGGGGGTTCGCGAAATCCGTCATGGCATCGATTGTGCCGTTGATTGCAGACGATGTGTTCATGTGTGGTGACTTTCTGTCAGAACTATGCAGGTCAGGATGAGATCCGGCTACGAGCGGCGTACCGGGCGACCAGGCAACGCGTCCTGGACCACGACACCGTCTTCGACGACGGGTACTCCGCCGACCAGCACGCGGCTGATACCGGTGGAGGGGCGGGTGCCGTCGATGTACGTGGCGTTGTCGGTGATTCGCTCGGGGTCGAAAACGAGGATGTCCGCGTCGCTACCGGGGCTGATCCGACCTTTCGTCGCCATCGAGGGAACCGACTCCTCCAGAATCTGCGCAGGGATCAACGAGCAGCGCGCGATTATCTCCGACAGCGACAGCAGTCGACGCTCGCGGTACAGCGTACGAATCGCACGTGCATAGGTGCCGGCGCCGCGGGGGTGGCCGAGTGCCTTCTCCGGCAGTGGCCACTGCAATGCGTCGGCAGGCGAACGGCCGGGCCAGGTCAGTGGCATCGCGTCGCTCGCGATGGCGGCGCGATCGAAAGTCATCGCCCGTTCGAGGAATTCGCGCTGCACGGTGTCGTTCTCGTCGAGGAACTCCACCAGCACCAACCCACCGGGGTCGGTGGCCCGAAGATGTTCCAGCTGCTTGCGGTCCGCGATACGTTCACCGGTGGGTACGAATGTCAGCGACCGTGGTGTCAGATTCATCAGGTGCAGCTTGTCGGGATCGAGAAACGCAGCTCCGACGGCCGTCGACCCGGAACCGTACGGATACGCCTCCGTCGTGACGCGCGATCCGGCTGCCTGAACCTGTGCCACCACCGACAGCGCGTGGTCGACGTGCATTCCCGAGGTGCTGTTGACGTGGCAGTAGTGCATGTGTGCGCCGGTTTCGGCTGCTGCACGGGCGATTTCGACGGCACCATCCACCGGGCTCGACGGATCGGCCGAGATGAGAGGGCGCGCATGGGTATAGGTGGGAACACCGGCTCGCGCCGCGAGATCCGCCACCTGTAGGTACTCCACCGGATCGGATTTCGGCGCGTACCCGACCACCACGCCGATGCCGAGAGCGCCTGCGGCCAGATCGTTTTCGAGGAGTTCGAGAATGTGGGCGCGCTGAGAGGCGGTGGGCTCGCCCTGCCAGCTCGGGGAACCGAGATGGTGCAGGAGCGTTCTGATGTCGCCGTCGGGATCGGCCCCTGAGAGTTCGATCATTCGGGCGTGCGCCCACGACGTCGCGTAGCCGTAGTTGATCGGGCGGCCCTCGGCGCCGGCCCGGGCATATGCCTTTGCAACAGGAATGACGCCGGCTTCCAGTTCGAGGGCCGTCGTGACTCCGTCCAATGCCTGAAGTCGCTGCTCGGCGATTTCCTGTCCGTGGCTGTGCAGGTCGATGAATCCGGGGCAGATGACCTGACCGGTCACGTCGATCGTCTGCCGGGCTTCGATCGCGTCGCGACCCCACGCCGAGACCTTGCCGTCGGTGATCGCGATGCCCCGAACCTCGTCGGTCCCCGATGCGGGATCGACGACACGGCCGCCGGTGAACACGATGTCGTGGACCTGCATCAGCGCTGCACTCCTGTCGTTGGTCGAACCGCCTGGCCCGGCGAATGTCCCGATGGTTTCACGGCTCGGGTATCGGATTCTGGTGTGAACGTCCCAAATGGAGGCCGACTCACCGTTCGAGCGGACAAGAAACGGATGCGCTCGAGTGTGAAGGTGAAAGCGAAGTTATCAATTCAGCCGATTGAGATCGATGGAGGACAGGAATGCACGTCTATATTTCGGTGGACATGGAGGGTATCGCGGGTATCGCGACGCTCGATCAGACGATCCGCGGCGGTGGCGGCTACCACCGTGCGCAGATGCTCATGACCGCCGAGACCAATGCCGCGATCGCCGGTGCGTTCGACGCCGGTGCGACGAGCGTCCTGGTCAACGACAGCCACGGAACGATGGACAATCTGCTTCACGCCGACCTGGATCCACGGGCGCGTCTGATCTTCGGAACACCGAAGATGCAGTGCATGGCGGAGGGACTGACGTCCGATCACGACGTCGCTCTGTTTGTCGGCTATCACGCACCAGCCGGTGGGCCCGGCGTCCTGGCGCACACGTTCTCGAGCTTGTTCGCCGACGTCCGCCTCGACGGCAAGTCCGTCTCGGAGACCGACGTCAACACCCTCTACGCTGCCACCCAGGGCGTTCCCGTCGGCCTGGTGACGGGTGACGACATCATCTGCGGCTTGGTCGACGCGGCCTCGCCGACAACCGAGACCGTCGAGGTCAAGAACGCACATGGATGGTCGGCAACCAATTCGCTGCCGCCGTCGCTGGCGTGCGAGCAGATCCGAGCAGGAGCCGAGCGCGCAGTGCGTAAGGCCGACACACTGAAGCCGGTCGAGCTGCGTGACGAATGGACCCTCGAGATCGTTCACCCCACCACCACGGGAGCTGAACTCGCCGAGGCTGTTCCCGGCTCGCGACGGATTTCGGATCGTACGATTTCGCACACACTCGGCAGCGTCGACGACATTCTCGGTCTGATCACTGTCAATGCCCGGCTTGCAGCCGCAGGCGTCTCGACGATCGTGGCAGTCGCCAATCGCACGTGATGAAGTAGCGACTCCATCGCGAAATGCCGTCGACGCCGTGTGCGCCGGCGGCATTTGTCATCTCTTGGGGCAGAACATGTTCCGACCGACCAGACGTTGCTTCGGCTATTGGTGAAACGGACCAATGCGGTAGACGTGTTCGCTGTCACACTTCATCAGTCTTTTCAATGTTTCAGTCCATGCGGCACAAGACAATTCGGGAGGCTTGATGAAGGTGGAACGCGTCACAGTGGAAGCGCCGTCGCGGGCGAGCGACGGTTCGGTTCGAAAAATGATGGACAACAAGTCGATTCGTCGTACGACCACCGTTACGGTGGGGCTGCTCAGTACCATCTGGTTGATCGACATGGTGGATCGCGTCATGATCGGGCTTGCGCTTCCGATGATCGGCGACGAATTCTCGCTCAGCAGTACGCAGTTGGGTGGCGTGGTCTCGGTATTCGCGATGTTCTACATGCTCGGGCAGGTCCCCGGCGGAATGTTGGCCGACCGCTTCGGACCCAGGCCCCTGTTGATCGTTGCTTTGATCCTGTGGTCGGTGTTCACAGCGTTGACAGGGTTCGCGTGGGGTCTCGTCTCGCTGATGGTCATGCGTGCGATGTTCGGCATCAGCCAGGGGCTCTTTCCAGCGGCGTCGTTCAAGGCTTTGGCTGAGCGGACGCGTCCGAAAACCAGGGCGACCGCGATGGGTTTCATGCTCGGCGCCAACAACCTCGGCCCCGGCATCGCACCGCTGATCATCGCGCCGGTCCTCATGGCCGTGGGGTGGCGTGACGCGTTCTGGCTGGTGGCGATCGTCGGCGCAGTGATCGGCACGGTGGTGTGGTTGGTGCTGCCCGCACCGCTGGACACGGAAATCTCGGAAGATCCCGAGGCAGCCTTGCAACCTCTGGCGAGCGAGCACTCTCGCGCCGCGGTGTTCAAGTCCGCGTCGGTGTGGAAGTTCGCGATTCTGTTCTGCCTGGCCAACATGTCCGCGTACGGGCTGATGACCTGGGTGCCGAGTTATCTGCTCAACGACAAGGGACTCTCGCTGATCGACACGGGAATCTTTGCCGCAATCCCCTTCATCGTCACGGCGCTGGCCACGATTGTGGGCGGGCGGTTGGTGGACAAGTACTTCCACGACCGGGCCAGGATCCTTCTGGTTCCGTGTATGGCCACGTCGGCAGTCCTTTTGTTCCTGATGACCACCGCTGACACCGTCGCGATGTTCACGTTCTACGAGACGTTGGCTCTAGGCATCAGCGGTCTGTGTTCGATGTCGATCTTCGCGATGCCGTTGCGGGCACTTCCGGCCGAATTCCTCGGTTCCGGAATGGGTTTGATCAACGGTTGTGGTCAGTTCGCCGGTTTCATCACCCCGCTCGTGATGGGATGGATGGTGGACCAGTTCTCGTACATGGCTGCATTCGGAGTCCTGGTCGGAGCGACGAGCGCTGCCGCATTGGTGGCCATGATCGTTCCGCAGACCCCGGCGAAATTCTGACAAGGAGACCGAAGATGTCGGCAACGGACGGCACACGAAAGATCGAAGACGACGTCGTCGCCGATTTTTCCGGGAAGATGAGTTACGGGGCCTACCTCGGACTCGATACCCTCCTGGATTCGCAGCACCCGGTGAGCGAGCCGGAACACCACGACGAACTCTTGTTCATCATTCAGCACCAGACCAGCGAGTTGTGGCTCAAGCTGTTTCTCCATGAGATTCGGGCGGCCAGAGCAGCGATCGCTGCCGACGACATTCGGGTTGCGTTCAAGCGGATCGCACGTGTCAAACACATTCAGGCCACCTTGACCGAGCAGTGGTCGGTGTTGGCGACACTGACGCCGGCGGAGTATGCGGAGTTCAGGGGCGTTCTCGGCAACTCATCGGGGTTCCAGTCGTACCAGTACCGCGCCGTGGAATTCGTGCTCGGAAACAAGAACGCGGGCATGCTGAAGGTGTTCGAATCGGATCCGTCCGCCCATCGATTGTTGGAGACCCTGCTCGGGGAGCCGACACTGTACGACGAGTTCTGGCGGTACCTGTCCAGGCAGGGGTACGACGTTCCGGCGTCGGCTCTCGAACGAGACGTCAGCGCGCCCTACGTGCGAAACGACGAACTGATTCCGCTGGTCAAAGCAATCTACGAGAACGTCGAACAGCACTGGACGGCGTACGAGGCGTTCGAGGAGTTGGTCGACCTCGAGGAGAGCTTTCAGCTGTGGCGGTTCCGGCACCTTCGGACCGTGCTGCGGGTGATCGGCATGAAGAAGGGGACCGGCGGTTCGAGTGGTGGTGCCGGCTTCCTGCAACGTGCGCTGGAGTTGAGCTTCTTTCCCGAGCTGTTTGCCGCCCGAACAGAGATCGGTACCTGACACACCTGCTTGATGACACCCAGCTGTTCGTGACACACGACGAATCCGAGCCCGAAGGACAGGAGTCTTGGACAAGATCCGACAGGGTCGCTTCGACCAAGCTTGACTGCGAAGTTGCAAGTCGGTGACAGGAGAGCGTCGGAGTGGACAAGAAATCAATGGTGGCAGACCTGGCGGCGTTGGTAACCGCCGAGTCGCCCAGTTCCGATCTCGGCGCAGTCGATGCATGTGCGGACGTGGTGGCCGAAATCGGCGAACGCCACCTCGGAAGCACCCCCGAACGTATCCGCATCGACGGGCGCCAGCACTTGCGTTGGTCGTTCGGCGCGGAGCCGAAGGTGATGCTCCTGGGCCATTTCGACACCGTCTGGCCGCTCGGAACGCTCGCGGAGTTGCCCTGGTCTGTCACCGACAACATCGCCACCGGACCCGGAGTCTTCGACATGAAGGCCGGCATCGTCCAGCTCTTCCACGCGCTCGCATCGCTTCCGTCGCTCGACGGGGTGGTCGTGCTCCTCAATTCCGACGAGGAAATCGGCTCCCCGACCTCGCGCGCACTGATCGAGGAGCAAGCACGTCAGGTCGACGCGGTGCTGGTCCTCGAAGCCGCAGCCGACGGCGCAGTGAAGACCGCGCGCAAGGGTATGTCGCTGTACTGCGTCGACATCGAGGGACGCGCTGCACACGCCGGACTGGAACCGGAACGAGGTGTGAACGCTGTAGTGGAGCTCGCACACCAGATTCAGGCCGTGGTGGAGCTCGCGGACCCGGCGGCGGGAACGTCGGTGGTTCCGTCCGTGATCAGTGGCGGCACGACCACCAATACCGTTGCAGCGCAAGCGCAACTGTGGTGTGACGTTCGAATGTGGTCCGCGAAGGAACAGGAACGCATCGACCGTTCGATCCGTGCACTGACACCGGCGCTGGCCGAAAGCCGAATTTCGGTATCCGGAGGACCCAACCGTGGGCCACTGGAATCAGCGTCTTCGGAGAAGCTGTACTTTCTCGCTCACCAGGTCAGCAGTGAGAGCGGGTTGGGAATGCTTCGCGACTGCGCAGTCGGCGGTGCGTCGGACGGAAATTTCACCGCTGCAGTCGGAACTCCCACGTTGGACGGCCTCGGTGCCGTCGGCGGTGGTGCCCACGCAGCGACAGAACACGTAGAGATAGATCAGATGATCCCGCGCGCCACCTTGTTGGCCGGTCTGGTGACTCGAATCCTGGAGGGAGGACTGTGACGATGACGTCGCCGAACAATGTCCAACGCAAGACCGTTCAACCATTCGGAGGTGTATCGCCTTCACGGATGCGGCAGGCAATCAGCCAGGCCGAGCAGGCCGCTCTGCTTGCATGTGTGACTATCGAAACCGTCACCGGGCATGCCGAGTTGGAACAGGTATTCGGTCTGTTCGAGAAGGTATGGCAGCCGGAGAGCGGTAACCCTCCCGTCCATCGGGACATGATGAAGGCGCTCGCACACTCCGGTAACTACGTCGCCGGCGCGTTTCGTGGCGGGGATCTGATCGGCGGCTCGGTTGCATTCTTCGAGGAACCGCAACACCGTTCGTTGCATTCGCACATCACGGGGATCCTCCCGAACGTGCAGAACGGGCACATCGGCCTCGCGTTGAAACTGTTCCAGCGTGCGTGGGCACTGGAACGGGGAATTCTCCACGTGCGGTGGACTTTCGACCCGCTCGTCGCACGCAATGCCTACTTCAACGTCTCGAAACTCGGTGCGTTCCCGATCCAGTATCTGCCGCGTTTCTACGCGCCGATGAACGACAGCCTCAACGGCGGCGCAGACAGCGACCGGTTGTTGATCGACTGGGAAATCGGTAGTAGCAAGGTTGCCGACGTCGTCGCCGGTTCGGGAGAAGTCCCGACTCCCGAGTCCTTGGGGGCGAGCGAACTGCTGTCCGTCTCCGAAGCCGGCCTGCCCGTGTTGAAGTCGACCAAGAATCGATTCGTCACGGTGGCTACACCGAATGACGTGTACACACTGCGTAAGTCGGACCCGACGGCAGCGAACGACTGGCGCCTGGCAGTCCGCGAGACTCTCGGTGGTGTGCTCGCCGAGAACGGAGTGGTTCTCGCAGTTACCAGAACCGGAAAGTACGTGCTGGACCGTGCGCCGGGAACACAGGCAGGCAGGACAACAGCGGAGGTTACATCGTGAAGATCGAAGGAGTTGAATTACGCCGGGCGGCAATGCCGTTGAAAGCGCCGTTCCGTACCTCGTTCGGCACCGAGACCACCAAGGACGTGTTGTTCGTCAAGGTCGTCACCTCGGAGTCGGAGGGCTGGGGCGAGTGCGTGGCGATGTCCGAGCCTCGCTACTGCTCCGAATACACGGACGGCGCCGCCGAAGTCCTTCGTAAGTTCCTGATTCCGTCTCTGGGTGAACTCACCGATCCCGACGTGCACGCACTGAGCGCGACGATGGAACAGTTCGCCGGGCACCCCATGGCCAAAGCGGCATTGGAAACCGCATTTCTCGACGCCGAGTTACGGGCTGCCGGGACGAGCATGTCTTCGTACCTGGGTGCAGTAGTCGATCGCGTACCCGCGGGTGTCTCGGTGGGTATCAAGAATTCGATCGATGAGCTGCTAGAGGAGGTAGGCGGGTTCCTCGATGCCGGATACCTGCGCATCAAACTGAAGATCGAACCGGGCTGGGACATCGAGCCGGTTCGCGCAGTCCGCGAGAGGTTCGGCGACGACGTACTCCTCCAGGTCGACGCGAACACCGCGTACACCCTGGCTGACGCCCGCCATCTCCAGCGGCTCGACGACTTCGACCTCCTGCTGATCGAGCAGCCGCTTCCCGAAGAGGAACTGCGTGGCCACGCCAGGCTGGCCGAGATGATGCGGACGCCGGTCTGCCTCGACGAGTCGATCACCTCCGCGAAGGTCACCGCCGACGCGCTGGCAATCGGTGCGTGCAGCGTGGTGAACATCAAACCGGGACGTGTGGGCGGTTATCTGGAATCGCGTCGTATCCACGACGTCTGCAAGGCCAACGGAATTGCCGTGTGGTGCGGCGGAATGCTCGAGACCGGAATCGGCAGGGCCGCCAACGTCGCGCTTGCCGCGCTCCCCGGATTTGCCCTACCAGGCGATACATCGGCTTCCGACCGGTACTTCGCCGAAGACATCACCGAGCCGTTCGTACTCGACAACGGTTACGTGAAGGTTCCGGAAGGACCGGGTATCGGCGTCGAACCGATCCCCGACCTGCTCGAAGCAATTACCACGTCGGTCGAATGGATCGGCATGGATCGGCTTTGACGAATCACTATGACACACTTCGTTCACCGGACGAAGGAGTGATAGACGTGGGCACCGTACGACCTCGCATCAGTTTGGTGCGGCTTCTCGAAGACGTGGGAACTACGGTGCTGAATCCGGTTGTCGGCGACCCGGAGGCGGTCCAGGAGATCGCCTCGGTGGTCATTCACGACCCCGACGACGACTCACCCTCGACACCGGACTCCATGGTGCTGCTCGTCGGCGTCACCGGAGGCGAACGTATCGCGGAGTCCGTGGCCGGCCTGGCCGAGCGCGGAGTACGCGTGGTGGTCGCGCGAGTGACCGCCGAGGTCAGCGATGCGGACCGCGAATCCGTCATCGCCTCGGGCGTCGTGCTGTTGGCCTTGGCGCGAGGAGTCTCGTGGGTTCAGCTGACAAGCCTGCTTCATTCGGTGCTCTCGGCCCGAAACGAAGTCGGGCACATCCACTCACGCGGAGGCGGCCCGGCCGGCGATCTGTTCGCCTTCGCCAACGCTGTCAGCGCACTTCTCGATGCGCCGATCACGATCGAGGACCGCAGCTCACGGGTCATCGCCTTCTCCGGCCGCCAGGAAGAAGGAGACGGTCCACGTATCGCGACCGTTCTGGAGCGGCAAGTTCCTGACCAGTACATTCGAGTGCTCGAAGAGGCCGGGGTCTTCGACCGGCTCTATCGCAGCGACGATCCGGTGTGGGTCTCGGCCGAGACCCTCGGTACCAAAATGGGTCGTATCGCCGTGTCCATCAGAGCCGGCGACGAGTTCCTCGGCTCCATGTGGGTGGCAACCGGTGAGCCGATGTCCGACGACCGGATGCGTGCTCTGCGCGATTCTGCCGGGTTGATCGCGCTGCAGATGTTGCGGTTGCGCGGCGGTGCCGACGCCGAGCGCCGACTGCGCGCAGACCTGATCGCAACCCTTCTCGACGGTGGGTCAGGTGCGGTCGACGCGATGAATCGCCTCGGTCTCGGGACCGGTCCCGCACTCGTGATGGCTTTGGGTCGTAGGTCTTTCGAAGGATCGTCGAAGCCGGACGATGCCGCCCACGTGGTGCGACTGACCGACGCTCTGGCCATGCACCTCGGCGCCGTCCACTCGCAGTCGGCGGCAGCCTTGGTCAACGGAACCGGCTACGCGGTGCTGTCTGTGCGAGGGCATTCCCCGGCCGAAGCCGAGTTGCAGGCGTTCCGTGTGGCCTCGGACTTCCTGGACCGCACCGGAGCGTCCGGCGACACGATCATCGGGATCGGCCGGGTCGTGACCAGACCGGCGCAGCTGAGCCGATCGAAGCGCGACGCCGAACATGCCCTCGAAGTGTTGTTGGCGGGACGAGCGTCGGGCAGCGTCGCCACCTTCAGTAGCGTCCACGTCGATGCCATCCTGTTGGAGATCGCGTCGGAAGCTGCAGCCGAAGGGTTCTCGGACCTCGGACCGATCGAGGCGATCGCCAGCCACGACGCCGCTCATGCGACCTCGTTCGTGGACACTCTCGATGCGTGGCTCAACGCGTTCGGTGATGTCGGTGACGCCGCGGCGTCATTGCACGTGCACCCCAACACCTTTCGGTATCGTCTCAGCAAGTTGAAGGGTATGGCCGCGTTGGATCTCGACGACCCCAACGTCCGCTTCCGGTTGATGGTGCATCTTCGTCTGCGCGGTCCACGCTAGCTCGAAAGCCGAAAAATGCGGGTCGCACTGATTTCTCAGCGCGACCCGCATTCTTTGTCAGTGGGTTCGGATCAGCTGTTGTTGCGAAGTGCTTCGACAGCGATGCGGCCGACGGTTCCGATGGAGGCGTCGATCTTCGGGGCGCGGTGGGTGAGCTCGTGGGACTTGGTGAAGACACCGACGGCGTAACGCTTGCCGTCCGGGTACGCCACGACGCCGGCTTCGTTTCGTACCAGTCCCAGCGTTCCGGTCTTGGCGGCGACAGTGACCTCGTCGGGGAAACCGGACGAAAGGCGGTGCGGCCAGACCTGCTTGCTCATGATGGTTCGGACCTCTTCACAAGCCGATGCGGGGCCGGCTTCATCCCTCCAGATTGCAGCCAGCAACATTGTGATCTCACGAGGAGTACTGGAATTGGAGCGGGCGGGATCCATGACGGAAATTGTCCGAAGAATTTCGATGGGGGGCATTTCCAGCAAGGTGCCCTTGTCGACGCCGAGGTCGTCGTAGACCGTCTTGAAGAGGCCTCGGCAGTCACGGACCAAGTTGGTCTTCTCCAAACCGAGCCCGCGCAGCGTTGCGACGATGTTGTCGAGTCCGAGACGCTCGTACAAGAAATCCGTGGCGGCGTTGTCGCTGAAGCTCATCATGAGCAGAGCGAGGTCTCGCCAGCTTGCAGTCACGTCGTCGGCGCAGCCGCCGATACCGATGCCGCCGGAGCGGAACTCGGCGGTCACCGTGGCGTGCTCGGTCGGATCAAGGGTGCCTGCCGCTACTTCACGGGCGTACTGAAGCACAACAGGAATCTTGAAAACGGAGGCGAGGATGACACCTTCGTCCGCGCCGTAGCCGAACTCTTCGCCGGAATCGATGTCGCGTGCGTGGACGTAGGCATCGGTCTTCGCTTCGGCGAGTACAGCAGCGATCTCCTGCTGTGCGCTCTCAACGTACGTGGCGGTTTCGGTCATTCGAGAAGCCCTTTCGTCGGTATCCATGTATCTGGGTTATTCGTGGATCTGACGATAGTGAGTCGACGACGGGGGGTCTTGTACGAATCGACGAAGGTTGGCGCACGGTTCGGTGCTGTTGCGCCGAATCATCCGGGCGTCGGGGTGTTCTCCGGATCAGGACGCATAAGTTTCGAGGCGACATCCGACCAGTTCGGCGACGGCGCTGCGTCGCTTGTCGGAGACCACGCCTGCCAACAGGAGGGTGAACAATTCGTCGATACGGTCGTTCAAATCGCTTCGTCTGGTGAGCACGTTCGAAACCAGTTGAACGCCGGTGAATGCCGAGATCACCACGCGACCCACCGATTCCGGCTCCACATCGTCGCGGATGTCGCCTTCGAGCTTCGCGGCCTCGGCCAGTTTTCGAAGCTCGCGGATCCACGCGACGTACGGGCCTTGCGAACCGTCGGCAGAGGCCAACTCGAGGGTAAGTCGGATTCCCGCACGAACAATAGGCTCTGCGACGAGTTGGCGGCCCATCTCGTGGCACACCATGACGAGCTGTTCCAGTGCCGGTGCGCCTGTGGCTGCAACTGCGGTGAAGGCACTGATCGAGATCTGGTGCTGTTCTTCGATCACCGCCTGAGCCAGTTCGTCTTTGGACGAGAAGTGAAAATAGACCGCGCCCTTGGTCATCTGCGCCGCGGACACGATGTCATTCATGCTCGTGCTGCCGTACCCCGTGACTTCGAACCGATCAGCAGCACCTTGAAGAATCTGTCGGCGACTGATCTTGGCACGTTCCTGCATTGCTCCCTTGTCCTCCGACTGTTAACACGTGAACCAGTTTTAGGGCCCTAGGTCCCGGACCAGCGACCCACGGTAGCAGCGAATCTCGTGCTCGCGCGACAGCGCGAAACGGACTGTTCGGTGTGCAATCGCAGGTCACGGTCGGTAGGAGCGACAAATGCGACCGCCGCAACCTCCGTTGGAGGCTGCGGCGGGGAGTCCAGTTATCGGCCAGCGAAATTCGGTCGAAGGTATGCGATCAACGAGTCGAGACAGTTGCCTCGAAGCCGAGGTCGCGTAGCGCCGACTTGAGCTTGGTCTGTGCCTCGTCGAGAGATTCGGGTGACGGCGAGGTGTCGGCGCCACTGATGTCGAAGTTCCCCATGTCGTATGCGGGGAAAACATGAACGTGAAGATGCGGAACTTCCAGACCTGCGATGAGGAGACCCGACCGAGGCGCGTCGAACGCCTTCCGCACGGCTTGGCCGAGGTTGCGGGCAACAGCGGTGACCTTGGCAAAGAGTTCAGGATCCACGTCCTGCCACTGATCGACCTCGGCTCGCGGAACCACAAGCACGTGGCCCTGCGTTACCGGCGCGATGGTCAAGAACGCGACGACGTCCTCGTCCTCCCACACGAAACGTCCTGGTAGATCCCCGTTGATGATGGCACTGAAGACTGAAGGCATACCCCGAGATTAGCCCGCGTCCGGTTGCCAGGAAACTCCCAGGCTGGACGCAGGTTCGTCGGAGCCGGCCCGACAAATCTAGGACGCATGACGACAGAAGCCATGCAGACCGCGGGCAGCACGGACGCAGAGGAGGTCTCCGCGACGACTGTAGTGCTGGACGTGGTCGTCCCGGTATACAACGAAGAGGCAGGCCTCGAGGCGTGCGTGCGGCGCCTGCGCCGGCATTTACGCACGCAGGTGCCATTCTCTGCACGAATTACCATCGCGGACAACGCCAGTGTCGACGGCACGTTGGCACTCGCCCGTTCCCTCGCCGAAGAATTCGACGACGTCCGGGTCGTCCACCTGGATGCGAAGGGTCGTGGTCGAGCACTGCGGCAGGTATGGAGCGACTCCGATGCCGACGTGGTCGCGTACATGGACGTCGACCTCTCGACCGACCTCAACGCCCTGATGCCGTTGATTGCTCCGTTGCTCTCCGGACACTCGGACATCGCCATCGGTTCCCGGCTGGCACGATCGTCCCGCGTGGTGCGCGGCCCCAAGCGTGAGTTCATCTCACGTAGCTACAACCTCATCCTCCGAAGCGCACTGCATGCTCGCTTCTCCGACGCCCAGTGCGGATTCAAAGCCATGCGCGTCGATGTTGCACGCCAACTACTTCCGCTGGTGGAGGACACCGGGTGGTTCTTCGATACCGAATTGCTGGTGCTGGCCGAGCGAGCGGGCATGCGGATTCACGAGGTCCCTGTCGACTGGGTGGACGACCCGGACAGTCGGGTGGACATCATTGCCACGGCAGTTGCCGACCTCAAAGGTGTGGTCCGTGTCGGGCGAGCACTGTCTACCGGTTCCCTTCCATTGGCCGAGCTCAGGGCAAGTTTCGGACGTGAACCGTTGGTTCCCGGAGTTCCACGAGGAATGGTCGGGCAGCTCTCACGCTTTGCCGTGGTGGGAGTCATTTCGACGCTCGCGTACGCGCTGCTCTACCTCGCTCTGCACTCGATCATGGGTGCGCAGTGGGCCAACGCCGTCGCATTGCTGGTGACCGCGGTATTCAACACCGCCGCCAACCGGGCCTTCACCTTCGGGATCCGAGGGTCGGAAGGATCCGCTCGTCACCAGATGCAGGGCCTGCTCGTGTTCGGGTTCGGTCTACTGCTCACCAGCGGATCGTTGTTCGTGCTCGACGTCATGGCGCCCGATGCTTCCAAGCACGTGGAGCTTGCCGTACTCGTCATCGCCAATCTTGTTGCCACAGTCAGTCGATTCATCGCACTGCGCTGGGTGTTTCGCACCGCACAATCCGTAGGAGCCAATCGATGACCGCCATTGCAGAGACACTCGCCGCGCCGCTGCCAGCGCCGGAACCGCAACGTCAGGTGCGCTGGGAACCGTGGGCACTGGGAGTGTTGTTGGTGGGCACCGGAGTCGCCTACATCTGGGGCCTGGGTGCGTCCGGATGGGCCAACTCGTTCTATGCCGCTGCGGTACAGGCAGGTTCGGTGTCGTGGAAGGCTTTCTTCTTCGGCTCCTCGGACGCTGCAAACTCGATCACCGTCGACAAGCCGCCCATGTCCCTGTGGTTGATGTCGCTGTCGGTTCGCATCTTCGGACTCAATTCCTGGGCGATGTTGGTGCCGCAGGCACTCCTCGGGGTCGGATCGGTTGCACTGTTGTGGGGAACGGTTCGACGGTATTTCGGTGCGGCCGCCGGCCTCCTCGCGGGCCTGGTACTTGCGCTCACACCCGTAGCGGCGCTGATGTTCCGGTTCAACAACCCGGATGCTCTGCTGGTGCTCCTGATGATCGCAGCGGTGTGGGCGATGATGCGCGCCGTGCAGGACGGCCGCACCCGCTGGCTCGTGTTGGTCGGTATCTTCTGCGGATTCGGTTTCCTGACAAAGCAATTACAGGTCATGTTGGTAGTTCCACCGCTGGCGCTCACCTATCTGATCGCCGGACCGCCGAAACTGGGTAAGCGCGTACTCCAACTGTTCGCGGCACTGGGCGGACTGATCGTCTCCGCCGGATGGTGGTTGGCAATCGTCGAACTGTGGCCGGCCGACTCGCGTCCGTGGATCGGTGGTTCACAGAACAATTCGATTCTCGAACTGACGCTCGGCTACAACGGGCTCGGGCGCTTGAGCGGCAACGAGACCGGAAGCGTCGGCGGCGGCGGAATGCGCGGTGCTGGTGATGCCGCGGCCGGCGCTGCTGCGGGCGGTTTCCCAGGTATGGGCGAGGCCGCAGGTGGTATGGCCGGGGGAGGTATGGCACCAGGTGGTGGGGCCGGCGGTGGTATGTGGGGGAGTACCGGCATTACCCGACTGTTCGAATCGGCCCAGGGCGGACAGATCGCCTGGTTGATTCCTGCTGCACTGATACTTCTGGCGGCTGGAATCGTGCTGCGAGGCAGTGCACCCCGCGCTGACACGCAGCGTGCGTCATTCATCGTCTGGGGGCTCTGGCTGTTGGTGACCGGACTGACCTTCAGTTTCATGGCGGGAATCTTCCACGCCTACTACACCGTTGCGCTGGCGCCGGCGATCGCCGCGCTGATCGGTTCAGGATCGGTAGTGGCGTGGCGTCATCGTGACGTCCTCTGGGTTCGCATCATTCTGGCGGTGTCCTTGGCCGCAACCGTCGCGATGGCGTGGGTACTGCTCGGACGCTCGCCTTCGTTCGTACCGTGGCTTCGCTGGACCATTCTGGTGGTCGGCATCGTCAGCGCCGTGGCAGTGCTGATGCCGGCAGTGACGCGAGGTCGATTGGCTGTGGGAGTGATTCTCGCAGCGATCTTCACCGGTCTGGCAGGTCCGACTGCATACGCGATCGACACGATCAACACTCCGCATACCGGTTCCATAGTTTCGGCCGGACCGAGCGTCGAAGGTGGAATGGGCGGGCCCGGCGGTGGCCGCGGAGGCTTCGGTGGATTCGGTGGCACGGCTGATGGCGGTAACCGTCGGACTGACGGGGCTGGGACCGGAATGCCGGGCACGCCCCCTGTAGGAATGGGTCAGATGCCCGGTGGTGCAACAGTTCCGGGCGGTACCACGCCGACCACCGACGGGACGCGAGGCGCAATGGGAGGCGGTGCCGGTGGTCTACTGCAGGGCAGCACGCCGGGAGCCGCTGTTGTGTCCGCTCTCGAAGAGAACTCCGACCAGTTCACGTGGGTAGCCGCGGCAATCGGGTCCAACAGCGCATCGGGTTATCAGCTTGCGACGCAGTCACCGGTCATGGCTATCGGAGGGTTCAACGGGAGCGATCCGTCGCCGACGCTCGCGCAGTTCCAGCAGTACGTGGCAGAGGGCAAGATTCACTTCTTCATCGCCGGCGGTGGGATGGGTGGCGGTATGAACGCCGAAGGCACCGCTACCGCCATCTCGACGTGGGTGACCGAAAACTTCACCGCCACAACGGTGGACGGAGTAACCCTCTACGACTTGACGGTTGCAGGCTGACCAACAGGAACGCACGCCAGGTCCGCATCGGAGGTGCTTCCTCCGATGCGGACCTGGCGTGACGTTGTATGCCTGAGGTTCGTCCTCAGGTTTTGAAGGTGGTGTTCGCCGGCCTGGGTTGCTGCCCGGGGTCGATCGAGGGTGGCGGGATGAACCAGGGTTTGTTGTCGGCGCCGATGCGGATTTCCCATTTCCCGACGAACCCTGATTTCCGGTGCATCAGTCGGTGGTGTGAACGGCACAGCAGGACCAGGTTGTTCATCACCGTCGGGCCGCCGTTCGCCCAGTGCCGGATATGGTGCGCATCGGTCCAGGCGGGCACGCATGTGCAGCCCGGGAACGCGCAGCCTCTGTCGCGGGCAATCAACGCAGTCCGTTGTTCGGCGGTGACCAACCTCTTTCCTGGTTGCGCATCCAAGGGCGCGCCGTGATCGTCGAGCAGCACGGTCGAGAGGAAACAATCACACCCGAGAAGCCTTGTCTGCGAAACGGACAGCGGTCCGAGCCACGGCATGTGCCCGACATCAAGATCAGACACAGCCACTCCACCACCATCAGTTGGTGTGGCGGCGCAGTCCCGATGCTCAGCCAGATCCCGAGCATTGATGTGCACGTTTACATGCGGACGCTGACCACCATCGGTACCGGTCTTGGCGCAATCGCGATAGCGGCGAATCAGTTCGGTGAACCCATCCGCAGTCCGCTTCGCCGCCGACCGAGAATCCGGCGTCCCGTCCGGTGCCGGAGTCGGCATCGTCAGACTCGACAACGCCGACAACAACATCTCACCGGTCAGGGCGTCGAAATCACCACGCACCACCACCCGACCATTCAAGGTCGACGCGATCCGCAACTCGTTGAGATCGACATCCTCGGCGGGCGGGATCTCATCGGACTCGAACAACCGCTCCAACGTCGCGATCACGTTCCGCACCTTCGTCGTCGTCGCCTCCACACCCGACGCAGCAGCCAACAACAAATCGATACAGCGCGGGAGTGCCTCCTCCGGCATCCCCTTCGGCGGTGACTCACAGAACGCCACGATCAACACGGCATGATCGAACGAGCAATCCCCGTCATCGAACCGAGCAGCCACCGCCGGAAACGGCCGCAACGCTGAACCTAACGCGGCGATCTTTTTCCCGTCCCGAACCTGCAGCATCGTGTTGGCCGCCAACCACGCACCCACCCCGCGGCTCGTGATCACCTGATCATCCGGGCGCATCGACAACTCGTCGACCACGGCCACCCGCACGGCCTCGAGGCGCAGAATCTCCGCACTCGCCTCGACAGCAGCCTCACGCAACTCCGCAGCAGTCAACTGCCACAGGCGTCCGCGCAAACCCACCGCAGAACCAGACACCACATCCGACAACAAGACACTCATTGAATCCCCCGATCCCCTGCCCAAATCATACTCGAACATACGTTCGGGTCAAGGGTCGATTTCGCAGGGGCTAAGCGCTGATACCGTCGAGGTCGTGGACCACGTCGCAGCAGGCGCCGAGTAATTCGCGATCATGGCTGATGAGTAATACACCGACGCCGGTTTCGGCGGCGCGACTCTCGATCAACCGAATGAGCGCGGCCGTCGTGGCGGCGTCGAGCATCGCCGTCGCCTCGTCACAGATGAGGTATTTCGGTTGTTGCGCCAGCGATCTCGCCAGGCAGGCGCGCTGTAGTTGGCCGTCGCTCACCTGGTGTGGTCTGCGCGACAAGAGATCGGGAGTGAGGCCCACTTCTGCTGCCAGCGCGGCCACATCGATTGACCTACTGGC
The DNA here is from genome assembly GCF_029269915.1 of Rhodococcus sp. C3V. Lineage (NCBI taxonomy): Bacteria > Bacillati > Actinomycetota > Actinomycetes > Mycobacteriales > Nocardiaceae > Rhodococcus > Rhodococcus sp. C3V. Next base: position 491,829 of record NZ_JARJBE010000003.1, read on the forward strand.
AATGTCACCGGGTTGGCCGATGATCGAGGCGAGCGTCTGCCGAGGGTCGGTCGATGCGCGAGGTGACTGAAACAGCATGGACACCGTGCCGCGTAGTGCCGCGGGTACCGAGAATTTGGTACCCACAACGGGTGATCCGTCGATCCGCACTTCGCCTGACCACGGTGCATCCAGCGAAGCGAGAATCCTTGCAAGTGTTGATTTTCCGGTGCCCGAAGGCCCGGTCAGGCCGATCAGCTTTCCCGACGGAATCTCGAGCGAGACGTTCTCGAGAACTGGCCGGTTGCGACGGTAACCGCTGGTGATTCCCAGAGCTTGCAGACTCATGTCAGCCCACCTTCCGCAGCGTTCGGTACGTGCGGTCACCCAATGTGACCAGTTCGGTCGGGCCACCGGATTGTTTCGACTCCGGGCGTCGTAGGTGATAGACGCACTCCTCGGGGAGATCGGTGAGTTGCGGTGGCGATCCCGGCATGGGAGTCAAACCTCTGGAAGGTAAGGCGCCGAGAAGGTCTCGGGTGTAATCGTGAAGCGGATCTTGGAACACCAGCGCGGCCGGACCGGTCTCCATGATGCGTGATGCGTACATGACCGCAAGTCGATCCGCGACACCGTTGCGGGTAAGGGATGCCAGGTCATGGGTGACGAGCAGGACCGCCGCTCCGGCGTCCGCGCACTCTCGAAGTAATCCCATGACGTGGTCGGTGAGTTCGCGGTCGAGGTTGGCGGTGGGTTCGTCTGCGACGATCACCGACGGATTCCCGGCCAGCGCACCGGCAATGGCCACGCGTTGCGCCATGCCGCCCGACAGTTCGTGCGGGTAGCAGTCCAGGGCCGACGGTTCGAGTCCGACGCGAAGTGCCAAGGCATCGCAAGTGTGATCGCTGCCGAGTGCGTCGATCGTCTCCTGTAGCTGCGATCGCGCAGTCCGGACGGGGGTGAGATGTGTTGCGGCGGATTGTGGAACGAGAGCCACGTGCCGCCCACGGAACGCGGTGCCGGAGAAGACGTCGATCTCGAGGTCCGGTGTTCCGACGGTGACCGTTCCGGTTCGAGAAGCATTCGGCGGCAACATGTTCATGACCGAGGTGGCGATGATCGACTTGCCACACCCCGATTCCCCGACAAGTGCGGTCACCGTGCCGGCTGGAACGTCGAGGTCGATGTCGCTCGCAGCGTGAACTACCGATCCTCCGAGTAGAGGGATCCTGACGGTGAGAGATTCGATGCGCAGGCCGTGGTTCACAGTCGCAACTCCGAAGGTCGAGGTGGTGTGAGCATCGACCGCAGGGCCGAACCGGCGACGGCAACTGCGACGGTGGCGATCACGAGAACTGCGGCGGGGAATGCCAGCGTCCACCAACCGCCGAGGAGTAGAGAACTGCGTGCCTCTTCGAGAAGCGTCCCGAGACTGGGCTTGTGCGGGGGAAGGCCGAATCCCAGGAAGGACAACGTCGATTCGTGCCAGACGGCGTGGGGCAGCAGGAGAACGACTGCGATCAAAGCCTGCGGCGCCGTCGCCGGCACGAGGTGGCGCATGATCACGTGACGTCGACTTGCTCCCGCGAGAATGGCGGCGTCGATGTAGGGACGCTCGCGCAGACTCAAGATCTCGGAGCGGATGATCCGGGCCACTTGGGTCCAGTGGGTCAGTGCGATCGAAAGCACGATGGCGGCAATGCTTCCACGGAACATCGCGACGATGACGATGCCGAGCAACAGGTGGGGGAGTGCGTTGACGGCATCGGTGCCGCGCATGACGAACCTGTCCACCCAGCCACCGACCAGTCCGGCCGTAGTGCCGACGGCGACGCCGATCACCGTGGCGAGCAGCGCGCAGGCGAGTGCGATCAGAAGTGAGGTTCTGATGCCTGCAGCTATGCGCACGAATAGATCTCGGCCCGCCGAGTCAGTTCCGAACGGGTGATCGAACGACGGAGCCAGGCGAGCCGCCGAGAAGTCTGTGACTCGGTCGTCGACGTCGGCCAACCATGGGACCAACGCCGCGTACAGCGCCACGAGGATCAGCACGCCGAGGGCGATCTTGAAGCGTCGTTCAGCCATCGGTACTCACTCTCGGGTCGAGTACTGCAACGAGGACGTCGGCAAGCAGTGAGCCGAGCATGACCGTCAATGTCGTACCGACGGTGAGGAACGCGAGCAGTGCCATGTCGAGGTCACGGGCTGACGAGACGATGGCGCCGGCGATCCCTGGCCAACTGAAGACCTCTTCCACCAGCACTGCCCCGACTATCAGCTCGGGCAGTCGCACGCCGACGATGTTCACGAAAGGCGCCAGTGAGGTCGGCAGTATGTGGCGTTTCGTGATGGTCGGCGTCGGGATTCCGCGTGCTACGGCGCCCGCGACAAATCCCTCACTTTTCGAACCCACGACGGATTCTCGGACCGCGAGTAGGAGCCACGGCATCTGCGAGATGGAGAGGACCGTCACCGGTAGGACCAAGTGCCGGATCACCTGTCCCGGTGTGGGATCGGCACCCCCGTCGGTCAACCCGGCGACCGGGAGCCAGCCGAGAGTCAACGCGAAGAGCGCGATGGCACCCAGCGACAAGACAAACGGCGGAAGTCCTTGGACCACGACGCTCAGCCCGGACACGGTCTTGTCCAAGAATCCTCCACTGCGGATTCCGGCGAGAACACCGAGTGTCAGCGAGGCGAGAATCGCGATGAGGAGTGAGATACCGACCAGCAGCAGGGTCCATGGCAGACGCTCGGAGATAACTTGGGAAACAGGCTGATTGAACGATCTGGAGATCCCGAGATCACCGGTGAACACGCCCTGGAGCCAATTCCAGTACGTGCTGTACCAGGGGTTGTCGAAACCCATCTGATCGGCGATCAACGCTTTGTCCGCGTCGCTGGTCGTCATGTATCGCGTGCCCAGGTAGCCGACAAGTGGATCGAACGGTGAGATCGCGGCGGCGGCAAAGAGTCCCGCGGACACCACGGCGATCACCGGCACGATGAACAACGCCCGCCGACCGACCATCGTGAGGATGGCCTTTCGGCGGGAGTTGCCACGGTGGTCGAGCGATTGCCGCGCGTCTACCCGAACGTCGACCGCTGTCATTGCCCTCTGGCCCACGTCTGCAGTGACCACCACGGGCCCCAGGTCACACCGTGTGAGTGTGGCTCGAGTACAGGTCCGGACATCTGCCAGTCGGAATCCTTCGAAACGTACGTATGGTCGAGGAATACGAGGATGACAAATCCGGGATCCTCGACGTACGCCTGCTGCACGTCGCGATACGCGGCGTCACGCGTTGCCTGATCCAGGCTGCGGCGTCCTACTTCCAAGCCTGCGTCGACTGCTGGATTGGAGTAGTCGCTGGCGTTGTCGTAGATGCTGCCGACCCCGGGCGCTATGTACTTCGAGTTCAGCGCGTCGTACGCCTGCGTGTCTGGATCGAAAGGTTCGTCTCCACCACCGAGAAGCGTCGAATCCTGGTTGATTCGAGGGTCTATGCGGTCCCAGGAGAGCGCTTCGAGATCCACTTCGATGCCGACAGCGAGAGCATCGGAGGCAAATGCCTGAGCGAGATCACGTCGAACGGTGTCGACGGAGTTGTACATGATCGTGAACTGCGCCCGCTGACCGTCTTTCGAACGGATTCCGTCGGCACCTTCGATCCAGCCCGCTTCGGTGAGAATTCGCTCGGCCTCGGCCGGGTCGTAGGCGAAGGTTGCGTTCGGGTTGTACGAATCGCCGTAGACCTCGGGGATCGGAGTGGCGGCGACGCGGCCGTGTCCGCCCAGGACGTTGTCGATCATCGACTGGCGATCGGCGGCGAGGTTGAGCGCCATCCGTACGGCTTTGTCGCCTGCCACGGGATTGTTCGTCGGAAGTGAGAGACCGCGCCAGTCCGCTGACTGATGGGCAGTCACCGACATGTTGTCTTTGCCTGAGAACGTATTGGCAAGCAGTGGAGGGAGATTGGTTCCGTCGATCTCGCCGGATACCATACGTTGGGCGCGGGTGTTGTCGTCCGGAACGTAGAGGAGAGTGAGCTTCTTGATCTCCGGTGCACCGTCCCAGTAGTTCTCGTTCGCCTCGAAGACCGCTCGATCCGGTGAGAGATCGACGAGTGTGTACGGACCCGTACCGACAGGCGCGGTGTTCAACGGCGATTCGGCGGCCAGTCCGGGTGTCGCGAGGGATTCCGACGGGACCATGCCGATCAGCATCTTCGTCAGCAGGGGCGCATACGAGTAGGCGAGACGAAACTCGACTGTGCTGTCGTCGACGGCCACGACGTCGCTGATCATGTCGTACGACGACCGCGCTTCGGAGGCGGAAGCCGGATCGAGGATCGCCTTGTACGTGGCAACCACGTCGTCGGCGTCGAAGGTCGACCCGTCGGAGAAGGTGACGCCGTCACGTAGCTTGACCGTCCAGACTGTCGCGTCGGCATTGGCAGTGGGCATCTCCGCGGCCAGAGACGGCTCGAATCCCGGCATGCCGGTCCCTCCGGTGAGCCGGACGAGGCCGTCGTACATCTTGGCCTCACCGGCAGCGCCGAAGCCTGCGACCGGGTTGTAGCCGCCCAGCTCGTAGCCGTCGGCCAAGACCAGGCCGTCGTTGTTGCCCGAGGAGTCGGTGCCAGTCGGGCTACTGCACGACGTGATCAGAAGTGCGCCGATTGCGGCGGTTGCGGTGAGCGTCAGAACGCCTGGTTTGTGGAGTTTCACGGGTGTCCTTTCCTTGGTGGACAGGTGTCCGAAAACATCTGTTCACCTATTCAGGTATTCATATGATCTCATCTCGAAACGGATATTTCGCACAAAGGCCGAACGCTGGGACCTTGGCCCCGCCAGTGGCACTCCGAGAGCGCTGTTATCGCAGGCCGTAGTCTGTTCCCCGTGCGCGTACTAGTAATCGGCTCCGGAGCCCGTGAACATGCCCTCCTTCTCTCTCTTGCTCGCGATCCAGGTGTCACGGCCCTGATCTGCGCGCCTGGCAATGCCGGGATCGCAAAAATCGCCGAGCAGCACCCCATCGACGTCGCTTCGGGTGACGCGGTTACCGCGCTGGCCCAGAAGGTCGAAGCCGACCTCGTCGTCATCGGACCCGAGGTTCCGCTGGTCCTCGGTGTCGCAGACGCGGTGCGCGCAGCAGGTATCGCCTGCTTCGGGCCTTCGGCCGACGCCGCCCGCATCGAGGGATCGAAGGCTTTCGCCAAGGACGTGATGGCTGTCGCCGGCGTCAAGACCGCTCACAGCGAGATCGTCGACAATCCGGCCAAGCTCGACGAAGCACTCGACCGCTTCGGTCCCAACTGGGTGGTCAAGGACGACGGATTGGCCGCGGGTAAGGGCGTAGTCGTCACGACGGATCGTCTCGCCGCGCGCGATCATGCCGCAGAACTGCTCGAGACCGGACACCCGGTTCTCCTCGAGTCCTTCCTCGACGGTCCGGAAGTTTCGCTCTTCTGCCTCGTCGACGGCGAAACCGTGATCCCGCTGCTCCCGGCACAGGACCACAAGCGAGTAGGCGACGGAGACTCCGGACCCAACACCGGCGGCATGGGCGCGTACACCCCATTGCCGTGGCTGCCCGACGAGATGGTCACGCAGATCGTCGACGACGTCGTCAAGCCTGTCGCTGCCGAGTTGGTCGCGCGCGGTAGCAGTTTCTCCGGCCTTCTCTACGCCGGTCTGGCGATCGGTGTCGACGGCCCGGCCGTCGTCGAATTCAACTGCCGGTTCGGTGACCCCGAAACTCAGGCCGTGCTTGCTCTCCTCGAAACGCCGCTGGGCGGTCTACTCAATGCGGCCTCGACCGGAACACTCGATTCGGTCGGTCCGTTGCAGTGGCGCGACGGTTCCGCTGTCACGGTCGTGATTGCCGCGGAGAACTACCCGTCAACCCCACGCACCGGCGACGTGATCACCGGAGCCGACGCCGACGGAGTCCTGCACGCCGGTACCAAGAAGCGTGAAGACGGTGCCGTCGTCTCGGCCGGCGGGCGTGTGCTGAGTGTTGTCGGAGTGGGCAAGGATCTGACCGAAGCTCGCGACGACGCCTACGCAAAGATCGCCGACGTCAAGCTTCCCGGCGGTCATTTCCGCAAGGACATCGGGCTCGGCGCCGTCGAAGGTCGTATCTCAATTCCCTGACTCGTTCTTTCGGAGGGCCGGTGAACTTTCTGTTCATCGGCCCTTTTCATGGAAAATCAACGGTTCCTTGAAGTTACCCACGAGTATGGACTTCTCGTTCGGTTTCTCCCGGTATATCTCAGCGCGGGGGTCACGGAAAGAGAAGGGCACACTTGAGCATTCGCGCTGGATCCAACGAACGGCACGCACGTACCAATTCCACGCTCTCGCGTAGAAACTTCTTGGCAGCAACAGGATTAGCTGTGGGGGCCGCCGCACTCTCGTCCTCGTGGACCACGGCGGCCGCTGCGCCCAGACGAGCATTGAACGACGGAGACCGTGTCCCCGCGCTCGTGATCGGCAGTGGATACGGCGGTGCCGTTGCGGCACTTCGCCTGACACAGGCCGGTATCGACACGCACATGGTCGAGATGGGGAAGTCGTGGACCACACCAGGGTCCGACGGCAAGATCTTCTGCCCGATGCTCTCGCCCGACGGTCGGTCCTTCTGGCTCAGAGACCGTACAGTTCAACCGGTTTCACACTTCTCCGGCGGCTCGGTGGACAAGAACATCAGCCGCTACGTCGGTGTTCTCGACGCCGAGGACTTCGGCGGGATCAAGGTCTACCAGGGCCGAGGGGTCGGCGGTGGGTCGCTGGTCAACGGCGGTATGGCCGTCACACCCAAGCGTAACTATTTCGAAGAGATCCTGCCCGGTGTCGATTCCAACGAGATGTACTCGACGTATTTCCCGCGCGCGAACGCTGCGCTCGGAGTCAACAACATCGACCCGGCCTGGTTCGAATCGACCGAGTACTACAAGTTCGCGCGGACGGGGCGAAAGACCGCTGAGAGATCCGGTTACACAACAACGTTCGTGCCGAATGTCTACGACTTCAACTACATGAAGCAAGAAGCTGCCGGCCAGGTCACCAAGTCCGCTCTGGTCAGTGAGGTCATCTACGGCAACAATGCCGGAAAGAAATCTCTGGACAAGACGTACCTCGCTGCGGCATCCGCCACCGGCAAGCTCACCATTTCAGCTCTGCACGTCGTGACCTCGGTTTCCCCGGCCGCGACCGGCGGTGGCTATCAAGTGGTGATGAACCAGATCAACGAGCAGGGCAATACCGTCGGCACCAAGACAGTGACGGCGGACAAGGTCTTCTTCGCGGCCGGCAGTATCGGGACCAGCAAGCTCCTGGTCGCGATGAAAGCGCAAGGGCAGCTGGCGAATTTGCCGGGTGCAGTTGGACAGGAATGGGGTCACAACGGCAACGTGATGGTGGGCCGCGCCAATCACATGTGGGACGCCACCGGTGCGAAGCAGTCGGCGATCCCCGTGATGGGTATCGACAACTGGGCCGACACATCCGCTCCCGTCTTTGCGGAAATCGCACCCTTCCCGGCCGGTACCGAACTGTGGGTCAGCCTGTACTTGGCGATTGCCAAGAATCCGCAACGTGCTCAGTTCCAATTCAACTCGGCAACAGGCAAGGTCGGATTGAACTGGCAGCGCTCGCAGAACCAGCCGTCGATCGACATGGCGAAGAAGCTCTTCGACAAGATCAACAAGAAGGAAGGCACGATCTACCGGACCGACCTCTTCGGCCCGACGCAGACGTGGGGCGATCAGTTGACGTACCACCCCCTCGGCGGTTGTGTGCTCGGCAAGGCGACCGACGGTTACGGTCGTCTGCCGGAGTACCCGGGTCTGTACGTCATGGACGGATCCCTCGTACCGGGCAATGTGGGAGTCAATCCGTTCGTCACCATCACCGCTCTGGCCGAACGGAATATCGAGAACATCATTGCGAACGACATGAACTAGGGCGGTAACTCGTCAGCAGGTGCGGTGCGGTGCGGCAGGTGCTGCACCGCACCGCTTCTGTATGTCCCGGAGTGTCATCGCGGTGCGTGATCTCGCAATGATCGATTGACTCGGTCGAGGATACCGACGGCAGTGGTCAATGTGTCGAGGTCGCCCTCGTCGAGGGCCGCCAATTCTTCGGCGAGAACGCCGATGCGTAGTTCGGATCGACGGTCTCGTCGCGCGCTTCGCTCGTCCTTCACGAAAAGTGTGCTCACTCGGCCGTCCGTGGGATCGGGTCGCCGCTCGATCAGGTCTTTGTCGGAGAGGATGCGCACCAGCGTGCTGACGGTGTTCGGGCGTCTGGAGAGGCGATCGGCCACGGCCCCGATGCGAGTGCCCGGATGGTGTGCGACATCGTGAAGTACTTCGGATTGTGCCTCTGGCAGAGTCGCGTCGGTACCCGACGTATCCATGTATTCCCGCAGCGCTCGACGCAATTCGAACGCCGCAGCGATGAGTGATCTCGATGCTTCTTCCGCGGTGGGCACGCGATCGGAGTAGCGATCGACCTCGTGTGATCCACGCCCTGGAACTGTATCTGACACAGATATAGTTTACAGTTCTTCAAAGGGTAGGGTCACCTAACCATGACGGAAGATGAAGCTGTCATGCTTCACGACGTACGGGACACGATCATGAATTTTCGAAAGAAGTCACGCAGTGTAATGCTGATCGGCGCACTGACATTGGTGGCAGCTCTCAGTGGCTGCTCGAGCGAGGACGCCTCGCCCACAGATGCCGAGATCAGTGCGTCGGCTCCGGCGGACTCTGCGTTTGTCGCTCCGCGAGAAGTCCCGGTTGGAATGGGGAGCGGAAAGTCGGACGGCGAGTTCCCTCGTACCGTCTCACACTTCAAAGGGGACACCACGATCGAATCGCAGCCCGAAAAGGTTGTCGTCATCTCGACCGGGCAAGCAGATGCTCTCCTGTCGCTCGGTGTCGTGCCCGCAGGTTCGACGCGTGGTGACGGTGCGGACCTGGTGCCTCCGTACTTGTTGTCTGCATACCCCGAATTCCGTACTCAGCTAAGTGATGTCGTTGACGCAGGTGGACGCTTCACACCGAATTTCGAAGCGATCGTCACGCTCGATCCTGACCTGATCTTGATGAATGTTGCAGGAAAGGACGCTGATTCGCTGTACGACCAGCTTTCTGCCATCGCACCCACGGTGGCAACACAGGGAACCGGCGTCTACTGGAAGCAGGACTTCCTGCTGGTTGCCGACGGGGTAGGTAAGACGCAGCAGGCGACGGTACTGCTGGATACCTTCAATACCGATGCCGCGGCCCTCGGTGCTTCCCTCTCGTCGCCGCCGACGGTGTCGTTCACGCGCCAGAACGGAAATCGTCTGCGCATCTTCGGTATTCCTTCGTTCACCGGCAGTATCGCCGAGGATGCCGGCTTGACCCGTCCGCAGTCGCAGCAGTTCGACGACACTTCCCGAGACATCAGTGAAGAAGAGTTGAACGTGGCGGACGCCGACTGGATCTTCTACGGCGTGCAGGGCGGGGACCCGGCGACATTGACGAACGCGCCGTTGTGGGCGCAGTTACGTGGTGTGGTCGCCAACCACGCCGTCGCTGTTGACGATGACGTCTTTTACCTCAATACCGGGCCGACTGCGGCTCGTGAAGTGCTGAAGGTTCTGCAGAGCGCATTGCAGCAGTAGTCGATTCAGCTTGGTTGTGAGTGCCGACGAATCGGAAGAGGGCTCCACCCACCGTGACTGCAAGCGTCGCGAGAATAGCTCCGGCGATGACGTCGGTGAGCCAGTGCGCACCCAAGTAGAGGCGAGTCAGCGCGACGACGACGGTGACCGTCACGGCGAGGAGCATCAGAAGGCGTTTGACGGCCGGTGTTCGGTCGACGCTCACAACGAGAACGGCAATGCCGAACAGCGCTGCTGTGCCCGTCACGTGACCGGAGGGGAACGAGTGGCCGGTCTCGAGAAGAACCTGGATGTTGGTCGGCGGACGTTCGCGACCGACGAGCGCTTTGATTACCGTGCTGGCGACCGCCGCCCCGCCAACGGTTCCGATCACGATCAAGCCCGGAACGACCGAACGCGCTCGCCATGAGATGAGCACTCCGCAGGTGATCCCGAGTAGCGCGGTGGCGACCGGGCTACCGAGATCTGTGACGGCGACCGCGATCTGGTTCAGGGCGCCGCTCCGATGATCGACCATCCAGTCGGTCACCGGCCCGTCGAAGCTCGTCAACCACCCGCTTCCATACACCTGGATCGACAGCGTCACCAGTGCAAGCACGAGTCCGCACGTGCGAAGGGCTGTAGACCGAACGCCGGAAGCTCGGTAGATCGAACCGAACGCGAACAGAGCTGCGGCCACCACGATTGCGGCAACCGCGATCTCTGCGGTGGTGCTCTCGGTCAGGACTTCGGTGACCACGTTTCGCACGGTCGACACAGTTGCAGGCATGAATGCAGTGTGACGAGCCGAAGCTGAAGAAACGCTGAACGGAACTCGGCTCTGGGTCTACCGTCTGCTCTACTGGGTGCATCCGAACAACTGCGTGGCGACGAAACGGGGCCGGTGGTGCGAGTACTGGTGGTCGAAGACGAAGTGCGCCTGGCCGAGACGATCCGGCGGGGATTGGTGGCCGAGGGATTCGTGACCGCCGTCGAACTCAACGGTGACGACGGATTCGCGACTGCGTGCAGTGACGAATTCGACGTGATCGTTCTCGACATCATGTTGCCGGGCAAACACGGGTACGACATCGTGCGGGATCTACGCGCCCGGGAGATCTGGACGCCGATCCTCATGCTCTCGGCAAAGGACGGCGAATACGACCTGGCTGATGCATTCGATCTCGGCGCCGACGACTACCTGGTCAAGCCATTCTCGTTTGTCGTGCTTCTCGCTCGGCTGCGCGCACTGGTGCGTCGCGGCGCTCCACAACGTCCGGCGATACTCTCCGTTGGAGACCTGTCCCTCGACCCGGCCAAACATCAGGTGAGCAGAGCGGGAATCGAATTGACCCTGACGCCAAGGGAGTACAGCGTTCTCGAATTCTTGATGCGCAACAATGGTGTGGTGGTCACGAAGACCGAGATCGTTCGCTCTGTCTGGGACACCAACTACGAAGGTGACGAGAACATCGTCGAGGTGTATATCGGTTACCTTCGTAAGAAGCTCGACCTCCCGTTCGGAACTCAGAGCATCGAAACGGTCCGAGGCGTCGGGTACCGCTTTGTCGGCACTGCCTGATCTTCAGTCGTTCGGTACCGGAATCGTCACCTCGAATCGACTTCCACCGCCCGCCCTCTCGCTGACGGAAATGGTTCCGTGGTGCGCCGCAACTATTTCCGACGCGATGGCGAGTCCAAGTCCGGACCCGCCTCCCTGCCTCGACCGCGGCTGGTCCAGGCGGACGAAGCGTCCGAAGATTCGTTCGCGTTCTGCTTCAGGGATTCCGGGCCCGTCGTCCTCGATCACGATGTGGGCTTCGTTTCCGGCTTCGGAGCACTCCAGATACACGAGGGTCTCCGCATGCCGCACTGCATTGTCCACGAGGTTTCGCACCATCCGCGTCAATGCTCTCGGGTCTCCGGAGACCCGAACCGGAGCCACGGCAGCGGCGACCGTAACTGCGGAGATACCGTCGATCCTTTTCTGCTCGGCGAACAAGATGTCATCGAGGTCGACGTCGACGACGACGCCGAACTTTTCGAGTTCGCTTTCGTCAGAGCGCGCGAGAATCAACAGGTCTTCGATCAACTGCCGCATTCGGCGCGCCTCGGGAAGTAGTGCGTCTTCGATCAACGCGTCGTCGAGGAGATCCGGGCGTCGGTGTGCCAGTTCGAGGGCCGTCGTGATCGTCGAAAGCGGACTGCGTAACTCGTGTGAGGCATCGCTGACAAATCGTTGCTGGGCCAGCGCACCTTCGTCGAGGCGCGCCAGCATGTCGTTCATTGTTGTTGCCAGTCGGGCTATCTCGTCGTTCCCTGACGGGACAGGCACTCGTTCACCTTGACGCCCACTCGAAATCGACGCTACCCGAGCGCGGATGCGTTCGACGGGAGCGAGGGCCGAACCGACAAGGCGGTAGGTGGCAAACGCTGCCAGCCCCAGGACCAGAGGTCCGACTATGGCCAGCAGAACGGCAACGGTCGTCACCACGGTTTCAACCGGTTCGCGGTCGGCGCCGACGAAGACGGTGACTGGTCCGGTCGGCGTCTGAGCGCCTCGCCCGATCAGCCAGTAGTCCTCGTCGTCGGACTTCTTGACCCTTCCGAGAGCGTCCGACTCGTCAGGGCCGAGAAAACGTTCGGACAGGAGGTCGCTGTCGGTTCCCGGTGATTGGGCGACTATTCGGTGATCGGCGTCGACGATCTGCACGATTCCGATCTGACTGTCTGTGGACAGAAGCGAAGGGTCGAGATCGGCCGGATTCTTTCCGTTGAGCTGCTGGACCAATTGCGTGGCGCGAGCGTCGGAGCTGTTCAGCGCGGACAGATGCAGGGAGTTTGCCAGCACGAAAACCAGTGCAAGCCCGGCGATCACCAGGCAGAAGGCGATCACGAGTGTCGAAGCCACGGTCGAACGGGCACGCACGCTCCACCGGGAGGGGTGCAGAATCGACTCGCCGATGAAGTTCATGGCGTCCAGTCTGTACCTTCTCGGCTGTGCATTTACGAAGACGGGTGACGCGGTCCCGTAATCGGACCGCGTCACCCGTCTAGAGGATCAGGCCACTCGCTTGGCGGTGCGGCCGCCGAATTCGAGCATCACGGCGCGACCGGTGTCGTCGGTGACGAAGCGGCCCAACGCCCGGGTGGTGTCGGCGCGAGCAGCGAAGTCACGGTCGTTGAGGAAGGCGATCGGGATTGCCGGCGGCCAGACGATGTCCTCGTATTCACCGAGATCCTGCGCGCTGCCCATCCGGATGCCGATTCCCTCGTCACCGGGGGCGACGGTCATCGTCAGTGAGCCGGCCTGATACTTGCCCAGGACTGCGTCGACGGCAGCGGGTTCGGGCTCGACCACGTCCAGGGATGCCGGCGTGGGTAGTTCAGTGAGGTTGGCCATGCACCAGTCGACGATCTTCTTGCCGATTCCGCCGCCGAGGGCGTTGGTCAGCACGGTGACGGCGAAGTTCTTCTCGGGCACTGTCATGAACTCGGAGACCTGGAGGTTGCTCACGTTTCCGCCGTGCCGGACTACCTGTGTGGTTCCGTATCGAGTCAACAGCCATCCCAGGCCGACTTCTTCGAACATCATCGCGGCGGGACGCTGCGGCTTCTGCATCAACAACCGGGTGGACTCGTCGAGTGGCTGTCCTTCGCCGGGGTGTTCGCCAGACAGTGCGTAACGTGCCCAGACGAGTTGGTCTCGCACCGAGGACCACATTCCGCCGCAAGGGATCATGCCGCGGTCCAGTCCGGTTTCGTTGGACACGAACGGCACACCGTCGCGGATGTAGTGACCGAGTGCGAACCGGTGGGTCATCACGTCCCAGGGCAGGAAGGCCGAGTTCTTCATTTCGAGGGGGTCGAGCACGCGCTGCTTGACCAGCTCTTCGAAGGTCAGTCCGCTGATCTTGGCCACGACATGTCCGGCGAGAACGAATCCGGAGTTGCTGTAGGAGAAGACTTCTCCGACGGGAAATTCTTGTCGCAGTTCGTTCAGCCGTGAAACCGAGCGTCCCAGGGCGTCTTCGCCCCAGCCTGCCGAGAGGCCCGCGTCGCCGGTGAATCCGCCGGTGTGGGTGAGGAGGTGACGCATCGTGACTGTGCGCGTGGCTGTTTCGTCGGCGAAGGTCAGTTCGGGGACGTACTCGACCAAAGGGGTGTCGAGATCGAGTAGGCCGTCCTCGACGAGTGCCATCGCGGCTGTTGCGGCGAACACCTTTGTGGTGGAGCCGATCATGAACATCGTCTTGTCGGTGACCGGGAGTTGGGTTTCGACGCTCTCGATGCCACTGGTGACGACGATGTCCTTGTCGCCGTGAACGATGCCGACCGAGACGCCGGGGATGTTTGCCTCGACCCTCCACTGATCGACGAGTTCTTGAAGCTGTTCTTGCATCTTTGATTCCTCGAGTTCGCTGGCGTTCTGTGTTTCGGCGTTCTGTGTTTCCGTCATCGTATGTGTATCGGTCATCGTCACGCGTTAACCCGTGGTAGGAAGCGGAATCCGACGTACACTCCGTCTCGGTGCGGCCGTACCGTCGTCCAACCGGCGGCCCCGGGTTGACGGGTGGTCCAGGTCCCCGGGATCTGCGACGGTACGAGAGTGGCTACCGTTGCAGGCTTCTTCGGAGCTGTTTCGTCTTCCTCGGGATTCGGGATTACGTCGCCGATGACGGTGATCACGGCCTCGTCAGCGGACTCTCCACGACGGAACTCGATTGCTATCCCGCCCGAGCTGTACTTTCCCAGAACCGAATCCGGAATCGACTCCACACTCGCGGGGTTCGGGGCGAGGGCTTGCGGAGGTTCGAGTCCGACCAACGCGGCCGCGGCTTCGGTGAAGAGATCACGGTAGAGGCCGTCGGCCTTGCCGCCGCTGGTCAGCAGTGCGATCGCGACATTGTGGCGGGGGAAGATACGCAGATATGCGTGTTGCCCGATGGTGCTGCCGTCGTGCCCGAAAATCTCTTCGCTCGACCAGGTTTCGTGGAACCAGCCCAAGCCCCAACCCGACTTGTCCGGGAACAGTTCACTGATGTCGATTTCCGGTGTGCGCATCGCGGCGGCCGATTTTTCCGACACGATCCGTACGCCGTCGACGCTCTGTCCTTCGAGAAGACCGAGTTCCGCGAACGTGAGTAGATCTCCGATGCTGGCAGTGATGCAGCCGGCGGGCCCCATCGAGCGGGTGATCGGCCAGACGGGCATCACGACGGAGTTCCCCGTATGACCCGCTGCCACAGAGTATCTCGGTGTATCTCCGGTCAACGTGAGTGTGTGCGCGAGGCCGAGCGGATCGATGATCCGCTCCTTGAGGATGTCGTCCCAGATGCCGCCGCGAAGAACCTCGACGATACGAGCTGCAAGGACGTACGCGGAGTTCGAGTACGCGAAGCCGTCCTCGAGTGGATGAACCTGACGGAAGTCACGCAGGCCCTCGACGTAGCGTTCGACGACGTCGTCGCCGCGACCCTTGTCGATGAACAGGTCACCGTCGATTCCGTTGCGATGGTTCAGAAGTGCGCGAACCGTGATGCGGGCAGCTGTTTCCTCGTCCTGCAGTGCGAAATCGGGCAGGATCGACCGGACGGTCGCGTCCAGGTCGAGCAAGCCTTCGTCGACAAGCTGCATGACCAGCATCGCGGTCCATACCTTGGTGATGGATCCGATCTGGAACAGGGAGTCGGTGGATACCTCGACCCCGGTGTCTGCATTGATCACGCCGGAAGCCACCGTCGTACGGGTGATTTCCTTGCCGTTGGAATCGAGTGTGAGAATACCGAATTGAGCACCGGTGACGCCGTAACGCTCACACAGTACGTCCAGCGAACGCTTCCACGCGTCGGCTCCGGCAGACGCGTTGGCCAGGCCGGTCTTGGGCAGCTTCGCGGAGGTGTATCGCTTGACCCATTCGATGAGTCGTGTGCTGTAGTCGATTCGGTGCGAGATCGAGCCGTTGACGAGGAACCCGTGGCTTGCACCGGGATACGCCACCAGACGGGTGGGTACGTGCTGCTGGCGCAGTGCGGCGAACCAGGCCTCGGCTTGACCCAGCGGGCACCGCTCGTCCGACTTTCCGTGCAGGATCAGCGTCGGGGTCACCACGTTCTTCACGGCGGCGAGCGGTGAGGCTGCCAGGAGCCCCGCGGAGTTCTCGGGAACAGTCGTGCCGGTGGCGAGTGACGCGAGGTGCGGACCGAAATCGCAGACTCCGGCCATGGCGTTGAAATCGCAGATCAGCCCGCCGGCAACCGCAGCGGCAAAACGATCCGTCGCGGACGTCAGGTGACACGTACTGTATCCGCCGTAGCTGTACCCGGTGATCGCCAGACGGTCCCCGTCGACAAGTCCCTCGGCGACAAGCGCGTCGATCGGCTCGAGGAAGTCGGCTTGGTCGGAGGTACCCCAGGCGCCGTTGACGGCGTACATGAAGTCTGCGCCGTACCCGTCCGACCCACGTGGGTTGAGGGTCAGGATGCGCCAACCCTGGGCGGCGAGAACCTGGTGGGCGGGGTGATAGGTATCTGCAACGCCGGTCCACGCGTTGTGCGGTCCGCCGTGAATGTCGAGCAGAAGGGGTGCGGCACCACTGGTTTCGGGAGCGGACAGTAACCAACCATGCACGGTGCGGCCGTCGGAGATGGTGAACTCGCGTTCCTCGGCGGCAAACAGTGTCACCTCGGGGAGTGCTTCTGCGGTGAATTTCGTCAGCGTGGTGACCGCGCCGCTGTCGAGATCGACGAGTGCGATCTCGCCGAAGGACTGCTGCGTGGTGACGATGACGGAGGCGACGCGGGCGTCACGGGCAACGGAGAGCGCCGAGACGACCTCGTTGGGATTGGCGACGAGGGATCGAGAGGTGCCGGTTTCGATGTCGGCCGCGTACAGATGCGTCCATCCACGATCGCGTAGGCAGAACACGATTTCGTCGCGAGTATTCGACAGTGCCGGTGTGCCGCCGGGGTAACCGGGTGCACCGGGCATCACGTTGCGATCGAGATGAGCTGTGAGGGTGACGTCGACCGGTGTCTCGGTTGGGCCGGGGACGGACAGCCGGATCAGGTCTGCAGTTCCGACACGGACCTCGGGAGTGCCGATGGCGACGACCGAATCTCCCTGCGGATGCCACAGTGTGGAGCCCTGCACTCCGGTGGCATGACCGAGTCGCTGCGGGGGAACCGACAGATCGTCGACGAGGATGCGGTAAGCGCTGAACGTGAGGTTCAGATCGCTGTCCGGTTCGAGATTCGCGGTGAAGGCAAGGGCCGTGCCGTCGGGCGACCAGGACGGAACGTCGGCATTCCAATCACCGTCGGTGAGCCGTCGAACTGCCTTCGTCTCCAGATCGACGGTGTGAAGGTGGCGACGGAAGGTGCCGAGCCAACCGGCACCGTCCACCTTGTATCCGAGTCGGTCGGTGACGATGGGAGCATTCGGATCGGCGGAGTCCGAGCGTGAGACCACAGCGGCGAACGCGATGGCATTTCCGTCCGGGCTCCAGGCTGCTGCACCGGCGCCGAGGGGGAGTGATGCTGATGTGGTGAGAGTTTCGGCCTCGCCACCGGCGAGCGGGATCAGGTGCAGCTGCGCGGAGTCGCCGACCTTACGCAGGAAGGCAATCGAGGTTCCGTCCGGAGAGAACCGAGGGGCAGAATCGGCGGGCCCTGCGGTGAGGCGGCGAGCCTGGGAATCGCGGGACACCGCCCAGAGCGATGTAGTTGCCTTTCCGGCAACAATTTCCGAGCGAACGAAGACGACCACGGTGCCGTCGGGAGAGATTGAGGTCTCAGTGGGTGTGACCACACGGTGGAGGTCGTCGAGAACAAATGGACGGTCAGTCATGTAGATCCTTCGAATCGGAGAAATAGATGCAGACGTAAAGCTTTGTCTTCCGGCTTATTTCAGAACGCGAATGCCAGGGCCGGCCAGGGTGCCGCCAACTGGTGCATACAGGGCCGTTGCGCCGTTGAAGAACATGAAGTTCGGCGACGTGGACACCGGAATGACGTCGGACGAGGTGAACAGTGCTTGTTCCGCTTCCTTCCACACCGAGCAGGATTCCTGCCCGGGCAGAACCGAGGCCTTCGCCGCCAGTTCGGCGTACTTTTGATTGTCGATCGATGCGAAGTTGACACCCGACGGTGGGGTGGGGCCGGCGAAGTACGGAACGAAGATGCTGGGGGTATCGCTCTGGACGGTCAGTCCGATCGAGATCGACCATGACGTCAGGTCTTTCGCTGCGAATGTGTTGGAAATGATGAAGTTGTTGTCACCACCACGAAGCTCTACCTTCGCACCGAGCTCCTGCCACTGCTTCATCGCGTATTCTGCTGCTGCAGAGGTGGTGTCGCGGTAGTTGGCAAAGATGACCGTCAATTGCAGCGCTTGACCGTCCTTGGTCAGGACACCGTCGGATCCGGGCTTCCAACCGGCGTCCGCAAGAGTCTTTTTCGCAGCGGCCATGTCGAACTTCGGAACTACACCGGTAACGCTGTCGAAGTCACACGCCCGCGGATCGACTACTGCCAGTGCCGTAGCTCGTGAGCCTTTGCCACCGGTGTTGATGTCCGTGTAATCGTCGAGATCGATCGCCTGCACGAGTGCGGTGCGTACGGCCTCGTCCTTGGTGGGGAGAGCCGCATTGTGGTTGAAGATGAACTGTCCGCTCAGGGTGTTGGACGTCATCGACTCGAGGCCTGAAGCTTCCACACGTTCGATATCCGCGCCGGCAACCGGGGCCGCGTTGACCGTTCCGGTGAGGACGAGATTCGCCGTCGTCGCGGCGTCGGTCACGACCTTGATCGTGACCGTCTTGGGCACTCCGAGCGTGTCCGACGTGGTTTCGCCGTTCGGCCCCCAGTTGTATCCGTCGCGGCGTTCGAGCGTGACGTGATCGTTGGCCACTACTTCGGTGATCTTGAACAGTCCGGTTCCGTTGCTGCTGCCTCGAACACTGGCAGGGTCGTCGAGGGCTGCCTGGCACGCCATCTTGAGAGCGCCGATGCGCTCGAGGAGGAAGGGCGCGGGTTCCGTTGTCTTGATCGTGAGCTCGTCACCATCAGCGGTTGCTACCGCAGTTTCGGGTACGGATGCTCCCAACCACGGCGAGCCGTTGGTCGTGTCGACGACCCAGTTGATGTTGTTTGCCGCTGTCTGGGCAGTGAAGGTCGTGCCGTCTTCACACGTGATCCCCTTTTTGAGGGTGAAGTTCAGCGAAGTTCCGTTCTCGCTCCATTTTTCGGCCAGATACGTGCCCGCTGCGCGGGTTTTGGGGTCGATGGCCAACAACGAGTCATTCGTATAGCTGTTGATCGCCTGCGTGGCAGTCAGATTGGTGATCAGGGGATGAAGGTTGCCGGGATCGGTGTTCACGATCGTGGTGAAACTGCCGTCCTTCGCGTAGTCGCCGGAAGAAGCGCCGCCAGGATCAGAGGTGCTTCCGCACGAGGCAACCGTGAGAACGCCGATCGTGACCAGAGCCGCAGTGGGCACTGAGCGAGCTTTCATCTGATGCACCTTTTGATCGAAGGAAGTCGTTGATCAATGTTGCGCGAGGGACGTGGCCCAGGTCTCGTTGAATCGACTCATGCTGAGCGCCTGAATCTGTCGGATCGTCACAATGGGTGGTCGTCGTTTCTTGTCGCACCACGGTTCGACTACCGTCGGAGTGTGCGCTCAGAATCTCGTCGATCAGATATCCAGACCTTCCATGTCATGGATGTATGGAAGGCCGCGACCGAACGTCAGCGGACACATGGTGACGTCCTGACCTTGGCGGCAGGTCAACCGTCGACGCCCGCGCCGGCACCGGTGCTACGTGCGACGCGAGAGATTCTGGGCACCGAACTACTCGGGTATACCGAGACTTTCGGGATCCTGCAGCTACGCGAGGCTATTGCGCGCTACCACAGCGAGCGATCGGGAATCGCCGTCGACGCCGAAGACGTGGTGGTGACGACCGGTTCGTCCGGGGCGTTCACCTTGCTCTTCCTGGCCGCGTTCGACGAGGGCGACACCGTGGTGGTTGCTCGACCCGGATATCCCGCGTACCGCAATACCCTTGCCGCTCTCGGCTGCAACGTCGTCGAACTCGACTGCGGGCCGGCAACTCGATACCAGCCGACAGTGGAAATGCTCGAGGCTTTGCCGTCGCCGCCTGCCGGTCTGATCGTCGCGAGCCCGGCAAATCCCACGGGCACGGTGATCTCGCCCGAGGAGCTCGCTGCATTGGCGACGTGGTGCGAGCAGCACGGAACTCTTCTGATCTCGGACGAGATCTACCACGGCATCGGATACGGCGATCAGCACACGTCGAGCGCCTGGGAGACCTCACGCGAATCCGTCGTGATCGGCTCGGTGTCCAAGTACTTCTCGATGACGGGTTGGCGACTCGGGTGGATGTTGGTGCCGACCTATCTTCGGCGCCCGCTGCAGAGACTCGCGTCGAACATGACCGTGTGTCCGCCCGCGATCTCTCAGTACGCCGCCGTCGAGGCGTTCTCGGACGAGGCGAAGGTCGAGTTGGACGGGCACGTTCAGCGGTACGCCGTCAATCGTGAACTGTTGTTGACCGGGTTGCCGAAACTGGGCATCACCGAGTTGGCTCCCGCCGACGGTGCGTTCTACGTCTACGCGGACATCGGCCATCTGTGTGGCGACGAGGGCGCCACCGCGTGGTGTGCCCGGTTGCTGACAGATACCGGGGTCGCGCTGGCACCCGGAATCGATTTCGACACCGTCCACGGAAACCGGATGGTCAGACTCTCGTTCGCGGGTGCGACAGCCGACATCCAGGAGGCACTGGCCCGCCTCGAGAAGTGGCTCGGGTAACAAACAGCAGGGTCTTCGAGCTGTTTCGCCATGCGGAGGTGCCCTCTGCTGGCACGATGTCGTGGTGTCTTCTGCAGCTACGCCCAAGGGCGAACGACGTCGCCAAGCTCTGGTGGCGTCCGCTGCTGAACTTTTGCTGGAGGGCGGGTTCGACGCCGTTCGTCACCGAGCGGTGGCAACCAGAGCTGACCTTCCACTGGCTTCGACGACCTATTACTTCGACTCACTCGACGATCTGATCGCGTGTGCCGTCGAGCTCAACGGCAACGCCGACATGGAAGCGATGCGCGCCAGAGTGGCTGCGGTGACCCAACGTCGGCGGGGCGCGGAATCAACCGTCGAACTGTTGGTCGAGCTGCTGCTCGGAGACGAAGAGAAGCGGCCGGAGAGCCGCGAGCGTTTGATCTCGCGCTACGAACGATTCGTCGCGTGTGCTCGTCATCCCGCACTTCGTGACGTGCAGTTGCGGCTACGAGCCCAGCTCGACGACCTGTTGACCGATGCGCTTCGACGCTCGGGCCGGTCGGCTCCCGAGGGGCAATTGCGCCGTCTCGTCGCGATGGTCGACGGTGCGATGATCACGGCTCTGGGGGAGTACGACCCGGACCCACGGGGGTTGGCCAGGGGAATGCTCTTGGAATCGATCGACGTGATGGCGCCGCCGGTCTAGCTCGGTCTCTATCGGGGGTAACGGCACTGCTTGGCCCCCGTTAGACTGAGGCCTCGTGAGCCGCATCCCGAATGTCCTTGCCAACCGCTACGCCAGCCCGGAGCTCGTCGCTCTGTGGTCTCCCGAGTACAAGATCGTGCTCGAGCGTCAATTGTGGGTGGCGGTGTTGCGTGCGCAGGCAGAGCTGGGCATCGACATTCCGGCCGACGCCATCGACGACTACGAGCGTGTCATCGACAACGTCGACCTCGAGTCCATCGCGGACCGCGAGCGGGTCACCCGCCACGACGTGAAGGCACGCATCGAGGAATTCAACGCACTCGCCGGGCACGAGCAGGTCCACAAGGGCATGACCAGCCGCGACCTCACCGAGAACGTCGAGCAGCTGCAGATCGTGCGTTCTCTCGAACATGTCTACAACCACGGCATCGCCGTCGCCGCCCGTCTGGGTGAGCGCGCCGCCGAGTACTCGTCCATCGTTATGGCCGGCCGCTCGCACAACGTCGCAGCTCAGGCCACCACCTTGGGCAAGCGTTTCGCTTCGGCCGCCGACGAGCTGCTGGTTGCACTGACGCGTCTGCGCCAGCTGATCGACCGGTACCCGCTTCGTGGGATCAAGGGCCCGATGGGGACCGCTCAGGACATGCTCGACCTCCTCGACGGCGATGCGGCCAAACTCGAGCAGCTCGAAGCGAAGGTTGCGGAGCACCTCGGATTCGCTCACGTGTTGACCAGCGTCGGCCAGGTGTACCCGCGTTCCCTCGACCACGACGTCATCTCCGCGCTCGTTCAGGTCGGCGCGGGACCGTCGTCGTTTGCACACACGCTCCGCCTGATGGCCGGCCACGAGTTGGTCACCGAAGGCTTCCAGCCCGGCCAGGTCGGCAGCTCGGCGATGCCGCACAAGATGAACACCCGCTCGTGCGAGCGAGTCAACGGACTTCAGGTGATCCTGCGCGGATACGGCTCCATGGCAGCCGAGCTTGCGGGTGCGCAGTGGAACGAGGGCGACGTCTTCTGCTCCGTCGTGCGCCGCGTCGCGCTTCCGGACGCGTTCTTCGCGATCGACGGCATGTTCGAGACCTTCCTGACCGTGCTGATCGAGATGGGCGCGTACCCGGCCGTCATCGAGAAGGAACTGACCAGGTATCTGCCGTTCCTCGCCACGACGCGCGTGCTCATGGCCGCCGTCCGCGCCGGCGTCGGACGCGAGACCGCACACGAGGCGATCAAGGAGAATGCCGTCGCAGTTGCGCTGGCGATGCGTGAAGAGGGCAAGGAGCCCGACCTGCTCGATCGCCTTGCCGCCGACGACCGTTTGCCGCTCGACCGCGTTGCACTCGACGAGGCCCTGGCCGACAAGGCTGCTTTTGTCGGTGCCGCTTCGGCTCAGGTCGATGCCGTTGTCGCCGAGGTGCAGAAACTTGTCGACGCCAACCCCGAAGCTGCGGCGTACGCGCCGTCGCCGATTCTGTAAGGGCTACGCCCCGTGCGCCTTTTCGGTGGTCACCACTACCGAAAAGGCGCACAGGGGCCGGAGACCATGGACTGCATCTTCTGTTCCATCATCGCCGGTGAGGCCGAGGCCAGTGTCGTCTACGACGATGCGAACGTTCTTGCCTTCATGGATATTCGGCCGTTCACATCCGGCCATCTCCTGGTCGTGCCGAAGCGCCACGCCAGTGGATTGTCCACGCTCGATCCCGACGACGGTGCCAGGATCTTCGCCGTCGCGCAGAAGATCGCCGCGGCGATGCGTACCGGATCTCTTCCCGTCGACGGAGTGAATCTGCACCTCTCCGACGGAGCTGTTGCGGGGCAGGAAGTCTTCCATGTTCATCTGCATGTCATTCCGCGAAATCGCGGCGACGGCTTCGGCCTGCGCGCCCTACCTCGTACGCCCAATCGGACAATCCTCGACAGCACGGCTGCCGTCATTCGAGGCGCACTGAACTAGAGGTTCACCCGGTGTGGGTGATTCGCGCCGAGGTTTCTCCCAGCACCATCTGGGTATGGCCGACATCGAACTGACGTATTCCTGCGGACTTGTCCCGAGGGACGGAGAGCTTCCCGCTCGCGAAACCATCGCAACGGTCTTCGACGAGCTCGACTTCCAAACAGCAGTGCAGGCGTACTTGTGGGCCATACCCATCGTGTCCTGGGCTCAGTGGATGGACGTGCATACCAACATCTTCGGAGCAACTGCCTCCGATATCGTCGTCTACCGCTCATATCGTGACCGACTAGGCCTGATCACCGCCAACGCGACGACTCCGTACATCTTGAACTTTTTCGATCTCGGTGCACCGGGGCCGTTGGTGATCGAATTGCCGCCAGGGCCGACCGCCGGGGGCATCGCAGATTTCTGGCAACGAGAATTCGCGGTGCTCGGTGAGATGGGCCCCGATGCAGGCAAGGGTGGCAAGACCCTGGTAGTCGGCCCAGGCCAGAGTGCCGAGGACACAGGCGATTACACCGTTGTCCACTCCCCGATGATGCACATCATGTTCGGCTTCCGCACGCTCGATCCCGACCCGGCGCGCTCGGACGCGTTGGTCGACGCCGTCCGGGTGTACCCGTACTCCGATCGTGAGAACCCGACTCCGACGCGTCTGGTCTCACCGGACGGCAAGCCCTGGAGCGGAATTCAGCCGCGAGACCTTCGATACTGGGAACTCCTTCACGACATCGTGCAGGACGAACCTGTCGAAGAGCGCGACCGCTTCCCGATGGCGTGGCTTCGGCAGCTGGGGATTGAGAAGGGCAAGCCCTTCGCCCCGGATGATCGAGTGAGAAAGATCTTGCAACGGGCCGTCGAAGTGGGGGAGGTGTTCGCCCAGGCGAATGCGTTCGTCAAACGCTTCCCCGGTTCGCGCTACTGGCCGGATCGCCAGTGGGACTTGGCGATTGTCCTGGACAACTCAGCTCAGCGAGGGGACAACTACGACGAGTTCTACGAACGCGCGTCGTGGTTCTACGAGGCGGTCACCTTCTCCGAGGCGATGAAGAGTACGACGCCCGGACTCGGGCAGGCATATCTGGGTAGCTACGCCGACGCCGAGGGGCACTGGTTGGACGGAGGAAAGAGTTACACACTCCACGTACCCGCCGATGTCCCGGCAAAGTTGTTCTGGTCCGCGACGGTCTACTCGGTCGACACACGCTGCCTTGTCGACAACCAGCAGGGCCGAGGCGACCGTGGCTCGCGAGATCCCGATCTT
Source organism: Rhodococcus sp. C3V (assembly GCF_029269915.1). Lineage (NCBI taxonomy): Bacteria > Bacillati > Actinomycetota > Actinomycetes > Mycobacteriales > Nocardiaceae > Rhodococcus > Rhodococcus sp. C3V. Next base: position 516,196 of record NZ_JARJBE010000003.1, read on the forward strand.
GTTGTCAACGAGGACGGTTCGGTGGATCTCTACTACGGACCTACAGCTCCGGTAGGGAAGGAACCCAATTGGGTTCAGACCATTGCGGGTCAGCACTGGTTCTCGTACTTCCGCTTCTACGGACCGCTCGAACCGTATTTCGATCGGACTTGGAAGCTTGGTGACATCGAGCCGGCCTAGAGCGTGGTCTGTCTCACGGACTGCCGATCAGTTCGACAACGGAGTCCAGAAGGACACTGCGCCAGCACAACCAGTCGTGGCCGCCGTCGAAGATCCGACACGATACTTGCGCTCCTGCGGCCTTCAGTGCCTGTGCGACCGCTGCGCTGTGCCCGACCATGTCGGACTCGTGCTTACCTACTTCGAGGACAACGCGTAAACCGTCCGGTACGCCGTCGCGCTCGATCCGTGCGGCTATGTCTCCACCCGGCGGGCCGTCTTCCCCGCGCTTCAATCCGGTTGGCCACCAGAACGAACCGGACCCGCTGGCGACCAGCGCGAAGTGTTCGGGGAATTCGAGTGCTGCGAACATCGAAGCCAGGCCGCCGAAGCTCTGCCCCGAGACCACCGTTCGCGTTCGATCAGACGAGAAGGGTGTGACGGCGCGCACCTGCGGAAGCAGTTCGTCGACGACTGCACTCCAGTAGTCGCGGTTGCACGGCAATTCCTGCGAACGGCGTTGATTGTCAACGGAATCGATGGCCAGCAGAACGCAGGATTTCAGTTTGCCGGTCTGGACCGCACGATCGAACGCGGCGCCTGCCGGCATGACCTCGGCCCAGTGACGCCCGTCGAGAAGTATCACGAGCGGCCGTTCTTCGAGCGGTGTCAATCCGTCGTCCACGGTCTCGTAGATCCACACCGGCCGCTCGACGTCCAAAGTCGAACTAGCCCAGGTGAGCTGTATCGACTTCCTGAAAACTGGAGCATCCCAACCGAACTGGACCGGCGCCGAGGGCATCTCGGCGACGGAACGCCTTGTGTCCACACCTGCGGAAAGCGGATTGAGTGGGTCGGCAATTCGGTGCTCGAGCAACCCCAACCAGCGGGTGCGGCGGGTCGAGTCTTCCTTGCCTGCTCCCGGATAGTCGAACTCGTCGACTACGGACTTCGGTACCGGGATGATGCTGTAACTGCTACGCCAGGTGTTCGAGACTTCGGCGGTGTAGAACCACACCGGACTGTCGCCGAGTCGCTGCATCACGCTGAGTTGTTCTGCGTGATGGTCGGTCAGCGAATTTGCATCCAGGTAAACGCGCTCGACCTCGGTCTCCTCGGGCTGACGCCAGAGGAACGTAACTCGAACAGTCTGTGTATCAATGCTTTCGATGATCGGCGTTCCTTGTTGCACTATCCGATTCCAGGACGTCTCGATGTCGGGCGAGGCTGCGAGGGTAGCGGACAATTCGGTCACCGCCTGAGTTAGCATGAGCACAGCCTAACCTAATTTGATGGGCTTTTGAATTCGAGGAGTGGTCCGCCAGTGGGCGTCACAATGAAAAAATCACGCACCCTGAAGGTGCTCTCCGCAGTCTTGGTGGCAGGGTTCGCCCTCGTCGGTTGTAGTTCTGCGGATGCCGATTCCGATGCTGACTCAGCTGCATCGCAGGGTAATTGGCCGCGTACCGTGGAAACGCCGAAGGGGCCGGTGGAGATCACGTCGAAGCCGGAGAGGATCGTCTCGACCAGTGTGACGCTGACGGGCACGCTGTTGTCGATCGACGCTCCGGTGGTGGCTACCGCATCGACGGGACCGAACACCGACGTCTCGGATGCGCAGGGGTTGTTCACACAGTGGGGCGACATAGCAGAAGAACGCGGACTTGCAGTGTTGCCGATGGGCGGTGCGAACGCGGAATCCGTTCTGGCGCAGAACCCGGACCTGATCGTCGTCTCGGCAACTGGAGGTGACTCCGTCGTCGATCTGTACGAACAGTTCACGGCCATCGCGCCGACAATCGTGGTGGACTACGGCGGAAGTAGTTGGCAGGAAGTCGCCGCTGTGCTGGGTAAGGCGACAGGTCTCGAAGACAACGCGGCGGCCACGGTCGCGAAGTTCGACAGCGCAGTAGAGGCCGCGAAGGCCAAGATCACACTTCCCCCGCAGCCGACCACTGCGCTGGTCTACTACGAGGACGGCAGCGGTGCCAACATCTGGACGCACGAGTCGGGGCAGGCGAAGTTGCTCACGGCGATGGGTTTCACGGTCGCCGACATTCCCGAGTCCGCGAAGAGCAGTGAATCCATGGGTAAGCGCAAGGACATCATTCAGGTCTCGGCGGAGAACCTCTACGACGGTATCGCGGGCAACACCCTGATCTTGGTCAGTGCCGACGACGGTGCGGTGAAGGCGGTCGAGGCACTTCCACTGTTGGCCCAGCATCCGGCAATTCGTGATCACCACGTCTATGCCGTGGGTCTGGACACCTTCCGTCTCGACTACTACAGCGCAACCAACATGGTGAACCGGTTGGTCGAGCAGTTCAGCTGAGCCATAAGTACTAGGCCTTTCACCTTCAACTAGTGCTTTGGTAGGAGTCGGGAATCGAACATTCCCTTCACGTTCGCCGAATGTGGGACCAAGTGGTGCGCGCATGCCACCATGAACGTCAATCATCGGATGCGGAATGGGGAGTGGATGTTCGACTCGGCTGGTCAGAATGCCCCGGGGCAAGCCCTGGCATCGCGAGGGTGGGGACGTTTCAACCTGAACAACCCGGCCACGGCGGCCGTGATCGTCGGCCTGCTGAGTGTGCCGTGGGTGTTCGGTCTCGCCAGTCTCAAGACTGAACCCGAGACGAGCAATCGAGTGCTGAGCGATCCGGGAACCGTCGTCGGCATCATGGGTTTCCTGACGGTGTTGACCGTTGTGGCGTGTGCGCGCCGGCGGTACCCGATCGCGTACTACCTCCTGACGTTGGCAGGATCCGGCGGATTGATGCTCTTCCTCGGCAGTCGATCGCTGGGGGCCACGCCGCTTTTCTGGTTCGCGATCATGGCAGTGTCCATCCGAGTGACAGGCATGCGCCTGGTCGGACTGCTGGTCCTCGGAATGGCGATGGACGTGATCTTGGCGATGTATCTCACCGAACGGGACGGGCTGACGGTCGCCGAGGTTCAGGTGGGGGAGTTGCCTCACTTGTTCCTCGAACCGGCGGCAAACACCGTCACGAGTTTTCTGGTCGTCGCAGCCATGGGAAAGATCGTCGCGCGCCTGCGAAAACAAGCAGTGGAGAACAGTCAGGCAGTAGCGGATCTGCACCGGGACCGCGAACGCAAGATCGCGAATGCCGTTGTCGCCGAACGGCAGGACATGGCACGTGAACTGCACGACGTCGCTGCCCACCACATGACGGGCATGATCATCCAGGCTCGTGCCGCCGACAAGTTCTTCTCGAGCAATCCCGAACAAGCGCAAGCCCTTCTGGGTGGCGTCATCGAGCAGGGACAGCGGGCCCTCAACAGCTTGCGGCAGATTGTGGGGATACTTCGCCTGGGTGAGGAAGACCCCGATTTCCCGACGCCCATGGTCTCCGACATCGACGAGTTGGTGGACGACTGCAGGCGCACCATCTCGTCGATCTCGCTGGAGAAGGTCGGCCGCTTCGACGACCTGGACAGCGGAGTCCAGTTGACGTGTTACCGCATCGTGCAGGAGGCGTTGTCGAACGTCCTTCGCCATGCGCCGGGTAGCGAGTCCAAGGTGTGTCTGAGTCGAGAAGCCGGTGCGGTGAGGGTACGGGTGGTCAATACTCTCGGGAATGCTCGCCCGGCCTCCGACGGGCAAAGCCTCGGAATTGTGGGAATGCGCGAACGCGCGACGCTCATGGGTGGTCAACTGGACGCCGGACCGAATTCGGAAGGTGAGTGGGCTGTGCAGGCACTGGTGCCGGTGAACGGGAGGATCAACGCATGATCGATGTCCTTATTGCAGACGACCAGCAGGTGGTACGGCAGGGGTTCGAGCTGTTTCTCTCCGGTCACCCCGAGATTCGCGTCGTCGGGCATGCCAAGACGGGAGTCGAGGCGTACGAGCAGGTGCGTGCACTGCGTCCGGACGTCGTGCTGATGGATATCCGAATGCCGCATGGCGACGGGTTGACTGCGACCCGGGAGGTCCTTGCCGAGTTTCCCGGGACCCGCGTCATCGTGATCACCACGTTCGATCTCGACGAGTACGTTTTCGAGGCGCTCGACAGCGGTGCCGCAGGGTTCTTGCTCAAAGACGCCGATCCCGAAGAGCTCTCGTCGGCAGTGTTGACCGTGGCCGAAGGTGGTTCGGTGCTCTCGCCGAGATTGACGTCGAGACTGATCGTGGAGTTCGCGAGGCGCAAGCCGGCACCGATGTCCACGGCGCGCTCCGGATCGGATCACGGTCTCAGTGCGCGTGAGATGGATGTGGTGCAGTTGCTGTCACAAGGCTTGGGAAACAACGACATCGCAGATTCCCTCAGCCTCGAACAGAGCACGGTGAAGTCGCACATCAGCAACATCTGCAAGAAGCTGCAGGTGCGTACCCGTGTGCAGATCGTCATCTGGGCGTACCGAAACAACGTGATCGCCGTATCGCGCTGACGCACGGGACGCTGCGGCGCATCCGCCGCGGCACGGGCATAGAAGTACACGTGCCCCGGGTCCGATCCCTCGTCGAACCCGGGGCATCCGTGCCACTCAGCCCAGCAGTTTGGCTTTGAGCGTCATGACAGTCGCCGGGCTCAGACCCAGGCCCTCGGTCAGGTACCGATCGACCGACCCGTAGGTCTGGTCCAACTGGGCGAGACCGGCATCGAGATAGCTTGCCTCGACACCCAACAGAGGCTCCATGTTGACGGCCATCTGTTCGCCCAGGCTCGCCGCGATGCCCGCGCGCGTGGCCTTCATGCCTTCGGCTGTGTACTCGTTGGTCAGCAAGTAGTCGTTCATGATCACCGAGCGGTCGACACCGGCGATACTCAGCAGCAGAAACGACGTCCAGCCGGTGCGGTCTTTGCCTGCGGTGCAGTGGAAGACCTGTGCACCTTCGGTTTCCGCGAGACCCGTGAGCAACTGCGCGAACCCGGCTCGCTCCGTCGCTCCGGTGACGAAGGCGCGGTTCATGTCCTGCATCATCGATCGTGAGTCCTCGGGGGACTTGATCTTCGCGATCATCTCGGCGATGTTCCCGGACAGGATCGGAATGTTCTCGTACGCAACCCCGTCGGGCAAGACATCGGGCTTACTGGCGATCTCGGGTTCCGTGCGCAGATCGTAAACCTTTGTCAGTCCCAGCTTTTCGAGATTGCTCATGTCATCGCCCTTGGGCGTGATCGCGTTCGCGCGGTAGAAGACTCCCTTGTTCACGGGCAGGCCGAAAGTTCCCGAGTATCCGGCGCCGGTGCCTGCGACGTCGCGGAAATTGTCGATCCCGGTCAGCCGCGGCGCATCTGGGGTCTGCTCGGAACTGCCGAAGTTGCTGGATCCGAAATCCAGCGAGCCGAACAGCGGAGCCGAGGGGCCAGGTTCGGCCTGCGCGATCGAGGCGCCGAAACCGGTGATGAGAAAGCTACTGGTCAACGCAATGGCCGCGGCAGACCGTAGTGAGCAGGTACGGGTGGATCGGGACATGTGTGAGCCCTTCGTCGAGCGGAGAGAGTGGCGAGTCGATGAGGTATCGCGAAGGCAAGGTAGCGAGTTCGCGTGTCCGATTCGAGAGGAATCTTGCTTTGCTCCCTCTCAGTGGGAGGCGTGCTGCTGTGAGCGTGGGCGGCTCGGGAGGCGCAGTTCATTCCTCGGGACCTTTGTTTGTGTAAAGGTCCAGTGCCCTGATATTGGTTAGCCTCACCAAATCAATTCCGGAGCAGTCCGGTGCGTTCAGATGGAGTTCAACATGCGGGTTCAAGGTCTGTCGCGGTTTCGCCGCGCAGTGGTGATCGGCGCAGCAGCTGCGCTGGCGGTCGGCGTCGCCGGCTGTAGCAACTCCGAGGAGGCGTCGTCCGAATCGTCGACGACAGCCGCGAGCTCGCAGACCCGTGTCTTCGAGGCGCAGAACGGATCCATCGAGATCCCGAGCGACCCGCAGCGGATCGTGGCCTGCGGATACGCAGTTCTGCTGCTGATTCAGGCGGGAGCGAACCTGGCAGCAGTATGCGAGTGGACCCGTGAACTCGGCAACATGGACGACAAGACCAAGGCCGCTTACGAAGCTCTGCCGAAGGTCGCGCCCGACGGCAACGTCTCCCAGCTCAACTACGAGGGAATCGTCGCTGCCGAGCCCGATCTGATCATCATGGGTGTTCCCGCTCGAGTCGAAAGCCAGCTGGACATGGCGCAGCTCGAGGCGGCCGCTCCCGTCGTCTTCCTGGGACCGACGGTTCCTGCTGATTGGCGAGTGCTGGGCGAGCAGTTCGCCGATGCCGCGAATGTCTCCGACACCTACGGCGAGTTCAAGGACGACTACGACGCCAAAACCGCCGAACTGGCCGCGAAGTACAAGGACAAGCTCGGCTCGTTGACCTTCGGCGGCGTGTGCAACGTCTGCAAGCCGGAGGCCGGCACCTTCTCACGCGAGTACGCGTCTTCGTACACGACCAATCTCTTCGACGGACTCGGACTGCAGTTCCCCGGCACCCCCGCAGACCCTGCCGACATCCATGTCGAACAGGTATCCATCGAGAAGATCGGCGAAAATCTCGGAAATGTCGACGTGATCGTCTACGGCCTCAACGCCGACGGCTCGATGTCTCCGCAGTTGCAGGAGCTGGTCAATTCCGAGCTGTGGAAGGAATTGCCCGCAGTGAAGGCCGGCAACGTCGTCCAGGTCCAGCATTCGCTGGCCGCGACCTATCAGACGGCTCTTCTGACGCTGGATTCGATCGACGAGGGCCTGTCGAAGCTGCCCGCAAACCAGTAGTTCATCGACTGTGACGGTGGCCTCTCGCCTGCTGGCGAGGGGCCACCTGCATATCCGGATGAGCAGGGCGGACAGCTCTCCGATCGGCGAGGACGCTTACCTGTCCCGGCTACCGGGGTTCTGTACGAACTGCGAACGCCCGATAGGGTGACCGGGTGCGTCCTACACTTGATTCCTACACTCATCTGGCCGGTGGCAAGGTCCGTGACCTTTACACGATCGACGACGAGCATCTGCTGCTTGTCGCGAGTGATCGGATCTCGGCCTACGACCACGTGCTCAGCACGCCGATCCCGGACAAGGGTCGCGTGCTCACCGCGATGAGCGTGTTCTTCTTCAACGTCCTCGGTGGCACCAACCACCTGGCCGGCGAGCCCGACGACGATCGCATCCCGGAAGAGGTTCTCGGCCGCGCTCTCGTGGTGCGCTCCCTCGACATGGTTCCCGTCGAATGCGTCGTTCGTGGCTTCCTCACCGGCTCCGGCCTGGTCGACTACAACAACACCGGCGCAGTGTGCGGCGTCGCGTTGCCCGAGGGCCTCGTCGAGGCGTCGCGTCTGCCCGACCCGATCTTCACCCCGGCGTCCAAGGCGGCTCTCGGGGATCACGACGAGAACATCAGCTTCGATCAGGTAGTGGAGAAGGTCGGCCAGAAGCTGGCAGTGCAGCTTCGCGAGGACACTCTCGACGTCTATGCCCGCGCCTCCAACTTCGCAGCCGATCGCGGAATCATCCTTGCCGACACCAAGCTCGAATTCGGTCTCGACTCCGCTGGAAACCTCGTGCTCGCCGACGAGGTGCTCACCCCCGACTCGTCGCGCTACTGGCCTCTCGAAGGCTACGAAGCGGGCAAGGTGCAGCCCAGTTTCGACAAGCAGTTCGTGCGCGACTGGCTCACGAGCCCTGAATCCGGCTGGGACCGTAGCTCGGACACGACACCGCCGCCGTTGCCGCAGGAGATCGTCGACGCGACCCGTGCACGCTACATCGAGGCGTACGAGCGCATTTCCGGTCTGTCCTTCGACGATTGGGTCGGTCCCAGCGCATGAGCCTGATCCCGCCGGTCGCAAAGAAGGTCCCCGCCGAACGTACCCATCACGGACACACGTTCGTCGATGACTACGAGTGGCTGCGGGACAAGGACAACGCCGAGGTGGTCGCATACCTCGAAGCCGAAAACGCGTACACCGACGAGCAGACGGCCGCGCTCGAGCCGTTGCGCGAGAAGATCTTCCAGGAGATCAAGTCGCGGACGCAGGAAACCGACATGTCGGTGCCCACGCGCATGGGTAAGTGGTGGTACTACTCGCGCAGCGTGGAAGGCAAGTCGTACACCGTCCAGTGCCGGTGCCCCATCGCCGGTGAAGACGACTGGACTCCGCCCGACCTGACGCCCGGCGTCGAGCTGGCCGACGAGCAGATCCTCATGGACGGTAACGTCGAAGCCGAAGGGCACGAGTTCTTTTCGCTCGGCGCGTTCTCCATCAGCGAGGACGGCACGTTGCTCGCGTACTCGGTGGACATCGTCGGCGACGAGCGGTACACCTTGCGGTTCAAGAACCTCGAGACCGGTGAGATGCTCGCCGACGAGATTCCCGATACCGCGCCTGGCGCCACCTGGGCGATCGACCACAGTCACGTCTTCTACATGACGGTCGACGACTCCTGGCGTCCGGACACGGTGTGGCGTCACAAGCTGGGAACGCCGCAGAGTAAAGATGTTTCGGTGTTCCACGAGCCCGACGAACGGTACTGGGTTTCGGTGGGGTCCACCCGCAGTGAGAAGTACCTGATGATCTGGGTCGGTTCCAAGGTGACCAGCGAAGGCTGGATGCTGGAATCGGCGAACCCGGAAGGCGAATTCCGCGTCATCATCCCACGTCGCGAGGGCGTCGAGTACGGGGCCGAGCACGCCGTGATCGGGGGAGAGGACCGCTTCCTGATCCTCCACAACGACGTCGTCGACGGCATCAAGGCAGAGAACTTCGTGTTGGTGGAAGCTCCCGTGTCGGATCCGACGAACATGACGACGCTGATCGAGCACAGCGCAGACGTTCGTCTGGAAGAAGCCGAAGCCTTTGCCGGACACCTCGTCCTGAGCTACCGCCGCGAGGCGCTCACTCGGGTTGCCGTGTGGCCGTTGACGGATGACGGCTACGGCGAACGCCACGAGATCGACTTCGACGAAGAACTCTTCAGCATCGGCATGGGGTCCAACCCGGAATGGGCGCAGCCCACCATCCGGCTCGGATTCACCTCATTCATCACTCCCGGGCAGGTGTACGACTACTACGTCGCCAGTGGTGAACTGGCACTGCGTAAGTCGCAGCCCGTTCTCGGAGACTTCGATGCGAGTAACTACGAGCAGCGTCGCGACTGGGCAGTAGCCGACGACGGAACCCGCATTCCGCTCTCGATCGTGAGGCGCGTAGGTGCGCCGGAAGGTCCCGCGCCGCTGCTGTTGTACGGCTACGGTTCCTACGAGGCGAGCATCGACCCGTCGTTCTCGGTTGCCCGCTTGTCGTTGCTCGATCGCGGTGTCGTCTTCGTCGTCGCACACGTGCGCGGCGGCGGCGAGATGGGCCGTCACTGGTATGAAAACGGCAAGACGCTCACCAAGAAGAACACCTTCACCGATTTTGTCTCTTGCGCAAAGCATTTGATCGACACCGGTGTAACGTCGGCCGACCGGATGGTTGCCGACGGCGGTAGTGCAGGTGGATTGCTGATGGGCGCTGTCGCCAACATCGCTCCGGAACTGTTTGCCGGCATTCTCGCCAATGTTCCGTTTGTCGACCCGTTGACGTCGATTCTCGATCCGTCGCTGCCGTTGACGGTCATCGAGTGGGACGAATGGGGAGATCCGCTGCACAACAAGGACGTCTACGACTACATGCGCTCGTACAGCCCGTACGAGAACGTGGAAGCCAAGGACTATCCCGCCATTCTTGCGATCACGAGCATCAACGACACCCGTGTTCTGTACGTGGAGCCGGCCAAGTGGGTCGCAAAACTGCGCGCCACCAAGACCGGTGATGCGCCGCTACTTCTCAAGACCGAGATGAGCGCCGGACACGGCGGTGTCAGCGGTCGGTACGAGAAGTGGAAAGAGGTCGCGTTCGAGTTCGCCTGGGTGTTGGACACCGTGGGCGCGAACTAGCTTCTGTGTCAATCAGGTTCGGTGACTGTCAGGTTCTGTGTCAATCAGGTTCTGCGGTAACGAACCTGAGGGCGCCCAGCGCGCCCGTACTCGGTCTCCCGGGTGAGCATGCCGTCGTCTGCCAGCTTTTCCAGGTAGCGCCAGGCTGTCACCCGGGACACGCCGACCGATGCTGCCACCTCTGCAGCGGTCACGGGTCCCTCAGAATCCCGGACAGACGCTGCGACGAGTCCGAGTGTTTGAGACGCAAAGCCTTTCGGTGCCGCTGCTCGATCGTCGGACGTTCGTAGCGCGGACATCGCGCGGTCGATGTCGTGTTGACTGACCGCAGACTCTCCAGCGGGAAGCGCTGCACGATATTCGAGGTAGCGCTCGAGCTTGTCGCGGAATGCTGCGAAAGTGAACGGCTTGAGAAGATAGAGGACGATCCCGCGAGCCACGGCGCTTCGGACCACCTCCAGATCGCGCGCCGAGGTAACCGCGATGATGTCCGGACTGGGCCGCAAACCGCCCAGGGCGGAAGCCACGTCGAGACCGCTGGCGTCGGGCAACCCGATGTCGAGCAGGACCAGGTCGATGGGCTGGTCGGTGGCGTTGGCCGCCGTAACTGCACGCACGGCGGCGTTCCCGGAATGAACCACGCCGTGGACCACGAATTCCGGCACACGCTCGACGTACGAACGGTGCGCCTGGGCGATCAACGGTTCGTCGTCGACTATCAGCACACGGATCATCGCGGTGCTTCCGCCTCGCGCAGCGGGATACGGACAACCAGCATGGAGCCCATCGCCGGCTCGCTGGTGAGCGTGCCGCCGTGCCGTTTCACAACTTGAGAGACCAGTGCGAGACCGAGTCCGCGAGAGCCGGATTTTGTGGAGTAGCCACGGCCCTTGGCCTTTTCGAGTGCTTCGGGTGTCATTCCCGGGCCGCTGTCGGCGACGGCAACAACCATCATCGAATCCTCTTCCATTACCGTCACTTCCACCCACGGAGACTCGCTCGCGCGCGATGCGTCAATAGCATTGTCCACGAGATTGCCGACCAGCGTGACCAACTCGCGTGCATTGAGCGAAGGAACCGGACCGAGCGCGGTGTCTTCGGTGATGGTCAGGTCGACCCCGCGTTCGGCCGCTTCACTCATTTTCCCGAGCAGCAGTGCGGCGAGCGCCGGCTCGTGGACCGCATTCATCAGACGATCTATCAACTGTTGGGACACTCGCAATTCATTGGTGGCGAAGGCCACTGCGTCTTCGTTCCGGCCCAACTCGACCATCGTGATGATCGTGTGCAGACGATTTGCACTCTCGTGGGCTTGCGATCGAAGCGACTCGGCAAAACTGCGTACCGAATCCAATTCCCCGAGTACGTTCTGCAATTCGGTGTGATCGCGAATTGTCAGCACGGTGCCAATTCTGTTGCCCTCCCACTCAACCGGGTGTTGGTTGACCACCAGCACACGCTTGTCGGTGAGGTGCACTTGATCCTTCGCGGGAGAGGCGTCGTCGACTCGCATGGTCTCGGGGATGGACGAAAGTGGCACGGGCCCGTCCGGTAGATCGAGGAGGCGACGCGCTTCGTCGTTGACGATATCCACTCGCGCATCTCTGCTTCGGCCTCGCCCGATCACCACCAGACCCTCACCGATGCTGTGCAGGACGGCGTCGTGGTGTTCGTACATGGTGCGCAGTTCATCCGGCGCCATCCCCAGGGTCTGTCGCCGGATACGCCGACTCACCAGAAGTGAACTCAGGAGGGCGGCAAGAAGACCGCCGCCGGCAACGAACAGGATGACCGGAACACTTTGGGCGAACTGCTTGCTGATCTGCTCGCGGGTGACACCGGCAGAAACCAGACCGACCAAGGTTCCGCCGGAATCGTAGACAGGAGTGACTGCGCGGATCGACGGCCCCAGCGACCCGGCGTACGTCTCTGTGAAGGTCACGCCGGCAAGTGCGCGGTCGATGTTCCCGGTGAAGAGTTGACCGATCAGCTCCGGGCTCGTGTGGGTGAACCGAGTGCGATCAGGCGCCATCACCACGATGAAATCGACGCCGGTTGCCTGTCGGATCTTCTCGGTCTGTGGTTGCAGAATCGCGGTCGGGTCCGGACTCGTCAGGGCTGCCGCCGTCGAATCCGACAGGGCGAGAGTCCGCGCTATCGAGCTCACCTGCCTGCGGATCGCGTCGTCGCTGTCTCGGCGTTCGTCGACAACTGCGAGCGCGGCCCCCACACCGATGACCAGCGCTAACAGCGCCAATTGCAGGAGCAGGATCTGCCTGGCGACGCTCATACGTCGGCCGGTCCTTCGTTCGACCATCGAGCGCCTCCTGAACGTAATGAACACAAACTTCCGGGCCCACCTGTTTGCAACAAGAATTCTCCACGACTCGAAGTGATCCCGATCACTTCACAGATATCCGATCCAAAGGACACCCCATGAGCAGCACGGCAACAGGGACAGTAGACGGTTCCCCACAGCCCGAGGGCACCAAGGCAAAGCGCGACAAGACGCATTGGCTCTACATGAGCGTCATCGTCGCGGTCATCGGCGGCATCCTCGTCGGTTGGCTCGCACCCGAGTTCGGTAAGTCCGTCGGTGTACTCGGCACGTTGTTCGTCAGCCTGATCAAGATGATGATCAGCCCGGTCATCTTCTGCACCATCGTGCTCGGCATCGGCTCGGTTCGAGCGGCGGCCAAGGTCGGCAAGGTCGGCGGCCTCGCACTCGCCTACTTCATCGGGATGTCCACCATCGCACTCGCGATCGGCCTGGGCGTCGGCAACCTGCTCAACCCGGGCAGTGGCCTGAACATCACGCCCAATGCGGCCTCCGTGGCCAAGCTTGCAGATCAGGCCCACAGCGCGGGCGGTACCTGGGACTTCATCGCGTCCATCATTCCGACGTCGATGCTGTCCTCCCTCACAGCCGGCAGCGTGCTGCAGACTCTGTTCGTCGCCCTTCTGGTCGGCTTCGCGATCCAGTCGCTCGGCAAGTCGGGTGAACCGATCCTCAAGGCCGTCGGATACATCCAGAAGCTCGTGTTCAAGATCCTGACGATGATCCTCTGGCTCGCCCCGATCGGTGCTTTCGGTGCCATCGCCAGCGTCGTCGGCCAGACCGGTTTGAACGCCGTCGTCCAGCTCGGCACGCTGATGATCGGCTTCTACCTGACCTGCCTGATCTTCGTCTTCGGTGTTCTCGGAACGCTGCTGCGCGCGGTCACCGGATTCAACATCTTCAAGCTGGTCAAGTACTTGGCCCGTGAGTACCTGCTCATCTTCGCCACGTCGTCCTCCGAATCGGCACTGCCGCGTCTGATCGCCAAGATGGAGCACGTAGGCGTCGAGCGCACCACGGTGGGCATCGTCGTTCCCACGGGCTACTCGTTCAATCTCGACGGCACCGCGATCTACCTGACGATGGCCTCGATCTTCATCGCCGACGCCATGGGACAGCCACTCGGTTTCGGTGAACAGCTCTCGCTGCTGGTGTTCATGATCATCGCCTCCAAGGGCGCTGCCGGAGTCAGCGGCGCCGGTCTGGCCACGCTGGCAGGCGGACTGCAGAGCCATCGCCCCGAGCTTCTCGACGGCGTCGGACTCATCGTCGGAATCGACCGCTTCATGTCGGAAGCGCGAGCGATCACCAACTTCTCGGGCAATGCGGTTGCGACTCTCCTGGTCGGCGCCTGGACCAAGACGATCGACAAGGAACGCGTCGTCGAGGTACTCGACGGGAAGATTCCGTTCAACGAAGCCACGATGCTCGACGACGAGGACGAAGAAGAGCAGCACAAGCTCGAAACGGCTCCGACCGGCACCAAACAGTCGTTCGTGAGCCATCACTAGAAACGTCCGCTCTGCTGAACGTTTGACTGCGCTGCAGGCGCGGAACCCGATCTACGATCAGTGATCCTGGTCGTAACGATGAAAGAGACCGCCGCACCAACCGTGCGACGGTCTCTTTCTGTTCGTGGCTAGGTGTACCAGGTCGGTTCGGGAATCTCGCCGGTCAGAAAACGACTACCGACTTCACGGCGCTTGTACGCGAGCGGATCGTGAAGGGTATGCGTCCGGATGTTGCGCCAGTAGATGTCCAGGCCGACGTCGTTGGACGTGGCTCGGGCACCGGTCAGTTCGAAGATCTTGTTGCTGATCTCCAAGGAGACGTCGGCGGCGCGAAGTTTTGCGGCCGCGATGCGTACGGCGAGGTCGCCGCGAGCCTGCTCGGTGAGGTTTTCGCGAGCGTCGTGGAGCACGGCGTCGGCCTCACGGCTGACCTGATCCACGAAGGCCTCCGCTGCCCACAGCTTGGATTGCAAGTCGCCGTAGCCCTCACGGAGGTACCACTCGTCGGTTGCGATTTCGCGGTTGTCACCGCCGTACGGCCATGGACGCGTACGGGTTCGGGTGTACTCGGCGGCAGTGTCCAGTGCGCCACGAGCGATCCCGAGGTAGAAGTTGGCGAACACGATCTCGATCGCCGGGAAGTTCAGGGTGTTGTAGACCAGAGGTTGGAATTCCTTGTCGACAAAGCCTGCCGCACTTGCCCAGTCGACCTCGACGTCGTTGATCTCGACGCTGCCGGAATCGGTGAGGCGCTGCCCGAGATTGTCCCAATCACCGCGGAAGACTATGCCGTCCTGAGCAGTCGGCACGATTGCGAACACATGCGTCGCAGTTCCGTCGATGATTCCTTCGAGCACAGTGAGGTCGGTGACTCGGCCGCCGGTGGAAAACGACTTCACACCGTTGAACACCAGGGTGTCTCCGCGGTCCGCGACGGTGAGGTCGGTGTCTCGAGGGTTGACCGCGCCGCCGAAGAAGAATCGGTTGCTCGTGTACAGCTCCTCGACAGCGGAGATCTGCGGATCGGTTCCGACCAATCTGGCTGCCCATGCCCACAGATAGTGGTATCCGAGCAGTTGTCCGATGGAGCCGTCGGCGCGGGCGATCTCCCGAACCACCTTGTAGGCGGTCTCCCATCGCTGCCCGCCGCCGCCGAACTCGACCGGGCCCAGGAGCGTCACAAGACCACTGTCCTTGAGCAGCTGAACTTCTCGGAACGGTGGTTCGCCGGCTCGGTCGCGGGCGAGTGCGTCGGCGGCAAGGATGTTGCTCACCTCGCGAGCCCGGTCGATCCAGCCCTCGGATGTGTCGGGAACGCCGACGAAGACTTCGGTTTCACTGGTCACGGTCATGCCTGTTCATCCTTTTCGGTCGGTGCGGTCCCGATGGCCCACACGTAAATCGGTTCGGTTCCGTTGATTTCGTAGTCGCCGACAACTTTGGATTTGAAGACGACCGGATTGTGGCTGGCGACGGTGCGGGCGTTGCGCCAGAATCGATCGAGATCGAGGTCGCGGCTCACTCCGGAAGCACCGAGTGCGTCGAAGATCTTGGCCGTGGCCGGAACGACGAGTCCGATCGAGGCGACCTGCCCTCGCCCCGAATCGATTTCGGCTGCGATGTTGGCGGCCTTCTCTTCCTCCGGCGAGCCGGAGAATGCAGCTTCGTATGCCCATTGGGACGACTGTGCTGCGTGCAGTGCCACGGCCTCGGCTGCAAAGGCAGCAGAGGACACCTCGCCGACAACTTGCTGGATCTGCGAATCCTGCGCGTATCTCGGAGCGTTGCCGTGACTGAAGGTTCGAGTGCGAGCGGCGACTCGACGAGAGATCTCGGTTGTCGCAGCCTTGGCGATGCCGGCGAGAGTGGCGAGATGGAACAGTTGGTAGAACGCGGTCTGGTATTTGAATCGCGTCGAGAAGTCGAAGATGTTCTCCGGCTGGACTATTGCGTTCTCGTAGACGGACGAGCCGGAGCCAGTCGTCTGCTGGCCGAACCCGTTCCAGTCGTCACT
This sequence comes from Rhodococcus sp. C3V, assembly GCF_029269915.1. Taxonomy (NCBI): domain Bacteria; kingdom Bacillati; phylum Actinomycetota; class Actinomycetes; order Mycobacteriales; family Nocardiaceae; genus Rhodococcus; species Rhodococcus sp. C3V. The sequence continues at coordinate 532,108 of NZ_JARJBE010000003.1, forward strand.
GTGTGTGACACCGGGTTGTCTCGCTTCGACTGCCGCGATCACGAATGCGCCGGTGTCGGTGCGCTGCGAGTACAGGTCGATCCAGTCGGCGAAGATGGAACCCGTGCTGTAGAACTTTGCCCCGTTCGCCAGGAAATGGTCGGCATCGGGTGCGGGCGAGACCTTGGTGTTGGCTTCGCCCAATGCAACGTCGCCGATTTCGGTCCATGCGTTGCCGACCAACTGTCCCTCCGCGAAGCGTCGGAGCCAGATGTCACGCTCCGGGCCGGGGTCGGCGACCAGTCGGTCTTCGACAAACGCGAAATGTCCGCGCAGGGCCTGGGTGATATTGGAATCGGCGCTCGACAGCTCGACTAGTAAGCGGATCAATTGCGGGATGCTCGCACCCGATCCACCGTGTGTTGTCGGCACCCGAACGGCGCCGAAGCCTGCATTCTTGAGTGCGTCGATCTGTTGGAAGGGAAGCACGTGATCGCGTTCGCGTTCGACGACGCCTTGTGCGATGTCCGCGAAGATCGGACGGAATTTCTCTGCCAGTGTTTCGTAGTCGACCTCACTTTTGATCGGATCAGCAGACCGGGGTACGGCATTCGGCGTCAGTGCGGTGGTCATGGGAAGAATGCAAGCTGTAAACACCAGGGGCGTCGATCCTTCATCGCGACCTGATTCGAAGTGTTGTCAGTCAGCGCAAATCTCGGTTCGATGGCCTGCCGGGCACTCTTGTCGAAATCGAGTGGTCAGTGGGGTTGCTCGCGAACGTGCTCGACGGTCCATCCGCTCCATTCGACGGTCCCTCCGGCACCACAATCATGTCGGAACGGCAGCCCTGGAGGACCGGAGCGAACGACGACGCGAAAGTCTCTCCCCTCCAACCGAAGATCGACAGTCGTGTGTTCTCCGTCGACACTCTCGCTGATGCTCTCGAGTGCGTCCGTGGCGACGATGTCGGTGGCGCGTCGGACTGCGTGTTCGGCGGCCTGAGCGGCCTGTGACAGTGCCGCCCGGCCGCGCAGGTGCAGCAGCTCCAATTCTCCGGCTTGGTATTTTTCGGCTGCATCGATTGCGGAGTTGCCGTCCAGTCGGCTGAAATAGACTGCGGCAGGCCACGCAATCATGTTGGCCGCGAAACGATCTCCGCCAATGTGACTGCATTCCCACACATCTGCGATCTGTGCCGCGTTCAGCGCCGAAACGACCGGGCGGCCGAGTTCCGCGCAGCACGCATCCTTCTTTCCATGCGTGCAGACTGCGAAGAGCGGTTCCGTGCGGGGGCGGCCGAAGTCGGGTTCCGCTCCGGCGGCCATCGATTCGAACGGCAGTACCGACAGGTCCTCGTATCGGTCGACCGCCCCTTCCCGCATCCATTGGCGTGTGCCGTCCGTCCAGGCGAGTACACACGTCGGGGTGAGCACCCGGCGGTTGCGGGTCCGCCGGATCACCACGACACGGATACGGCCCTGCGCTGCGTAGATCTTTTCGGTGAGCGCGACGGGGAGAACGTCGTCAGGGGCGGACGCCGGCCAGGGGCCGGGATGCTCGATCAATACCCACAGATGTGTCATTCCGGCGCGACCGACCATAGGTTCGCCGGCGGTCGACGACTGCCGTGTACAGGCGTGAGGGCGTCGACTGGTTTGCGGATTGGCGACAAATTCCGAAAGGCACTGCATAGATCCTTTCCCCAGGACACCGTCGCTGTGGCAGGGGAGGGAAGACATGATGAGGCTCCAGTCTCGTAGGTTAGGCTCACCAGACTATTGGATGGTGAATCCTTTGCTCAGCCGCGGTGAATGCACGTGGCTGTGACGGTCGGAAGCAGTCGGTAACAGGAGTTTGTGAATGAAACGCAGTAACTCGCGGACGAAGTACATGCTGGGTGGTTTTGTCCTCGCCGCCATAGTGGCAACGACAACGGCGTGTGGCAGTGACGACAAGACGGATACCGGCAGTCAGTCTGCCGACACCGTGCACGCGGTCACCCACGCCCGCGGAACTACCGACGTACCGACGGATCCGCAGCGAGTTGTCGTGCTCGAGCCGGTTCAGCTCGACACGTCGGTAGCGCTGGGCGTGATTCCCGTGGGCACCGCGGTACTCAGCGAGACGACCGGCGTTCCGGCGTACCTCGGTGAGAAGGCGGCGGAGATCGAGATGGTCGGAACCGTCGCGGCACCGAACCTCGAGAAGATCGTCGCACTGAGCCCGGACCTGATCATCGGAACGGAATCGCGGCACGGTGATCTGTACGAGCAGCTCGCTGCCATCGCACCGACCGTCTACATGGCAACTCAGACCGATCCGTGGCAGGACAACGTCCAGTTCGTCGCAGAGGCGTTGAACAAGACCGATCAGGCAGGTGAACTGCTCGGTGACTACACGGCACGCTGCGAGGAAGTGGCGAGCAAGCACAGCACCGAGGGCAAGACCGCTCAGCTGATCCGCCCACGCGACGACGTTCTGACGCTGTACGGACCCACGTCGTTTGCCGGAAGCACTCTCGAATGTGCTGGACTCACGATTCCCGCACGCGACTGGGAGAACTCGATCTCGGTCGACCTCTCCCCGGAATTCGTCTCCGGAGCCAACGCCGACCTCATCCTGGTCACCTCCGCGAAACCGGCCGATGCCGGCACGATGCCGAAGGCCGTCGCAGACAACGCCGGATTCTTCCCGAACCCGCATCTGGTGGACATGTCCTACTGGATCACCGGCGTCGGACCGCTCGGCGGCCTCACCGTTCTGGACGACCTCGATCGCATTCTCGGAGCGTCGAATTAGCAGTGCGCGAAGGAGCAGTGCGCGAGAGAGTCGCTAAGTTGGAGCCTATGACAACTCCAGTACAGAACATCGCGATCAACACCCTCGGTGGCGTGCCCACCTCTTTGGGTGAATACGACGGCCGCGCCGTCCTCGTGGTCAACGTCGCGTCCAAGTGTGGACTGACCCCGCAGTACTCGGCGCTCGAGAAGCTGGCCAGCGAGTACGCCGATCGCGGTCTGACCGTGATCGGTATCCCGTGCAACCAGTTCATGGGGCAGGAACCGGGTACCGCCGAAGAGATCGAGACGTTCTGCTCCACTACCTACGGCGTCACGTTCCCGCTTCTCGAGAAGATCGAGGTGAACGGCGAAAACCAGCATCCGCTGTACGCCGAGCTCACCAAGGCGGCCGACGCCGAAGGCGCTGCGGGAGACATTCAGTGGAACTTCGAGAAGTTCCTGATCGGACCGGACGGCACCGTCGTCAACCGCTTCCGTCCGCGGACCGAGCCTGACGCACCCGAGGTTGTCGCCGCGATCGAAGCTGCGCTTCCCAAGAACTAGAGGTTTCCAAGAACCAGTAGGTGCGCTGAAAACTGCCGCCGGATGATCATCCGGCGGCAGTGTGCTGTTCACCCACAGCTGCCACTATCGGAGTATGTCCGCAGAACTGATCGTGTCGGTATCCGGAATCAGAGACGAGACATGTTATCTCGCTGCCGGATTCGCAGACGAGATGGACACTCGAGGTGTCCGCTTGTCGCTCCTGGTGGCGCCGCGACTGAAGGACAAATACCGACTGGCCGACGACGCGGTGACGACGGCTTGGCTGCGTGAGCGTCGCGAGCACGGCGATGCCATCGTTCTGCACGGCTACGACCAGGCCGCGACCAAGCGTCGCCGAGCCGAGTTCGCCACTCTGTCGAAGCACGAAGCGAAACTGCGACTACTCGCTGCGGACCGCGTTCTCGAGCATGCAGGCCTTCGGACCCGGGTGTTCGCACCGCCGCGCTGGGTGGCATCGCCCGGTGCCATGTCGGTGTTGCCGGAGACGGGCTTTCGCACGATGGCAGGCCTCGGGGCAGTACATGATCTGACCCGCGGAACCTTGCAACGGGGAAGGGTTTTCGGGATCGGCGAAGGCTTCAAGGCCGAGCCGTGGTGGTGTCGCGCATTGGTTCTCGGAGCCGGGCGTGCCGCCAAACGTGGGGGACTGGTCAGATTGTCGATCACGGCCAAGCAGTTGGGAAACGAGGGCCCACGTCAGGCCGTCCTCGACGCCGTCGACCTTGCCCTCTTCCACGAAGCCGACTCGCAGGTGTATCGGTGGAACTCCCCGTCTCAGGAGCTCGGCGCTGCCTGAATTCGGCAGTTGGCAACTATTTGATAGCTACGAGACTATGTCGTCTGTCCGGGTTGTCCGAGCGGGCAGACTCTTCGCGTTTCTCCACTTCCTTGCTGGTAGTAGTGCAGAGTGGGTCAAAATCGCATAAAACGGACGTTCAATTAGAGCGCTGGGTCAGCCAACTCTCCCACTGCTAGAGTGCGTGCAGTTAATCTGCCGCTAGTAGATGGGATTGGGATCTCGCCATGCGCACGAGAGTGTTCTCCAAGTCGGCCGAGGGTCTTGTCGCCGTGGCTGTGGGCGCAGTCGTCTGTGCTGCGTTCGTTCCGGCGCTCGCGTCTGCCGCTCCGACCGGCGCGGTTCACATGCTGCCGACGGGCAGTGTCGACGGCGGGTCGAGCGGATCGAGCGGATCGAGCGATGGCGTCCGCACCGCAACCGTCGACGATGAAGGTGAGCAACTCACACTGCGCCTTCACAGGATGAACCTGCGGGGATCCGAGTTCTCGATGGCTGTGCAAGACAGCGACGGAGAGCTGACCGACGCGGTGATCCCGGCGCCCCGTTCGTACATCGGCAGCGTGGAAGGGCGTCCGGACGCAATCGTCTCGGCCATCGTCGACTCCGCCGGAACACTGCGCGGGCAGGTGATTTTCGATCGTGGTGTTTCGATAGAGTTCGTCGGATCCGAGGTGGTCGGTCGCAGCACGGCGCCGATCGACGCAAAACCCAAGTGGCCCACCGCGGCCATTGCGCCGGCCTCGGCCGCAAGGGTCGGCAAGACGGTCAAGCAGTTCGTGGTCGGACTGGACCTCAGTGGCGAGTGGTACTCCGCGCACGGCGCAGGCAGTGCCGCCGTCGCTCTGGATCGGGCCGAGGAATCAATGGCCCGCACCGCTGCCATCTGGATCAGAGACGTCGGGATTCGGCCGGTCCTCGGTCGAGTTGTCCTGCGGGCAGATTCCGCCGGCGATCCGTACTCGAGCAGTTGTGAAAATCTCGAGCAGTTAGAAGATCTGTGGTCCGATCAGGTCGGGTCGAGTGTCGATCAGGCGACCGTCGTGTGCGCATCCGGTGGCGGAAATGCCTACTACTCGAAGTTCGAACTCGACCACAGCTACGCGCATGTCGGTGCCGAGTCCGACGGCAACTTCAGCCGCGTTCTCCGCCACGAGTTGGGCCACAACTTCAATGCCGACGACTACCACGGCGGCGGCGCCGAGGGATCGACCATCATGAACGGTAACGACCTCTCGCGCTTCGACGGCACCGAATTCGCTGCCATCGTCGATGCGGCGGAGGTTGCCTCGGCTCGACTCGACGACGTCGGTCGGTACACGGCAAGCCCGATCCCACCGTACGCCGCACTCGACACCGCGCGGGTCCGCTCAGGCGGCACAGTCACCGTCGACGCCGTCGCGAATGATCATGACAGCAACGGAGATTCGATCAAAGTGACCGGCGTCGGGGCGACGTCACTTCTCGGTGGCACCGTGAAGCTCGAAAACGGCGAAGTGGTGTTCGAAGCCGGAACGAAGGCAGGCACCGACAGGATTCTCTACACACTCACCGACGCAGCCGGTGGCACGAGCACCGGCTGGATCATCGTCGATGTGAGTGCGTGAGAACCGAATCAGGCGACTTCGACGCTCGACTCCTCGTCGAGAACTCGGAACTCGGTGCCGTCGGCAGCCATTTCCGAGTAGCGACCGTAGAAGATGCCTGCGGCCTCGTCGCGGATGATCGCTTGATGAATGGGAACCGCAACGCGCGGCGCCACCGCGCGGAGGTAGTCGATGGCCTCCGAGATCTTGAGCCACGGTGCGGCGGCGGGGAGGGCGAGAACGTCGACCTTCTGTTCGGGGACGTAGAGGGAATCGCCGGGATGCATGAACCGTGCCGGGTTGGTGGCGTCACCGAGGAGGAACGCGGTGTTGTCGATCATCGGTAGGTCCGGATGGATGATTGCGTGCTCTCCGCCCGTTCCGGTCACCTCGACGTCGCCGATGCTGAACCGGTCGCCCGGCCGGACGCCGGTCCAGCGCCCACCGAGCTTTTCAGCCGTCTGCGGATCGCTGTAGAGCACGGCGTCGGGATTCGCTTCGGCCAGTTCGGGCAGCCGCGCAGGGTCGGCGTGATCGGGGTGTTGATGTGTCACGAGGATGGCGTCGAGGCCGGTGATGCCTTCGAATCCGTGCGAGAAGTTGCCGGGATCGAAGAGGATCTTCGAGCCGTTCAACTCCACGAGCACACAGGAATGGCCAAAATGTGTCAGTCGCATGATTTCGAGTATGCGCCGACGCGGAAGGGCTCGCAGGCGAGTCCGACAGGTGTTGGCCGTCACGCCCCGATCACTCGATGCGAACCATCTCGGGTGCGCCCGGTAAACTGGCCATCACCCGAGCGTTTCACTCCGGGTTCGCGCACTAGTACCGAGGAGCAGCACGTGGCCCGTGTCGTCGTCGAAGTCATGCCCAAGGCCGAGATTCTCGACCCCCAGGGACAGGCAATTGTCGGGGCACTGTCTCGCCTGGGCTTTGCAGGAGTATCCGATGTCCGTCAGGGCAAGCGGTTCGAGTTGGAGATCGACGGCAGTGTCGAAGACGCCGAACTCGAGAAGATCGCCGAAGGCCTGCTGGCCAACACGGTGATCGAGGATTGGACCGTCAGGCGAGTCGAGGCATGAGCGCACGTATCGGGGTTATCACGTTCCCGGGCACGCTCGACGACATCGACGCTGCTCGGGCCGTCAACCTGGCCGGCGGTGAAGCTGTTGAACTCTGGCACGGCGATGCAGACCTCAAGGGTGTCGACGCAGTCGTCGTCCCCGGAGGATTCTCCTACGGCGACTACCTTCGCTGCGGCGCAATCGCCCGGTTTGCTCCCGCGATGGGCAAGGTTGTGGAAGCAGCCAAGGGCGGCATGCCGGTCCTCGGCATTTGCAACGGTTTCCAGATCCTCTGCGAAGCCGGTCTGCTCCCCGGCGCCCTGACCCGTAACCAGGGTCTGCACTTCATCTGCCGCGACGAGTGGTTGACGGTCGAAGCCAACAACACGGCGTGGTCCTCACGCTACGAGGCCGGCGCCCAGATCCTCATCCCGCTCAAGTCGGGTGAAGGCCGCTTCCAGGCGTCCGAGAAGGTTCTCGACGAACTCGAGGGCGAAGGCCGCGTCGTCTTCCGTTACTCGGAGGAGAACCCCAACGGCTCGCAGCGTCGTATCGCCGGTATCTCCTCGGCCAACGGCCGCGTCGTTGGTCTGATGCCGCACCCCGAGCACGCCACCGAGGCTCTCACCGGCCCCAGTGACGACGGACTCGGCTTGTTCTACTCGGCACTCGACGCGATCGTCACTGCCTGATCGCCTGCTGATTTTCACCACTGAACGCCGACCGGAAATCCGGTCGGCGTTCAGTCGTTTGTGGAGGTGTCCCGGTGCCCGGGGACTACTGGCTGTAGGAACTGAGGAAGTTACCGAGGCGCTCGAGGGCGGTCGACAGATCGTCGGTGTTCGGCAGAGTCACCAGTCGGAAATGATCAGGCTCGATCCAATTGAACGCGCGGCCGTGACTGACAAGAATCTTCTCCGATTCCAGTAGATCGAGAACGAACCTCTCGTCGTCGACGATGCCGAACTTGTCGACGTCGAGTTTCGGGAACAGGTACAGCGCCCCGTCGGCCTGCTGGCAACTGATCCCGTCGATGCTGTTGAGCGTGCTGTGCGCGAGATCGCGCTGGGCCGTCAGTCGACCTTGTGGAAGCAACAGGTCCTCGATGGACTGGCGTCCGCCGAGTGCGGTCTGGATCGCGTGCTGCGCCGGCACGTTGGCACACATACGCATGTTGGCCAGCAGTTTGATGCCTTCGATGAAGCTCGACGCCCGTTCGAGTGGTCCGGTGATGGCCAGCCATCCGGCTCGGAATCCGCAGACGCGGTAGGCCTTGGACAGTCCCGAATACGTCAGACACAGGACGTCTCGCCCGGTCATCGTCGCAAGGTTTGTCATGGATCGGCCGTCGTAGACGATCTTTTCGTAGATTTCGTCTGCGAAGAGCATCAGATCGTGTTTGCGTGCAAGGTCCACGAAGCGTTGCAGCACCTCCGTCGAGTAGACGGCGCCCGTTGGATTGTTGGGATTGATGACGACAATCCCTCGGGTGCGCGGAGAGATCCGAGCTTCCAGATCGTCGAAGTCCGGTGCCCAGCCTTGACTTTCGTCGGTGAGGTAGTGGACCGGCGTACCGCCGGCAAGCGACACCGAAGCCGTCCACAAGGGATAGTCGGGAGCGGGAATCAGGATCTCGTCCTCTGGATTGCAGAGGGCCTGCATCGTCAGGGTGATCAGTTCGGAGACACCGTTTCCGAGGTAGATCTCGTCGACGGTGACGTCGGTGATACCCCGCGTCTGGTAGTACTGGACCACCGCAGTGCGCGCCGAATACAGTCCGCGAGAATCGCAATATCCCTGTGCGGTAGGGAGATTACGGATCATGGCCATCATGATCTCGTCCGGTGCTTCGAACCCGAAGGGGGCCGGATTGCCGACGTTGAGTCGCAGGATCGTGTGTCCCTGATCCTCGAGTTCTTCGGTCTTGTCGAGAATTCGCCCTCTGATGTCGTACCTGACATTCTCGAGCTTGCGGGCCTGATCGATGGGTGTGTTCACGCGGTTACGTACCTCTCCGGTTCGGGTGGGCGAGTTGTGTTTTAGATGAGAAGGGCGCCTCAGGGGTCGGTCTGGAAACGGACATTGATTCGCGATAGCGCTAGCGGTGAACGAGGAGTAGCGCTACTATGATTCGACATGTCCAATGATAGCAGTTCGAGGATTGTCGCAGCCTTGCGCGAGTGGATCGCGACGGCTCCTCCAGGCGCGAAGCTTCCGTCCACTCGGTCGCTCGTGAGCCTGCACGGGGCGAGTCCGGTCACCGTGCAGAAGGCGCTGCGAACACTGGTATCTCAGGGGGTTGTGGAGGCTCGTCCCGGTGTGGGGACCTTCGTGCGCGCGGCGCGCGTCGTGCGACCCAACGACTACGGGTGGCAGACGGCGGCGCTCGGATCGCCGAACTATCGTCTGCAGTTGCCCATGGCGCTGCAGTCCACCTCCAACGACGTGATCGCGCTGCATTCCGGCTATCCGGCCCGAGAGCTGTTGCCGGAAGGTCTGGTTCGTGCAGCCTTCACCAGGGCGACGCGAACCGACGCCGTGTTCAATCGGCCCCTCGCTGCCGGACTTCCGGAACTGCAGTCCTGGTTTGCCTCCGAATTGGGTTCCGCCACTCCTGCCGGGATCACGCCACCGGGGCCGAACGACGTGGTTGTACTTCCCGGCAGTCAGGGCGGGCTTGCGACGTCCTTCCGCGCGTTGGTGGGGGAGGGGCGTCCGTTGCTCATGGAATCGCCGACCTACTGGGGTGCGATCCTGGCCGCCGCGCAGGCAGGAGTCACAGTCATTCCGATCTCCAGTGGTGCCAACGGCCCCGATCCGGAAGAGCTTTCGCGTGCATTCGAACAGACAGGCGCTCGGGCGTTCTACGCACAACCGAGTTTCGCGAGTCCGACGGGGGCGTTGTGGTCGCCGACATTGGCTGACAAGGTGCTCGAGACCGTCCGTCGGCACGGAGCCTTCCTGATCGAGGACAGTTCGGCGCTCGACTTCGGCATCACCGCCGATCCCAGCCCTATTGCTGCTCGAGACGACAGCGGACACGTTGTCTACCTCCGTGCGCTGACCAAGAGTGTGTCCCCATCGGTGCGAGTTGCCGGCTTGATCGCTCGCGGACCGGCGTACGAGCGGATTCTTGCTGGTACACAAGCAGATTCGATGTACGTCAGCGGAATGCTGCAGGCAGTCGCCCTTGACGTCGTTACCCAACCGGCCTGGCGAACGCACCTGCGCAGGCTTCGTCACCAACTCGAGGCCAGACGCGACCTCCTCGTGTCGAGTCTGCGCGAGCATGCGCCGGACGCTCACCTCGACGCCGTACCGCAAGGTGGACTCAACCTCTGGCTTCGGCTTCCGGACACCACGAATCTCGAACGCGTCGTGCAGGACTGCCGGTCGGCCGGCGTGATCGTCGGGGCCGGAGACGATTGGTTCCCGGCGGAACCGACCGGAAAGTTCCTGCGGCTCAACTACGCCGGTCCGAACCCGGGCGAATTCCCCGACGCCGCCCGCATCATCGGCGGAGCAATCACACAACATATGTAGAACTCACCGCCTTGAGGTTGACCTGAACTTCCGTTGAGGTTTTATCGTCGTGTCCATGACCAAACAGCCAATGCAGCCACCGGCGAATCAGCCGATCGGATTCTGGACCGCGCGTGCAGGCGAAGCGATTCGCGCACGCACGCGCGGGGCACTCGAAGCAATCGGCGTGACTCAGCCGCAATGGTGGGTCCTGCACCAACTTTCGCTGCACCCGGAAGGGGTCGAGCGAGCTGTCCTCCTACGGACGATCGGTCCGAACGAATCAACTGACGTCATCGACGACGCCGTCGACTCTGCCCTCGAACTGGGGTGGGCGCGCGAAGACGGGTCTGTCCTTCGCCCGACTGATGCGGGCTCCGAGCAGTTCGATCGCGCCGCGCGGGTACAGCAGATGCTGCAGGAAGAGCGGATGCAGGGAATCACCGAAGAGGAGTTTGTCACCACCATCACTGTGCTGCAGCGAACCATCAAGAACGTGGGCGGCGACGCCTGGCACTGGTAGCAGACATTATCTGGGCCCGCTGCCGGGTAGAGCGGCTTCGATCAATTCGACGGCGCGGGACACGCCGCCCGCCGCTGCGAGTTCTTCTGCCAACTCCGCGCTGCGTCGGCGGAACTCGTCGGCGCTCACCAGCGTCAGCGCCTCACGAAGCTCTACTGCCGTGACGGTAGCGCTGTCGACGCGTACTGCGACACCGGCGTCGACGAGCGAGTCGGCGTTGCCGAACTGGTCAACGGCTTGCGGCACCGCGATCATGGGTGTCCCGGTGACGAGTCCCTCGCTGGATCCGCCCATACCCGCGTGGGTCACAAATGCGTCGGCCTGCTGCAGAATCGCGAACTGCGGTACCCAGCGGTGTATTTCGACAGTTCCGGGCACAGATCCGAGATCTGAGATCTGTACCTGCTTCCCGATTTGGAGGACGACGTGCCAGCCCTCCATTTCGCCGAAAGCTTCGACGCAGATGCGGTAGAAATCCGGGTGATCGGTGAAGGCAGAACCCAGCGAAATCAACAAGAGCTTGCGTTCCGGATCCGGGTTCACCCAGGGTTGACTGCTCGGTTCGAGTGCGGGGCCGACGAACGTGTAGACGTCGCGGTTCACTCGATCGGCGTTGGGCTGCATGGATTCTGCGATCAGAACGATCGCACGCGGTGGGCGTCCGGTGAACTCACGAGGATCGACCTCGACGCCTTCGCTGCGGAAGAACCGGGCCTCCCGATCGAGCAGGTCCACGCCTCTCGGATCGGAACGAATCTCGTCGTACATCGGTGCGGCGTCGGCTTCGTAACCGTCCCAGGCAACGTACGTCGGCGACAACTGCATGATGGGAACATTCCACTGCTGAGCCAGTATTCGTGCCGGAATGCCGGCGATGTCGTAGAGAAAGAGGTCAGGTCGATCGTCTTCGTAAATACGGCGCAGTTGCGGCAGCATCGACTCGTAATCGTCCTGGAACAGGGTCAACTGATCTATCAGATCCCCGTCCCAGCTCTTCTCCGGTTCGGCGCCGTCAGGGGAAGGAGCGAGGCTGGGCAGCGTGGATACGTACGGTGCGAATTCGGCCCCGGTCGCCTCGATGATCTCACGCATCGACTCGTCGTTGGCATAGGTGACGCGGTGACCGGCGGCCACGAGACGCGCGATGATCGCCAGGCTCGGATTGACGTGGCCCGGTGCCGGAATGCTCACCATGGCGATATGTCTGCGGGTCATCGATCACTCCTGCCGTCTGACTGTTCTCGAACATCTCCGTCTACCGAACCGAGACTATCCACCACTATGGGCGACGGCATCTGATTTTTGCCGGGGGAAGTACCGTGGGCTCTCGAGTAGGACTACGCATCCGAGTGTTGCGGCGAAAGGCCAGACTTCGAAGCATGAGCGCACCGACAACACCTTCGAAGACCACTGCAGCCTTCTACCTGCAGGCCGGAATCGCCTTTGCCGTCAGTTTTGTCGGCACCCTCCTCGGAATTGCCTATCTTCCGATCGATGCGTGGCAACGCGGATTTCTCGGAATGTCCTTGCTGTTCTTGGTCACCAGCACGTTCACGTTGGCCAAGGTGATTCGTGATCAGCAGGAGGCATCGACGGTCAGAGTTCGGGTGGACGAGGCTCGACTCGAGAAGTTGATCGCCGAACACGATCCGTTCAAAGCGGCAGCGTGAAACCTGTCGGCAAGGTCAGGATCAGCGTGCTGCCGAGAGGTTGCTCGCTTCGGCGTGCCGACAGATCGCCGCCGTGGGCGAGCGCGAGGCTGCGCGCAATCGTGAGCCCCAAACCCGAACCGTCGGATCGGTCACCACGATGAAAACGGTCGAAGACGGATTCGAGCTGGTCTGAGGGAATTCCGTCGCCGGTGTCGGTGACGGACACGGAGAGGTGATCCTCTCCCCGCGCGAGTGTCACCGTCACCGAACCTCCGGTTGGAGTGTGCCGCAACGCGTTCTCGAGAAGGTTGGCGAGGATCTGTTCGATTCGTTGGCGATCGACCTCGGCCGTGATTGTGTGCGGAGGCAAGACGGTCGTCAATTCGACCCCACGATCGACAAATCGTGGCCGCGCTGCTGCCGTTGCGCTGGCGACGATGTCGTCGAGATCCTCGGCCCGTCGATCGAGTTCGAGTGCGTGCTCGTCGGCAGCGGAGACGTCCGCCAGATCACACGAGAGCCGACGAAGTCTTTCGAGTTGGTCACGCATCACCGACCATGAAGTCGTGTCCGTGGGTAGGACGCCATCCTCGATGCCGTCCACGTACGCAGCCAAAGTCGATACCGGAGTGCGTAATTCGTGGGCAAGATCGGCAAGCAGGCGTTTGCGGACCCGATCCGAATGATCAAGGCGTGCCGCCATGTCGGCAAAGGCAGTTTCGAGACGCGTGAAATCGGCATCTACGTCGGACCTGCCGATAGTCACGTCGAAGTTCCCGTCTGCGACGCTTTGAGCCGCCTCCGCCAGCGTTGAGATCGGGGCCGTGATGCGTCGGACGATGTAGACCGCGGCGATGCTTGCGCCCACCAGTGCGACCGCGATCCCGCACAACAGTGCAATGGTCATGGTCTGAGCGAATGCCTCTTCGGTGTGGGTACGGACATTCGAGTCTTCGATGCCGGCCATCATGAGGTGGTTGTGAAAGAGCGGGGCAGCGACGGCAATGGCGACTGCGGCGATGGCGAGGCAGGAGACGAACAGGACGACAAGCTGCGCCAGCAGCAGTTTTCCGCGTAGCCCGAGTTTCTTCATGACGACCTCGTTCATGACGACCGTGTTCATGACGACCTCAACGAGTATCCGACGCCCCTGACGGTTCTGATGAACCGCGGATCGGTCGCGTCGTCGCCGAGTTTGCGGCGTAATGCACGGACATGGACGTCGACGATGTGCTGGTCCCCGAACCACGACGACCCCCACACCGAGGCGATGATGTCTGCTCGACTCCAGGCCGCGTCAGGTCGGGTAGCGAGGGCGGAGAGCAACGCGAACTCGGTGGGAGTGAGATCGATCGGGCGGTTGTCGACATGCACGGTGCGGGCGAGGACGTCGATGTCGAGACCGGGTGGCGTCGGCAGCGCTTCCGGCAGCATGCTCGACGCACGTGGCCGTCTGAGCAGTGCTTTCACTCGCGCAACCAACTCGCGGGGGCCGAAGGGTTTGACCACGTAGTCGTCTGCGCCGGCTGCCAGTCCGCTCACCTTGTCCGACTCGTCACCGCGGGCGGAGAGCATCAGGACGTACGCGTCGGAAAACGTACGGATCCGCCGGCAGACTTCCAGACCGTCGAAGCCCGGGAGCATCAGGTCGAGCACGATCAGTGCGGGCTCGAATTCGCGGACCGCACGTACCGCGCTCGGACCGTCGTGTGCGATCCGAACCGTGAAGCCCTCTCGGCTCAGGTAGTTGGAGACAACCTTCGCGAGCGCAGGTTCGTCGTCGACGACGAGTACGCGCCCAGGCTCCTCGCTCGGTCGTAGTTCGGCGCTCATCAGTCCGAGGCTAGTCGACTGCGCCGCCTTGTTGCCGCCGCCTGATGGTTTCGTTCGACTGTGAAGATTCGATGAAGGAACATCGTATGGGCCGGTTATCGGGCCTCTCGGCGGCCTCGCGCCGGTAGTCTGGCAATTGTGCAGTAGCGCCCACAGTGATCAAAACAGTTGTGGGGCAATGTATATCGAATCAATTTCTGGGAGTGGAAAACATGTCTTCGACGTTCAAGCGGAGCGCCGCGCGGTTCGTTCCAGCGGTGGCAGCGGCAGCACTGTTGATTGCCGGATGTTCGGACAACTCCGGGGAGAGTGTCACCCATTCTTCCGAAACAACCAGCGTCGCAGCACAGTCGGCGATTCCGGCGGGTGTCAATGCAGCCGACATCGAGTTCCTCGAAGGGATGTACCCGCATCATGCGCAGGCATTGGACATGGCCCGGATGGTGGAAGGCCGAACCGACAATGCCGAACTTCTCTCTCTTGCAGCGCAGATAGAGGCAGCGCAAGGCCCGGAGATGGCTCAGATGACCGAACTGCTGACGAAGTGGGGACGCCCCGACCCTGCGTCGAGTTCGATGGAAGGAATGGATGATTCGGCGCATGCGGGTCATGGCGTCGGGATGGCCGACATGCCGGGCATGATGTCGGCCGATGACATGACGGCTCTCACCGACGCGAGCGGCGCGGAGTTCGACAAGATGTGGCTGACGATGATGATCGAGCACCACAAGGGCGCCATCACCATGTCCGAGACCGAAATCGACAACGGGCTCGACCCCTCGGCGGAGGCGATGGCAGAAGCGATCATCGCTGGTCAGCAGGCAGAAATCACTCAGATGGAAGCGATGTTGAAGGGCAGCTGAACAGGAGACCTTGGCCGCGTGACCTTGCTCGGGTGACTGCCTGGGCATACGTTCGAGGCTGATGGCTTGACTGGTGCTGTGCTGCAATCACACGCGAGGGGATGACCGCCACATGGATCACAGTCAGATGGACCACGGCCAGATGGACCATAGCGAGATGAGCCATGGCCAGATGGAGCATGGGGCACACGGTGGTCACGGGGATCACGTCGCACAGTTCCGGAAATTGTTCGCGGTCATGCTGGTCATCGCCGGTCCGGTTGTTGCGGCAGACGCGATGTTCGCTGATCTGGTCGGGTACACACTGCCGGAAAACTCTCTGGTGGAATGGATCTCACCGGTACTCGGCACGGTGATGTACTTCTGGGGTGGCAAGCCGTTCCTCACCGGTGGCGTGTCCGAAATCCGTTCTCGGCAACCGGGAATGATGCTGTTGATCGCGCTCGCGATCACCGTGGCCTTCTTCGCGTCATGGGCTGCGAGTCTGCACTGGGTGGATCACACTCTCGATTTCTGGTGGGAGCTCGCGCTTCTGATCGTGATGATGTTGTTGGGCCACTGGATCGAGATGCGTTCGCTCAGTCAGACATCGAGCGCCTTGGATTCACTTGCCGCTTTGCTGCCCGACGAGGCAGAACGGGTGGTGGGGGAATCGGTGGAAACCGTGCCCACCGCAGCTCTGGCGACCGGCGACCTGGTGATAGTTCGTCCCGGCGCCCGTGTTCCCTCGGACGGAACGGTGGTCGAGGGAAGCGCCGACATGGACGAATCCATGATTACAGGCGAGTCGAAGACCGTCCGCCGGACTGTCGGAGATCAGGTGGTGGCCGGCACGGTAGCCACCGACTCGGCACTTCGGCTTCGAGTCACCGCCGTGGGAGAAGACACCGCGCTCGCCGGTATCCGGCGCCTGGTCGAGCAAGCCCAGAACTCGTCGAGTCGCGCGCAGGTGTTGGCGGACAAGGCCGCTGCTCTGCTGTTCTGGTACGCACTCGGCGCGGCAGTGCTGACCGCGATCGCCTGGAGTATCTGGGGCACCCCGGAGAGCGCAGTCACCCGGACGATCACCGTTCTGGTGATCGCCTGCCCGCACGCGCTCGGGTTGGCGATTCCACTGGTCGTCTCGATCGCGACGGAACGGGCGGCTCGGGCTGGGATCTTGATCACCGACCGCATGGCCCTCGAGGCGATGCGTAACGTAGACACCGTTCTCTTCGACAAGACCGGCACTCTCACCAAGGGGGAGCCCGCAGTGGTCGGTGTACGCGGTGTCGACGGGTATTCCGACGACGAAGTTCTCAGCGCAGCGGCTGCCGTCGAGTTCGACAGCGAACATCCACTCGGGCGCGCCGTCGTCGCGGCGGCGCGGGAGTTGTCGCTCGAATTCACTTCGGGTTCCGACTTTCAGGCGCACAACGGGATCGGGGTTGCTGCGGACGTCGCCGGTGCACGCGTCGGTGTCGGCGGACCGGGGATGCTGCGATCGGTCGGGGCCACCGCGATCCCGGGGACCGAAGAGTGGCTCAGTGACGGGTCGACCGTCCTGCATGTAGTGCGTGACGAGAAGGTAATCGGCGCATTGGCATTGGCCGACGAGATTCGCCCGGAATCAGCATTGGCCGTCGACGCCCTCCATGCTCGCGGTGTGCGGGTGGCAATGGTCACCGGAGACGCGGAGGCCGTGGCCCATTCGGTGGCTCGCAGGCTCGGGATCGACGAAGTTTTCGCCGAAGTGCTTCCGCAGGACAAGGGAGCGCAGGTATCTCGGCTTCAGGCTGCGGGCCACCGCGTGGCGATGGTCGGTGACGGGGTCAACGATGCGCCGGCACTCGCCCAGGCGGATGTGGGTATCGCGATCGGTGCCGGAACCGACGTGGCGATCGCGTCGGCGGGAGTTGTTCTGGCCAGCGATGATCCGCGTTCGGTGAGCTCGGTCATCGAGCTCTCCCGCGCCACCTACCGGAAGATGGTTCAGAACCTTTGGTGGGCAGCGGGATACAACGCGATCTCGGTTCCCCTCGCTGCGGGAGTACTGGCGCCCGTCGGGTTTGTGCTGCCGATGGAGGTCGGAGCAATCCTGATGTCGGTATCCACTGTGGTCGTTGCCGCGAATGCCCAGTTGTTGAGGCGCTTGGACTTGCGGCAACCACCGGTGACCGCGCTGGAGTCGAGAGTGCTCACATCGCAGTAGCGAGAGGTTCAAGGCGGACTACTGTCGGCTGAGGAACGGAATGAGCGCACGCAGTACAGCATCGGAGTCTGCGACTGCGCTTGCGTGGTCAGCCCCTTCGATCACAGTCAAGGCACTGTCCGGGATCAGCGATGCGAGATGCTCGGTATCCGGCAGGCGCTCGCGATCTCTCGATCCGACGAACAACAATGCCGGTGTGGTGATCCGTTGCAGCACGGCGTCGTCGATGCCGTGCTCCTTCTCTGCGCGGCGCATGTAGGCAGCGAGCGCGAGGGCATCATTGATTCGGAAGGCAGTCGCAGTCTGAGGATCCACCGGTTTGCCGCGCCTCACGCCCCAACCGGTCAGAAATCCCTCGATACCGCCGCTTTCGAGTACGTCGATGCAACCCGGGAAGAACAATGCGTCGAACGCGCCCGTCATCGGTCGGCTGCTACCACCCCCGACGGTCAGCGATCGCACCCGTTCGGAGTGCTCGACTGTCAGCGACATCACCGAGCGTCCGCCGAACGAGTATCCGAGGACGTGTGCCGGTTCGAACGGAGACTCCGTGTCGAGGATCTCCAGGAGATCGCCGACCACCAGATCCATTGCATACGAATCGGAGTCGTGTGGTTTGTCACTGCGTCCGTGACCCCGCATGTCGACGAGGATCAGACGATATTGCTCCTGAAGTGCCTTGACGTACCCGAAGCCACGCCAGATGGAGCGCGACAACGCTGTGCCGTGCACCATCAACAGGGGCGGGCCATCGCCCACGATCTGATAGGTGATCCGCGCACCGTCCACCGGATTTCTCACGTCGTGCAACACCCGTCCAGTATGGGTGCCAGTTGCTACGCACGTGAACTCGAGTAGTCGTCCGGACCCATTCGACGGATGGCGTGGACTCTCACGAACAGTCGGGCCGTCAACTCGGCCTCCCTCAGAGCTACCGGTCACTGCCCGGCGGGGCAGTACCCACTGTTCCAAGCAATGCATCGGTTGAGGGGTCTGCAGTGCTGACGCCTGCGGCTATGCCCCGAATCAGAGCCTCGAAATCAGCGGCGACGATGGTGACCTCCTCGAACTCCGGCTCTCCTCCACGGACAACCTGACCGTCGGGTGCGAGCGCCAAGTACTCGTACCCATTGCGCACCGACAGCAGGACCGGGAGGTGAGTGGACCAGAAGGCGTTGATCGCCGCGCGCTCCGCCGGCCCGGAAGCGACCGCCAGGCTCTCGTGCCGGAACGCATTCCAGGGAAACGCCTCATCGCTGACGCCAACGCCACCGGCATAGTTCTCCGCCGAGAGAAACCACACCTGGTCGTCGGAACTGGCAAGTACGGAGAACGAACTCGCCCACACTACGAGTTGGTCACAACCGCCGACCAGTGGTTGCGGAACTGGGGCAGAGGCCGATCGAGTGGGTTCTTCGCGAACCCAACCTGCGAGCGACAGCGCGGCGGTTGCGTCGAGGTGAAGGCACATCGCCCCACGGTAGGCCAGACCGTCGAGCACCGATAGCGTCAACCGTCGGCCTACTCGGGATCGATGTCTCGAATACCATTCTCGTCCATGCTGATCCATCGCGTTATGCCGATGCCGCGAAGGAACGGCAGATCGTGACTCACCACCACCATGGCGCCGCGAAAATCGGAAAGTGCCTGCGTGAGGTGGGCGAGACTCGGTAGGTCCAGGTTGTTGGTCGGCTCGTCGAGAAGAAGCAGCTGGGGCGCGGGCTCGGCCAGCAGGATCGTGGCTAACGCCGCACGTAATCGTTCACCGCCGGAGAGCGCGGATGCCGATACGTCGGAATCCGTTCCCCGGAAAAGGAACCGTGCCAACTGCCCGCGAATTTCCTCGGCTGTCGCGTGTGGCGCGGCCAACGCGACGTTGTCCGCCACCGAGAGATCCTCGTCGAACACGTCGAGACGTTGGGGGAGCGCACGAGAGGCTACGAACGGAGTAGACGCGGCGAGTGCATCGAGCAACGTCGTCTTGCCGATTCCGTTGCGTCCCACTATCGCAATCCGCTCCGGCCCGGTGATCTGGAGCGATACCACTTGGCCGCTCTGCAACGTCACCTCGTCGAGCCGCGCAACCTGCTGCCCCGGATGAACCTCTGTAGCAGGCAGATCCAGACGAATCTCGCGATCGTCTCGAAGGAGTTCCTCTGCATCCGACAGGACAGACTTGGCCTCGTCCACCTTCCCGATATGGTTGAGGGCCAGCTTTCCCGCTGAAACTTGGGCCTGACGTTTTCGTGTCTGCGCGATGATCGGCGGCATCCGCTTGTTCTCGAACATCTTCTGCCCATAGCGCTTACGCCGGTCCAGTTTCGTTCGAGCGTCGATCAGCTCGCGGCTCTGCTTTGCCAGATCGGCCTTGGCGTCGCGAACGGTGGCGAGTGCGTTTTCCTGCTCAGCGGTCACGACCTCCTGGTAGTGCGAGTAGTTGCCGCCGAACACGCGTAGATCCCCCCGACGTAGTTCGATCGTGTACTCCGCGGTGTCGAGCAGTTCCCGGTCGTGGCTGACGATCAGTACGGTTCCCGGAAACTGTTGGACTGCAGCATGAACTCGTGATCGAGCGTCGCGGTCCAGGTTGTTGGTCGGCTCGTCCAGGAGCAGTACCTGTGGATTCTTCAGCAGCGTTGCGGTCAGGCCGAGTAGGACGGTCTCTCCGCCGGAGAGGGTGCCGACAGTTCGGCTCAATGCTGCGGTATCCGGAACCACCTTCTCGAGGCCGAGTCGATGCAAGGTGGAGAGAGCGCTCTCCTCGATATCCCAGTTGTTGTCCACGAGCGCAAAGTCGGATTCGGAGCCTTCGCCGGTTTCGATGCGGTGCAATGCGTTTCGGAGTTCGTGGATACCGAGGATGTCATCCACCCGAACGCTCGGATCGAGTGTGATGTCCTGACGGAGGTAGCCGACCTCGCCGGAAGCGGTCACGGATCCGGATTCCGGTGAGAGCTCTCCTGCGATCAATCGCAGCAGAGTCGACTTTCCCGATCCGTTGAGTCCCACGAGACCGACACGGCCACTGGGGAATACAAAATTGGTGTGGGAAAAGACTGATTCGCCGTCCGGCCAGATGAAGGTGAGATCCGAGAGCGACAGAGAAAGGTGGGATTGGGTCATGAGTACTCCAGAGGGTGCTTGGACTGTGCGCCCGGCTCAGCAAGTGCTGATGGGTGCGAGTGCCTTCGCGTGATGAACCTCTAGAGGAGCAACGGCCCGTTTCCTGTTCTGTCGGGAATGATTCGTGTTCCAGGTTAGAACACTCGAACGGTCCCGTGCAATCGAATTATTCTGTGCTGTCGGTCTCGTCAGTGTTCGGTGCTCAGATTTTCGGGCCTTCAGATTTTCGGACCCTCGGATCGGAGGTCGTCGACCTTCGACATCGCTTCGCGGAGTTCGGTGAGCCATTGTTCGCTGTGCTTGCCCGCCAACCGGACTGTCCACATGAGGGCGTCCGCTCGCGAACGAGCAACACCCGCGTCCACCAGAGTGTCGAGAACCTTGCGTTCGGGCTGACGTAGTCGTGTCATCACCGGAACTGCGAGATGTGTGAACAGGACGGTCTTTTCGTCCAGACGTACACCCCAGGCGACCTTGCGCCCGTAGCGAGCCTCGGCCTCGTCGGCGATGCGCATCCGGTCGGCGCGCGTGGTTTCGCGAAAGCGTGAGATCCTTCCGTCCGCGGCGGCCTCGCCACCGTCGACTGCCGGGAGTTCACCGATCACGACGATTTCTTCGCGGTCGACCTGGACGTCGGCCGTTCCGGTGAACCAATCGTCGGGAAGTCGACCTGCAAACCAGTCGGACGCATCGCTCGCGTCGGGAACCGACGCCTGTTGCCAACCTCCGGGACGGCCGAACCTGCGGTCGCCGGAGTTTTGTGAGTTCTTCATGGCGTTCTCCTCGGAGAGCTGGTGGAGTGTGGCGTGCGTTTACTGCACTGATTACATGATTACACCGATAGTCGAACTGGCGCCACAAATTCGGGCATGATCGAAGTCGTGCGCCTTTCACACGCTCGTCAGAGCTTCCGAACTTTCCGTCGTCCCGTGGCTGCCGTAGCTCTGGGGGTATTGGCCGCAGGATCGGTAGTTGCCTGCAGTTCTGGCCCTGACCAGCCGAAATCAGTGGCAGAGGAGTTCGCCTCCGCGCTCACGTCCGATGACGTGCAAGCGGCGGCAGCCCTGACCACCGATCCGGCGGCGGCGTCGACCGCGATTTCGGCTCTGATCGACGGGCTGGGCAAGGACGAGGGAACATTCACCGTCTCCGACGCCACCGAGTCCGGTGATTCTGCGGGGACGTTCACACTCGATGCGGCGTGGAAGTTCGGTGAAGGTCAGGACTGGAACTACTCGACGCAGGGAAACGCGTCGAAAAGCGGGGACAACTGGCTGATCCAGTGGGACCCGGCACTGCTCGCTCCGGACCTGACCGCTTCGACCACGCTGCGCTACACACCTACGACAGGCGCGCCGCCGTCGGTGCTGGACGCTGCGGGTCAGCCGATCATGGAGCAGCAGGTAGTGACGCTGGTCAATCTCGATTCCGCTGCCGTTCCCCCGGTGGACACGGCAGCGGTCGCCGCCCTGCTCTCGCCTGTCGCTCCGACGATCACGGCTGCATCTCTGAGCGGCGACCTTGCGTCGGCAAGCGGGAAGCCGGTCACCGCAATCACTTTGCGTGCCGAGGATCTTGCACCCATCGAAGAGCGGTTGGCGGCGATTCCCGGAGTGAGCTTGGCGCCACAAGCGCGATTGCTCTCGGTGGACAAGGCGTTGGCGTCGCCGACGTTCAGCGGGCTCTCCGACCTCTGGCAGGAGGGACAGGACAAATCCGCAGGCTGGGCGGTACAGCAGGTGAAGCAGAACGGAACCGTGACCACCGTCGCCGGCCAAGACGGGCCCGTTGCTCCGAATATCGCGACGACCATCGACCGACCGCTGCAACTCGCGGCCGAGAATGCGCTCGCCGGGGTGACACAACAGGCGGCGATCGTTGCGCTGCAGCCGTCGACCGGAGCGGTGTTGGCGGTGGCCCAGAACGCCCCCGCCGACGCACAGGGCCCGATCGCGTTGACCGGCCTGTACCCGCCGGGGTCGACGTTCAAGACAGTGACGACGTCTGCGGCCCTGCAAGCCGGTGTCGCTACACCGGACACTGTTCTGCCGTGCCCGGGTACCGAGAACATCGAAGGGCGTCAGATCCCCAACGACGACGAGTTCGACCTCGGATCGGTTCCGCTGCACACCGCGTTCGCGAAGTCGTGCAACACCACAATGGCGAGGATGGCCGTCGGTCTGCCTGCGGACGCCCTGCACAAGGCGGCACTGCAGTTCGGGCTCGGCGTCGACTACATGACCCCTGGGCTCACGACAGTGACGGGCAACGTCCCCGACGCGAACACCCCCGCCGAACGCGTCGAGTCCGCGATCGGACAGGGCACGGTGACCGCCACGCCTTTCGGGATGGCTCTCGTGGCGGCCTCGATCGCCAACGGAACGACACCCGCGCCGATGTTGGTCAAGGGACAGCCCGGCGTGGCAGATCAGACCGTTGCACCCGCTCCCGCGGAGGTGACCGAACAGTTGCGGGTGATGATGCGTGAGACCGTCACCGGCGGTACGGCGACGTCGTTGCAGGACATTTCGGGGCTTCTCGGCAAGACCGGCACGGCCGAAACCGAGGGTGGCCCGGCACATGGGTGGTTTGTCGGAATCAAGGGAGACCTCGCATTTGCGGTATTCATCGCGGGTGCGGACAGCTCTTCGCCTGCAGTGCAGGTAGCGGGCACTTTTCTGCGCTGAAACCTGTTTTCCGTTGCAGTTGGATCACACCGTCGTAGCTCAACCGTGACACGTTCGTAGGCATCCCGTGCTTGTTACTCGTGTGACAGAAGTAAAGAGTTACATGCATGGGGCCCGGAGGACAGCACAACCGTCGTGGAAAATATGTCGTTGCGTCGATAACTGCTGTCGTTCTGACAGTGGCGCTCGCGTCGTGTGTCATCGGTGGGGAGAAGAAAACCGACGCCGCGTCGGTGGTGGAGGACTTCGTCACCGCCCTCAACAAACACGACGCCGAAGCTGCTGCGGCGCTCACGTCGTACCCCAACGCGGCGCGGCCGTCGATCCAGCAGATGTTCGACGGACTGGCCGCCAAGTCCACCGACTTCGACGTCGCTCAGGTCATGGATCTGGGTAGCGACTCCGGACTCTTCACACTCGACGCGTCCTGGAACTTCGGCGAAGGCAAGGACTGGAGCTACCAGTCGCAGGGTGAGGTTCGTGATCTGTCGGTCGGCTGGCGTGTGTCCTGGGACCCGTCGGTCCTCGTCCCCGACCTCGGCAACGGTCGCACCGTTTCGTACACCCGCACGGACGCAGCGCCGCCGAAGGTAGTCGACAGCACCGGCACCCTGCTCATGAACGAGCAGACCATCAACGCGATCACTCTCGACCCGGCCACCATGCCGGACCCCGTCGACACCACTCGTCGCCTCGCCACGGTGCTCGAACCTGTCGCCCCGTTGGTCACTTCGGAGTCGATGTTGGCCGACCTCGCCGCAAACCCCGGCAAGCCCGTCACCGCCGTACTGCTCCGCGATCCCGACTACGCCTACCTGGAAAGCGATTTTGCGATCCCCGGTGTCGTCGTGGTCAAGACACCCAAGCTGATCGCCTCCGACCGTCGAATCAACTCGCCGTTGCTGGACCCACTGCGGACCGTGTGGCAGGCCAATCGCGACGCCACCGCCGGCTGGGCGGTCAATCTGGTCGAGCCCAACGGATTCCCGATCAAGCAAGCCGGCTTCCAGGGACCTCCCGGTCCCGACGTCGCCGCGACCCTCGACTCGCACGCTCAACTCGCCGCGATCGAAGCTGTCGTCAGTGCAGGTACTCCTGCGGCCATCGTCGCGATCCGCCCGTCGGACGGCGCCATTCTGGCTGCCGCACAGAACAATCAGGCCATCGAACAGGGCCCGATCGCCTTCACCGGGTTGCGCCCGGCCGGCGGCGCCCTCGATCTGGTCCGTCTCGCATCGTCGATGCAGAACGGCGTCGACCCCGGCGCCGTGTCACCCGAGCAGTTGGCCGACACCGGGCAGCAACTCGGACTCGGCAACGGCTTCCACATTCAGGGACTCGAACAGCAGACAGCAGTGCTTGCCGCGAACCGCCCCGGCGTGGACCAGGCGATGAACAACGTCATGGCCAACAAGACGTCCAACGACGCGAGCACACCGACGGTAACTCCGTTCGGAATGGCGATGCTCGCGGCATCGATCGCCCGCGGCAGTGCCCCGATGCCGATGATGGTCTTCGGACAACCGGCTACCGCCGACGTCACGCCGACGGCATTGCCCGGCGACGTCAACAATCGTCTGCGTGACGCCATGCGAGGCGCCCGCGGACTGGCTGGGTACCCGGACATGATGGCGGCCGGTGCAGCGAGCGGTGACGATCGCTGGTTCTACGGATCACGCGGAGACTTCGCGTTCGCGGTGTTCGTCGCAGACGCCGACGGCGGTGATCGAGCAATGCAGATGACGGACAAGCTCTTCCAGGAACTCGGCAAGCCTGCCGACAAGTAGTACCGGGCACCGCGAGTAGATTCCTGGTTCGTGAACCTGCTCGATTTCCTTTTCCTCGTCGTAGCGGGATTCTTCAGCGGTCTAGTCGGTTTTGTCACCGGTCTTGCATCGATCGTTTCGTATCCGGCGCTGCTGAGCGTCGGGCTCTCACCGGTCAGCGCGAACATGACCAATACCGTCGCGTTGGTGGCCGTCGGCGTCGGAGCGTTGGCGAACTCGTCCCGTGAAGTTGCCGATACCGGTCCGAAACTTGTTCGCTGGTCTCTCTATTCGGCGGCCGGTGGCATCATCGGTGCCCTCATCCTGTGGTTGGCACCGGAAGGTTCGTTCGAATCCGTTGTGCCGGCGATGGTCGTGTTCGCCTCGCTCGCGCTGCTGCTGCAACCGAAGATTCGTGAGTTGTCCGGCGGCGGTGACCGCCCCGGAATCTACTCGGCAGCACTGTTCGCCGTCGCGGTTTACGGCGGCTATTTCGGTGCCGGTGCCGGAGTCATCTTCCTGGCTGCGACGCTCATCCTCACTTCCGAAACGGTGTGGCGTGCAACGATCCTGAAGAGTTTCTTTCTCGGCATCGCCAATCTTGTGGCTGCACTCATCTTCGCCTTCTCCGGACAGGTGCATTGGGTGGCCGCGTTGGCGATGGCGCTCGGCGCGTTGGCCGGAGGTTGGTGTGGCCCGCCCGTCGTCAAGAAAATCCCGCCATCGGTACTGCGTGTGGCAGTAGCGATAGCGGGATTCGTGTTGGCTCTGTGGTTGTGGGTGAAGTGAGCCCGTCTACTTCACGCCCTGCATCAGCTTCTTGATCCACGGCGAGGCAAGAGCAAGAATCACTCCGATTCCGATCGACGAGAAACCGATGATCAGGAAGAACGGGCGACTGTCGTCGATGTCGAAGTAACCGGCCAAGGTTCCCGCCATCGAAGAACCCAATGCAACGGACAAGAAGAACAACGCCACCATCTGAGTGTGGAAATGCTCGGGCGCGAGTTTGGTTGCAAGGGAAAGGCCGACGGGGGACAGGAAGAGTTCGGCGAAGGTGAAGAGCAGAAGCACACCGGCAAGGCCGAGGAGCGGTGCACTGTTCGGTCCGCCCCCGGTGATCGGGATGAACGCCAGGAACGCCAGACCCATCGTGCCGGTACCGAGCGCGAACTTGATCGGCGACGACGGCTGACGGTCACCGAGTTTGGTCCACATCGCTGCGAACACCCCGGCAAAGATGATGATGAACACCGGATTGATCGACTGTACCCACGTCGGCGGGAAGTCCCAACCGAAGAGATTGCGGTCCAGGAGCTTGTCTGAGATCACCGGCACGGTGGTGAACTGCTGCTGAAACAGCGACCAGAAGGCCGCGCTCGCGATGAACATCGGGATGAACGCAAAGACTCGACTGCGTTCGACCTTGGTGACCTTCTTGCTGGTGAGCATGAGGAGGAAGTAACCGACCGACGCGACGATCGTGAGTCCGACAACGACGTCGGACATGTTGTCCGCCGTGATCAAGCCGGTGACGGAGGCGACCGCGACGACGACGATCGCGGCAATGCCGATCCCGATGTAGAGTGCGCGCTTGTCCGCGGGCAACGGGTTGCCTGGTTCGGCACCGATTCCGTGAAGATGCTTGCGGCCCAGCGTGTACTGGATCAGGCCGAGCGCCATGCCGACGGCAGCGAGAGCAAAACCGGCGTGGAATCCCCAGGCGTCCTGGACGGCTCCGGTGAGCAGCGGACCGACAAGACCGCCGATGTTGATGCCCATGTAGAAGATGGAGAATCCGGCGTCGCGGCGAACATCCTGTTCGGAATAGAGATCTCCGACCAGAGAGGTCGCATTGGCCTTCAAGCCGCCGCTGCCGAAGGCGACCATGACGAGGCCGACGCCGACACCCCACATGCCGGGAAGAACCGACAGTGCGATGTGGCCGGCCATCACCAGCGAAGCACTGTAGAAGAGCGTGCGCTCGGAGCCGAGCAGTCGGTCGGCCACCCACGCCCCGAGAATCGTCGACAGGTAGACGGTGCCGCCGTACGCGCCGACGATGCTGGTCGCTGCCGCCTGGCTGATGCCGAGGCCGCCGTCGCTGACGCTGTAGTACAGGTAATAGATGAGGATGCCTTGCATCCCGTAGAAGGAGAACCTCTCCCACATCTCGACGCCGAACAGGTTCGCCAGCGCAAAGGGTTGGCCGAAGAACCCCCGGTCTTCCTTCTCGCTACGTTCGACGGGCTCCGTAGTGTTGCTCATCCGAAAAGTGTCCTACGTGCTCGGGCATTTCGGGTGGTTCCGAGCCGTGGAGTTTGGTTACGACTTGGTGCGGATTCTCACTACCAGCGGAGCGAGTGCGCGCCAACCGAGAAGGAACGCGCCGAGGACCAGCGTCGCGACGACGATGAAGCTGAACTGGGTGCCCTGGCCACTCAACACTCGCAGGATCATCCCGAAGACGACGGCGCCGAGCCAAACGACAACGCCGGTGGGAACAAGGAGAACGGCGTTGAACTTGTCGCGGTAGAGCGCGAACGTGGCAGCCCATCCGATCACCAGGCCGGTCAGGAAGGGCCAGGATGTCTTCGCCAGACCGGCGAGCGCATTGGCTTCTTCGTGGGTACGGCGCCCTATCGCGCAGAAGATTATGACAAGAATGGCGTCGATCAGCAGGAATGGTGCGTACTTCTTCACGCTCACACCATACGACTGTGCGCCTTTATTAACCGCGGGCGGTTAATAAAGGCGCACAGTGTTGTTAGGCCTGGAGGCCGGCTTCGATCTCGAGGGTGATCGTGATCTTGTCGCCGACAACTGCTCCGCCGCCTTCGAGGGGCATCTCGATGGAGATGTCGAAGTCCTTGCGGTTGATGACGGTGGTGGCCTCGAATCCGGCGACGGGGCCCTGGCCCATGCCCGGGTTGACGCCGTTGAACTCGAGGTTCAGCTCGACCTCGCGGGTGACGCCGTGGAGCGTGAAGTCGCCGGCGAGGACGAAGTCGCTGCCCTTGGAGCGCACTGCGGTGGACTTGAAGGTGGCCTTCGGGAACTTCTCGACGTCGAAGAAGTCAGCGGACTTGATGTGGCCGTCGCGCTGCTCGTTCTTGGTGTTGATGGAGTCCACGGAAATCTCGGCCTCGACGGCGGGGGTTCCGTCTTCGGCAACGGTGATCGTTCCGGAGAACTCGTCGAACGTTCCACGAACCTTGGAAACCATGAGGTGGCGAACCGAGAATCCGACAGTGGAGTGGACGGTGTCGATGACCCAGGTTCCGGCGGTCAATGCGGGCAAGGTTGCGGTGGTCATGGAAGCTCCTGAATAAGTAGTTGAATGTTCAAGTTCTTGTAGCTTCAACTATGGACCCCGGGAAATCCTTCCGCAAGATCATGTGAGCTGCATCACAGTGTTTGTGCTTGCGCCATAGACCGCGTGAAGCGCCGACGCTGTCACCGACTGATGCACCGCAATGCCCCAGCGTCCTTCACCGTTCACCACGCACTCTGCAATGGTGACTGCCGAATTCGCACTCCCGGAAGAATTCGGGTTGCGGGGCAGTGAATGCTGGGTGAGCGAGACGACCTCGACAGCCGAGCCCTGTTCGGTCAGGATTTTGCTCAATGCCTCGACTGGGCCGGACGCACTGGCCGCGGCGGTGACCTCGCGCCCGTTGCGATCGATGGCAACGAACAACTGATCACCGTCGGCGGTGTGTTCCAGTGAGTACCGACGCACTCCTCCGTTGTACCCGTACTCGCGCAGCAGCAGTTTCCACAGTTGGTCGGCAGTCATTTCGGTGCCCGAGTCGTCGGTTTCGAGCTGCACCCGCGAGGCGAAGTCGATCTGCAGGCGCCGGGGGAGTTCGACCCCGTACTCGGTCTGCAGCAGATATGCGATTCCGCCCTTGCCCGACTGGCTGTTCACACGAATGACCGCCTGGTAGTCGCGGCCGACGTCGGCGGGGTCGATCGGCAGGTAGGGGACCGCCCACGGCGCCGATCCCGGATCGACGCCGGCAGCCTCCGCGCTCTCGTAGTGATGCGCGAAGCCCTTCTTGATCGCGTCCTGGTGGGTTCCGGAAAATGCCGTGTACACGAGATCGCCGCCGTACGGGTGGCGCTCGTGGACGGGAATTCGGTTGCAGTACTCCACCGTTCGACGGATCTTGTCGATGTCGGAGAAGTCGATTTCCGGATCGACGCCCTGTGCATGCAGATTCAGCCCCAGTGTGACCAGGTCGACGTTGCCCGTCCGCTCGCCGTTGCCGAACAGGCATCCCTCGACGCGCTGCGCGCCGGCCAGCACTGCCAGTTCGGCGCACGCAACGCCGGTGCCGCGGTCGTTGTGCGGGTGGACCGAGAGGATCACCGAATCGCGTCGGGCCAGATTCTGGTGCATGTATTCGATCTGATCGGCATAGATGTTGGGGGTGGCGATTTCGACTGTGGCAGGCAGGTTGTGGATGACCGGGCGATCGGGACTGGCGTCCCAGAGTTCGGTGAGACTGTTGCAGACCTGCAGGATGTAGTCGGGTTCGGTGAGGTTGAAGACCTCGGGTGAGAACTCGAATCGCCAGCCGTCGTGGCCTTCGCCGCCACGAGCAACGTCTTGCGCGGCGCGGAAAATCATGTCGTGCAGCTCTTCTCGCTCCTTGCCGAGAACGACGTTTCTCCACGTCGGCGCAGTCGCCGTGTACATGTGGACGACCGCGTCAGGCAGCCCCTCGATCGATTGATACGTCCGTTCGATCAAATCCGTACGCGCGGCAGTGAATACGACGATAGTGACGTCGTCGGGAACGAGATCGAAGCGCACCAGGTCGCGAACGAAATCGAAATCGGTCTGACTCGCGGAGGGGTAGCCGACCTCGATTTCCTTGTAGCCGATTGCCACCATCAGTTCGAACATTCGACGCTTGCGTTCGGGGTCCATCGGTTCTGCGAGGGCTTGGTTGCCGTCACGCAGATCGACGGGCACCCACAGGGGCGCCGCGGTGGTGCGATTGGACGGCCACGTCCGCTCGAAAGTCGGAATGTCGACGCGATCCCACGCGGCGCGATAGCGCTCGGACGGCATGGGTGACGGCTTCTGGTTGTTCCAGCGGTTGGCGCGGGTAGTACTCATCTTCGGTTTCTCCTGCGGTCGAGTCGAGAGACCGGCATGGCGAAACCCCGCGGAGGGGTGCCGGTCTTTCAGGCCCCGCCGCGGCAGTCGAGAAGGAGTGCTCCTGTAGCCATGCGGGCTACACTAGAACGAAATTACTTATCAGACAACCTGAGGAGTTCACGTGTCCCCGATCGTCGAGCGTCGGCTGCTCACCGACCAGGCCGCGGAGTTGCTACGCGCGCGGATCGTGAGCGGTGAATGGGAAGTCGGCGCCAAACTTCCAGGTGAAACCACTCTTGCTGCGCAGTTGGGTATCGGGCGGTCCACTATCAGGGAAGCAGTGCGGACTCTCGCGGGCCTCGGCATGCTCGAATCGCGGCAGGGCGCCGGGGTCTTCCTACGGAGTACGACGCCTCCGGATCAGTGGCCCCGAGTGCTCGAAGCCGAGGCGATCCTTCACGTCGTAGAGGTGCGCAACGCGGTCGAGATCGAAGCAGCTCGCCTCGCTGCGCAGCGGCGCGATGCCGTTGACGTCGCGGCTCTGCGGCAAGCGCTCGACGGTAGAACTGCCGCAGCGCACTCCGGCGACGCAGCGTTCGTCGACGCCGACATCGCCGTCCACCGAGCAGTGGTGGACGCGGCACACAATCCCGTGCTGTCGGAACTCTTCGAGACCTTTGTACCGCGTCTGCGGGCTGCGTTGATCGAGTTGATCGCGGTTCTGGACCTGCATCCCCACAGCCAGCCCGATGCGGACGAGCATCGAATGTTGGTGGACGCCATCGAAGCCGGCGACGCGGAGGCAGCCGTACGGATCAGCCGGGCGCACCTCGACGACATGGCGGCAGCGTTGCGACGCTAGACGCCCGGTTGTTCGCGGCGTTCGAACTCGAGGTCCATCTCGAGGTCTTCGTGGTGGGTTGCACGGAACGACACAAGGAAGACGAGCCATCCCACCAGTGCGACGATAACGAAACTGACTATCCGATAAACGACTACCGCTGCTGCGGCCTGCGCCAAGGTGGAGCCGGCAGCGGTCAGCGTTGTGGCGAGTACGGGTTCGACGGCGCCGAAACCGCCCGGCAAGAGTGGAATACTGCCCACCGCTTTTGCCGCCGTGAATGCGATCAGCAGACCGGCGAACGACGGATCGGCTCCCACGGCCCAACAAGCGAAACCGAGACAGAGGACGTCGGCAGCTCGGTGAACGGCCGACCATCCGAAGGCAATCGCGGTGTCGGTGCGGCTCAGTTCAACCGAGTCCAGTTGCTTGAGGATTTCGGACCAACGGTGCATGCCGCGCCCGGCCGGGTTTTTGCGGGAACGGTTGTACAGCGCCAGAACTCGGTGTCCGATGCGCTCGATGCTGCCGGGATTCTGGGCTATGTATCGCAACGCCAGGAACAGCGCTGCCATGCCGACGAGCGAAATCGTCAGCGTCACCGGGCTGACCTTGGTGCCGAATGCTATTGCGCCGGTGGCGCCGAGGAGTGCCAAAGTGGCAGCGGCTATGACACCGCACATTGCCAACTGCCACGACGCGACTACCGGCGTCGCCCCCCACTTTCGAGTCTGCTTGTACGTGAACGCAGTGGAGAAGACTTGGCCGGCAGGCAACGTCAGCGCCATCGCCGTGCTGGCGTAAATGACCGAGAGGTTCTTGACGTGACCAGCGACCACGCCGGCCGCATTGAGAAGACGTTGCTGAACGGACGCGTATCCACTGAGCGACAATGCCTGGGCCGCCACACAGGCAGCCACCCAACCCCAGTGAATCTCGGTGAGCGCTTGCCAGTACTCATTGAATCGGGGCCACAGGATGATTCCCTCGACGATCAGAAGAGCGATCAGAGCCACCCCGAGCAGCCACTTCAGCCACCAGAAGCGCCCTGTGGACCGACTGGTCTCGGCCACGGGCGAGCGTGGTCGTCTCAGTCGCCGTGGGGTGTTTCCAGGCTGAGCCATCGACTCACCCTAACCAATTTGATCCGGATCGACCTCTGGATACTTTTCCGGCCACGCCAGATGCGTCAGTCGTCGGCGCCCACGCAGTTGGACTTGCTCTCCGAGTTCCCACTCGGCCTGTTCCTCTTCGTCGGCGAAGTACAACGCGCTCGTCGACGCCAGCACCCGGCTGGGCCGAAGTTTCGCGAGCTCGGTGAGCCGTGACGCCTCGTTGACCGGATCACCGATCACGGTGTACTCGAAACGTTCGGCAGCACCGATGTTGCCGGCGACCGCGAGCCCCGCGCTCACACCGATTCCGACGTCGAGGCCGGTGATGTCGTTGAGCTTGAACCGCAGCTCGCGAGCCGCCGCCAAGGCCGCAGTCGGAGCGTCGGGCCGATCTAGTGGTGCACCGAAGATGGCGAGTGCCGCATCACCCATGAACTTGTTGACAAAACCATGGTGACGATCGATGACGTCGACGACCACACGGAAGAACTCGTTGAGCAGTTCGACCACTTCACCCGGCGGGCGCTCGGCCGCGGCACCGGTGGATCCGACCATGTCGACGAACAGAACTGCCACGAATCGAGTTTCGCCGCCCAGCTCGGTACCGAACTTCAACGCGCGCCGGGCCACGTCCTCGCCGACGTGCTGACCGAACAGCTCACGCAGCAGACGACGCTCGTCGGACTCTTTCATCATGCGGTTGAAGCCGACCTGCAGCCGGCCGATCTCACTGCCGTCGAACACCTCGACGCGTACGTCGGTGGCGCCGCGCTGCACCCGCTCGATGGCGCGTCGCAGTTGGCGGATCGGATCGGAGATCTGGGTAGCCGTCAGCATCGACAGCGCAAAGGCCTGCACGATCGCCATGATCGAGATGAGCAGGATCGCCCACGCGAGCGAGTCGGGGGAGAACTCGAGATCGGTCGTGAGCTGCGTCGAGCACAGCAAGATGATGCCTGCGACGGGCATCAGCGTGCCGAGACCCCAGGTCATCGCCAGCCGGGTTCCGACGCCAGGCGCCATGGTCCGATCGAATTCGCCCTCGCTCAAGGCCTGGGCGGCGACCGGACGCAAAATGCGCTCACCGAGCATGTAGGTGAACCCGAAGGTCGTGGTCGCGGCCATGCAGACCGTCACGATCACGGCGATCGCGAGTCCGGGCATCTCGGTGATGGTCAGGAACACGAAGATGATGCCGCCCAGAATCCACAGCACCAGGTGGACGATGGCCTGGCGAAGCGGCGCGTGCAGTGCCGCCATCTGCTCGGACCTCGTGGGTGGACCCCCGCGCAGCCGCCAGCGAATGACCGACTTCAACATCATCGCCGCCGCCGTGAGGCTGACGGCGCCGGCAAATGCCAGGTACACGCCGAAGATCGCGAAGTTGCGGACCCGGTCGGCAACTATCGCGTCGGACTCCTGGATCGGCACGCCGTACCGGACGAAGGCAAAGACCAGTACCGCGCCGATCAGATTGGCTGCGAGCATGGAGAGCATATAGAGGGGCCACCGGCTGCGGATGGTCACCGCTATTGCTCTGTATGAGGCCCGCACAGGGTTCAATTTAGCTGGCAGAGGTCGAAGTGTTGGTACGCGCGTCCGATTATTCGTCCGCTCACCTGTGTCGGCCGGGCCGGTTAGGCTCGCGATGTGAACGCAAACAGGGGGCGTGCGGAGCGAGCATCGAGGATGAACAAACCCATCTCCGCCGACGCTCGGGCGGTGCATCCCGGCGTGCGCATCGCTGCGGAATGGTCGTGGCGCCTCATTGTGATCTTCGCCGGACTGTTGGTTCTCGGGTACGTCGTACTCCGCCTCGAAACCGTGCTCATCCCGGTGGGGCTGGCTCTGCTGGCATCAGCTCTGCTGATCCCGATTGTCGATCGGCTACAGGTGTGGGGTGTTCCCCGCTCGGCAGCCGTCATCGTCGTTCTGCTTGCCTCGATCGGACTGGTCGCGGGAATCATGACGTTTGTCGTCGAGCAGTTCATCGACGGGTTGCCCCAGCTCACCGACCAGTTCACGGCCAGCGTCACGCAAATTCAGAACTGGCTCACCAGCGGTCCGCTGCACTTCAGCGAGGATCAGATCCGCCAGGCAGGTGATTCGGTCGTCAAGTCGGTGCAATCCAATCGTGAGTCCCTGACCAGCGGCGCCTTGACCACGGCGACAGTCATCGGCGAGATCTTCACCGGGGCATTGCTGACGCTGTTCACTCTCATCTTCTTCCTCTATGGCGGCGATCAGATCTGGCAGTTCGTCACCCGGATCGTTCCCACCGACGCGCGTCGTCGCGTACGGATCGCCGGTTCTGCAGGTTTCGGGTCGCTGATCGGCTACGTGCGCGCCACGGTCGCGGTTGCCGCCGCCGACGCGATCGGTATCGGTGCCGGCCTGGCGATCCTCGGGGTGCCGCTCGCCCTGCCGCTGGCGTCGTTGGTGTTCATCGGCGCGTTCATTCCGATCGTCGGTGCATTTCTGACCGGTTTTCTCGCGGTGCTTGTCGCTCTGGTCACGAAGGGTTTCCTGACGGCGCTGATCGTCCTCGGCATCATCATCGGCGTCATGCAGCTCGAAGCGCACGTGATGCAACCGCTGTTGTTGGGTCGCGCTGTTCGCCTGCATCCGCTGGCAGTCGTTCTCGCCATTACAACGGGCATCGTTCTCGCTGGAATCGTCGGCGGGCTCTTGGCTGTTCCGATCGTCGCGGTCCTGAATACCGCTATTCGTTCCCTCCTCGCCGACGACCCGGACATCGCGTACGCCGAACTGCACGTCGAAGATCCGGAGACCCCACTGTTCCCCGCCGAACCCGACGAGCCGCGTGCCGAGCCTCGCATCGTGAACCCCACTCCTCCCGATGACTGAGCCCACCCGCCGTCGTCGGCTGCACTATCAGCCGACCGTTCGCGAGGCGTCGGGTGTCGACACCGACCCTGATGCCCCGCTGTGGCGGGCGGCGCAGGCATTTCGGCTCGTCACGCTGGTGTACGCGATCAGCTACCAGTTCGCCTCGGCCTCCGACTACACCAACTCTCGGCTCAGCTGGTTCTTCGTCGCTCTGATGGCCGTGTGGACCGGGGTGTCGGCACTGTTGCTCGGGACATCCGGTGCTTTGTTCGGGAAGAAGCTGCCGCGGTATCAAGTGGTGATCGCCGATCAGGTGGTCGTCATCTTGCTGATGGCGTCGACGAGGCTGGTCTCCGACCACGAGTGGTATCAGAATCACCAGACGCTGCCCACCACGCTGTGGGCCACCAACGCGGTCATCTCCGCGGCAATTCTCGGCGGGCCGTGGCTCGGTATGGCGTCCGGAGTTGTCATCTCGGCGGCCAGCGCGATCATCCGCGACCAGGTCAACCTGGACCTCTGGCGCGATGCGACGGCTCCCGTGCTCGTATCGGTCGGCCTGGCGTTGGGCTTGGCCACCACTACCGCTCGGCGCTCGCATCGACAACTCGAGCAAGCCGTCCGTCTGGCGGCGGCCACCGAAGAGCGCGAGCGTTTGGCACGCGAAGTACACGACGGCGTTCTGCAGGTGCTGGCGATGGTGCGCAGGCGAGGTGCGGCACTCGGCGGCGAGGCAGCTGAACTGGCTGCTCTGGCCGGTGAGCAGGAGGTCGCCTTGAGAATGCTGATCTCCGAGCAGGTTTCGGGCGCCGCGGCAGACGTCGGCGGACAGACAGTGGATCTGTGTCCGCTGCTGACCACGCAGGCAAGCACGTCGGTGTCGGTGTCGACGCCCGCGCACCCCGTCGTGATCGAGCGTGATCGAGCCATCGAACTGGCAGCCATCGTCGACAATGCTCTGTCCAATGTCGGGCTTCACGCCGGGCCCGCGGCGAAGGCATACGTATTGCTCGAAGATCTGCCGGACGAGGTGATCGTCAGCGTCCGCGACGACGGCGTCGGAATCCCCGAGGGTCGCTTGGCGCAGGCCGAAGCCGAAGGCCGCATGGGAGTATCGAAGTCCATCCTCGGTCGAGTGCAGGTGCTCGGCGGCACTGCAGTCCTGCAAACCGGGCCGGGGGAGGGCACCGAATGGGAGATCAACGTTCCGAAGGGGAAAAGTGAGCGTGGCTGACGAACATGGCGAGAATCCGGTGACGGTGATGGTCGTCGACGATCACCCGATGTGGCGCGACGGTGTCTCCCGGGACCTCGAAGCTGCCGGCTTCACCGTGAGCGCCACGGCGGAGGGTGTCGAGAGTGCGCGCCGCCGGGCCGCCGCCGTGCAACCGGCGGTGGTTCTGATGGACATGAACCTTCCGGACGGAAACGGTGCCGACGCCACCACCGCAGTTCTCGAGGTTTCGCCGAAGAGCAAGGTACTGGTGCTTTCGGCCTCTGCCGAACGTGACGACGTCCTCGACGCGGTCAAAGCCGGAGCGTCGGGTTACCTGGTCAAGAGTGCTTCGGTGGCGGAACTGCTCGAGGCCGTGCGAGCGACATTCGACGGACAAGCCGTCTTCACCCCCGGCCTCGCCGGATTGGTGCTCGGTGAGTACCGCCGGATGTCGACGGCACCGGCCGACGATCGCGCACCCGAGCTGCCTCGGCTCACCGACCGTGAGACCGAAGTGCTCCGTCTTGTCGCCAAGGGGCTGAGCGCAAAACAGATCGCCACGAGGCTCTCGCTCAGCCACCGGACCGTCGAAAACCATGTGCAGGCAACGCTTCGGAAGCTTCAGTTGGCCAATCGCGTCGAGCTCACGCGATACGCGATAGAACAAGGTCTCGAATAACGTTTATCCTGGAAATCATGGAGGCCAGGAATCTACGCGTATCCGATGCCGAACGAGAGCATGTCGGCGAGCTGCTGCAGAAAGCTGTCGGTCAAGGGATGCTCTCGCTCGGTGAGTTCACCGAGCGCATGGACACTGCCTTGGCCGCAAAGACACGAGGTGAGCTCAACTCGGTTCTCGCCGATCTTCCGGGCATCACACTGATCTCCGACTACGACCCACCCGCGTATCCCAATGCGGGTCAGCCGATGTACCAAGGCCAGCCCTACCCGGCGCCGACGTACCAACCCCAACCGCCGCCGGTTCACCCGAGCCCGCCTTACCGCGCTCCCGTCGGGGCTCCGGTTGTAGGTACTTACGGAGCGGCAAATGCTGCCGTGATCCGTGGACGAATGGCGACGGTGACGCGGAACGGTGCCTGGATCGTTCCACCAGCTGTCGTGGTCGACACCAGAATGTCCAGTGTGACTATCGATTTCACGCGCGCGGTGATGCAGACGCAGGTCGTGAACATCTCGATCGACGACTACGCCAGCTCGATTTCACTGATCGTTCCCGAAGAGGCGACGGTGGACATGAACGGTGTCGAGGCAGTCGGGGGAAGCGCGTCGAACAAGGTTCGGTCCGGCCCACAGATGGGCCCGCTGCATCTGGTGGTGCACGGCAAGGTGCGATTCGGCAGTGTCACCGCGAAGCATCCCTTCGGTACCACGATCCGAAAGATGTTCGGCTCCTGACCTTTCAGTGATACGCGCGGGTCAACATCTCGGCGACGCACACGGGCTTGTCACCGTGTTCTCGTTCGAACGTCTGCGTCACCGTGATCTGGACACCGCCGTTGATCGGTTCGACTTTGCTCAACGTTGCGCGCATGCGGACACGAGAGCCGACCGGAAGCGGAGCAGGCAACCTGACCTTGTCGAATCCGCAGTTGAGAGCAAACGCAAAACCTTCGAGCGAGAACATTGCGTACGAGAACTTGGGGCCGAGTGAGAGCGTGTAGTTGCCGTGCGCGATGGTTCCGCCGAACGGTGACTCCTTCGCGCGATCCACATCGACGTGAATCCACTGATCGTCGCCGGTGACCCGGGCGAACTCGTCGATGGACTCCTGGGTGACATCGTGCCAGTCGCTGACGCCCAGCTCTTGGTTCAGGTTGGCGCTGAGGTCTTCTGCTCCGGTGAGTACAAGCATGAATCTTCCTTCGATCGGTAGGTGCTGACAGTCGGTCAGTGACTTTCGATGCCGAATCCCACACCGTGTGTCTGTGCGATCTCGGCGGTGGCAACGAGATCGAATTCGATCCCGAAGTCTGCTTCTACCCGCGCTGCAACCGATTCCGCGGCGGAACCTGCTTCGGCCAGTAGTTTCGGCATCAGTTCGAACAGGTCTTCCATTCCTCCGGGCGTGATGATTTCGAGAATCCGCGCTGGAGCGTCGTCGGGATTCCACACGGCGTGCCACTGGCCACGCGGTTTGAAGATCATGGCGCCGGTCTCCGCGTAGACGACCTCGTCTCCGACCATCGCTGCGACGCGGCCACTTTGAACCACCGTGTACTCGTCTTCCCGGCTGTGGCGATGGACCGGTGAGGTCATCGAATGCGGAGCGATGCGGTGTTGTACAAGAGAGAAACCTCCCTCGGTTTGTTTGCTACGAACCATCATCCGGACGCCGGTGGCCGCGAGGGTCCCGCCGAGGTCTTCGTCCGGTCCGAGGACGGTCGTGGTGGTGTTGTTCGGGGAATTCGGTGACATCGATTCAGTCCTTCGTCGTCGTGAGCGTCGTTGGCCGCGCTCCGGTTTGTTGATTCCCGAATCATGTACCAATCGGTCTAGTGATGCAAGGTTTTGACAATTTATGCACTTCAAGTGTTGTCGATATGTGTACTGATCGGTATATTGAACATATGTCTACGAGGGATTTGTTGGTCGATGCCGCTGCCGATTTGTTGCAGCGGAAGGGCTACGCCGGAACGGGGGTGTCGGAAGTTCTCTCGGCTAGTGCGACTACCAAAGGTTCCTTGTACTTTCACTTTCCCGGCGGCAAGGAAGAACTCGCAGGCGAGGCTCTGAGGCGACGTGGCGAGGCAATGGCCGATTTCATCCGGCACCTGCTGGAGAGCTCACCCGATGCAGCCACCGCGATCTCGGCATTCGCCGCCGCATTGGCTGCGCGTTTGTCGGATTCGGACTACGAACGTGGATGCGCCCTGGCTACGGCAACACTGGATGCCGCAACCGAATCCGAGGTCATCCGCGGTGCTTGTGCGGACGGGTACAACTCGTGGCTCGCACTGCTGGCTCAGCGCCTCGAGGCAGACGGTTGGTCCCGCGAAGACGCCGAGTCCGAGGCAATTCTCGCTCTGTCCGCACTCGAGGGCGCGCTGGTCCTTGCTCGGGCGCGTCAGGATCCCGCTCCGCTTCACACTTCGGGTCGGCTTCTGTCCGAACGATTGCGGAATGCGGCACCTCGGCGTTAATGCCCTGTCAATCGAGGGTGCTGTCAGTCGAAGGTGTCCTCAGTTGAGTACGAGAAGTCCCCAGGCTGATCGAGTAGTACTACTCATCTGATCGGTTCGGCCACGCAGCAAGCTCGAAGCCATGACCACACCGAGCTCTTCCGCCGTCGATCCGCGACTGGTGACCGCCCTCTCGGCCGAGTGCGACAGCATCGGCCGGCAGTTGCGTCACATGGGCCAGAACCTGTCGATCCTGCAGACTCAGCTGGCCTCGGCTACTGCGATCCCGCCCATGCCGGTAGTTCCGGCACCCGCAGCTCCGGCGCCACAGGTGCCGCAGGTGCCACCAATGCCTCCTCAGCAGAGCGTGCCCGCGTGGCAGCCGCCGACGTATCCGGTTGCGGCACCTCGCCAGCCCTGGTGGCAACGCGACGGTGTCATCAGTCGACTCCTGGCCGCGGCAGGTGTTGCCGTCACACTGATCGGCGTCGTGATGCTGCTGGTACTTGCAGCGCAGGCCGGATTCTTCGGACCTCCGCTGCGGGTGCTCGGCGGTGCGCTCCTTTCCGGCGCCTTGGTGTTTGCCGGGGTGCGGGTCCACGGACGACCAGGGGGCAAAGTGGGGGCAATTGCCCTGGCTGCCACCGGTTTTGCAGGGATGTATCTCGATGTCGTCGCAGCCTCCGTTCTCTACGGTTGGGTGACGACACCGCTCGCGGTGGTGATTGCCTTCGGAATCGCCGCCGCCGGCGTTGCCCTCGCCGTGAAGTGGGATTCCGAATCGCTGGCGCTCATGATCGTTCTGGGAGCAGCGCTCCTGGCTCCCGTGTTGACGTCGGGAATATCGTTGACCCTCATCGGTTTCCTCTTCGCGATCCAGTCGGCGACATTCTCCGCCCAGCTCGGTCGTGACTGGAAGTACCTGGGCATGGCGCGCACCGTACCGGTGGTTCTCGCACTGCTCGCAGCGATAGCGTCGGAGTCCATCTTCGGCGAATCCGGTAACAGTGCAGTGCAATTGGTGATCAGTGCCGGCGTGGTTGCAATCGTGGGGGCCGGCTGCGCGATGGTTATGCAGTGGACGGGTTCGCCCTCGCGTGACGGCATTGCAGGGGCGTGGTCCACCGCTACCTTTGTCGTCTCGTCCCTTCCGCTGATGAGCGTCGGAGCCGTGCTCGGGCGCACCGAATCCGCAGTGCTGTACGGAATTGCTGCGGCACTACTTCTTTCGGCTGCAGCGGCGGCCAAGCCTTTGCCGACGCAACTGCGATTCGGACTGGGCGCAACCGGCGCCCTCGCATTGTTGCTCTGCTGCTTCTCCGGGGCGACTGAATCTCTGGTCGTACCGCTGATCCTCACGGTCGGAATGATCTTCCTCGGAGTCTCGCTGTATGCGGGTTCGCGCTTCGTCTTCGCACTCGGAACCGCCTTTGCGGCAATCGGATCGATCGGATACCTCACGACGGTTCCGCCGGAGGCGTTGACGACCGCTCGCGCCGCATCCATGCAACTCGGTGCGATCACGGCACTCTCGAGCCTGACGGCGATAGGTGCACTGGTGATGCTGGTCTGGGCGATTCACCGACTGAAGTTGATTGCCGATTCGAATGCAGCGGTTCTATGGGCGGCCGCAGGGTTCGGTGTCCTCTACGCGGTGACATGCGCGCTCGTCTCATCCGGCGTCGAAATTTTCGACAGTGCAACCGGTTTCGTTGCCGGGCACAGCGTTGCAACCATCGTCTGGATGCTTGCCGCCACGTCAGCGCTGGTGCTCGGATTGAACAACCGCCAGCACGCTCGCGTCTTGCTCGGAGCCGGGCTTGCTCTCACCAGTGCGGCCGTGGCAAAGCTGTTCCTCTTCGACCTGGCCACACTCAGTGGGCTGGTGCGTAGCGTTGCCTTCCTGGTGGTCGGCTTGCTGCTCCTGCTGGTCGGGACACGTTATGCACGAGCCTTCGCCAAGCAGGAGCAGGAGCAGGTCAGCTTCGCTTCTGGCGAGCGATGAGCTCGCTCACGCTGATGGCGCCTGCGTCGTCAGGCCGGTGCCTGCCGGTGGCGTTGTCGTCGCCGTCAGGGGTGGCGTCCGAGACTCGGGGCTCGTTGGTAGGCGAAGGCGAATCCGTGAAAACCCCGTTACGACGCTCCGGAGCGGTCGGTGGAGGCGGCGACTGGGGGGTCGCCTCCACCGAGGTCGGGGCTGAACCGTTTGTTGCAGAGCCGTTGGTAGCACCGTTTGCGGAGCCGTTCCGGCTCGCGCCGTTGGAGCCTGAACTGCTGCTGGCAGCACCGTTGGTCGCCGAACCGTTTGTCCGCGAAGGCGTCCGGACCACCGGCAGTGGACGTGAGGCCGGCGGAGTCTGTTCCCGGGCCCGCAGGTCCGACAACCAACTCTCGATGGGACGCTCGGCCGGCGCAGCGGGCGTGGGGTTTCTGCGCTTGTCGCTGGCATTCGGTTGCGGCCGGTACGAGGGATTGGGTACAGGTGCCTCGATCAGGTTCTGGGGGGCGCTGGCTGCACTCCCGATATCCAGACGACGTCGCGGTGCCGGCTTCTCGGCGGCGGGAGCCTCCGTGTTGGGTGCCTTGATCGCCATTTCGCTGAGCGGAATGGGCTCGGTGAGAGGATCGGGAACGCGAGGTCCGCTTTCCGGCTGTGCAGCCGGGGCAGGCGGCGGCATGACCCGCGAGGCCGCTTCGATCTTGCGCGGCTGCCCCGGTCCGGCGATCGCACCGACAGGCGCGATCTGCGGGACGTTCGCGAGTACCAGCTCGTTGTCGAGGATCGGCTCGCCCAGCCCGATCTTCTGCTGGATCCGCTTCATCCAGGCCGGAGCCCACCAGCAGTCGTCGCCGAGCAGTTTCATGGTCGCGGGGACCAGGAACATTCGGATGAGAGTCGCGTCGATGATCAGCGCGGAGATCATGCCGTAGGAGATGTATTTCATCATCACCAGATCGGACAAGCCGAATGCGCCGGTGACCACGATCAGAATCAGTGCGGCAGCGGTGATGATCCGGCCGGTATGTGCCGTGCCGATACGGATGGATTCGGTAGTACTCGCGCCCTGCGCTCGCGCTTCGACCATGCGGGAGAGCAGGAACACTTCGTAGTCGGTCGACAGGCCGTAGACGATCGCGATGATCAACACCAGGACGGGAGACATGATCGGTCCCGGCGTGAAGTTCAAGAGACCGGAACCGTGCCCGTCGATGAAGATCCAGGTCAGGATTCCGAGCGTCGAACCCAGTCCGAGCGCGCTCATCAATGCGGCCTTGATGGGCAGGACGAGCGAGCCGAACGTCAAGAACATCAGCAAGGTCGTCAGCAGGATGACGGATACGACCATCAGCGGCAGACGATCGAGCAATGCGTCGACGCTGTCCTGCTCGATGGCCGGAGTACCGCCGACCAGCACAGTTGTGCCCTCGGGCCAGTCCGCGGACCGCAGATAGTCGATGGTGGGACGTGCCTCGTTCCGCTCCGTCAGACCGGCCTTGAGGACGTTGACACCGTCCTTCGTCGCAACCTCCGGGGTGAACTTCTCGACCAGACCCGGCGCAGCATTTGCGGTCTTGGAAATCTGACCGAGGGTGGTGTTGTCGGCTCCCTCGATGACGAGTCGAACGGGCTCGGTGCGATTGCCGGGGAAGAGTTCGTCGAACTGCGCCTGCGCGACACGCGTGGGGCTGTCCGGGGGCAGGTACGTCTCGTTGATACCGCCGAACTTGATGCCCGTCAGCGGAATGATCATCAGCAGTAGAGCCGCGACGATCGGGACCGCGACCTTGAGCGGATGCTGCATGACCCAGCGGGTGAGCTTGCCCCAGAAACCGTTCTCGATTTCCTCGTTGGTCTTGGTCTGGCGCAGCTTCTTGAAGGTCAGCGCGTCGATCCGCTTGCCGAGAATGCCGAGAATAGCGGGAAGAATCGTGATGGACGAGATCGCGGCAAGCATGACGGCAGCAATGGCGCCGTAAGCCACCGATTTGAGGAAGCCCTGCGGGAACAACAGCAGACCGCCGAGGCTGACGGCAACCATGGTCGCCGAGAACATGACCGTTCTACCCGCCGTCATGACCGTTCGGCGTACAGCGGTCGGGGTGTCGTACCCCTCGGCTATCTCTTCTCGGAAACGGCTGACGATGAACAGTCCGTAGTCGATCGCGAGACCCAGGCCGACCAGAGAGACCACGGGCGCAACAAACGCGTTGACCTCGGTGAAGTTGGTGATCAGTCGAATGATGCCGTTGGCGCCGATGACGGTCAGACCGCCGACGATCAACGGGAGGGCAGCAGCGACGACGCCACCGAAGACGAAGAACAGCAGGACACCGACAGCAGGAATCGCGAGCATTTCCATGCGCTTGATGTCGTTGGCCATCGTGTCGTTGAGCGAATTCGCGACAGGTTGCAGGCCGGCGAGTTGCACGTCGACGCCGTCGATGTAGAACTGCGACTCGACGTCGCGGAAGTTGTTGGACACCGCGGTGTCGTTGTCTCCGGCGATCGCGATGCTGGTGACCGCGTGTTGCTTGGTCTTGTCCGCCAGGGCCGCCACCGAGAGACCGTTGTCGACCTTGAAGTACGAGCCGTTGATCTTCATGATCTGGTCGGGGTTGTCGGCGACGAGTCGCTGCAGATTGTCGATGACCTTCGCTTGGAACTCGGGGTCGTCGACGGTCTTGCCCTCCGGCGCCGTGTACAGCGCCAGAACGTCACCCGTCGTGCTGCGTCCGAACGTGCCGTCAGCGAGTTTGGCAGCCTCTACCGATTCCGACCCCGGATCGTCCCAGCCGCTCTGGCTGAGATGATCCTGCAGGCTCAGGCCGTACGCAGCGAGCCCGAGGAGCCCCGCCACCATG
Organism: Rhodococcus sp. C3V; assembly: GCF_029269915.1. NCBI lineage: Bacteria > Bacillati > Actinomycetota > Actinomycetes > Mycobacteriales > Nocardiaceae > Rhodococcus > Rhodococcus sp. C3V. The sequence continues at coordinate 576,178 of NZ_JARJBE010000003.1, forward strand.
ACAGCGATGACGGTGAAGCGGGCTCGATAGACGATGCTTCCCCAGCTGGCGAACACTGATCAACTCCTACTCGGCAACACTTTTTCGCCCGATGAGCAGGGCAGAAAGCGGTCGGAACGGCTGCAACCAGGCGCCCTCGTCGGGCAGGGTGTCCAGGCTTACCCGTGGCAGAGGCTCACGGAAGACACCTGGGATGTCCTCGAGATCGACGAAGTCCAAGATATCGGACGACACAGCCCAGCTGGCGTGTTCACGGAACCCGAGAACCTGGACCGGGATACCGGTTGCTGCGATGTCCTCGAGAGGTTCGCGGAACGCTTGGCCGTCGGCGGACGCGACCATGATTCCGGCGAGGCCCTCGCCGTACCGGAGCGCGATGTGCTCGAGCATGTCCGAATCGACATCGCTGTCTTCATCGACCTTCGGCTTGGCGAACACCGCGAAACCCACGTTACGCAAGGCTTCGACCCAAGGACGAACGACGTCGGCGCTGCCGGACGCGATGTTGGTGAAGACGGTCGCTTCAGGCTCGAGCGTGCCGCTGTTCTGTGCGGACAGTTCGGCGGTGCGAGAGAGCAGCCAACGACCCAAAGCGTCGAATCGTGGCCGGTAGGCGGCGGTAGGCCGGCCACCGAGGATGGCGCCGAGGCCCATGTCGAGGTTAGGGGCGTCCCAGACCAGAAGCACCCGCTTGGGGTGGCGGGAGTCACGACCGAAGTCGAGAGGAGATTCCGACGACGTCACGTCGTCGGATAGCTGTTCGCTGACGCTCATGCTCTGATCTTCCCCCATATAAGCTCGGTGATTGCACTTCCGACCTTATGGGCTTTGTCCTCGAACTTGGTGACCGGACGCTCGTGGGTCATCGGAGACTCCCAGTCGAGTGCGGTCAGCAGCGGCTCGGCATTGCCGGCTTCTTCGATCCATTCGGCGTACTCGGCGTGATCGGTTGCCACGTGCAGCACTCCGCCGGGCTTGAGGCGGTTGGCGATCAGCGAGAACGTCGGCCCCTGCAGGAGGCGACGCTTGTGATGGCGGGCCTTGGGCCACGGATCCGGGAAGAACACCCGGACGCCTGTCAGGGACTCGGGGGCGACCATGTTCTCGAGTACGTCCATCGCGTCACCGCGCAGTACGCGCACGTTGGGAATTTCTTCGCGTTCGACCTGCTGGAGAAGCTGCGCGAGCCCGGGGCGGTACACCTCGATCGCGATCAGGTTCACGTGCGGTTCCGCCTTGGCCATAGCGGCCGTCGCGGTGCCGGTACCCGAACCGATCTCGATGATCAGGGGTGCCTCGCGTCCGAACCAGGCGTTCGCGTCGAGCGGTGTGTCCGAGACGTCGGCGCCGATGAGCGGCCACTGACGGTCCCAAGCCTGCTGCTGTGCGTCGGTCAGCGCACCCCGGCGAGAGCGAAAGCTGGTCACTCTCGGATGGAGACGGGACCCCTTGGTGTGGTCCGTCTGCCCCGTGTCAGGGGTCTGCGGTGCATGCTGATCGGCTTCGTTCACGAACCCATTGTCACGCATGACCCCCGTTTAGCGCAGACGGGTCTGAAGTTTGAGTTGAGACTTTCCACGGAAAGTCCTGAAACCGTCGACTTCGGACTGTCGGCGAAAGGGTGGTGTCACCTGCCGTCCTTGCCGAGAACCTGACAGAATCTCACCGACACGATGGGGACGTGGGGTGGGGATGAACACAGGATTTGCATGCAGTAATTGGTCACGAATGTTGCCCGCAGAATCGATCGACGACGCCTGCTCGGAGCCGATCGATCAGCTGCGCGCTCTGGCATATCGGCTGACATCGATCGATTCGGGAGCCGCAGAGGCGGTCCACTCGGTGCTCGGATCGCTGACTGCGCCGCTCGAGCTGGTGGTCGCCGGACGGGCCGGGGTGGGGCGGTCGTCTTTGGCGCGAATCCTGAGGCGCGACGACCGGTTCTCGCGCAGAGTTGTCGGCGCACCGGTTGTGGTGACCGAGTCGAGGGCATTCGATGTCCCTGGAACGTCGAACCCCGATCTGGGTCGTCGTTGCGTTGTCTACGTGGTGGTCGACGCGGTCCGCGACGTCGACGGCCGAGCCATTGCCCGAGTTTCCGATCGTGTGGTCGTCGCTGCGAACAAGGCTGACTTGTTCGGTCCGCGCTGGGACGAGGCGCTGGGACGGGCGGCGGAAATCTCGGAGAACGTCGGCGTGCCCACGGTTCCGGTGGAGACACTGACCGGGCGCGGCGTCGAAGAGTTGTTCGCGGCTCTCGGACCTGTTCTGGAGGCGCAGTGGTGGGGCCGGGTCGAGCAGATCGGCCCGGCGCTGAGGCGATCTGCCTCGCGCAGCATTGCGGGCAGGGACGAGATCGAGTTGTATCTGAGTTCGGACTCCGCGGTGTTGTTCGGCGCTGCGGCGGCGATGATGAGCCCCGAAATTCGAGCCCTGCGTCAAGGCGAGCCTCCCGATCCTCGTACCGCTGACGACGCGGGCACGTGCAGCCGGCGGTGGAGCGAGCTCGTGGACGAGTCGGAACAGTGTCCGCAACAACGGGTCTCACTGATTCGACGCGGGTATGTGCGTCGGTGGGCGCAGCTCGGAGGCGATCGCTCTGCCCCGGCGGTGACCGATGAATAGCGTTTCGGTACTTCCGGATTCGGTGCTGCGCGTGGTGCAGCGATGGAATCCGGCATCCGATCCGGGTCGCCGGGTCGCCGCCGAAACATCCAGTGGCACTCGCATTTACGTTGTCGGTCCACCAAGGTGTGGACGGGAAGACGTCGCGCAGATGTTCGATGCTTCGGATGATTGTTCGTCAGTGACACGCGAGGTGGACGCCGACGTCGTACTTCTGGTCGTCGACGCCGCCAGTGTGATCGGACGCGAGGATCTCCTTCTCCTCGGCGACGCTGCGGCGAGCGGAACCCCGGTGGTGGTGGCGCTGACCCGCGTCGACGTCTATCGAGACTGGCAGGCGGTGCGCCGGCGTGATGCCGAGATTCTCGCTTCGCACTGCACCGCTTTTGCTCAGGCTCCGGTGGTCCCGATTGCGCCTGGTCAGGAGCAGTCACTCGTTGCGGTCGTGAGCCGGGCGGCACGGGAGAGGGAAGCAGGTGGTTCGGATTCCGGAGTCATCGCACAGACGCGCCGGATGATCGAGATGGAGATCCGGAATCTACGTGACAGTGTTCCTGGTGCCGAATTGCGGGCCGAGCGATCGCAGCTGCTCGCAGACCGTGACGGCCGGCGAGGCGAACGCCTGGTGCAGGTGCGAAGCCGACTACAACGAGCGCGCGGGGATCTGTCACAACAAATCGCCGAGGCAACCCGGGCGACGGTCGCCGGGGCACGTGCCTGGGTCGACACGGCCTCGCGAGCCGAATTGGGCAGCGTGCCGACGCGACTGCAGCACGAGGTCGACCACCACACCCGGGTGTTCGACGCCGCGATGGCGGCAGCGGTGGAATCTGCGGGGACGAACGGATACATGCCTTCCCCGCAGATTCCGGAGGGCCTGCCGGGCCGTCAGCGCGGAAACGAGGACCGGGTGACAATTCTTGTCGGCGCGTCCGCGGGTCTCGGCCTCGGCCGTATCGCAGTGACTCCGCTGGAAATGATTCCGGCCTTGGAGTTCGCAAGTATCCCCGTGACGTTGATTCTGGGTGGCGCCGCGGCGTGGTGGTTGGCGCGAACTCGCGGGCTGACGGCCGATCGTGCCCACTCCAGGTCGTGGATCGTCGAATCGATGTCGGCGGTTCGCGCTCAGTGGGAGCAGCGAGTGCAGAGCGTGCTGCTCGAGGCCGAGGCGGATCTGGGAGCGGCGATCATGGCGGAGAGTCGCGAGCAGTTGGCGTCGGCGCAGGCTCGAATCGTGGAGATCGACGGTGAACTTCGTGAGCTCGCCGCGGCCAGATCGGGTCAGCTCGCGTCGTGCGAGCGCGACCTCGCCGTTTTGAACACCGCCTACTGATCATTTCGCGAGCGCAGAGTTCTCCACAGTGCCGCAATTTCGGCCACGACTGATCGTCGGGGTCTGGTAATACTGAGCGGACGGTTTCGGTAGGGGTTGCCGAAGCAGTAGGTCACCATCCAGTAGGGGGAGTAGTGGAAGCATTTCTGATCACGGCCGGACACATCGACGGGCACGAAGCCGAAGCGCTCGATCCTGGGCGTATCGAGCCCGAGACCTTCGGGCCCGCGTCGGGACCGGTCGATGCCGGCGACCTGAACTTCGACGCCTTCGACTTGGACGGTGACGGAACGGTCGACAGCCGTGTCGTCCACTCCGACGACGCTGTCGTGATCGTGTCCGATTTCGATCGCGACGGTAGCGCCGATCGCCTCACGATGATCGAGTCGGACGGCGACTACTCGGCCTGGGAATGCAGTCGAGACGACGAAGGCGCCCTCGTGTGGCAGAAAATCGATGCCGGAGCGCTCTGAAAAGCTTCCGTTTATGTGCTCTGAGCGCCGGGTAGGCACCTGAACACACCAACTGAATCGTTTCTGTGACATTTCTGACCGCACCCGATTACCTGCAGGTGAACAGCCAGCGTTAACCTCAATACATAGGACACCCGGCGTCCGTGAAATCCACGTGAGTGGATGACGCGGCTGGACCCCGTCGAGAGGGGGACACCGGGATCGACTGGTATCGGGGCGCTGCAGTTCGCATCCGGTGTCACGAGAACCCGGTTCCGGCTCACCCCAGGAGAGTTTGATGACCTCAGCGACCATTCCCGGTCTCAATGGAACTGACGGCACGCCCCCCACGCAGCACAAGGAACTGCTTGCATGGGTGCAAGAGGTTGCCGAACTCACCCAGCCTGATCGCGTCGTCTTCGCAGACGGCTCGGACGAAGAATGGGACCGACTGACAACGAAGTTGGTCGAGGCAGGAACCTTCACCCGCCTCAACGACGAGAAGAAGCCGAACTCTTTCCTCGGCAACTCCGATCCGTCCGATGTCGCGCGAGTCGAATCGCGTACGTACATCTGCTCGAAGGAAGAAATCGACGCAGGTCCCACCAACAACTGGATGGACCCGGCGGAGATGCGCACCCTCATGGGTGACCTGTACCGCGGTTGCATGCGTGGACGCACCATGTACGTCGTGCCGTTCTGCATGGGCCCCCTCGACGCCGAGGACCCGAAGCTGGGCGTCGAGCTCACCGATTCCGAGTACGTCGTCGTATCCATGCGCGTCATGACCCGCATGGGCAGCAAGGTTCTCGACAAGCTCGGCACCGACGGATTCTTCGTCAAGGCGCTGCACTCGCTGGGCGCTCCGCTGGCCGAAGGCCAGGAAGACGTCGCGTGGCCGTGCAACGACACCAAGTACATCACCCACTTCCCCGAGGATCGTGAGATCTGGAGCTTCGGTTCCGGCTACGGCGGAAACGCTCTCCTGGGCAAGAAGTGCTACTCGCTGCGTATCGCCTCGGCAATGGCGCACGACGAGGGCTGGCTGGCCGAGCACATGCTCATCCTCAAGCTCATCTCGCCCGAGGACAAGGCCTACTACATCGCGGCGGCATTCCCCTCCGCTTGTGGCAAGACCAACCTCGCGATGATCCAGCCGACCATCCCCGGGTGGCGCGCCGAGACCCTCGGTGACGACATCGCCTGGATGCGTTTCGGTGAGGACGGACAGCTGTACGCCGTCAACCCGGAATTCGGTTTCTTCGGCGTGGCTCCCGGCACCAACTGGTCGTCGAACCCCAACGCCATGCGCACCATCGACCAGGGCAACACGGTCTTCACCAACGTCGCTCTGACTGACGACGGTGACGTCTGGTGGGAAGGCCTCGAAGGCGACCCGCAGCACCTGATCGACTGGAAGGGCAACGAGTGGACGCCCGAGTCGGGCACCCATGCGGCTCATCCCAACTCGCGTTACTGCACCCCGATGTCGCAGTGCCCGATCATGGCTCCCGAGTGGGACGACCCGAAGGGCGTGCCGATCTCGGCAATCCTGTTCGGCGGACGCCGCAAGACGACGGTTCCGCTGGTCACCGAGGCTCGCGACTGGCAGCACGGCGTCTTCATGGGTGCAACGGTCGGCTCCGAGCAGACCGCAGCAGCCGAAGGCCAGGTCGGTACGGTTCGCCGCGATCCGATGGCAATGCTGCCGTTCCTCGGCTACAACGTCGGTGACTACTTCCAGCACTGGATCGACCTCGGCAAGTCCGCGGACGCGTCCAAGCTCCCCAAGGTCTTCTACGTCAACTGGTTCCGCCGCGGCGACGACGGACGCTTCCTGTGGCCAGGCTTCGGCGAGAACTCTCGCGTCCTGAAGTGGATCGTCGAGCGTATCGAGCACAAGGCTGCCGGTATCGACACCCCGATCGGCGTCGTTCCCACCGGATCGGCACTCGACATCGAAGGCCTGGACGTGTCGGACGCCGACATCACCGAGGCCCTCGCGGTCAACATCGACGAGTGGAAGGCCGAGATCCCGCTCATCGAAGAGTGGTTCGACTTCGTCGGCGAGAAGCTGCCGACCGGCATTCGCGACGAGTTCGAAGCTCTGAAGCAGCGGTTGGCCTGATAAACCGCCCCCGTATGTAGTGGCCTGATGCCGCATTGGTTCAATTTGATGAACCGATGCGGCATCGGTCGTCTGTATGCCCTTGCCTGTAGCCGTTAAGCAGTTCAGCCGTTATGCAGTTCAGCCGTAAAGCAGTGATCAGCGAGCGGGTCGACACACTCGATCCTCAGGAGGACCAGATATGAGCGGGATCTACAACAACGTGACCGAATTGGTCGGGCGCACCCCGATCGTGCGGCTCAACCGTCTGACCGAGGGCCTGGACGCACAGGTCGCCGTCAAGCTCGAGTTCTACAACCCGGCCAACAGCGTCAAGGACCGGATCGGCGTGGCGATTATCGACGCCGCCGAGAAGTCCGGTGCACTCAAGCCCGGTGGCACCATCGTCGAGGGAACCAGCGGTAACACGGGTATCGCACTCGCCATGGTCGGTGCTGCTCGCGGCTACAAGGTCATCCTGACCATGCCCGAGACCATGTCCACCGAGCGTCGCGTGATGCTGCGTGCTTACGGCGCCGAGATCGTGCTGACCCCGGGATCCGAGGGCATGGCCGGTGCGGTCGCCAAGGCCAAGGAAATCGTCGAGCAGACCGAGAACGCTGTCTCGGCCAGCCAGTTCGCGAACCCGGCCAACCCGGCCATCCACGAGGCAACGACGGGCGAAGAGGTCTGGGCCGACACCGACGGCGCCGTCGACATCTTCGTGTCCGGCATCGGCACCGGCGGCACCATCACCGGCGTCGGACGCACCCTTCGCAAGTACAAGCCCGAGGTCAAGATCGTGGGCGTCGAGCCCATCGACTCGCCGATCCTCAACGGTGGCCAGCCCGGCCCCCACAAGATCCAGGGAATCGGCGCGAACTTCGTGCCCGACGTCCTCGATCGCGAGATCTACGACGAGATCATCGACGTCTCGTTCCCCGATTCCATCGAGGTCGCTCGCGCACTCGGCACCAAGGAAGGCATCCTGGGCGGCATCTCGTCCGGCGCCATCGTCTGGGCAGCACTCGAGTTGGCGAAGCGTCCGGAAAACGCCGGCAAGCTGATCGTGGCTGTCGTGTGTGACTTCGGCGAGCGTTACATCTCCACCCCGCTGTTCGAACACATCCGGGACTGAGACTTGTGAGTATCCTCGGGACAATTCGCGAGGACCTGCAGGCTGCGCGCGGTCAGGATCCTGCCGCGCGCAGCAATGCGGAGAACGCGCTCGTTTATTCAGGGCTGCATGCTATTTGGGCGCATCGGGTTGCACATCGCATGTGGGCCGTCCCTGCGCTACGCGGCCCGGCGCGAGTGCTCTCGCAGCTGACACGCTTCGTCACCGGCATCGAGATTCATCCCGGTGCCACCATCGGTCGACGGTTCTTCATCGACCACGGCATGGGCGTCGTGATCGGGGAGACGGCCGAGGTCGGTAACGACGTGATGCTCTATCACGGCGTCACTCTCGGTGGTCGCTCGCTCGAACAGGTCAAACGTCACCCGACGCTGGGTGATCGGGTAACCGTCGGCGCTGGTGCCAAGATCCTCGGACCTGTCGTCATCGGTGAAGGTAGCGCTATCGGCGCCAATGCCGTTGTCACCAGAGATGTTCCGGCCGAATCCATCGCGACGGGTATCCCGGCGGTGGCGCGGCCACGGACCACCAAGGAAAAACTGGTGGACCCGAACAGTTACATCGACCCTGCGATGTACATCTGAACGTATTCCTCGGATGGCCACCCCTCGTGTAGACGACGGGTGGCCATCGGCGTCTGCTCAGGCTCGCGTCAGGTGCCACCCGCGACGTCCCAGTACGACGGCAGTCAGAGCGCCCAGTGCTGCTCCGATCAAGGGATAGCAGGCCAGGACGAGCCAGCGCGGTCCGTCTAAGGGTTCGTAGGCGGTGGCTATTGTCGACTCGTAGTCCCGAGCCATCTGCACGTCCCGGAACGGTACGTAGGAACCCTGATAGACGATGGTCTCGTCAGGGCTGGTCATCACGTCGATCAGACTGCCCACCAGGGGAATTCCCCCGACGACAAATCCCAGAACCGCCAGAATCACGATCAGTGTGCGCATCGCCCGAGCCTATCGCCCGGCAGGAAGTTCAGACTGTGATCGACGGTTCTTCGGGGGTCGAGAGGGTCAGGATCGCCCGCACGACACGTGGGCTCTGCTCGAGTGAGCGCTCGAGTTCGCGCAACGTGTGGGCCACACGGGATTCCGCGTAGTCACCGACCAGGTCGACGCTGGCCACCAGGTAGACCTGCCGCGGCCCGAGGTATTCCATGCGTAGGAACGTGATTCGGTTGATTTCGGGTAGTTGAGTGAGAGCTTCGACGGCTGCTGCCCGCAGCGTCGGTGAGGCCTCTTCGCCGACCAGGAAGCGGCGGTTCCGATCTATCAGAATGATTGCGATGACCCCGAGGAGAATGCCGACGAAGATGGAGCCGAGGGCGTCGGGGATCGGCGAACCGGTGACCTGGTGCAACAGAACACCGACGAACGCGATGACCAAACCGATAAGTGCCGCAGCATCTTCGGCGAACACGGCCCGAGTCGTCGGGTCGGATGTGTTGAGTGCCTGGGTCATGACGTCGCGGTTCACGGCGGACGCTTCGTTTCGGAGTTGTTTGTACGCCTGCCGGAACGAGATGCCTTCGAGGATGAACGAGACGCCGAGGACGGCGTAGGCGACACCGAAGTCGGACGCCGGTTCGGAATGGAACAGTTCCTGGATGCCATGAGTGATCGAGACACCCGCGCCGAGTGCAAACAGTCCGAGAGCGGCGAACATCGACCAGATGTATGCCTCCCGGCCGTAGCCGAGTGGCTGGTCTCGGTCGGGAACCCTTTTCGAGCGGCGGTTCGCGATCAGCAGCAGCACTTCGTTGCCGGTATCGGCCCAGGAGTGGGTGGCCTCTGCGACCATCGATGCAGATCCGGTGACGATGGCGGCCGCCGTCTTGGCACCGGCGATCAGCGCGTTCGCCGCAAACGCCAGTACGACCGTCGTGGTGCTCTCGTCGGCCGATGCTTCCGTTTCGGTGCTCACGATTCTCAGGCTAGGCGGGTGACGACGGTTTCGTGCGGTGACGCTCGGCGACGGAGTGCAGCAGTGTGGCGACGGCGTCGTGGAACTGCGTCAGGCCCGGCTCTTCGACGGGAAAGTGCCCGCACCCGTCCAGCATCACGAATTCGGTGGGTGCGTTGATGCGGCGGAGGAACTGCAGGCTCAGTTCGGGTGGCGTCCATCGGTCGTCGGCCGGGTGGGTGAGCAGAACGGGCGTCGTCCGAAATGCTTCGGGTGCGGTGTGCTCGAACGAGAAGTAGCTGCTGAGGAATCCGAGTGGCAACCGAACACCGCCACCGCGCGGATCGGTTGCGCACAGCGTTGCGAGCTCCCGATTGCTGCTCATGTTCGCCACGTCGGCGACCCAACGGATGGGCACGCGGATACGGCCCACCAGTCGTTCGGTGCGCCGCATCAGGGGAGTGCCGTAGACACCCATCGGGCCGAACCGCGCCGCGGCAGCTCTGGCCGATGGATCCGAGGGATCGAGCAGGCAGGTAGCGACGACGGCGTCGGCCAGACCGGTCCGCGCGGCTACCTCGTAGGCCAGCAGACCGCCGATGCTGGCTCCCAACAACACCAGCGGCCGATCGTCGGCTGCCTTCTCGGCCCGGACGAGATCGCAGAGGAGATCGACCCACTGCTCGTACCGGACGCCGGCGGGATCGGCTACGACGGTGTCGCCGTACAGCGGAAGGTCAGGGAAGAGGACTTCGGCTCCGAGTTTCACGCCGATCCCGGCGAACGGCCACAACGCGCCCGAGTAGCCGCCGGCGCCGTGGATGCCGAGAACACGAACCGGCGCGTCTGGAACCACGGCCCGTGCGACGTGGACGGTGTTGCCGTTCCACTCCCACCACGTCGGGGTCGGCGCCGGCATGTGGTCGGTGTACCGGTCGGGCATAAACTTCGAGTAATCGGCGCTGGTCACCTACACAATTCTCGGTATCGGCGTCGCGGCTGACAACTCGCATCGGAGGACCGTGTCGACTCGGCGGAAAAGGCCCTCCCAGCAGCGCTCGAGGGCTACCTACGACGCGATCCTGGAGGCAGCTACTCGCGTTTTCGCTTCGGAAGCCATGGCAGCGACCACCAACCGAATCGCTGACGAAGCAGGGGTGTCGGTGGGCTCGCTCTACCAGTATTTCAGCGACAAGTACGAGATCCTTGCGGAGTTGGCGAACCGTCACGTGAGTGCTGCGCGGGAGAGTTTTGCGCTCTGCCTTGCCGACATCGTCGAGCGCGAACTCTCCCTGGACGAGGCCGTGAGGATGTTGGTGGAGTGCGCGGTCGAAGTGAACAGTAAGCCGCGAGAGTTCTTCCACCTGCTCTACGATCAGGTTCCACGTACGCGTGAGCTCATCGAGCAGGTCGAAGGAATGAATCGTCAACTGGTACTCGGCTTTTCGGAGTACCTCCAGAGCCACGGTTTCAGTGCGGAGGATGCGTTGTTGACGTCGCGGCTGACCGTGACTGCCGTGGACAGTCAGGTGCATCGGGTTGTGCTGGAATCGGATTCACCCGAAGAACTTCGAGTGCGAACGGAAGCCGTCGTGCGGCAGGCGAGATCGATGATCGCGTCGGAATCCTGATCCGGTGTGCGGAATGGTGACCACAGTCCGTTATGGTTCTGACGTCATCATCGAGGTAATGGGAAGTCGGTGCAATTCCGGCGCGGTCCCGCCACTGTGAGGTCGTCCCTGCGTCGACCGTAGCCAGATACCACCCTCGTTGACGTTGTGTCATGCCACGAGGATGGATCGGTCACACCATGAATGCTGTTGGCGGAGCTCTGTCTCCACCTACCCACCTGCCTTCGCCGAAGGCTGGTGCGCCTCGAGGACGGCTCAGTCCGGGTATCGTGCTGCCCGCTCTGCTGGTCGTCACCGTGCTCTCTGCTGTGTGCGCGTTGGCATTCGGATCCGAGATGCTCCCCGTGTCCACTGTGGTGGACGTGGTGCACTCGCGCTTCGGAGGCCCACCCGTCACGCGTTCCGAACTTGCGATTGTGTGGGGGATCAGAGCACCTCGGGTACTGCTCGGTCTGGCCGTCGGCGCTGGTCTTGCCGTCGCCGGCGCGGTGGTGCAAACCCTCGTCCGTAACGCTCTCGCCGATCCCCACCTGCTGGGAGTGTCGTCCGGCGCGAGTGTCGGTGCCACCGCCGTCATCACCACCGGACTGTTCGCCGGCGCGGGAGTGTGGGCGCTCAGTTTCGGCGCGATGATCGGGGCGCTGGGAGCTGCGATTCTCGTCTTCACCATCGCGACGCTGCAAGGCGGTATCACTCCACTGCGATTGGTTCTGACCGGCACCGTTACCGCATCCGCCTTGTCGGCGATCGCGAGTTTTCTGGTGCTGCGTACCAATGATTCCCAGGCCGCGCAGTCCGTATTGTTCTGGCTCCTGGGAAGTTTGGCCGGGGCATCCTGGGACAAGTTGTGGGCGCCGGTCATCGTTGTGTTCCTGCTCACGGCAGCGGTGTTCGCGCTGCACGGTTGGCTGGACGCGCTGGCGGCCGGACCGGACGTCGCGGCTTCGCTCGGTATTCCCGTCCTAACCCTGCGAAACGTGCTGTTCGGCGTGCTGGCAGCGTTGGTCGGCACGATGGTTGCGGTGTCCGGCGCGATTGCCTTCGTAGGCTTGGTCATACCGCACGTCACACGCATGCTTGTCGGAGCCAGACATCGAGTGGTGTTGCCGGCGGCAGCGCTGATCGGCGCGTCGTTCCTGGTGTGGGTCGACGTCGTGGCGCGGACCTCGTTGCGGCCGACCGAGATCCCGCTGAGCGTGGTGACCGGGGTGATCGGTGCACCGCTGTTTCTCCTGCTTCTCGGCCGTCGGCGCTACCGATTCGGTGGCAGTTCGTGAGCGCCCGAGCCCTGGCGCTGACCGCGTCCGGAGCAGTTGTCCGCATCGACCGTCGAACCATCGTCAAAGGCGTCGACATCGCGGCCGACGCCGGCGCAGTGGTCGGCGTGGTTGGTCCGAACGGCTCGGGCAAGTCGACGTTCTTGCGTGCTCTCGCCGGTCTCGGGCCGATCGCCGGCGGTGACATTCGTGTCGGCGGCGAGTCCGTGCACGCGATGTCCGCGCGGTCGAGGGCCAAAGCCATTTCCTTTGTGGCGCAGGAAGAGCAGAGCCCCGCCGATTTGTTGGTTCACGAGTACGTGAGTCTGGGCCGCACGCCACATGCAAAGCCCTGGAGCGTCGGTGGAAAGCACGAGAATGCCGTCGTCGATCGTGCTCTGGGCGAGGTCGGAATGATCGAGCACCGGTTCTCTTCGATGGACACGCTTTCCGGCGGTGAGCGTCGGCGGGTGTTTCTCGCCCGAGGTCTCGCGCAGGATGCCGGTGTGCTCATCCTCGACGAGCCGACCAATCATCTCGACATCCGGCATCAACTCGAACTGCTCGATCTGGTCCGGTCGTTGGACCGGACGGTGATCATGGCACTGCACGACCTCGATTTGGCTGCGGCAGTGTGCGATCGGGTGCTCGTGCTCGCGGATGGAGTGGCCAGGGCGTTCGGACATCCATCCGACGTACTCACCACCTCGGTGGTGGCAACTGTTTTCGGCGTCGAGACTTTCGAACTCGTGAACCCCGCGACAGGCCGTTCACACCTCGTATTCGAATCACGAAATTCTCAACCACAACAATCATTTTCGGAGAGTGCACTTTGATACAGGTCAAGACCCGCGCGTCGTTCGGTGCGGTTGTAGCCGCGACAGCGTTGTTGACAGTTGCCGGCTGCTCGGCAACTGCACCGGTGGACGAAGCTGCAGACAAGACTTCGGTGACATTGGAGAACTGCGGGACCGAAAGCACTTTCCAGCTTCCGATCGAGAACGTCGTTGCGACAAGCAATGCGGCCAATATCGGCACCATTCTTCGAGTCGGCGGTTTGGATCGTCTCGCTGCCGTCGTGTTGAACACGAACAACGACGCGGTCATGGAGTCGATGTTCGGCCCTGGAATTGCGGACGTCCCACACCTGGACGGAACGATCACGATGGAGACGATTCTGGGTAAGCAGGCGGACCTGGTGGTCGGCTCCTACAGTGGCTTGTTCAAGGGCGCCTCCGGTGTGACGCCGGAATCGCTGCAGAGCAACAACATCGATGCATATGTGATCTCCGATAGTTGTCGGCAGAGTGCCGCAGCGGATTCCGCGCTCGGCACGATGGGTCCGTGGGATGCCCTTCGTGCGGACGTGACCAATTACGGAAAGCTGTTCGGAACCGAGGACACCGCCGCCGAGGCATTGACCGAATTGAATTCACGTTTGGCACGTCTGGAGTCCGCGCCAGATGCCGCCGACAAGCCGAAGGTGCTGATCTACGACAGCGGTGAAGAAGATCTGTACACCAGCGGAGGCAACGGAGCCCCCAACGGAATCATCGACGTCGCCGGGGGAACCAATGTGTTCGCCGACGTCGACAACACCTGGTTCAAAGCGAGCTGGGAGACCGTCGCGAAGTCAGAACCCGACATCATCGTGATCATGGACTACAAGAAGAGTGCCGACGAAGTACAGGGCAAGATCGACGCGATCAAGAGCCGAGAAGGCCTGCGTGACCTCGACGCAGTCAAGCAGAACCGTTTCGTCGTACTCCCGCTCGCCATGTTCACCAGTGGGTTCCCCAATATCTACGGCGCGGAACAGTTGCGCGCGAAGATCGAAGAGTTCGGGCTTGCTCCGTCGAGCAGCATCGACTGGACAACCGCGCCGTCGGCATGAGCAACAACCGGTGCTCGCGTCGGGTGATTGTCGTCTTACGGCCGACTGTCAGCGGCCTGGACGAGTCGGCTGCACGACGGATGCTCGACGCTGTTCGGGCCGGCACCGACGCCGACGTTCGCGTTGCGTACCTCGATGTCTCCTCGCCGAGCCTTCACGAGGAACTCGATCGAGCCCATGTCGATGACGTCGACAAGGTCGTGTTGATTCCAGTTGCGGTGCCGAGGGATCGGTACCTGCTCACGTGGACAAGCAAGGCGGTTGCGAACTGGCGCGAAACCCGAATCGACGCCGAACTGGAAGTGACGCTCCACGAATCGGAAACGCTCGAAGGTGCGGTGGCCGGGCAGGTGATCGACGAACTCGACTCGGCGGGAAAGCCGATCACCGCGAGTCCGGCGTCGTATCGCAGTCCGGCGTGGTCCGTGATCGAGCAGCACGATAGGCATCTGTTGGTGTGCAAGGGCCCTCGCTGTATGGCGTACGGAGCAGGACCGTTGCACCGGGCGATGAGCGCGGCGGCCAAAGGTACCTCGTCGAAGGTGACCGGAACCGGTTGTCTGAGCCCGTGCAACCTGGGGCCGTTGGTGATCGCGAACCCCGGCGGTACCTGGTTCGGGCACGTGGACGCCGGTGATGCCGAGGCCTTGGTCTCCGGTCATGAGGATCGATTGGTGGATCACGTTCTGGATCGGTAGATATAGGTCGGCGAAACAGAGAACCCGCTGAGCGCGAAGTGCGCTCAGCGGGTTCTGTTGTCCTGTCTCAGGAACCGAAGGGAAGGGTTCCCGGCGGGATCTGGTATCCACTGCTGCCGACGGAGGCGCTGCCCCAGAGTGCGAGGAAAGCGTTGATGGCGTTGGTGAGCATATGAATGTCCTTTGTGAGATGACTGATTCGTTTTCGACGGTACCGGGTGGATCTGTGGATTCGCTGGGAGTTGGCACCCATTTCATGGGGCTGGCACCCGTTCCGGCAGGTCGGAACGGGTGCCAACTGTCAGCAAAGGGTGCCAACTCCCGGGTGGGTCAGCCCACGTAGCCGGGCGGCATGAGTACGGACTTGGTCTCGCAGAAGGCTTCGAGGCCCTCAGGTCCGTTCTCGCGCCCGATACCGGAGTTCTTGTAACCACCGAACGGCGATCCGGGATCGAAGGCGTACCAGTTGATCGCGTAGGTACCCGTGCGGATCTGCGCGGCAACTTCGAGTCCGTGATCGATGTCGGTGGTCCACACCGATCCGGCGAGGCCGTAATCCGAATCGTTGGCGATCTTGATGGCCTCGTCCTCGGAGTCGTACGGGATCACCGAGAGAACGGGTCCGAAGATCTCCTCGCGTGCGATGGTCATCGAGTTGTCCACGTCGGCGAAGATCGTCGGCTCGACGTACCAGCCCTTGTCCAGGCCGGCGGGGCGTCCACCACCGAGTACGACGCGCGCGCCTTCTTCCTTACCCTTGGCGATGTAACCCTCGACGCGCTCGCGCTGCTTCTCGGAGATCAGCGGGCCGAGTTGTGCTGCGGGATCGGACGGATCGCCGACGGTCATGAAGCCTGCGGCGGTCTTCATTCCCTCGATGACCTCGTCGTAACGCGAACGGGGAGCGAGGATTCGGGTCTGAGCGACACAGGCCTGACCGGTGTTCATCAGGCCGGACATGACGAGCATCGGCATTCCGGCGGCGATGTCGGCGTCCTCGAGGATGATCGCGGCGGACTTGCCACCCAGTTCGAGGGAGCAGCGCTTGAGGTTCTGTGCGGCGATGGCACCGATCTTGCGGCCGACGGCACTGGATCCGGTGAACGTGATCTTGTCGATGCCCGCGTGAGAGACCAGGTATTCGCCGGTCTCGGCTCCGCCGGGGAGCACGGAGATGACGCCTTCGGGAACGCCTGCCTCGGTGAAGATCTCGGCGATCACGTGGACGGAGAGAGGGGATTCGGGTGCGGGCTTGAGCAGTACGGTGCAGCCGGCGAGCAGCGCGGGGGCCAGCTTGTTGATCGCCAGGAACAGCGGGACGTTCCAGGCCAGCACGGCGGCGACGACGCCGACGGGCTCACGGGTCACCTTGGTCTGCCCGAATGCGCCGGTGCGCTTCTCTTCCCACGCGAACTTGTCGGCCAGCTCGGCGTAGTAGCCCAGCGTCGCCATCGACGGGGTCTGCTGCATCATGCCGACCATGGCGGGCGGCTGGCCCATCTCGTTGGAGATGAGCTGGTTGATCTCCGCGCTGCGCTCTTCGATCAGCTTGGCGGCCTTGGCGAGGATCGCGCCGCGCTCGGCGGGGGTGGTGCGTGACCACGGTCCCTCGAACGCCGCGCGGGCTGCGGACACGGCCGCGTCGATGTCTGCCGGTGCTGCGATGGGACAGCTGCCGACGCGCTCCTCCGTTGCGGGAGAGAACACTTCGAGTACCTGGTCGGTGGCCGGGGCCACCCATGCTCCACCGATGTAGAGCTTGTCGTAGTCAGTCATCAATTCATTCCTCGGTGTTGTCGGTCGCCGCGAGGGCATACGCGTCGTCTGCCTGTGCGGTGTCGGTGAAACTGGTGAATCCGTATTTCTCGTGCGGTCCGATGGCGGCTACCTCGAAAAGGCCGGTGCCGGTGTTGGTGTTCGTGCCTTCGGTGAGAGTGAAGGACGCGAGATTGTCGACGGGGGAGAACATGCGTTGGAACGGTTCGATCTCGTGGACCTTGTGGCGCAGTCCCTGTACGACGAGTTCGCCCTGCCACATTCCGTGACGCCAGTCCTGTTCGAGCCCGTAGCCGGTGCCGATTCCGATGTAGTTGGCCAGCAACAGTTCGCAGGTGACGGTCAGGACTTCACCGCCCGGCCGGTGAAAGGTGACTCTCGCCCCGGTGACGTCGCGGGTGTCGGGGCAGAACGTCAGTTCGTGTTCGGGTCGGCCGAGCCATTCGTTGTCCCTGGCTTCGTCCGGCCACACTCGCATGGCTTCTTCGACGATGCGCCTGCCCTGCTCGTCTTCCTGCATGATCACCGAGATCGTGAACTCGTCGAACTGCATGACCGCGTAGATCCAGAAGAAGTTCTGGATTCCGTCGACGGCGCGTCTGCCTTGCGGTTCGGCTTCACCGACCGGACGCACACCCCACGAGCGGTCGCGGTTACCCCGCCACGTCTTCGGGTCGATCGCGAACTCCTCCCCGTCGACGGTGAGCGATCCGGTCCAGGTTCCGGTCTGCAGGAAGCGCGAGGTGTCGAACGTGACTCGTTCGAGTTGACGGCGAAAGTGCTTGGGCTCGAGCGCCGCCGGGATGGTGGCGTCGAAGGTGATGTCGAAGGAGAGATCGTATTCGCTGCCAGGTCCGAGGACGACGCGGAGCTTCTGCAGTCCTTCGAGCACTTCGATGCGCAAAGGTCCGACGGTGGTGTCGGTGCGGTCGGCGCCCAGAGCCTTCGACATACGAGCAACGATGTGGTCGTCACCGCGGCGCAGTACCGCGAAGGCGTCCATGACACCTAGGTTGGGGTACTGGCCGAGTCCGACGATGAGGAACACGTCGGGGGATTCCGTGGGGTAGCAGTTGAAGTAGTAGCGGTCGTAGAAGTTTCGATCCGAGGTGGCTACGTGACGGATCGGTTCGGCGATCTGGTGAACGGGGTAGTCGTCCATCGGTGAGAGCATGTCAGGCCAACCTCTCCCAGTAGGTACCGTCCAGCATGGCGGCCAGCGAAGCGCGGTGCATGATCATGTCGTCGGGGTCTTCGGGTCGCTGTGACTGGCCGAAAGCTATGGCACGGGCCTGGATTCGCCACATGATCACCGCCTGGCGAAGTGCAGCGTACGTAACGTAGAACTCCAGATCGTGTGGGGTGTGGCCGGTGATCTCGGCGTAGGTCTGCGCGAGATCCGGCAGTCGAAGGAAGTCGGGAAGGCCGGGTAGGTTCGCAAGTCCGGCGATGTCCTCGAAGAACCTGTGCAGGAATGCCATCCAGCCCAGATCCATCTCTCGTGGGCCGAGAGTTGCCATTTCCCAGTCCAGTACGGCTACCGGCGCGAAGTCCTGGTACATGACGTTGCCGATGCGCGAGTCGCCCCAACAGAGCACGGCCGGAGAATCGTCCGCGGGATTGTTCTCCTCGATCCAGTCGAGGGCACGTTCGATGAGCGGTGATCTGATCCCGTCGGAGACCACCCACTCGTAGTACGCGCGCTGCTCGGCGATGTGCGCCGTGAATGCTTCTCGTGCAGTCGTTCCCGAATTCGGGAGTCGGAGGAAGTCGAAACGCTCACCAGCTTTGTCGATGGCATGCAACTGAGCCAGGACGTCGACCGAGCTGCGTTGCAGGGTCTTTCGCTGCTCGGGGGACGCTTCGGTGACCCACGATCCGAAGTTGTACGGCATGACGTCCGGTGGCACGTCGCCGGAGATGCGTTCCATCACGAAGAACGGCGCACCCAACGCGTCCGGGTCGGATTCCGACCAGTACACCGCGGGTACGGGCACTGCCGAGTGCTCGCGCACCTGAGCCATGGTGCGGAACTGGGATTCGAGGTCGTAGGCAGGAAAGACCGGCATGGTCGATTCCGTCGGCGCCACCCGAGCGACCAAGGGATGATGTTCGCCGTCCCAGGTGGCGTCGAAGAGGATGGTTTCGCTGGACATGCCGTTGGCTGCGGGCAAGGTGACGTCGGCGACGGTCACAGTGGATCCGCTCGGCACCTTGCCGGCCATCCACCGTTCCAGGCGCTCACGGAGGTCTTCGGTGTCGCGGAGGGAATCGCTTGGTCGGGCGACCTGGGCGTGATGCTCGGTTTCATCGGTCGAAGAAGCGGTCGAGGCAACGTCAGATGAGGAAGCGTCTGGGCTCACGGTCACCTCCTTCCCGTAGGCGTCACGTGCAATGCCCGTAACGGTGTGAGTCAGAACACTAAAACACGTTACAGAAATTGGGAACAGGTGGCACCCGTTTAGTGGGACTCCCTGCGGATTTATCGGGGAAGAACGCGTGTCAGATAACGGCGGTGAGCGCGAGCAAGCCCGCACCGGTCAGAGTTCCGGCGCCACCCAGCTCGGCGGGAACGATCCGGAGCCCGGCGACGAACGACAAACGGGCATGTCGGGCAGCCGCGTCGAGCATCGGTTCCCACAGCGGTGCACCCGACTGGGCGAAACCGCCGCCGATCACCGCGAGGTCCACGTCCAGGAGGGCAGCCGCCGAGGCGATGGCACCACCGAGCGCCGTGCCTGCACGGTGAAGCGCGTCCACGGCGATCGCGTCGCCGCTGCGTGCACTTTCGGCTAGTTCACGGCCGGTGTTTCCCGACCAGCCCTGGCTACGAGCCCATCGCACCGCGGACGGTCCACTGGCCACCGTCTCGAGGCAGCCGACGCCCCCGCAGCTGCACGGTTCGGAAGATCCTGGAACGACGAGGTGGCCGATGTGACCGGCGTTCCCCGTGCGACCCCGAGCAATCTCACCGCCGAGAACGATTCCTCCGCCGATTCCCGTCGAGACGACCAGGCTCAGGAGGTTCGGGGTTCCGCGTCCGGCGCCGTGGTGGAACTCCGCCAATGCCGCTGCGGCTCCGTCCATGGCGAGGGCGGTTCCGGCATCGGGAAAGACGCTGCGGACGCCCGCTACGAGCTCGAATCCCTGTGCCCACTCGGTGATGTTGATGGGAGCGACAACGCCGGCGACGGTGTCCACCGGCCCGGCGCACGCGATGCCGACACCGTCGACCTCTCGGCCGTCTGCGACTCGTTCGAGCAGCGCCGCACACGCTCTCCACGGGTCGGTCTGCGGCGTCGGCACGCTGTCGAACACGGGAACGCGGCCGTCCTCGGACACGACCCCGGCAGCCATCTTGGTACCACCGATGTCGACTGCGAGGCGCATGTCGCTATCGCTTTTCGAGAACCACGACGAGGTTGCTCACCAGGAACTCCCGCAGACCGGGGACTCGGACCATCCACCACGCCCACGACGGGTGGTAGCGCGGGATCGCGGCGAGCAACGTGCCCTGGCTGGTTCCACGGGCCCAGCGTAAGCCGTCCGTGGCGCCGACTTTGAACAACGACACCCCGAATCTGTTCTTCGGTTCGCGCCCGGTCTTGCGGAGGTACCGCTTGGCTGCGTACTCGCCGCCCAGCGCGTGCCACGGTCCGGTTTCGTGGCCGCCGAACGGACCCCACCACAGGGTGTACGAGAGAACCATCAAGCCGCCGGGCTTGGTCACGCGCAGCATTTCCTCGGCCATCAGCCAGGGCTCGCTGACGTGTTCGGCCACGTTGGAGGAGAAGCAGATGTCCACGGACGAGTCCAGGAACGGCAGTGCCAAACCGGATCCACGCACCGCGCCGCCCACGGTCAGACCCGCAGCATGCATCTCCGACGGATCGGGTTCGACGGGAATGTAGCGGGCACCTGCGGCTTGAAAGACCTCCGCGAAATAGCCCGGACCACCGCCGACGTCGAGGACGGTGAGACCGTCGAGGGATCGTCCGGTGTGACCTTCGTGCAGGTCCGAGATCAATTCGACGGAGTCGCGCGCGAGCGCGCCGTAGAAGATGTCGGGCGCGGACTGCTCGTGGCGGAAGTCGCTGAGCAGGCCGAACGAGCGTTTCAGGGTTGCCCGTCGGCCGAAAATGCGGGTCACTGCGGGCTTGGTCACGGGTAGCAACTTTAGCCACTGGGGCACCCGGTCCACGAACACCGTCAGGAGCGCGGCAATACCGACGCTCGAACAGTTAGGGTGTTCGGCAGGGTTACCGGCCGGTCAGGCGGGGCATCCCGCAGGATCGCCCGAACCGGGGTGGCCACCGACCAACTCAGGGAGTAACGCACGTGCGCGAGGTTCTGTTGCTCTGCTGGCGCGATACCGGGCATCCCCAGGGCGGTGGAAGCGAGCGTTACCTCGAGCAGGTCGGATCCCAGTTGGCCGAGCGCGGTATCAAGGTGACGCTGCGGACGGCGTCGTATCCCGGGGCGCCCGCGTCGGAGGTTCGAGACGGCATCACGATCAGCCGGGCCGGTGGACGTTTCAGCGTGTACCCCCGCGCTCTGGCCGCCATTGCCGCCGGACGTCTGGGTTTCGGATCGCTCAAGGGCATTCGCCCCGACGCGGTGATCGACACTCAGAACGGCATCCCCTTCTTCTCCAAGACCGTGGCGGGTGCGCCGGTCACGCTTCTGGTCCATCACTGCCATCGTGAACAATGGCCGGTGGCAGGCAAGCTCGTCGGCCGGATCGGCTGGTGGGTCGAATCGCGATTGTCACCGCGCACCCATCGACGTAGTCAGTATCTGACGGTGTCGCTTCCCTCAGCGGAAGAATTGGTGGACCTCGGTGTCGAGCGCGAACGAATTGCCGTGGTGCGTAACGGTGCCGATCGGCTCCCCGTCGGCGTCGACGCGGGTGGATCGATCACCAGGGCCGAGCGTCCCACCATCTCGGTTCTCTCACGACTGGTGCCGCACAAGCAGATCGAGGACGCACTCGAGGCCGTCGCAGCCCTGCGTCCGACGCTTCCGGACATCCATCTCGACGTCATCGGTGGTGGTTGGTGGGAGCAGAACCTGCGAGATCGCGCCGCCGAGTTGGGAATCGGTGACGCCGTCTCGTTCTACGGTCACGTCGACGAGGCTCGTAAACATGAACTCCTTGCGCAGTCGTGGATTCACCTCATGCCTTCGCGGAAGGAAGGGTGGGGCCTGGCGGTCATCGAGGCTGCGCAGCACGGTGTTCCGACGATCGGTTACCGCAGTTCCAAGGGCTTGACCGATTCGATCGTCGACGGAGTGACCGGGCTGTTGGTCGGCGGTGAGCACGCCGGCGACGGCGACATCGCTGATCTGACGCAGGCGGCAGGCACCCTGCTCCGCGACCACGAACTCCGCACGGTGCTCGGTGAGAAAGCTCGGGTGTGGTCGGGCGAGTTCTCCTGGGAGCAGACCGGCACCGGAGTGCTCGAGGTGCTGACCGCGCACAAGGACGGTCGGTGGGTCTCAGGACTGGCCGCGCCTCGCGAGTCGAATTCGGTTCTGGTTCAGTCCGACTGAGATCAGCGCGATCACGCCCATCAGTATCCAGGCGAGATGCGCAACTATGACGGCCGTTCGGGCGCCGGTCGAGGCTTCGTGCGCGGCAACATCTCCGGGTACCCGGTAGAGCTCGAGATCGTTGTCGGCAAAGACCTGTTCCAACCCGGCGAGTGTCGCTGCCGCCTTGCCGAGCTG
The DNA here is from genome assembly GCF_029269915.1 of Rhodococcus sp. C3V. Lineage (NCBI taxonomy): Bacteria > Bacillati > Actinomycetota > Actinomycetes > Mycobacteriales > Nocardiaceae > Rhodococcus > Rhodococcus sp. C3V. Next base: position 598,717 of record NZ_JARJBE010000003.1, read on the forward strand.
GCCTGGTGTCTCACGCTCGATCAGTACCCATCCGACTCCGAGATCGGCCAACTGCGTAGGACTCCCGCCGGCAAGCAGCACATCCTCGACCTGGGTGGCCCGGGTTCCTTCACCGCCGACAGCACCACCGGCAACCACCAGTTGGCCGGTCTGCAGCACGTCGAGGGGTAGGAAGCGTGGTGCTGGATCGAGTACCGGCGCATCACCGCTGTAGGGGAAGGCGCGGAACATCCCGGCGGGAAGCACTGCAACGTCACCGGTTTCGTCTCGTAGTTGCTCGGCAACCACGGTCCAGGACCCGGGATAGTGCACGGGCTTCAACGCGCCGCCGACACCCCACACCAGATCCGGTAGCGCCACGATCGTCACCACGACGGCGGCGATCGAGAATGTCGGGCGGGGAAGGGAGAACCGATTGCCCGCCCACATCACCGCGGCGGCGGCAGCGAGTGCGTAGAACGGTACGGCCAGCGCGACCCACTTCTGGGCGTCACGCAGTAGACCGGCGCCGGTGAACACCTCGACCGACCATCGGCCGACGTCGAGCCCCCACGGAGTAGCGCCCAGGGTCGGAGCGAGCACCGCGAACAGGGCCAGCGCGCCGAGTCCACTGGCAACGGGGTTCCGGCGTCGGCGCCACAGAGCGGGCATACCGGCGAACACGACGACGAGCAGAAGAACTGTTCCGACCAACGCGAAGAGTGTTGTGCGCGTGGACGGTACCGCTGCCGAGTTCCAGAGACCGCCGAGCCCGGCGAGGCTGCCGAGCGTCGCGAGTCCCGGTTCTGCTCGGGCGGCAAAGGCGGCGACTCCCGCTGGATCGGAACCGTCGCCTGCTGCTCCGGATACGAAGGTGGCGACCAACCACGGCGAGGCGGCGACGAGGAACAGCCCGATAGCGCCGCAGACACGCCGCATGGCCGAGGTTCGGCCTCCGGGGGTGGCTACCACCACCAGCGCGGCTGTCAGAGCGAGCAGAGCGCCGGTAGGTGTCAGACCCGCGAATGCCAGTGACGCGGCCAACGCCCACCAGGACCCGGGCGTGGCTCGGCGAACTCCGATTCCGGCACACACGATCCACGGCAGTGCGGCATAACCGGTCATCAGGCTCCAATGTCCTTGTAACAGGCGCTCGGCCACGTAGGGGTTCCAGAGCATCACCGTCGACGCGACCAGTTGTGGACCGAGACCGGCCGTCGGCAGCAGGACGGCGACCATGCGCGCCGCACCCCAACCGGCGAGCCAGAGCGCCACGAGCAGGATGAACTTGACCACCAGTCCGCCGTCGATCACGGTGCTCAACGCTGCGATCAGCGCGTCCTGGGGAACGGCGCGGGCTGCGGCGTCGGTGAGTCCGAGGGCGGAGTCGGTCAAGTACGAGCGCGGCGTGCTGACGGCGTCGCGCAGCAGGAGGTAGCCGGGGCCGAGCAGCGGTCCGAGGATCAACAGTGCCAGCGCCAGGCTGTACGCCGCAGGCAGGTAACGGCGGTATCCGGCTTGCACTGTCATGACGCGCACGATACGTGGTGCATCATTACTGCCATGCCTCGCCAACCACTCGATCGCGCCGCCGCGGCCGGGGTCGGCATGGTTTTGGTGGGATCGATGACGGCCAATGTCGCGTCGTACCTGTTGGCATGGTTGGCCAGCCGATGGTTGGGTCCGGTCGGCTACGGCGAGTTCGCGAGTCTGCTTGCCGCCCAGTTGGTGCTTGCGGTTCCGGCTTTGGCGTTGCAGACGGTGGTCGCCCGCGAGGCGGTGCGTGGCAAGAGCACAGATGCGTTGCGGTCGTTGGGGTATCGATGCACCGCGATCGTCGCCGTCCTCGCGGTGGCGCTCACTCCGGCGATGGCGTGGCTGCTCGACACCGGAATCGTGGCGTCGTTCTCGGCTTTGGTGACTGCGCCCATGTTGGTTCTGCTGGCAACGGAGCAGGGGTTGTTGCAGGGACACGGTCGGTTCGGCACTCTCAGCGCCGTGCTGGCCGGAGCCGGGGTGATGAAAGTCCTTCCGGCAGTGATCGTTCTGGCTTTCGGTGGCGGGGCAGGCGCGGCATTGGTCGCGGGCGCGGCCGGAACTGCGTTGCTGGTGGCGATAGTTCGAGTGGTCGACCGAACCGTCTCGGTGAGCGAGGACCGTCCGGTGCGTATCGGCGTCGTCTCCGTGCTCGCGGCGTCACAAGTCCAGCTCGCGCTGATCGCGTTGTCTTCGCTGGACCTGCTGATCGTCCGTGTCGTTCTCAGCGAATACGACGCCGGTGTCTACGCACTCGGCGCCGTCGCGACGAAGGTGGCGTTCTGGCTGCCACAGGCAGTGGGCGTCGTGCTGTACCCGAAGATGGCGAATCCGGCGCACTCGGCGCAAGCGGTTCGCTCGGCGTTGGCTGTGCTCGTCGGCATCGGCGCCGTGTTGGTTCTGGGGGCGGCGGTTGCCGGCCCGCTGGTGCCGATGCTCGTGGGCGACGCGTACGCCGCCGTGGCTCCGATGCTGTGGGCCTTCGCACTGCACGGTGCAGCGCTAGCGGTACTCCAGGGTGCCTTGCTGTCCGCAATCGCGTCAGAACGCACGCGAGTGGCCCTTCTGGCGTGGGCAGGACTGGCCGTGGAGGCGACGGTGATGCTGGTGTGGGCGAAGACGCCGGGAGAGTTGATCGGCGTCGCCGTGGTGGTTGCGTCGACGACGGCGTTGGCGGTGTCCGTCGCCGCAGTGCGAAGTGCCGACCGCGCCCGGCCGGCACCTCACACCGGCGTCAGTTCTCCAGACGCGTGAACAGATCGTCGAAGTAGTCGAGCGTACGCATCGCGGTGTAGACGGATCCGTAGTTGATGTTCCCACCCGTGTAGACGACGTTGTCGCCTTGTACTGCGCGGATACGGTTCCACATCGCGCGGTCGTCGCTGACGGGATCAACGCCGGGCGCGGTGGTGACGATCATTCCGTCGGCCGAGTCGAGAGCAGTCACGAGGTTTTCGGTAGAGATCTCCTTCTGTCCCTCGACCGGCCACTGGAGCTGGACGCCGAGGTCTTCGGCCACCTGCGTGGAGATGCCCTTGCGGTTGACGCCGTTGACCTTCTGATTCACGTAGTTCAGCAGCACGATCTGCTTGCTCGCCAAGCTCGGGGCGTGACGTTCCTTCAATCCGGCTGCCTTGTCCTCGTACGCTCCGATGACCTGACGGACGTCGGGGTTCTCGGTGCGATTCAGCCAACTCGCCAGCTGATCGATGTTCTCGCGCCACGGGCGCGTGAAGTCCATCGGAAGCACAGGCGCTGTCTGGCTCAACTGCTGTAGCGGCCACATGTCGGAGGCCTCACCGATGTCGGTGCAGATGATCAGGTCCGGTTCCAGCGCGAGAATTGCCTCGACGTTGACCGGTGCCTCGAACACCTGTGCCGTGGGATCGGCCGGAACCCACGGCTCGGCGGCGTCGAAGCTGTACGCGATGACCGGCAGGCCCATCGCAACGGCTGGTTCGAGGTCGAGTCTGGAGTCGATGGCGACGACGCGCTTCGGGGTGACCGGAATGTCATAGGTTCCGAGCGAGGTCGTGACCGTGCGCATCCCGGCCGAATCGCCCTCGGTACCGGCGGACCTCGCGCAACCGGCGGCGAACAGCCCGGAGAATGCAGCCGTGCCGACAACAAATCTCCGTCGCGTCAGATCGCTGACACAGATGTGCGAACCCAGAACTGTTGATGCGGGCATGTGGCTCCTCGTGTTCGGGGTGGTCTGGACTTCCAGAAAACGCTAAGCCCGCAACCACGCGGAGGGAACGACCCGTTGCGCCAATCCGTACGCCGATCCGGCAACAAAGCCCCGAAACGCAGCAGAGCGCCCCTTCCGTGTGGAAGGGGCGCTCTGCTTACTGTCTGAATCAGTCCTTGCGCAGATCCGGACGCGGAATCACCTGAGTGTCGTCCGAGGTCCAGTCGTGCTCACCCGGAGCCGGCTCGGGCGAGCCCTGGCCGCTGGGATTCTGGTTCGTTCCGCCGTGTGCAGCGCGGGCCGGAGTTCCGCCCTTGCCGCCGCGAATGCCGAGGAAGATACCGGCGATCAGCGCGATGACGCCGAGCACACCTGCCACGATCGGGACTGTGCGGCCGAACAGCGAGAGCTTGTCCATGCCGTCACGTGCCTGCTGGACCTGGTACTCGATGGTTGCTTCGTCGAAGGGCAGCGTGACCTTGAGAACCTCGACGTCGACCGAGTCCTTGTTGCGTCCGTAGTACTGGTGCAACTGCTCCTGGCCCTTGACGACGACGCCGGTCTTGGGCTCGACCCACAGGTCACGGACGTTGGTGTACCAACGCGTCATCGTGATCGGAGTAGCGCCACCGGGAACGCCCCAGGTGTCGGCGGGCAGGCTCAGCTTGTTGGTGGGGGAGTTGACGACCTTCGACAGGTCGACGGGATCGATCGTCTGCTGGAAGTGGTACACCTTCAGACCGTTGATCTCGGTCTCTTCGACGAAGTCGATGTCCTTCGTGGCGCGAGCGTTCAGGTCGAAGTAGGGGTAGCTCTTCTGTTCCGTGTTGAACGGGAACTTGTACTGCAGACCGTCGCGGGAAACTTCTTCGGCGGGCTGGTCGCTGGACGTCTGGACGGTTCCGACCGGATCGTTGGTCGGCATCGAGCTGACGCGATCGAGCGTGACGCGGTCCAGGGTTGCGGTCAGCAGTCCGGTGTCGCCCTGCTTGTCGGTACGACGGACGGTCTGGCCGGCTTCGACGGTGATGATGTCGGCGTCGGACGGGTCCTGCGTGGTGACGTAGCGCTGAGCGACGATCGGCACGTTGTTGTCGACCTGCGCCTTACCGGCGAGGAGGGCCGCCGAGTTGAGGACGCTACCGGTGCCTGTGGCGACGGTGGTCACCTCGAGGTCGAGTGGCGTCTTCTCCAGCTTGCCTACCGTGTAGGTAGGAATGAGGATGGCGATGGCCAAAAGGAAGGCACCGAGGCCCACCAGAATGCAAGGAAGTATCCGGCTCGGCCCTGAGCGTTCCGCCATGCTGTGACTCCTAACCCGTTAAGTCTTTCGAGGTTCCCCAACCGGCACAATATGAGCTGCGCAGATCGCATGGGGCCCCCGATGGACACCATGTGTGGCAGAACACTAACAGTCCACCGGCCCGGTTTGTCGCATGAGGGCATGAATTGGCCAGGCATTTTGTTGTGAGTCCCTGGTGGTTTCCCTCAATCGGCCTGGGGTGCACACTTATCCGTGATGATCAGTTCCACGAATTCCCCTCAGACGGTCCCGCCACAGGCTCGGGGCTTCGTTCCGGCTTTGGACGGTATGCGTGGATTGGCGGCGCTCGGTGTCCTCGTCACCCATGTCGCGTTCCAAACCGGTGAAGCGCAGTCCGGCGCGATCGGGCGCGCGTTCGGTCGACTCGATCTCGCCGTAGCGGTGTTCTTTGCCTTGTCCGGATTTCTCCTGTGGCGCCCCCACGCGGCAAAGGCCCGCGGAATCGGGCAGCCGCAGTCGACCGTCCGGTACTGGATCTCCCGCGCGACGCGCATTCTGCCGGCGTACTGGGTGGCAGTGGTCCTGATCCTGCTGTTCCTGCCCGGTGCCGGCGGGGGCTACCAAGTGTGGTTGGCGAATCTCGGGTTGGCGCAGGTCTTCGTGCCGTTGACACTCACCGAGGGCCTCACGCAGATGTGGAGCCTGTCGGTCGAGGTGGCGTTCTATGTTCTGCTGCCGCTGTTCGCGTATCTGATGGTGCGACTACGCGGAAACTCGGCCCGGTTCCGGCTACCGCTTCTGCTCGGGGTGTCGGTGTTGGCGCTGACGTGGGCTTTCATTCCGATCCCGACTCCGGACGCCATTCACCACGACAACTGGCTGCCGGGCTACCTGCCGTGGTTCGGCGCAGGCATGGTGCTGGCCGAGTTGGCCGTGGGCCCGTCGACGTGGATGCATCGCCTCGCGCACCGGCGGGTGCTCCTGACTTTTGTTGCGTTTGTGGCCTTCGTTCTCTCGTGCACCGATCTGGCCGGGCCCGAAGGTCTGGTGCGGCCTGAGCCGTGGCAGTACGCGATCAAGATTGCACTCGGTGCGATCATCAGCTTCTCGTTGATCGCTCCACTGGTTCTGCGCGATCAATCGCAGCATCGATTCCTGGCGAGCCCGCTGGCGCTGGCAATCGGACGCTGGTCCTACGGCCTGTTCATCTGGCACCTGGCCGTACTGAACGCTGTGTTCCCCGTGTTCGGCATAGTTCCGTTCTCGGGCAGCTTCTTCTACGTCCTGGCGCTGACGGTCGTCCTGAGCGTCGCTGTGGCCTCGGCCAGTTACGCCTTGGTGGAGGAACCGGCGCGCGTCGCGGTGACGCGCTGGGAGAAGCGCCGCCATATCGGTGAACCGGCAAAGGGCAACGCGGCCAACCCGGTCACGACCAAGGCCACCAACATCGAGAACTGAATCGCGAACGAGTCGCCCACATAGCCGCCCGGTGCTCGCCACGGTCCGGTCGAGAGCAGCGTGATGCCGATCATCGCGGCCACGCCGGCGGTGCCGACGAGAATGCGTGCGGTCCGAGCCGGGCCGAAGATTCGCAGCGCGGCAAGTCCGAGGATCGAGCACACAACTGCGATCGCCGCTCCCACTCCGCCGCCGATGACGGTGGCCGCCGCGAGCACGCCCACCCATCCTGCCGCGACGCTGCGCCACGGTCGGGGTGGTGTGAGGGGCTTGGGCTCTCGGCGCGTGGGGACAAGAGCCGCGAACAGCAGCGGGATCAGCAACACGAGCCCGCCGAATATGCCGAGGCGGTACCAACGGTCGCTGGGGAAGTCGATGGTGACGGTTCCCGCGGTGCCTGCCGGCACGATCCAGCCCTGCTGCCAACCGTTCACGACCACCGGCGTCAGCTCGGAACCGTCCGGCGCCGTGGCGATCCAACCGATGCTGGTGCTCTCGGGATTGACGATCAGCTGATCGGCGGACGAGTTCGTGACGGTGAGTTCGCGGTGATTCGCCGTCCACGCGGTCGATTCGAGCGGTGTATTCCGCTGCGCGGCTGAAGGACCGACCGCCGCCAGGTCGAGATTGTCGACCGAGAATGCGGGGCCTGGTTCGACGACCACTTCAGGCTGTCCCGCCGGCAAAGTCGCCGAAGCGTCCAGACCGCACACACGTGCCTCGACGGGTGCGCCGGTCCGAAGTTGCGTCGCCGTCGCCGTGATCGAGGTGGGGAATTGCTGTCCGGCAACCGAAATGGTCGGGCCGTCGCCACAGGTGACGGTGACGGTGCGGTTGTCGAATGAGTCCGAGCCCTGCACTCCCGAACCGGCGATCGGGGTTCCGTCGGCACCGATGACGCCGACCTCGGCGAGGCCGGTGGGCTGCGCCTGGGCGAAGCCGAGCGCCGTCTGATCGAGGACCGGTTCCCAATCGGTGATGCTCAGGACGATCTTGTCGGCGACGAAGGGGGAGAGGGTAATTCGACTGGTTCGAGGCGTGTCGTCCGAGGGTTCGGGCAGCTCTCGCACCTGCGGCCCGTTGCCGAGATTCACCGCGACGCTGGTCGGCAGCGACGGCAGGGTGCCGAGTCCCCGGGTGATGTCCAGGCCGGTGACCAGGGTGGGCTCGGGAAGATTGAGAGTCAGCGTCGGTTTCGGGCCGCCCGGTTCTGTGGTGCTCTGCGGCGCCGACCACGTGGTGCGTGCGTCGCCGTCGGTGGCAGCGAAGGCAGATCCGCGTGTGTCGCCGATGTCGCTCGAACCCGAAGCCGTGATTCGGCCTGGGACGGCAAGCAGATCTTCGAGGGCGTTGCCCTGACGCGCTCGGACAGTCAGTGTCGGTGTAACGACTGTGTTTTCGGGCACCGTGAGCGTGCGCTGGAAGCGGCTCGGCTCTTCCGGTATCGCCATGAATGCATTGCTGCACCGCACGCGGTCGGTCGAGTCCGCGCACGCGTTGCGACCGGGGAACTCCTGGCTCAGATTCCAGGCGTTCACGGATGCGCCCGTCGGCGTATTCGGCAGGACCGTGTCGAAACGGATCGGTACGGTCTTCGGTGCGCTGCGATCGGAGAAGTCTTCGACGGAGAGTTCGCTGATGCCGAACTGTGTTCCAGGCGATCCGTTTTCGGTGTGAGTCGCTGTGATGCGTACCCACGGAGTGGTGCCGCCCGGGATCGAGACGGTGATGGGCTCACCGGGACGCTCCACCTTCACCGCTGTGCTGCCGTTCGGTGTCGAGACCTCGAGCCATTTGACGGGAGCTCCGATTGCCGCGGCACTGGTGGTCAGATGAAGCAACCCGCTGGAAATCGGTGTGTCGAAGTCGATCTGCAACCACTGGCCCAGTGCGCGCTCGATGCCGTTGCTGAACCAGCCGGTGGCGGGATCGCCGTCGACCGTCGACGCGGGACTGCTCGACGGTGAAGTGCCGCCCAGCTGGGTGGCATCCGAGGCGGCGCTGGAGACGGTGATCGAAGCTCCGATCCAACGGCCTTCCACGAGAGGCGTGTTCGCAACCGGGTAGTCGGGCACCAGATTGTAGGTACGACGAGCGTCGTCAGGGGTGCGCAGGGCGGAACTGTGGTTGTCGACCTGACCGAAATCGGTTTCCCGATCGCGCGGTGTGTCGGTGACGGTGACAGAATCGACGGGCAGTCCCGCAGCTTCGGCGTCGGCGGCAAGAATCATCGGCCCGGTCCCCGGAACCAGCCCGCTTTCGTGAAGTCGCACAGACGATTCCGGCCCACCTTGTACACGCGGAACCTGGTTCAGGTCGACGGAGTACGGGCCGCTGACCGCCGGGGTGCCGTCGGGCGGGGTGACCTCGAAGATCTCGATGGCTGGGTAACCGGGACGCAGATCGCTGTCCGCGACCAGCCCTTCGATCGGTTCGGGGCTGTCGTCTTCACCGAAGTGGGCGACTCGCTTGATCCCCGGCGAGCCTTCGACCGCCTGGTGCACGAGTATCGGCCTGGCCGAGCGCGACGTTTCGCCGTCGAGGTCGTTGCGCATCACCAGGTAGTGGATGCCCTGCCCCAGCAAGGTCTGTGCGAGGCCGTCCGACGGACGTCCGTCGGCGATGAGACGTTGCACCGAATCGAGCGCTCGGATGGCGCCGGGAGGGGTCAGCGGGACCGAGTCACGTACTGCCCACGGCGTACTCGCCAACGCCTGAAGCGGTTCGTCACGCGTCAGACCCCACACCTGGCTGCCGAAGGGCGCTCCCGGGACGACCAGGGCACGTTCGGCTTCCGATCCGGGGGAGGTGTTGTCCTCGAGCCACTGCGCCGCCTCGTTCCAGTACGAGGGGACGTCCGGATACGCACCGCGGGGAGCGAGCTTTCCCGTCCAGGCCAAGGCGGTCGAGAGGGTGAGGGCAACGAGGATCAGGCTGGTCAGTGCGACCATCGGTTCGCGCTCGGGATGGGCGAACGCGCGGCGCCATCGGGCGAGTGGAACCGATCCCGGCAGTGGCACTTTGGCCAGCAGGTGTGCGAGTCCGAGCACCAGCGGCAGACGGACCAACGGCTCGAGCTTGTGGACGTTGCGCAGCGGCGCGCCTGCCGAGTCGAGGAACAGGCGCACCGACTCCGACACCGGCGAGCTGAGTTCACCCACGTAACCCGCGGCCAGGCCGGTGATACCGACGAACAGGATGAGCGTCAGCCGGCCGCGAGCAGGCATGGACCGCATGCAGAGCCCGGCGAGGCCGGCGGCGGCAACCAGGCCGGTGGCGACGACTGCTGCGGGTTGGGTGACCAGGACGGCGCCGGCAATGCGTTCGGGGGAGACGAACGGGGTCCAACTGTCCGTGCCGCGAAGTATCTCGGCGAGCGATGCCCACTGAGTGGTGACACCGGCGGACTCGATGTAGTCGAGAAACGGTGGGCTGATCTTGCCGAGCAGAAGTAGCGGCACGATCCACCAGAGGGTGCCGAGAGCGACGAACAGCGCCCACCACGCGGTGAACGTCAGCCATGTTCGGTTGGGTTTGTGCGAGAGCCACCAGATGATCGCGACCAGGCAGGCCGCGGCGGTGGCGACGGCGTTGATCGAACCCATGAGTGCGACGGCAAGTGCGGATTGTGCGGCCAACCGCCTCAACCCCCGTGAGTGGTCAGGGAGTCCAGGGACTCCTTTTCCACGCACAGGGCCGAAGGCCAAAACCACCGGCAACAACACCCACGGCGCCAACATCATCGGAAGGGTTTCCGAGGAAATCGAACCGAGCGTGGTCAGCACGCGGGGAGAAAGAACAAAGGCAACCGCTGCGATCACGCGCGAACTACGGCTGCCGATGCCGAGAGCCTCGGCAACTCGGATGATGCCCCAGAAACCTGCGATCAGAAGCAGCGCCCACCAGATGCGCTGGGTGACCCACGGCGGAACGTTCGCCAACTCGCCGAGCGCGAAGAACGGCCCGTGCGGAAAGAAATATCCGTAGGCCTGGTTTTGAACCTGGCCGAGTGGGGCCTGACTACTCCACTGATGCGAGGCGCGTTCGAGAAAACCGAACGGATTCTGCGTCAGGTCGTACTTGGTGTCAGCGGTGATCAGACCCGGCGATTGCAGAAAAGTGAGAAGAAACGCTACGACGGAGGCGCCGAACAGCCACCGCTTCGACAGGGGCTCTGCCGACGGGGCGGTGTCTACCGAAGACACCGCTGCGTCGGCGGAAGAACGGGAACTCGCGAGGCCTGCGCTCTCAGCGGCTGCCGTACTCAACCTGGTTCAGCACGGAAGAATCTGCGTTTCCGCTGCGGTCGATCTCGGGACGAGTGTTGTCCGACGCGGCGGCCGTGACACCGAAGATGACGCCGGCACCCAGAACGGCACCGATGACAGCGCTGGCCACACCGGGGACAAGGAACTTCGTCATCGCGGATCTCCCAATTGGTCGTTAGTCGGTCGTTCGCGGTCGGACGGACTTACCGGCCCGTACGAACTGCTCGGGTCAAGGTATCACCCGCACTCGAGAATCCGGACGATTACCCTCGTGACGTGCTGGTCAGTCGAGGGTTTCGGCGCCAAGCGCGGTCAACAGAGTGCGCAGTTTCGTAGATGTCTCGTCGAGTTCGTCCTGCGGATCCGATTCGGCGACAATTCCACCACCCGCGCTGGCCCAGGCGTTGCGGCCGTCTGCACTGATCTCGGCGCAGCGGATGGCAACCACCCAATCGCCGTCACCGGCCTCGTCGCACCATCCCACGGCGCCGCCGTAGAAACGCCGAGGCTCCTCGGTCTCGCGGATGACCTTCAGTGCCGCGTCGGTGGGTGTTCCGCACAGCGCGGGCGTCGGATGCAGCGCGATGGCGAGGTCGAGCGCAGTGGTGTCGTTTCGCAGTGTGCCGCGGATCGGGCTGGCCAAGTGCCAGACCTCGTGAGTATTGGTCAGTTCGGGAGTTGCCGGCACCGACAGATCACTGCACATCGGTTGCAGGACCTGGCGGATCCACGACGTCACGAAGGCGTGCTCGGCCAGATTCTTCGTCGAATGCAGAAGGCTTTCGCCTGCCTCGCGGTCTTGATCGGCGTCGGCGGATCGCTTGGTGGTCCCGGCCAACGGGCGACACGTCACGACGCGCCCGCGTCGACTGACCAATACTTCGGGCGTCGCGCCGACCAGGCTGTGGCCCTCGAATTCGGCTCCCGCAGCAGAGAGGTCGACGGCAAAGGTGTTGGCGACGGGATTGAGCGCCGCCATGCGTGCGGCGAGCGCGGTTGGGGAGATCGGGGTCTGCGTGCGAAGTTCCACAGTGCGAGCCGCGACAACCTTGTCGATCTCTCCACTGCGGAGGCGTCCGATCAACTTTTCCACTCGACGAAGATGCTCCGACGACGACGGGATCTCTCGGTCAACCCGGGTCGTGGGCAGGGTCTGGGGATCGCGCGGTTGCCACGGCCGCGACGCGATCGTCGCCTCGGCAGGTTCGTACAACGCCGTTGCGGCAGCCGGGTCGAAGGGGAGCGCTCCGACGATCAGCTTTGTCGTACCTGCCGACAGAGCGTGGGTGGCCGCGTCGGAGCTGTCGAAGCTGCGTCGTACGCCGCGGGTGACCACGCTGTGATCGGGGCGCGAGAGAACAAAACCGTCCATGGTGCTTTCGACACTAGTCGGCCACGGATCAGGAATGCGCGAAGGTCACTTCCCCGGAGGGACGATCAACACCGGCCGATGACTGTGACGCAGAACATGATCCGCGACGCTGCTCTGCAGTAGCGACCGCAAACCCGTAGTGCCACGGGTGCCGGTCACGATGATGTCGACGTCCAATTCGTCTGCGGTTTCGCAGATTGCAGACCAGATCGCGGATCGGCACTCGGCGCTTCTGCCTTCGACGGTCAGGCCTGCGGCCTCGGCCAGTGCGACGCCCTCGGCGAGGGTGACTTTGGCGTCGGTGTACGCGATGTCCTCGACGTCGTCGTCGGGAACCCACTCCGGTTGCATCACCCCGGACAGGCCGGACATGCGAGCGGCCTGGCGAACCATGGGCTCCCAGGCAGTGACGAGAACAGCACGATTGGCGGAGAGGAAACGCCCCGCATAGTCGACTGCACGCTTGGCGTTGTCGGAACCGTCGTACGCGATGAGCATCAGACCTTGTGGCATCACGACCTCCTCGTCAGCGGGGGAATCGGTTCTCTTCCAGGCTACCGTCCCGATGTGCCCGTGAGGGAGTGTATGGGTACCGGGTCCGTTACGGTCGAGGTATGCGGATCAAGTTTCTGAAGGCTGCGACGACCATTGCTTTGTGCGGAGGGTTGGTTGCGGGATGCTCGGGCGAAAACGGGACCGCCGATCCGGTTTCGAGCGCCCCGACCAGCACCACCTCCGAGATCACGTCGACGCCTGCGGCATCGAGCTCCGCACCCGTCGCCGCGTCGTGCGGTAGTGACCTTCTAGCCTCGCTGTCCTTGCGTCAGAAACTTGCCCAGCTGCTCAACGTCGGCGTCACCGGGACCGACGACGCATTGTCGATAGTGCAGAACGAGGAGATCGGCGGCATATTCGTCGGAAGTTGGACCGATCAGTCGATGCTCACCAATCGCGAAGTGCCGCAGGTTGCTTCGGCGTCGAAGTTGCCGTTGATGGTGACGATCGACGAAGAAGGTGGACGGGTTTCGCGCGTCGCGGACATCCTCGGGCCCGATCCGTCGGCCAGGGAAACGGCGCAGACCATGACAGTGGAACAGACGTACCAGATGGCACTCGAGCGTGGACGCGGTTTGAAGGATCTCGGGATCACCGTCAACTACGCACCCGACGTCGACGTCAGCAGCCAACCCGACGACTCCGTGATCGGGGACCGCTCGTACTCCGACGACCCCCAGACCGTGGTTGCCTACGCCGGTGCGTACGCGCAGGGGATGCGCGACGCCGGAATCTTCCCGGTGATCAAGCACTTTCCCGGGCATGGCAGCGCGTCGGGTGACTCGCACCGGGGTGAGGTGACAACGCCGCCGCTACAGGATCTGATCGCGTCGGACCTGATTCCCTTCCGCGAGCTGTCGGGAACCGGAGTCGGCGTCATGATGGGTCACCTCGAGGTTCCCGGTCTGACCGAGCCCGGTACCCCTGCCAGCATCAGCCCCGCAGCCGTTGCGTTGCTTCGCGACGGAGTGGGTTACGGCGCAGCGCCGTTCACCGGCCCGGTATTCACCGACGACCTCAGCGGAATGCAGGCGATCACCGACCGATACGATATTGCCGACGCGGTTCAGGCTGCGCTGGTGGCTGGAGTCGATCAGGCATTGTGGCTGACAACCGACGACGTTCCGCGGGTTCTCGATCATCTCGAGCAGGCCGTCGCGTCGGGTGAGCTTCCGCAGACGCGGGTCGATCAGGCCGTGGTCACAGTTGCCGCTGCCAAAGGTGCCGTGACCTGCTGAGTCGAAGTCAGGATTCGACGCGCAATCTTACCGTAGAGTAAGATCGACATTTACCCTGTGGTTGGAGGAAGCATGGCCGGCGGTACCAAGCGACTGCCACGCGCAGTGCGTGAGCAGCAGATGCTCGACGCGGCTGTGGACGTGTTCTCCGACAGGGGGTTTCACGAAACTTCGATGGACACCATCGCAGCCAAGGCCGAGATCTCGAAGCCGATGCTGTACCTGTACTACGGCTCGAAGGAAGAGTTGTTCGCGGCGTGCATCCATCGCGAAGGGCTCCGCTTCCTCGAGGCCCTCGCCCCGGCCGGCGCGCCGAACCTGACTCCGCGTGAACAATTGCGCGCCGCTCTCGAGGGTTTCCTCGGGTTCGTGGGCGCAAACCGCAAGTCGTGGATGGTGCTCTACCGTCAGGCCGTCGGGCAGCAGGCTTTTGCGGGAACCGTGCAGTCCAGCCGCGATCGGTTGATCGAGTTGACCGCGCATCTGCTCGAGTCCAGCACCAAGGATCCTGATGCCGCGCACGATTACGGGATCATCGCCATCGCGCTCGTCGGCGCAGGTGAGGCGGTAGCGGACCGGGTCGCGGGTGGGGAAATCGAAGTGGATGCTGCAGCGGATCTACTCGAATCCCTCGCGTGGCGCGGTCTGTCGGGCAAGAAGAAGTCCGAATAGCCACCCAGTCACATCGCGTGAACGTATCGCTCCCCTTGTTGAACAGGGGGAGCGATACGTTCACACTGTCGGGGCGGGGTCGGAAACGCACCAGCCCAACCCAGTTCAGTCCTAGGTCAGCGCAGCGTCGCAGTGACGTGCGGGTAACCCTTCTTCGGGTGACGCAGTGACAGATCCCAGCCGTCGTCGGTGCGATCAGCGTAGGCATTCAGCGTCGCCGGTAGCAGAATCGGCTTCCCGAAACGCACGCTGTAGGTGACCTTGTCCGCGACGGACCCCTCGACGGTCCGCAGAACTGCCGCGGCACTCCACATTCCGTGAGCAATGGTCTTCGGGAAACCGAAAGCCTTCGCGCCCAGAGACGAGACGTGAATCGGATTACGGTCGCCGGAGACAGCGGCGTACTTGCTGATCGTGGTCTGGTCGACGCGGATGGTGCTCATCGGCATCGGGGGGACCTCGTCGGCCTTGGGCTCCGGACCGGGCTGGCCGGACAGGGAGGTCTTCTGCTGGTTCAGGAAGCTCGAGGTCTGTCGCCAGACCAGTTCCCGTCCCACCCGAATTTCGGTGATCACGTCGATCAGCAGGCCCTTGCGGTGCTCACGCAGGTTCTCGGCATGCACCGAGAGGTCCAGCGGTTCGCTGACGGAGATGGGCCGCAGCGATTCGATGACGTTCTCGGCGTGAACGGAGCCGACGGCGGCGAAGGGGAAGTCCTTCGACACCATCAGCTTCATCACGGTCGGGAAGGCCAAGGTGAAGGGGTACGTGATCGGCAGAGTGTCGCCGAACCGCAGTCCGGTCACGCGGCAGTACGCCGCCAGATTGTCGGTGTCGACCTTCAATCCGGTGAGGGTGAAGGTCTGCTGTGGCACCGAGCGCGAGTTGGACTTGTTCCACGGCAACAATCCCAGTACCGCGCGGGAGTAGATGTCGAGGGTCTTCGGCTGCTCGGTGAGCGCGACGGTCTTTGTTGCCATCATGCGCCCAGGAGGCTCTGGCCGCAGACGCGAACGACCTGTCCCGTAACGGCATTGGAGGCCGGGCTGGCGAAGTATGCGACGGTCTCGGCGACGTCGACGGTCTCGCCGCCCTGCAGGAGCGAGCTCATGCGACGGCCGGCTTCGCGGGTGGCGAAGGGGATGGCTGCGGTCATGGCGGTCTCGATGAAGCCCGGTGCGACGGCGTTGATGGTGATGTTCTTCTTCGCCAGGACGGGAGCTTCGGCGTGTACGAGACCGATGACGCCGGCCTTGGAGGTGCCGTAGTTGGTCTGGCCGCGGTTGCCCGCGATGCCGGCGATGGAGGAGACGTCGACGACGCGGCCGCCTTCCTTGAGGGCGCCCTTCTCGACGAGGTGCTCGGTGATCTTCTGCGGTGCAAGAAGATTGACGTTCATGACCATGTTCCAGCGGCCCTCGTCCATGTTGGCGAGGGTCTTGTCGCGGGTGATGCCGGCGTTGTGGACGATGATGTCCGCTCCACCGTGACGCTCGAGGAGGTGAGCTGCGAGGACCTCGGCTGCGTCGGCTGCCGTGACGTCGAGGGCGAGGGACGTGCCGCCGACCTTGTTCGCGGTCTCGGACAGCGCTTCGCCGGCGGCCGGGATGTCAGCGCAGACGACGTGCGCGCCGTCGCGGGCCAGGACCTCGGCGATGGTGGCGCCGATACCGCGGGCTGCGCCGGTGACGACGGCAACCTTGCCTTCGAGTGGCTTGTCCCAGCTTGCGGGCGCGACGGAATCTTCAGCGCCGACGACGATGACCTGGCCGTCGACGAAGGCGGACTTTGCCGAAAGGAGAAAGCGCAGAGTCGATTCCACGCCGGAGAGTCCGGTGGATGCCTTGGGGGAGACGTAGACCAACTGAGCGGTGGAACCGCGCTTGATCTCCTTGCCGACGCTGCGAGTGAAGCCTTCGAGAGCGCGCTGCGCGACATGCTCGTCGACGCTCGAGGTTTCTTCCGGCGTCGTGCCGAGAACGACGACGCGAGCCGACGGTGCGAGGTTGCGGATCACGGGCTGGAAGAACTCGAACAGCTGCTCGAGCTCGCTGACCTGAGTGATTCCGGTGGCGTCGAACACGAGTCCACCGAAGCTGCTGTCGTGTGCCTGAGCCGCCGGGTAGTCGGAGAGCAGTACGCGAAGTGGTTCTGCGAGTCGACCCTTGCCGCCGATGAGGACAGGTCCGGCGAGTGCGGGTTCTCCTGCTTTGTATCGACGCAGGTTCTCGGGCCTGGGCAGGCCGGCCTTCGACGCGATGAATGCGCCGGGGGCGGACGAGAGGAACTGTGAATAGAGGTCGGGAGCTCCCTTGCTGGCTGCCACGGTCCTACCTTCTGTTGTGTTTCGGGTTGTCTCTCACCGGGCAATCGAAAGAATGCGGCGATAGACAAGTAACTTACTACTGAGTAAGAATAGTCTTCAACAGGTAATCGCACCATCCTTGGAGACGCAAGTGACAAGCAAAGCCCGTTCAAATGCAAAGCCCGCCGCACCGCGCACTGCACCGGCCGCAGCCGCTGCAAATTCTGCAGGTCAGCGCCGTCCGGTTGCGATCGTCGGCGGAAATCGCATTCCGTTCGCACGCTCGGACAAGGCGTACGCACAGGCGTCCAACCAGGACATGTTCACTGCGACGCTCGACGGTCTGGTGAGCCGATTCAATCTGCAGGGCGAGAAGCTCGGCATGGTCGTCGGCGGTGCGGTGCTCAAGCACAGCCGTGATTTCAATCTCATTCGCGAGTCCGTTCTCGGCAGCGCGCTGAGCCCGTACACGTCGGCGTACGACCTTCAGCAGGCGTGTGGCACGGGACTGCAGTCGATCATCGCCGTCGGCGACGCCATTTCGGCCGGCCGCATCGATTCGGGCATCGGCGGCGGCACGGACACCACGTCCGACGCTCCGATCGGCGTCAACGATCAGGCACGCGAGTTCCTGCTCTCCCTCAATCGCGCGAAGTCCACGGGCGACCGCATCAAGCTGCTCGGCAACGTCCGTGCGGGCATGCTCGGCCTGGAGATTCCGCGCAACGGCGAGCCTCGCACCGGCAAGTCGATGGGTGACCACGCTGCGATCACCGCCAAGGAATTCGGCATCAAGCGCGAGGACCAGGACGAACTTGCCGCTGCCAGCCACAAGAACATGGCAGCTGCCTACGACCGCGGTTTCTTCGACGACCTCGTCACCCCGTTCCTCGGCCTGACCCGCGACGACAACCTCCGTCCCGGTTCGACCGTCGAGAAGCTGTCGACGCTCAAGCCCGTCTTCGGTACCAAGCTCGGCGACGCGACGATGACGGCAGGCAACTCGACGCCGCTCACCGACGGCGCTTCTGCAGTGCTCCTCTCCACCGACGAGTGGGCAGCCGAGCGCAATCTTCCGGTTCTGGCGCACCTCGTCGATTCCGAAACCGCTGCCGTCGACTACGTCCACGGCAAAGACGGGTTGCTCATGGCTCCCACGTACGCGATCCCGCGTTTGCTGGCCCGCAACGGTCTGACCTTGCAGGACTTCGATTACTACGAGATCCACGAAGCCTTCGCTTCGGTGGTTCTGGCAACCCTGCAGGCCTTCGAGTCGGACGAGTACTGCAAGGAACGCCTCGGCCTCGACGGCGCATTGGGATCGATCGACCGAAGCAAGCTCAATGTCAACGGATCGTCCTTGGCTGCAGGTCACCCGTTCGCGGCAACCGGCGGACGTATTGTGGCTTCCCTCGCAAAGATGCTCGCGGAGAAGGGTTCGGGCCGCGGCCTGATCTCGATCTGTGCGGCCGGTGGCCAGGGTGTCACGGCGATCATCGAGCGGTAACCGCTCCACAATCTCCCCATGCGACTGAAAACTGCGCTCACCTGCAGTGATCGTCGCGAGGGGATGCGTAATCGGGGATCCGGCCACGAGGGGTGGCCGGATCCCCGAACTCTTTGCAAACTTTTTCGCGCAGGCGTGTAACGCTGCAGAATAGCTACCGATATTCATGACAGCCCCGTGTTGCTGCCTGACCCCCGACCTGGCAGCAGCGCGGGGCTCTCGTATGTCCGGATATCCTGTATTGAGTTGTCGGTGAGCGCCGCAGCGACGGTTGATGCAGCGAGGAGCCAACAGGTGAGTGACGAAGAGGGTCCGTCCGTCGAGAAGACGAACAGCGAGGACTCGTCCCTCCCGGAACAGGAACTCGAGTCGGTCGAGGAACCTCAGGCGGTCGAAGAGACCGAGTCGGTCGAGGAACCCCAGTCGGTCGAGGAACCCGAGGCCCCTGAGGACACTGAGGCCGTTGTCGAGGCTGAATCAGTAGAACCGGAACCAGCCGAAGCACCAAGGCCTGTCGACGAAGAAGCAAGCGATTCCACGGAAGCGACAGTCGACGAATCGGCAAACGAGGTCACCACCGTCATCCCTGTCGTCCCAGCGGAGGACGCACCGCCGACGGAAGTAGTCAACTCGGCTCCGGCGACAGAAGCCATCGACGAGCAGACAGAGCAGTTCGAGCCCCCGGCAGTGGTGGTTCCCCCGAAGCCGCCGCGTCCCGAGTTCGTGCAGCAGTACGACACCCAGCAACTCGAACCCATCCAGCAGCAGTACGAGCCTGTTGTCCGAGAACCAGAGGTAGTTGCACCCCCGGCGCCGCAACAACCGGTGGCGCCCGCTTCGCAGTCTTCCCGCAAGTGGGTCAAACCGGCGATAGCAGTCGGCGCCATCTTTGCCGTCGCAGCGATTGCCTACGGAGTGGACATCTTCACCTCGTCCGGGAAGACACCACGCGGCACTCAGGTCGCCGGGGTGGACATCGGTGATCTCACGCCCGCCGACGCGGAAGCCACGCTGCGCGCCCAACTCGGCCCGAGGCTCGTCGAACCGGTAGCGGTACATGCAGGCGGCGTCGACTCCGAGATCGTTCCCGCGTCTGCGGGTGTGGACGTCGACTGGTCGGCGACGCTGTCGGGCGTGAACGCTCAGCCCATCAACCCGATCACCCGTATCACGTCGTTCTTCGGCTCCCGCGAGGTGCCCGTGGTGTCGGCAATCGACCAGGGTGCGTTGGATGCGTCGATGGCGCAGCTCGCGGCGAACAGCGATCGTGCGCCCGTCGAAGGTGCAGTCGTGTTCGAGAACGGGAAGGCGACTGGTGTTTCGCCCGCTGCCGGTCAGGCGCTCGAAACGCAGCAGGCGGGTTCGACCTTCGCCGCTGAATGGTCCGATGGTGGCGTCGTCGATCTTCCGGTCGACGAGGTTCCGGTGACGGTCACTCAGGCCGGTGTCGATCGTGCGCTGCAGGAGATCGCTATTCCAGCTGTCTCGGGTGACGTAGTGGTCAACGGCCGTGACGGCAAGGTCGCGACACTCGGCGTCGATCAGATCGGCGAGGTTCTGACCTTCACACCCGACGGCTCGGGTGGGCTGACTCCGCAGTACAACACGGATGCTGCGATCAAGATTCTGACTCCGCAGTTGGCGTCGACGGAAGTACAACCCAAGGACGCGTCGTTCACCTTCGCCGGTGGCAAACCGTCGGTTGTGCCCGGTGTCGTCGGTGATCTGATCAACTGGCCGGACACGGTCAAGGAACTTCCGGTTCTGTTGGGCAGCACGGCTTCTCGGGCAACGCCCGCCGTGTACGGACCGGTCCCGCCGGCGTTGACCACCGAAGCCGCGGAGGCCCTCGGCATCAACGAGGTGATCGGCGAATTCACTACCGGTGGTTTCGAATACGCGTCTGGTGTGAACATCGGCCTGGCCGCGTCGGAGATCGACGGGGCCGTGATCAAGCCCGGTGACACGTTCTCGCTCAACGAGTACACGGGCCCGCGCGGTGCGGCGCAGGGATACATCGAGTCGGGGATCATCAACAACGGTCGCCCGGACAAGGCTGTCGGCGGCGGTATCAGCCAGCTCGCGACGACGCTCTACAACGCGACGTATTTCGCAGGTATGGAGGACGTCGCGCACACCGAGCACAGTTACTACATCTCGCGGTACCCCGAGGCTCGTGAGGCGACCATCTTCGATGGTGCGATCGACCTGCAGTTCCGTAATCCGGCGAAGACCGGCGTGATGATCGAGACGATTGCGACGTCGTCGAACATCACCGTTCGGATCTGGGGAACCAAAACTGTCGATGTCACGTCGACGACCGGCCCGCGGACGTCGCCGACGTCGCCGAACACCGTGACCTTGCCGGAGGGGCCTGGCTGTGTGGCTTCGAGCGGTGCGCCCGGGTTCACGGTCAGCGACACTCGCGTGATCACCGACCACGCGAGTGGCGCCGAGATTTCCTCGAACACCCGGACCGTCAAGTACGACCCGGTGCCGATCGTGAAGTGCGAGTAGGGAACTACTTGCCGACGAGTGGGCCGAGGGTGCGGCCCGCGAGGTCGACGATGCCTGGCTCTTCGCCGTTGGTGATCAGGTTGATCACGACGCCGTCGATGCCGTGGTCGAGGATGCGCGTCTGAACCTGCTCGGCGACGTCGTCCGGGCTGCCGACGAAATGGCGTTCGGTGGCCTTGGCGACCACGTCTTCCGGCGCCGTGGTGATGTCGAGGCCACGCTCCGCGAGAAACGTTCGCTGATGGGCGCGAGCCTTGTCGCCGTCCTCGTCGATCATCATGAACGTGAGGAAGCTGGTCTCGAGGGTTGCGGGATCGCGACCGGCTTCGTCGCAGCGTGCCGCAAGTGCTTCCATCTTGCGCGGCAGTTCCGACGGGTCGCAGATGATGTTGAGGTGATCCGCGAAGCGAGCGGCGAGGCCGAACGTCTTTTTCTCACCGCCACCGCCCAGCAGGATCGGCAGGTCGTCGCGGACGCGAGGCTCGTTGATGGCGTCCTTGACGTGGTACCACTTGCCGTCGAAGGTGGGGCGATCACCGCGGAGCATCGGCGCGATGATCTGCAGTGCTTCGTCGAGTTTCTGGAAGCGCTCGGTGAACGTTCCGAACTCGTATCCGAACGAATTGTGTTCGAGTTCGAACCAACCGGCGCCGATGCCCAGGATGGCCCGACCGCCGCTCACCACGTCGAGGGTGGTGACGGTCTTGGCGAGCATGGGCGGATTGCGGTAGGTGTTTCCCGTGACCAGTGCAGACAACTGGATGGTCTCGGTGGCCGTCGCCAGCGCGGAGAGCGCCGAGTAGGCCTCGAGCATCGGGGCGTCCGGCGCTCCGATTCCGGGGAGTTGGTAGAAGTGATCCATCACGAATGCAGTGTCGAAGCCTGCGGCTTCGGCTTCGCGGGCCTGCGCTATGACGGTGGGGAAGAGGTCCTTGACCGGACCGCCGTAGCTGAAGTTGGGCATCTGGTATCCGAGGCGAGTGCTCACCGTTTCGACGTTACTCGCGATCGGTTGACCTGGCACGATTTTACCAACTCTATGGATTCCGTTGTGCTGGGCAGACTTCCGGAATTCAGAGAAGTTCTTCGGCCGCTTCGCGTCGCTTGGCTCGCTGCTGGTGAAGCTTGACTGCCGCGATTGCGATGCCGCCACCGACAATTCCGCCGACGAGAGCGCCGACCCAGGTAGACGATTCTTCGTAGGAATCGAATTTGAGACGCGCCATGATGCCGACTGCGGCGACGAGGTACAGCGCGATGCCGATCACGACCCGGGGGCGGTTGTAGTTGGACAATACGTAGACATCGACGTCGCACCGAAGTGCATAGATGATCGTGATCAACGAGCCGAACAACGCAACGATCAGCAGGGCGAGCGAGATCCACGCCCCTGTTCGGCCGGCGACCCAGGGCAGAATCGCCGAGCTGACGAATATTGCCCAGAAGACACTCTGGAGTCCCACCGCCGAGGCTTCGTTCCAGACGTCGCGCTGACGCTCGTCCTTGTAGAAGTCGTCGTCCAGATCTCCGACGAACCGCATTGCCTTCATCATGGTGCTCATGCCGTCTCCTCTGGAATTTCTGTGGTGAGTTCCGATTCGGGTAAGGGGAAGAGCGCTTCGACGGTGGTCCCCAGCGCCAGGGCCAGGCGAAGTGCCAGGTAGACACTCGGTGCATAGTCACCGCGTTCGACGGAGACGATGCTCTGTCTACTCACCTGACCTGCCGTGGCCAGTTGCGCCTGGGTGAGGCCGGCGAGGCGTCGGTGCTCCCGCACGTTGTTGTCGCCGGCCTTTCCAGTCATGCAAAAAGTAAAGAATACTTGTCACTAGATGTCAAGTTTGCTTGTCATATGAGAGGCTGAAGAGCATGCGTGAACGATTTCTCGAGATCGCCCTGGCCAATCCGGTGGTCGCAACGATCGTGGATCGTGCGCCGAAGCTGGGATTGCCGGAGTGGTACCTGACGGCGGGTGGGCTCTTCCAAACCGTCTGGAATCACATCGACGGCCGTGATCTCGGCGCCGGAATCAAGGACTACGACCTGTTCTACTTCGACGCCGGCGATCTGAGCTACGACGCGGAGGACCGTGTGATTCGTTCGGCGGCAGAACTGTTCGCCGATGTGGATGCCGATGTCGAAGTACGCAACGAAGCCCGCGTGCACCTGTGGTACGAGCAGCATTTCGGGATTCCAGGCGTTCCGTTCACCAGTTGCCGCGACGCTGTCGACCACTTCGCTTCCACAACTTGCTGTTTCGGGATCACCAAGGGATCGGATGGGACCTTGGACGTGTATGCCCCGCATGGATACGACGATCTTTTCGACATGATCGTCCGCCCCAACCCGGTGCTGGCGCCGAGAGAGGTTTACGAGGCCAAGGCAGCACGGTGGCGCAGGGAATGGCCTGCGCTGACCGTGGAGCCTTGGCCGGAGACCCTCGCCTAGACTTCGATCGGCGGATGCAGCCTGTCCATGGTCCATTGCCGATTTCGGCGTGCAGCAAGTGAACTGGCGCCGAGTGAGGCGACGAGAAGGCCGCCGAGGACGGCGATCGAGACCCACAGTCTCGAGTCGATACCGCCGACGGTGAGTTGTCGTAGCCCGTTCACCGCGTAGGTCATCGGGTCGAAGGGGTGGATGATCTGGAACGGTTTCGCGGTGGTTTCGACGGGATAGATGCCGCCGGCCGAAACCAGTTGCAGCATCAGGAACGCCAGGGTGATGACGCGTCCGACGGAGACTCCGAAGATGGCGTTGAATGCCTGGATCAACGCCATGTACGTGGCAGTGATGAGCATCAGGAATCCGACGGTGCCGAGGGCGTGTGTGGGGTGCAGGCCGACGGCGAAGTGCACGACCAGGTACATCACGATCACCTGGCAGATGCCGATGAGCAATGCCGGCCAGTACGAGGCGAGGACCACTCGCAGCGCGCCGAGTCCGTTTGCGATGGGCCGGTTCTGGAGCGGCTTGAGCAGCATCCAGGTGATGATGCCGCCCACGAACAGCGCGAGGGGCAGGAAGAACGGTGCAAAACCGGTACCGAACGTGCTTGCCCGGTTCTCGTACGTCTCCTGTAGTTCGACCGGGCTGGAGAGGGTTTGAGCGGTTGCGGTTCGCTGCTGATCGCTCCAACTGGGGACCTGACCGGCGCCCTCGGTGAGTTTGGTCGCGAGTTCGGCAGACCCGGCACGGAGTTGCTCGGTGCCGTCTGCGAGTTTGGCTGCACCATCGGAGAGTTGAACGCTTCCGTCGGTGAGTTGAACCAGTCCACTACTGAGGGTTTGAGCGCCGTCGTTGACTTGCTGACCGCCGTCACGCAGCTGTACCAGGCCGTTGCGGAGTTCACCACCGCCGTTGGCCGCGGCGCTGAGCCCGGCTCGGAAGGTGCTCGACGGATCGTCGAGTTGGTAGGCGAGTTGTTGTGCACCGCTCTTGAGTTCGCCCAGTTGGCCCATGGTCGCTTCACCGAAACCCTGAGTGCGCAGCATGTCCTGGGCAGGCGCGAGGGCATTGGCGATCTGTTGGCTGACGGGATCCGGGTTAAGTCGAAGGCTGGCCACTGCCTGCCCGACCAGCTGTGCGACGTCTGCTTGTGTGTTCCCGAGGACACTCAGTTGGTCGACGACCTGGGTGACGCCACCACTGAGTTGGCTTGCGCCGTCGCCAAGTTGGACGGCTCCGAGATCGAGCTGCCCCAGACCGTCGGTCAGTGCGAGGACGCCGTCCGTGGCGGTGTTGATGCCAGTCGAGAGTTGCGCTGTACCGCCGGCAAGAGTGGCTGCACCGTCACGTGCGGTAACCATGTTGTCGGCCAGAGTTTTCGAGCCCGACGCCAATTCGCCGGCTCCGGCGTTGGCAGTGTTCACTCCGGCCGAGAGCTGGAGCGCTCCGTCGGCGGCCTGCTTCAAACCAGCACCCGCATCGGTCAATCCGACCAGAACTGTCTCGACGGACTGCGCGCCGATCTTGTCGCTGACCTGACTGAGGACCTGCTGGGCGGCGTTTTGGCCGATGATGGTGCCGAGGTAGTTGTTGACGTCGTTGAAGGTGAACTGCAACTGAGCTTTGTGGGGGTCCTTGGTCGTCGGGGAGGCGACGGCCTCGCTGAAATTCTCAGGCAATGTGAGAGAGAAGTAGTACGTGCCGTCCGAGACTCCCTGAGCGGCTTCCTGCTGCGAGACCAGGTGGAGATCGAGCTCACCGGAATCGAGCAGCGCTTGGCTTACCTCGTCGCCCGCGTTGAGCTCCTGACCCTGCACCATCGCGCCGCGGTCGGTGTTGACCAGCGCGACGGGGACCTTGTTGACCTCACCGAACGGATTCCAGAACGCCCACAGGTACATCGCGCCGTACAGCAGTGGCATCAAGATGATGGTGACGAGTGCGATCCTGGGCATCGCGCCGCGGGAGAACCGCTTGAGTTCGGTTCCGAGAGACATTCCAGCGAGCATCGCGGTTACCTCGCCCCTTCTTGGTCGGGATTGGTGACTTCTTGGAGCAGGGTGACGGCATCGATGGGTGATCCGTCTGGCAGCGGGTTGACGGTCGACGCGATGATGGTCTGGTAGCTCCCCATCTCGACGAGTCGCTCGACGAGGTACGCACGTTCGGAGTCGCGCCGCACTTGTTCGAGATCGTCGACGACAAGCAGGGCCGGCTTTTTCGTGTTCGCGACGGCGATACGCAGCAGGATCGCCTCGAGTTCCCCGAGATCGCTGACGTACCGGCCGAGCGCAGGTAACGGATGATCGCCGAAGACGGGAGCGCACACCGCTTCGAGTTCGCGGTCTCCGGCGCGTCCGATGAGCTTGTACCAGGGCGCATCCCAGCGAATTTGTTCGGTGATCAGATCGCGGACGGTGACGGATTCGGCAAGCTCGTCGATGTCCTCGAACCCGGCGACCCCGGCGATCTCGAAGATCTCGCGGGGACGCGTCCGACCGAAGACGGACAGTGAGCCGGAACTGGCTTTCATTCGTCCGCTGAGTGTCAGAAGTAAGGACGTACGTCCTGAACCGGCCGAGCCTTCGAGGATCGTCACACCGCCCGCACGAATCTCGAGATTGACGGGTCCGAACACCGGCCCCCATGGGCCGTCGAGCGCCAAGTCCGTGGCGGTCAATGCCAGGTCGGGGGCGTAATCGGGTTGTGAATGCTCTGGTGCGACCACGATGATCACCTGTCTGTTGATCTACTCGGCCTGCGAAAGAACCGAGTGCTGGTTCAGTGGACGTTCGTGCTCACCCAATCACATCGGTAGCGGGCGAGCGGTCCCAGGAATGGGATGTGTCGGACACGTTCGATAACTTGAAGACCGAACGGTATGTATTCTGTTGGAAACGGAACGGGGGAGTCGAGGTGCCGGTTCGTAGACGCGGTATGTGTGCGTTACTGGTCATGGCCACCCTGTCGGTTGTCTCCTGTGCCGGGGAGCGCGAGTCGCCCCCGTTCGTGTCGAGCGAGAGGCTTTTCGAGTTCACCGGTCGCAATGTCGGACCCGTGACCGTTCCGCCCTTGCCTTCCGATCGGCACGAGTCCGAAGCAGCGCCGTACGGAGCCATCACCCTGTCCGGTGGGTGGAGCGGCGCAGCCAATGTCTCGCTGCCCGGATCCGTCACGTGTTTCGAGCACAACTGGGCGGATTCGCTGCCCGCCGGTCACCGCCAGTGGGCCTACGAGGTGCACACCAGTTCCTTTTACGAGTACGACGGCGGCGGCGAGTATCCGGGACGTGATTTCCAGTTGCAGGTCTACGTGAACGAAAAACCGGAACCAGGTCAGCACGGGTCGGCGATCATGAAGTTCTCGGATCAGAGCGGACAGTTCGTGTCCTTCGGGGGCGGTGACGACAAGTCCATCGAAATCGTCAGTTCTCCGGACCGCAGGCGCGTGGCGCTTTCCCTGGTGGGAAGGGCGGCACGGCCCGGCGAACAACCGACGACGTCCGTACTGTCCGCACAGATCAGTTGTCCGACCGTCGAGCGCAGATGACCTCGGATTCCATGGACTGCTGAGCATGAAAATGCCGGCCCCGAAACGTTCTCGGGACCGGCACTTTTCATGAATCAGGAACGAATCAGAATGCTGCTTCGTCGATCTCCATGATGTCGTTCTCGGTGTTCGCGATGATCTCGCGTGAAGCGGTGAGCTCGGGCAGGACGTTCTTGGCGAAGAAGGAAGCGATGGCGACCTTGCCCTCGTAGAAGCCCTTGTCCTTGTCGGAAGCGCCGTTGTCGAGTGCTGCGAGAGCGATCTCGGACTGGCGGAGCAGCTGCCAGCCGATGAGCAGGTCGCCGACGGACATCAGGAAGCGGACGGAGCCGAGGCCGACCTTGTACAGCTCGGTGGGCTGCTCCTGAGCTCCCATGAGGAAGCCGGTGAGCGTGGCGGCCATGGCCTGGACGTCTTCGAGTGCGGTGGCGAGCAGTGCGCGCTCCGCCTTCAGACGACCGTTGCCGGCTTCGCTGTCGATGAAGGTCTTGATCTGTCCGGCAACGTGAGCGAGCGCGACGCCGCGGTCACGAGCGATCTTGCGGAAGAAGAAGTCCTGAGCCTGGATGGCCGTCGTGCCTTCGTACAGCGAGTCGATCTTGGAGTCGCGGATGTACTGCTCGATCGGGTAGTCCTGCAGGAAGCCGGAGCCACCGAGGGTCTGCAGGCTGTCCGTCAGGTACTGGTACGCACGCTCGGAGCCGACGCCCTTGACGATCGGGAGCAGCAGGTCGTTGACGCGGAACGCGGTGTCCTTGTCTGCGCCCGAGACGAGCTGGGCGACAACCTCGTCCTGGTGAGCTGCGGTGTAGAGGTACACCGCGCGCAGGCCTTCGGCGTATGCCTTCTGCATTGCCAGGCTACGACGCACGTCGGGGTGGTGCGTGATGGTCACGCGCGGTGCTGCCTTGTTGGTCATCTGGGTCAGGTCTGCGCCCTGCACGCGCTGCTTGGCGTAATCGAGAGCGTTGAGGTAACCGGTGGAGAGGGTGGCGATTGCCTTGGTGCCGACCATCATTCGAGCGTGCTCGATGACGTCGAACATCTGGGCGATGCCGTTGTGGACCTCGCCGACCAGCCAGCCCTGTGCGGGGATGCCGTGGCCGCCGAAGGTGACCTCACACGTGGCGGAGACCTTCAGGCCCATCTTGTGCTCGACGTTGGTGACGAAGACACCGTTACGCTCGCCGAACTCTTCGGTCTCGAAGTTGAAGTGCGTCTTCGGGACGAAGAACAGGCTCAGGCCCTTGGTGCCCGGTCCGGCGCCTTCGGGGCGAGCGAGAACGAGGTGGAAGATGTTCTCGAACAGGTCGTCCGAGTCGGCCGAGGTGATGAAGCGCTTGACGCCCTCGATGTGCCAGGAGCCGTCGTCCTGCTTGATCGCCTTGGTGCGTCCGGCACCGACGTCGGAGCCGGCGTCGGGCTCGGTGAGGACCATCGTGGCGCCCCATCCGCGTTCGACGATGGTGGCTGCCCACTTCTTCTGCTCTTCGGTGCCGTTGTTGAACAGCACGTCCGCGAAGGCGGGTCCGGCCTGGTACATGTGCGCTGCAGGCTGTGCGCCCAGGATCAGCTCACCGATGGCCCACACGACGGATCGGGGAACCGGCACGCCGCCGACCTCTTCGCTCAATCCCATGCGGTACCACTCGGCATCCCACAGAGCCTTGAACGACTTCTTGAAGGATTCCGGAAGTGCAACGGTGTGCGTCTCGGGATCGAAGACAGGGGGGTTGCGGTCCGCATCGGCGAAAGATTCGCCAAGCGGTCCCTCGGCCAGGCGTGCGACCTCTGCCAGCATGTTGCGGACAGTGTCGGCATCCAGGTCGCCCCAAGCGCCTTCGCTCAGTGGCTTCTCCAGTCCGAGAACCTCGAAGAGGTTGAACTCCAGGTCCCGAACGTTGCTCTTGTAATGGCCCATGTCTTCTGCTTCTCCCAGTGAGGTGGTGCGGTCCAGCACTCCTAGTACCGCCCGAAGTTTATTACTCGTCGGTAACTTAATACATGTTACTAGCCGTTCTTTGCATTGCCAACACCGGATTTGCGTCCGATGACAAGCGCGTCGACCGCGATTCCCGTTTCGGTGTGCCTGTGGGGATTTCCGGCGATCTCGAACTCGAGCTTTCCGCGGAACTCCTGCATCAATTCTTCTGGTGTGTAAAGGATTTCGGGATCTTGCGGCCCGCCGACGCCGTAGTCGATGTTGCTTCGGTCGTGACCCAAAATCATGAGGATTCCGTCAGGTTTCAGAGAATTTATGGCACGGTTCACAACCAGGGTGCGTTGTGGTGCGGGCAGATGAAGGTAAAGAAGCAGGGCCAAGTCGTATCCCTGCTCGTTCCTCGAGGCGTAATCCGCGACGGTGACGTCGCCGCATCGGTAGTCGAGCCGGTCGAGAACCGATCGGGGTGAGCGGGCCGCGATCATGCGGGCTTTCTCGATCGCGACGGCCGAGTAGTCGATGCCGGTGACCTCCCAACCGCGAGTCGCGAGCCACAACGCGTTACGACCCTCGCCGCACGCCAGGTCCAGTGCCTGGCCGTGGGGGAGGGCCGTCGCGTATTCCACCAGCAATTCGTTGGGAGGAGCGCCCCAGACGAGCTCGGTTTCTTCGTACTTCTTGTCCCAGGCCGCCGCATCCATAGATGACGACGGTAGTGCCACTCAGTGGTTACGCACTCCGTCCATCGGGTTCTTGCGTAGAGCGGCGCGCGTCGGGATCGCGATGGAGACAAATCCCAGAACAGCGGTCACCGCGACGATGGAACCGTAAATCGCCGGTGAAATCGCCGGGATCGGCTGCCCGGACACCGCTACGGCAATGCCCATCAGAGGCGGCAGGGCGATCAGTGATCCGACCACGACGGCGATTCCCACCACCATCAACGACTCGATGCGCATCATTGCTCGGACCTGCCTCGTCCGCGAGCCCACCAGTTGAAGGAGCGCGAACTCGCGGGAACGCTCGGCAGTGGCGGCGACCAGGGTGTTCACGACTGCGACTGCGAGATAGCCGAGCAGGACGAGGACGGCGAGGATGCTGACCCACGACTGCATACGACGCTGATCTTCGCCCGCGGCCCCGAACTGGTCCTGGTTCATCGCGGCGATCGAGGGGAACGAGCGCAACGACTGCTGGACTTCGGCCGACCGTCCGGGTTCGGCAGCAACCAGAACGGTGTCGATCAGAGCGTCGGTGGAGTGCTGACGCAAAGTCTCGATCGGCATGGTCACGTCCCCGAATCCGAGGCCGCGACCATATTTTGCGACGACCATGGGATGTACCAGTGTTCCGTCACCCAGATAGAGGTCGACGCGCTGGCCTACCTTGGCTCCGAGGGTGAAGGCGCCGTCTTCGCTCACGGCAACGGTATCGCCGGTCAGAGCGCTGAGGTCGCCCTCGGTCACCGCGAGATCGAGGGTCGCGTCGGCGCTGGCGGCGTCGATGCCCTGGGCCGCGATCGCGCTGTCGGCTGAGCCGCCTTCCTCTCCGCTGGGTACCGGGAGGACTTGACTGCGGACCACCGGGTTTGCCGCACTCACTCCGGGCACCGATGCGATCGACTCGAGGAGCGAGGGAGCGATACCGGCTGGTGCGCCGACGATCAGGTCGGCGGTGACGCCCTTGATCGACTGGTTGGTCGCCTCGGCGGCGACGGTGCTCTGGCTGAAGAACTGCACCGAGCCCAGTGCGATTGCGAGAGCCAACGGAACAACCGCCGACGAGAGCCGTCTCGAATTGGATTCGGCGTTGGCGGCAGCGAGAACTTTGGACGCCGACCCACTGCGGCGCAGCGGACCGCCGATCACCTTGATGATGCCGCGCACCAACAAGGGGCCGAGCAGCGCGACCGAGAAGATCAACAACAGTGCGCTCGAACCGGCTCCAGCGGCCGCCACGCTGCCGGGCAGGAAAGCAGGGAGGACGCAGGCGCTGAGGCCGGCGGCGCCGAAGATCAGCCCGGTGACGATGCGTCCGCGGCTCAGTTTCGCCGGGCCGCTTTCGGATTCGCGAAGCGCTTCGACGGGGTCGAGCTTCGCCGGTCGTCGTGCCGCGATCGCCGCTGCCGCGCGGGCAGTGAGTACGCAGATCAGGAAAGCTGCGATCGCCGGAAGCGGGCTGTAGGCCAGCGCGAAATCGGTGGGCATGACCCCGGCGTCGGCGAACTGTGCGCCAAGCACTCGGGCGAGCAGGTATCCGGGCACCGCGCCGAGAGCTGCCGCCGCAGCAGCAACGAGCAGCACTTCACGTCCGATCATGACGTGCACTTGCCGCGTGGTGGCCCCGATTGCCCGCAACAGAGCGAACTCTCGGCGCCTGGCGTTGATCGAGAGCGACAGCGTGCTGGAAACGACGAACATACTGACCATCAACGCGAGACCGGCAAACGACGCGCAGAGCACGATCAACTGCGTCCGCGCAGCACCGGCGTCGAGGAATTCGATGCCTCCGCGTGCAGTGCCGGTCGAGACCTCCGCACCGGTTCCGGCGAGTGCATCGCGGGCGAGAGCGGCAGCATCCACGCCTTCGGGAGCGATCAATCCGACTGCGGTGACAGCGTTCTGGTGCGGCCACAACCGTTCGGCCTCTGCGTCGTCGAGGAAGACGAGTGCCGGACGGTCGGGTGACGGCACCGAAGCCGAATCAGCTGTGCCGACGACGGTGTACTCGTCCGTTACCGCGCCGTGAGCCAGCGTGATTCGCTCGCCGAGCGCGGCGCCCGTGGTCGAGACCACCTCGTCGCGGCTCTGCGGAGCGCGCCCCTCGGTGAGCGAGTACGGCGCCAATTGTGCTGTGTTCCAAGGATGTGCATCGAGTACGACGCCCTCGGCGGTGCTGACGGGGACGGAGATGTCGGGAACCACGGTGACATCGAGTGCGTCGAGCTTGCGGACCGTATCGCCGGCGAGGAGAACTCGCTCGGCAAAGGGCTGATCGGCGTCTTCCTTGACCTCGAGCGCCTGTGGCGCACTCACGATGGCGTCGGCACCGGCGTAGAGTTGTGGTGAGACACCGCCTCGCACTCCCGATTCCAGCAGCACACCCAGACCGCAGGTGAGGAGCGCTGCGCAGAATACGGAGACGAACACGGCGACGAAACCGGAGCGATGCGCTTTCAGGTGCGCAAAGGTGTGCGCTTTCATCATCACCAGTCCCCGAGGTGTGTCATGCGCTCGGCGATCTGCTGCGGGGTCGGGCGGTCGATGTGCCCGACAAGTTTCCCGTCGGCGAGGAACAGCACACGATCGGCGTACGACGCGGCCACCGGGTCGTGCGTGACCATGACGATGGTCTGGTCGAACTCGGCGGCTGTCCGGCGCAACAACTCCAGAACCTGCTTGGCGCTACGGGAGTCGAGGGCGCCGGTCGGTTCGTCGGCAAAGAGTGCGTCGGGGTGGGTGACGAGGGCGCGTGCGATGGCGACGCGTTGCTGCTGACCGCCGGACAACTCGGAGGGTTTGCGCTTGCGGTGCGATCCGAGTCCGACGGATTCGAGGACAAAGGTCAGGTACTGCTTGTCGGCTCGTCGCCCGGCGAGGAGTAGGGGGAGCGTGACGTTCTGCTCGACGTCGAGAGCGCCGAGCAGGTTGTAGGCCTGGAAGACGAAACCGATGTGATCGCGACGGAAGATGCTGCGGGCCTTCGGCTTCAGTTGTGAAATTTCGGTGTCGCCCAGCCACACCGATCCGCTGCTCGGTCGGTCGAGGCCCGCGGCGCAGTGCAGGAAAGTGCTCTTACCTGATCCGGACGGGCCCATCACTGCGGTGAAGGTGCTGCGCGGCAGAGTGAGGCTGACGTTGTCGAGGGCGGTCACGGCGCCGCGGCCGTTGCCGTAGACCTTGCTGACCCCTTGGAGTCGCACGGCAGATGTTCGAGCTCCCGTGGCACCAGGAGCCGGCGGGGCGAGGACCGAGTGTCGATTCTTCATGGGAAGAACGCTATGGAGATTCGCCATTCGTCGACATCCAGCAGAGTCCCGAATCAATGGTGTAGCTAGCTGTAGTGGATCGTGCGGTGTGGTGCGGCATGCTGGGGCAGTGAAGAAGAGAACCAGGGCTGCGGTGTACGTGCTCGTCGAGGGCGCGGCAGCTGTGGTTTCCCTGTTCTTGCTGATGGTCGGTCTCATTCTGTTGTCGCTCTCGATTCTGATCGTCGGCTGGTTGCTGTTGCCGTCGTACGTGCGAGTGCTCCGGTGGTGGGCCGGCCTGGCTCGCAAACGCACCGCTGCGTACACCGGACGCCCTGTTCTGCAGCGATACCCACCGATGCCCAGCAATCCGACATTCGGGGACTGGAGCCGGTTCCTCACCGATCAGTCGACGAGGCGCGACGCGGCCTGGTTGTCGATTCATGGTCTGGGTGCTTTCGTCGCGGCGATGCTGACCATTGCTCTGCCACTCGGTGCGCTCAATGCGATTGCCGTCCCGCTGTACTGGCAGCAGATGCCCGCGGGCGAACCCGTCAACAACCCGTACCCCGTGACGTCGTGGCTGGGCGCTGCCGGAATGCCGTTGATCGGCATCCTGTACTTCCTGATCGCGTGGTGGTTGATCCCCGCGATGGCGAAATGGATCAGCTGGTCGACCACGACTTTGCTTGCGCCGGATACGCGTTCGGACCTCTCGAAGCGCGTCACCGCCCTGACGGCCAGCCGCGCTGCGGCGCTCGACGCGCATTCGGCCGAACTCAAGCGCATCGAGCGGGATCTGCACGACGGAGCGCAGAACCGTCTGGTCGCGGTGGTGATGATGTTGGGGATGGCCGAGCGGTCGTTGCAGAACAATCCGGACCAGGCTCTGCCACAACTGCATCGGGCCCAAGATGCGGCCACCGAGGCGTTGAGCGAACTCCGGACGTTGGTGCACGACATCTACCCGCCGATCCTCGACGAGTTGGGTCTGGAGGGCGCGATCTCGGCGCTCGCCGGGCGCTCCGCCGTGCCCTGCGTACTCGAGATCGACGAGCTCCGCCGTGCCCCGGCTGCCGTCGAGGCTGCTGCGTACTTCGTCGTCGCCGAGGCCTTGACCAACGTCGCAAAACACAGCGGAGCGCGCAGTGTCACCGTCACGGCACGGACGGAGACGTCGGGCGACTCGTCGGGTGAGACGATGCTCATCGACGTGATCGACGACGGTCACGGCGGCGCGAACGAACGCCCGGGCGGCGGCGTGGCGGGTATTCGACGCCGGGTCGAGGCTTTCGAAGGAACCGCAGTATTGGAGAGCCCGGAGGGTGGACCGACAACGATGAGGGTGGAACTACCGTGCGGATTCTGATTGCCGAGGACGACGCTCTCCTGCGAGAGGGGCTGGCACTGCTGCTCCGCGGAGAGGGCTTCGAGGTGTCTGCTGTCTCCGACGCCGCGCAGTTCCTCACGGTGTTCGAGGAGACCGCCCCCGACGCCGCGGTGCTCGACGTCCGGATGCCTCCTACTTTCACCAACGAGGGACTTCGAGCGGCGATCGAGGTGCGCAAGCTTCGCCCGGGCTTTCCCGTCCTGGTCCTTTCCGCGTACGTCGAGGATCGCTACGCCGGTGAATTGTTGGCAGGAGGCGCCGGCGGGGTCGGGTACCTGCTCAAGGAACGGGTCGGCAAGGTAGCCGAGTTCGTCGACGCATTGAACCGGGTCGTCGACGGCGGAACCGTGATGGATCCCGAGGTCGTATCCCAACTGATGAGCCGTCGACGCGCCGACGATCCGATCAGATCGCTGACGCCACGCGAGTCCGAGGTTCTCGGACTGATGGCGGAGGGGCTGGGAAATCAGGAAATCGCCAGGAAACTGGTCGTCAGCGACACTGCTGTGAGCAAGCACATAGGAAATATCTTCGCAAAACTCGGCCTGTCGGCTTCCGAAAGCGGGCATCGTCGTGTTTTGGCAGTTCTAGCTCATTTACGCGCCTGATCGTGGATCTGGACTACATACCTGACCGAAGCGTAATGTGAGCCAGCCTCATGTTGTTGCCGTGATCGAACGGTGACCTGAGAGGCAGGGCCTTATGTCCTGTACGTAACGTGTGATGTCGAATGCGCGTCATCACCAGAAACCAACGAGGAGATCGATCAATGGGTAAGCCGATTGCCAGTGTGGCCGGAGGTCGGCAGTCCGTCCTTCTCGGGCTCGGCGTTCACCGCCCGGAGCGAGTCGTGACCAACGACGAGATCTGCGAGCTGATCGATTCCACCGACGAGTGGATCCAGACGCGATCGGGTATCAAGTCGCGCCGGTTCTCCGGCGAGGGTGAAGGCATCCTCGCGATGTCGATCAGCGCTGCCCGTAAAGCACTGGACGTCAGCGGCATTGCACCCGAGCAGATCGGCGCCGTGATCATCGCGACGTCGACGTGGGACCTGCAGACTCCCCAGGCTGCGTCCATCGTCGCCCACGAGCTCGGCATCAAGGGTCCGGCTGCATTCGACGTCGCGGCAGGCTGCGCCGGTTTCTGTACCGCTCTTGCAGTGGCCAGCGATCTCGTTCGCGGTGGCACGGTTGATCACGTACTCGTCGTCGGCGTCGAGTTGATGAGCGAGGCCACCGAGCCCACCGATCGCAGCGTGCGCTTCATCTTCGGTGACGGCGCAGGCGCAGTTGTCGTCGGCCCGAGCGATACCGTCGGAATCGGCCCGGTCGAGTGGGGTTCGGACGGCAGCCAGTCCGACGCCATCGTTCAGGAGCCGAGCTGGCTCGACTACACCAAGAACCCGACCGGACCTCGTCCGTGGATCAAGATGGCCGGTACCGCGGTGTTCCGCTGGGCTGCCTTCGAGATGGGCAAGGTCGCTACTCGCACCCTGGAGAAGTCGGGGCTGGGTATCGAGGACATCGACGCTTTTGTGCCGCACCAGGCAAACCAGCGCATCAACGAGGTCATCGCTCGCAGCATGAAGCTGCCCGAGGGCTTCCCCGTCTCCAACGACATCGCCGAGACGGGCAACACGTCCGCGGCCTCGATCCCGCTCGCCATGGAGCAGATGCTGCGCGACGGCCAGTGCAAGCCGGGCGACAAGGCATTGCTTCTCGCCTTCGGTGCGGGTCTGTCCTTCGCTGGTCAGGTTGTCGTCATGCCGCCGTTGGCTGGAGCGGAATCCGCCTGATTGTTCCTTACGGAAGGGCGCCTCGAACCCACGGTTCGGGGCGCCCTTCCGTTTCCGTCCGGATCGTCGAACGTCTGCGATGTGGCACTCTGGCGAGATGGTCGAGAACGTGGGGGAGTCCGAACGGGAGTCCGAACGTAATGGTGTGACGGGCGGCAGCTTGGCGAAGATGGGCGGGCAAGTGGCGCTCGCCAGCACGGTCAGTCGGATCACCGGCTTCGTCCGCACCCTTGCCCTTGCCGCGGTCCTGGGCATCGCCCTCGTCAGTGATGCGTACAACGCGGCCAACAGCTTCCCGAACATGGTCTATCAGCTCCTCCTCGGCGGGATTCTCGCCAGCGTCCTGCTTCCGTATCTGACGCGGCAACGGAGCCGTGGGCGGACGCTCGAACGAGAGCAGACGCAGCGCGTTCTCACCGTCGGAGCGCTGGCTCTTGCGCTCGTGACGGTAGTGGCCGTGGTGTGCGCGCCGCCTCTGGTCTCGGCCGTGATCGATGATCCGGCTCAACGAGAGCTGACGACGCTCTTCGCGTACTTGCTTCTTCCGGAGATCTTCTTCTATGGCGTCACGGCGATGATGACGGCTGTGCTCAGCGTTCGATCGGTGTTCGGCGCGCCGGCCTGGGCACCGGTGATCAACAACGTCGTCCTTCTGGTGACGGTCGCGGTCTTCCTGTGTATCCCGGGGCCGGTGGCTCTGACTCCCGAGTCGATGACCACCGCGCAGGTTCTGGTGATCGGTGTCGGCACTTTGCTCGGGATCGTGGCGCAAACCGCCGTCGTTGCTCGAGCGCTGCACCGCAACGGGTTTCGGTGGCGCCTTCGCGTGCGCGTCGTACCGCACACCTGGCGACCGGTGCGCGTCGGGGCGCCGTTGCTCGGCTGGGTACTTGTGTACGTCGTTGCCGGCCAGATCGGTGTGTGGGTGACGATGAAGGTCACTCTCTCCCGTCACGTCTACTCGATGTACACGCACGCGGATCTGCTGTTTCAAGTGGCGTACGGTATTCTCGGTGTGTCGTTGTTGACGGTGCTGATGCCGCGGATCGCCAGGTCGGTTGCTGCGGGTGACGACGTCGGCGTCGTATCCGATCTCGGCCGGGGAGCCCGGTATTCGGTGGTGGCGCTGATTCCGGTCACTGTGGCGCTCATGGTGTTCGGCCCCTCGTTGACCACCTTGATCTTCTTCGGCCGGGTCGACGGCAGCAGTGCCCGGTTGATCGGGACGGCCGTTGCGGTCAGTGCATTCGGGCTGGTGCCCTTTGCGATGGTCATGCTTCAGCTGCGAGTGTTCTACGCCGACAACAACACCCGAACTCCCGCGGTGATCGCCCTGGTGATGGTGGTCGCCAAGACTGCGCTCGTCCTTCTTGCGTCACTGTCGGCGAGTGACGAAAGGCTGGTCCTGGCCGTCTGTGCCGCCGGCTCGTTCTCCTACGTGTGTGGAGCGGTGCTCGGCCACATCCTTCTTCGAAAGCGATACGGGCTGTTGGGATTCCGTCGCGTGCAGGCCACCGTCGGAAGGATTTCGGCGGCGGCAATTCTGGCAGGTGGTTGTGCGCTCGCTTTGGTGGTGGCGGTTCAGAACCGAGTTCCCGAGCCCAGGCTTGCTGCTGTTATTTCATTGTCGGCGGGTGCGGCCGTCGGTGCCGTCGTCCTGTTGGGCGCATGCAAGGTCGTCGGTGTTCCCGAGATTCGCCGGGCGCGAGCCCTACTGCTGTCCTGAGGACAAGAGCGGTACCAGCAGTTCGTCCGGAGTGAGGGCGCCGTGCTGTCCACGGAGGCCGGACAGTCCCGATTCGACAGATCGACGTACGACGGCCACGTCCCCGGACGCAATGGCGATGACATCCCCGATCCGGCCGTGATACTCGGAATGCACTGCAGGCCCGAACAATCCTGCGACTATGCCCTCGGATCTCGTCCCGATCCACATGCGGTCACCCAGTTCGGCGCGCCAGCGGTCCGCAACATCTTGTGCAGCGCCTTCTCGGGTGTGGATGTGACGACATCTAGGTTCACCGGCAAGAGCGAGTACATCTTTGGACAGAATTGGAGTGTTGTCGAAGTCGATCTTGTTCTCGTCCGACACGTCGACCATTCCGTGGTCTGCCGTCACCAGCAATCTCACGTCCGGGCCGAGTGCAGCGGCGAGTTGCTCGACCAGTCGATCGACCAGCATCAGTTGGAAGATCCACGGCTCGGACTCGGGTCCGTAGACGTGGCCGAGTGCATCGATCTCGCTGATGTAGCAGTACGTGAACGTGCGGTCGGCAGATTTCGACGCCGCCACGGTGCGAGCGAGGAGGTCTCCGTATGCCTGGATTCCGGCGAACTGGGCACCGCGCATCCCGGCACGGGTGAGGCCGCTGCCGTCGAACTTCGACGGTACGACGGTTGTAACGGTGATGCCGGCCGCGGCGGCGCGATCGAACGTCGTGGCCTGCGGCTGCAGGGTTTCCGGGACGATGGAGTCGGTCTGAGATTCCTTCTTGCCCGCGCTGTGCCAACCCAGCCAGTTGAACACCGAATCGGCTTCTTCGACGTAGGACTGGTAGCCGGTGATGCCGTGCGCTCCCGAAGGCAGACCGGTCCCCAGTGAGACGATGCTGGTGGCCGTCGTCGTGGGGAAGCCTGCCCGGATGGGCGTTCCGATCAGTGAATTCAGGAATGGTGCATGTTCGACGTTGCGGGCGAGCAAATTCGCGCCCATCCCGTCTACCAGCAGAATTACGGTCTTCTTGCTGGGCTGTAGATCGAGACGGTTCGCTTCGCCGCTCACTCCGAGAGAAGCGAGTACCGACGGCGCAAGCGTCGACAGAGTCGGCTGCGAGTACACATCGAGGAGAGGGGCGGGGGCGGGCATCCCATGAGATTAGGCGTTGGACGCAGAAAACTGCATACCTTCTGGGCGAGTGTTCAAATCTGTGCGGTCAAATCCGGACTTTCCAGATGATCAGCGCGCAGAGACCGCGGACCGGTGCGGCCTCCGCGCGGAGATTCATTCCATGATCGTGGAGATCTGGAACTTGGCACCTAGTGGATCGGCCACCGACGCGAGACGGCCGAAGGGCGTGTCCTCGGGATCGCGCAAGACGCTGCCGCCGAATTCGACGACCTTGGCGACGGCCGCATCGGTGTCGTCCGCCCCGAAGTACACCTGCCAGAACGACGGCGCCTCTGCCGGGAGGAACGAGCTGGCATCCATCAAACCGGCGACGACGGTGTCACCCTGCTTGGCCTGTGAGTACCGGAACTCGTCGCTGTCACCGATCGACTCGTAAGTCCAGCCGAACACGTCGGTGTAGAACGGCAGGACCGCGGCGTAGTTCTTGGACAAGGTCTCGTGCCAGACCGGCGCTCCGGCCTCGCCGACCAAACCGAAGCCGTGATGCTGATCTGCCTGCCAGATGCCGACGACGGCACCGGCCGGATCGCCCACGATCGCCATGCTGCCCTGAGGACCGACCTGCATCGACGGCATCATGATCGTTCCGCCCGCGGCTTGGGCCTTGGACGCCGACGCTGCCGCATCAGTCGAGGAGATGTAGGTGGTCCACACGTTGCCGTAGGGGTTTCCCTCCTGCTGGGGTCCGAGCCCGGCGATAGGCTGCCCGTCTTTGCTGAAGATCGCGTAGCCGCCGTACTGCGGGTCGTCGTTTGTGTCAGCCTGCCAGCCGAACACGTTGGTGTAGAAGGATTTGGCAACCTCGGTGTCGGAGCTGGTGAGGTCGATCCAACAGGGTGTTCCGTCGAGCGCTGTGCGTGCGGGCATCTGAAAACTCTCCTTGACCGAAACGGATACACAAGCAGGGGACGCGGAAATGCTTGGCCGAGAAAGGCCTGAATCTCACGCTACGCGCGTACCCCGACACATTCCCAGGGTTCGAGAGCTTTGGGGTATGTGTCTGTTTCGCGTTCCCCGGTGGGCCGGACCTGCCAACGTAGACGACCGCCGAATCGTTCTTGATACTCCGAAGTTGATGGGGCACTTGCTCGATCGGCAAGGGCGTTCCACCGGGGAGTGTTGGTACGTGTCAGCTCCTGATCAGCCCCGTGCGATCGAGCCACGCGAGCGCATGACGGGTGAACTCGTCCGGAATCTCCAATTGTGGGGTGTGGCCGGTGTCGCCGAGAATGATGGTGGTCCAGTGTGGATGTGCAGCAGCGGCTGCCCGTGCGGCCTCGACCGGGACAAGCCGATCGCGATCGCCGTGCATCAGGAGCGTCGGAGTCGTGATCTCTCGCAATGTCTTTCGATAGGAGGCAGGACGGGCGAGGGTCATCAGCAGTGACCGTGCTGCCTGAAGGAATTCGGCATCCTGGGTAGGTTCGTTGCGGCGAATCGCCGTCAAGGCAGCGCCCGCGTCGAGGACCGCGGGGTCGGCTCGCGTCGGATCGGCAAAACACAATCTGGTCATCTGAGCGGCCAACTGCCGGTCTGACATCTTTCGGCGTCCGAAGCCGAGAACCTGCTCACCGACGTACGGCATCGAGTAGAGCGCGAATTGGGCGGCGACGGTCAGATCGGGAAGTTGGACGGGCAGGGGGAGCGCCGGATCCACCAGCACCAGGCCGGCGACTGATTCGGGACTGGCATGGGTCGACATTGCCGAGACCATTCCGCCCATGGAATTGCCGAACAGGACGGCGGGCTCACCCACCACTGTGTCGAGAAAGCGATTCAGAAGTACTGCGTTGGCGTCGACGCCGGTGTGTCGCCCACGGGCAGAGGTGAGTCCGAATCCGGCGAGGTCAAGTGCGTACACGCGCGTGCGCGCCGCCAGCGCCGGTGCGACCCGCACCCAGTTCAGGTGCGAGCCGCCCAGACCGTGAACGAGCACGATGGGCGGCGCTCCGCTGGGACCGCCGAAGTCGATCCAGTGAACGTCACCGCCGAGATCGGTGATGTTGCTTGTCCCGCCCCACGGGTGTGTGAGGGTGCTTCCGTCGGTGAGTTGGGCCGAAACAGCGGATTCCATACCTGCCAGGATGCACCGAGGTGTCGTCGTAGTCACGCACGCGTT
The DNA here is from genome assembly GCF_029269915.1 of Rhodococcus sp. C3V. Taxonomy (NCBI): domain Bacteria; kingdom Bacillati; phylum Actinomycetota; class Actinomycetes; order Mycobacteriales; family Nocardiaceae; genus Rhodococcus; species Rhodococcus sp. C3V. The sequence continues at coordinate 639,700 of NZ_JARJBE010000003.1, forward strand.
CCGGTTCGGGATCCGAATATGTGTCATCGATCACGGATTCTCAAGAAGCTCAGGAAACGGGCAAAACGGAATTTGACTGGTGTTCAGCACCTTTCGAGGCTGTCGCCGCTTTCCGACGGCCGTGGCGCGCGTCCGGCGGAGGTCGGTTCGGGCATACTGAAAACCATGTGGTGGATGGTCGGGCTCATAGTGCTGGCCGCGCTGGTTTTGGCATCCGTTCTGGTCGGTTTCGTTTTCCGCCGCCCGATCGCCGAAGCCAAGTCGGCGGTGCTTGCCTTCGACGACGCCAGCTCTCAGCCCCAGCGCGACTGACCACCGTCGAGCGGAATTGTTGCTCCAGTCAGATACGCGGCATCCGGGCCGACCAGGAAAGCCACCGCGGTGCCGATGTCCGTCTCGCAGTCTCCGATCCTGCGGAGCGGAATACCGGCAACAAAAGCGGCAGCCTCTTCCGGGCGTGCATCTGCCCAACGCTGCAGCCCCGGCGACGACGCGTGGGGAGCAACCGCGTTGACCCGGATCCCGTCGACGCCCCATTCGCATGCTGCCGCGCGACTGAGGGCTCGGACGGATTCCTTCACGGCCGCGTAGCCGCCGTAGCCGGCAGCGTCCCAGCGGACGGCCACGGAGCTGACCATGTTGATGATTGCCCCGCCGCCGCGCTCCTTCATGAACGGGTAACAGGCTTGCATGGTTCGCAGAGTCGCGACGGGGCCGGACGTCAATCCGTCGGCAAGGCGCTCCGGAGTGAGGTCGAGGACGTTGCCGAGCGGGTTGAGGCTGGCGTTGTTGATCAGAATGTCGACGCCGCCGAACAGTTCCACCGTTCGCGCCACGGCTCCGGTGATGGAATCCGCGTCGGCGATATCCATGAGCACCGGTTCGGCACGGCCTCCGCGTTCGGCGATCTCGTTACATGTGACGACGAGTTTCGACTCAGTGCGGCCCGCGACCGCGACGGAAGCGCCCTCCTTGGCGAGCGCAAACGCAACTCCCTGGCCGACGCCTTGCCCTGCGCCAGTGATCAGGGCCACTTTTCCATCCAACTTGCCCACTGCTGTTCTCCTGCTCGTCATTCAACGGTTCCCGAAGCGTTGTCCGAATCGCGCATTGTTACTCGTGGGTTCCCGCTGGATGAGATGTGAGTTACGTCCCACTCAGCGGTGCCGCTTCAATTTTCGGTCGTCTTACGTATATTGTGAGCGCCGTTACATACCGGGCGCGCGGACCGCGTACACATTCCATGATGAGGAGCTAGACATGGCATACACCAGCAGCATTGCAGCCAACGCAACCACCGGACCGCTCACGGACCTGGCCAAGGTTCTCGGCCCGATCGCCGGCATCGTTAGCGGCATCGCAGCCGTCGCCACGATTGCTGCACTCTTCGGTGGCAACAGCGCTTCCTGATCTGCTTCTGCAGTCAGATTTCCTCCGGCTCGCATTCTGAAGATATTGCCTTCGTGGATGCGAGCCGGAGGTTTATCTGCACCTGAATATCTGTGTCTTGCAGGAACATTCAATTCTGTGATACGTCCATTGCTGCCGGCACATCCACACCTTCTTCGTGGACCTGGGGCCCGAAGTTCGGCAGCGGAGTGAAGTCGAGTGCCGCCTCCGAACCGCGGTAATGGCGGAAGTAGAAGAGGGATCGGTCGGGCCGCACCAGGCTGTCCGGTTCGCTTGTCTTCCATCCCCAGTGGACGTCTGCTCGCAAAATCTCCGACAGCCTCAGTATGTTCTTGCAACCATGGCTCTGTAGCCCAAGGCATTTCAATTCCTCGACGTCTCGCAATTGCCCGTCGCGCGTCCACCTGGATTCGTAGACCAGAGCATCGAGAACGACGCGGTGCGAACCCGCTTGAGTAACGCCGGCAAGTAGAACCTCCCAGTCCAATCCTGGTGCGTGTTGGAGGTATTCGTCGGCGTCGACGAATGCTGCCCATGCGACGGTGTCGCGGTACCGGCTCACGTAATCGACGTACGCCTCTACCTGTCCGTGCACGATCCGACCGTCCGCGTCGCGCGGTTGCCAGTCGACGATCGTCACCGGAAGGTCGTGCAGTTCTTTGCGGAATGCGACCTGAACTTCACTGTCCGACATCGATCGGGTGAAGGCGCCGTAAGAGTTGCCTCTCTTGTCCTCGCTGCGGCCGTGCCAACGGTTGAGGCTGAATGCGCTTGTCTTGCGGGTGGACCCGACGGAACCGGTGTTGTCGTAGAGAACAACCTCCCAGCCTTGCTCGATGTGGTGCAGGCACCAGTCCCTGATGAAGGGGAGATGTTCGCGGGGGAGCAGGACCGCAACCACGGCGCGGCGCCCGGCGTCAGAGCTGTTCGGATGATTCTTCGGATCCGTGATCACCCGACACACGATAGTGCTCTGCGTGGATGCGAGTTACTCAATGCTGCTCGTGGGAACGGTTGATCGTAGAACGTTGACACATTCGGCTATTTGTCTCATAGTCGAGTCATGACAACTTCTGTGTCACATTCGCCACGGTTTGTACCTTCCACCGGGGAGTCCTGGCGTTCGCCCTGGGCCATGTACGACGCATTGCGCGAGAACGACCCGGTGCACAACGTTGTGCCGGAAGCTGCGCCGCAGGACGACTACTGGGTGCTCACCCGTCACGAAGACGTCTACAACGCCGCTCGCGACTACGAGACGTATTCGTCGGCAAAGGGATTGACCACTGTCTATGGTGAACTCGAACAGATCGGGATGCAGGACAATCCGCCGTTCGTGATGCAGGATCCGCCAGTGCAGTCGGAGTTCCGGCGCATGGTGTCGAAGGGTTTCACTCCGCGTCAGGTATCGGCGGTCGAGCCGATGGTTCGCGAATTTGTCGTCGAACGTATCGAGGCGCTGAAAGCGCGTGGCAGCGGCGATATCGTCGTCGAGCTCTTCAAACCGTTGCCGTCTATGGTTGTCGCACACTATCTGGGTGTGCCGGAATCGGACCGTGACCAGTTCGACGGCTGGACCGAAGCCATTGTCGCTGCCAATTCGGCAGGTGGTGTGGCCGCGGCAGCGACGACGGCGCAGGCCGCCACCGGTGAGCTGATGATGTACTTCGCTTCGCTGATCGAACGCCGCAAGGTCGAACCGGGTGACGACACGATTTCGCACCTACTCGCCGCTGGACTCGGTGAAGACGGCGACATGTCCGGCCTGCTGTCGATTCTGGGCTTCGCCTTCACCATGGTGGCCGGGGGAAACGACACCACGACAGGAATGCTGGGTGGTTCGGTGGCGATGCTGACCGAACGCCTCGACCAGCGTCAGATCCTGCTGGACGATCCCGCATTGATCACCGACGCGGTCGACGAGTTGCTTCGACTCACCTCGCCGGTCCAAGGACTGGCACGCACCACGACGCGAGATGTGGCCTTGGGTGGCAAAGTGATTCCGGCAGGACGTAAGGTTCTGCTGATGTACGGTGCGGCCAATCGTGATCCCGAGAAGTACGGACCCGACGCGGCGGAGTTGGACGTCTTGCGTCGACCGCAGAAGATTCTCACCTTCAGTCATGGCGCCCACCACTGTCTGGGGGCGTCGGCAGCTCGGATGCAGGCTCGAGTTGCGTTGGAAGAGTTACTCTCCCGGATTCCCGACTTCCATGTCGACATCGACGCGATGCAATACGCGCCGGGCAACTACGTGCGCCGTCCGCTCTCGGCTCCGATGTCGGTGACTCGGCCATGAGCAACGACTGGCTCGGCGAGGGGCGCGCCTTGGCGGCAGCCGAGAAGATCCTCGACAGTGCGGCGCAATTGTTCGTCGAGAAAGGCGTCAACGCGGTCGGTATGGCGGAGATAGCCTCTGCTGCAGGATGTTCCCGGGCCACCTTGTATCGGTACTTCGAGAATCGGCAGGCTCTTCACATTGCGTTCGTTCACCGCGAAGCTCGCAGGCTGGGAACTGCGATCGCGGAATCGGTAGCGACCATCGACGATCCGAGTGAGCGTCTGGAGACGGCCATACTCACTGCAGTGTCCGCGGTGCGTAGCACTCCGACGTTGGCTGCATGGTTCACTCCGGGTGATGCGAGTCTTGCCGGTGAACTTGCCAATTCATCCGACGTCATCAACGGACTTGGTGTCGCGATGCTCGGTGAACTCGGAGCAGGCACAGCGTCGCGGGCGCGCTGGATCGTGCGAGTGATTCTCTCGCTGCTCATGGTGCCGGGGGCGGACGAGAACGACGAGCGGACGTTGGTGCGTGAGTTCGTCGTTGCGCTGTTGATTGCTGGACGGGCCACCTGATCATCCCTTCCGGGTGATGTGCGAGGGCTGCGTGGGGATCGAGGATGAACCGATATCCCGACACAGGTCACCGCGAGTTCCCGAGGAGCGTAAGAGAAGATGACTACACCGTCCGAACTCGACCCCAAGCCCGCCACCGAAGCGACTCGCCTGGCAAATGCCCAGGTTCTCCGTGACCTTCCTTTCGACGACACCTTCGACTTCGAACTGATTTCTCGAGGTCTCGTGGCACCGCTCATCGATGGCGGACTGGTCAAAGGTGACAAAGGGCAGTTCATCTTCTCGTACGACGCCTACGGGTTCGCCGACGGCGATGCACCGGATACCGTCAACCCGAGTCTGTGGCGCCAAGCCACTTTGATGGGAAGGGCGGTGGACTGTTCAAGCTGGCTGATCGTCTGTACCAGGTGATCGGCCAGGACTTGTCGAACACGACGATCATCGAGGGCGACACCGGGTTGATCATCGGTGACACTCTGATGTCCGCGGAAACAGCCGCTCTCGCGCTGGAGTTGTACTACCAGCACCGCCCGAAGGTTCCGGTCAAGGCAATCATCTTCACGCACTCCCACGGCGATCACTTCGGCGGTGTCAAAGGATTTGTCACCGACGAAGAGATCGATTCCGGTGCCGTAAAGGTCTACGCACCAGACAGTTTCACCGAGGAAGCGATTTCCGAGAACGTACTTGCCGGCACGGCAATGACACGTCGCGGAATGTACATGTACGGATCGTTCCTGCGTCCGGGGCCACAAGGGCAGGTATCCGGTGGTCTCGGCCTGTCCACTTCGCACGGCACTTCGACGTTCGCCGTGCCTACCGACGTCATCACCGAACCGGTGCACGAAGAGGTCATCGACGGTGTGCGCGTGACGTTCATGCTCGCGCCGGGAACCGAAGCGCCATCCGAAATGCTCTTCTATTTACCAGATTTCAAGGCGCTCGGGTCAGCTGAGGACGTCACGCACACGATGCACAATCTATACACGTTGCGCGGCGCCAAGACTCGCGACGCCAAAGCGTGGTCGCACTACGTGCGTCTGGCAATGGAACTGTTCCCCGACGTCGAAATCATCTTTGCGCAGCATCATTGGCCCACGTGGGGTAACGACAAGATCTTGAAGCTGATGTCGGATCAGGCAGATCTGTACAAGTATCTGCACGATCAGACGTTGCGCCTTGCCAACAAGGGACTGACACCGGTAGAGATTGCCGACCAGATCGAGGTACCCGACGCGATCGGAAAGCAGTGGTACAACCGTGGGTACTACGGCTCGCTCAGTCACAACGTCAAAGCGATCTACACCTTCTATCTCGGTTGGTTCGACGGCGTTCCCGCTCACCTCAATCCCCATCCGCCGGTGGAGAACGGCAAGCGCTACGTCGAAGCCGTCGGCGGGCCGGACGCACTTCTGACCAAGGGCAAGCAGGCGTTCGGCGACGGCGACTACCGCTGGGCCGCGGAGTTGGTGAACCATCTGGTGTTCGCCGATCCGAGTAATCAGAATGCGCGAGAGTTGTTGGCGGACACGTACGAACAACTCGGCTACCAAGCCGAGAACGGAACGTGGCGCAACTTCTACCTGGTCGGAGCGATGGAATTGCGGCATCCGCTGGCACCGATGCCGTCCAACAACCCCACCGGCCCGGCCGTGGTCGCAGTGATGCCGCTCGAACAGATGCTGGATTTCTGGGCAGTTCGCCTCGACGGTCCCAAAGCAGCCGATGTAGACCTGTCGTTGCGATTCGTATTGTCCGACACCGCGGACAACGTCCTGGTCACAGTGCGCAACGGCGTGCTGAACTACGACATGGACAAGGCAGATGCTTCGGCCGCCCTGACTCTGACCTTGACCCGTGCCGTGTTCAACGAGGTGTATCTGGGAACGACCTCGCTCACCGAATCCATCAAGGCCGGAACGGCAAAAGCTGTGGGAGATCAGTCCGAACTGGAGACGTTCATCTCGCTGCTGGAGGACTTCGATCTGTGGTTCGATATCGTCACGCCGTGACTGGTCGACTCCATGATGTGGCCCGGGCGGGGGATCATTCGAAACGAGAAGGATCTCCCGCGCCGACCCGCACGATTTCGGGAACACCGGACGAATAGTCGACGACTGTGGTGGGTTCGGTTCCGCAGTCACCCGAGTCGATGACGGCGTCGAGTTGGTGGTCGAGTTCTTCCTTGATCTGCCAGCCGTCCGTCATCGGTTCCTCGGCGCCGGGCAGGAGAAGGGTGCTGGAGAGGATGGGTTCACCCAACTCTTGCAAGAGTGCCCGCACTACCGGGTGGCTGGGGATACGCACTCCGACGGTCTTCTTCTTGGCGTGTGCCAGCCGACGCGGAACTTCCTTCGTGGCGGGAAGGATGAACGTGTACTGCCCAGGCGTAGCCGCTTTCACCGCGCGGAACGCCGAGTTGGTGACGTGAACGAAGTGCCCGAGCTGCGCGAAATCGGCACAGACCAGCGTGAAGTGATGGTCCGAACGCAGATGACGGATCTCGCGGATCCGATCGGTGCCCGAGTGATTGTCCATTTGGGCGCCCAGGGCGTAGCAGGAGTCGGTGGGGTAGGCGATGACCGCGTCGTTGCGCAGCATTTCGACGATCTGGCTGATCGCGCGCGGCTGCGGGTTTTCCGGGTGAACGTCGAAGTATCGGGCCATCAACTCAGCTTAGTTCAGCTTGCAGATCACGAATGCCGTTCACCGTTGAGACTGTGGTCGGCGAGCAAACCCGTCAGCTCTTCGGCGTAGGCGAGTTGCTTACGTAAGTGTGTGCAGCTTTCTTCCGCCCGGGTGTGGCAGTCGGTGACGAATTCGGTTGCAGCGGTGCGCGTTGACGCGTCCGAAGCTTCGTCGCCGAGCACTGCCAGAGAATCGAGAAGTTGTTTCATTTCTTCGAGACTGAATCCGAGCGGCTTCATTCGTCGGATTACCAGTAGCCGTTGGACATCGGCCTCGGTATAGAGGCGGAATCCTCCGGCGCTCCGCTCGGACGGAGTAACCAGACCGACCTCGTCGTAATGACGAATCGTCTTGATCGACAGTTCGGTGCGTTCGGCAGCCTGTCCGATCTGCATGTTCGGCCCTTGGCCCGCATGTTCCGGCTCAGACATCACTCCCACTTTCCTCGCGCTGGGCCTCCATACTCTCAGTGACCGTCACCCAGGCGACCGGACAGGCGCAGGTGGCGCTCGGCCGATGCGTCGTCGAGCCCCACGATCTCGAAATTCTTGCCTCTGGCCGCGTACTTGGTGGTGATGGCGTCCAATGTCGCGACGGTCGACGCGTCCCAGACATGAGACTCGGACAGATCGATGACAATGTTCTTCGGGTCGCCGGCGTAGTCGAACTGGTAGATCAGATCGTTGCTGGATGCGAAGAACAGTTCGCCTCGAACCGCATAGACACGGGTGTCCTCGTCCGGATGCGCGACGTCGATCGCTTCGGTGAGATGCGCGACGCGGCGAGCGAAGATGACCAACGCGGTGATCACTCCGACGATCACGCCGTAGGCAAGATTGTGGGTCGCGACGGTGACTACCACGGTGACCAACATGACCACTGTCTCGCCGATCGGCATGCGGCGCAGGGTCTTCGGATTGATGCTGTGCCAATCGAAAGTGCCGACCGAGACCATGATCATGACGGCCACCAATGCGGCCATGGGAATCAACGCCACCACATCGCCGAGGCCGACGACGAGTATCAGCAAGAACACGCCCGCCAGGAAAGTCGAGATTCGAGTGCGAGCGCCGGAGACCTTGACGTTGATCATGGTCTGGCCGATCATCGCGCACCCTCCCATGCCCCCGAAGAAGCCGGTGACGATGTTCGCGACGCCTTGGCCCCACCCTTCTCGGGTCTTGTTCGAGTGCGTATCCGTGACGTCGTCGACGAGCTTGGCCGTCATCAACGATTCGAGGAGTCCGACGAGCGCCATGGCCAATGCGTACGGCGCAATGATCGACAGTGTGTGCATGTCCAGGGGGACATCGGGGAACAGTAGCGTCGGTAGGCTCGACGGAAGCTCGCCCTCGTCGCCGACGTTGGGGACATCGAACGCGAAAACGACTGTGGCGGTTGTCAGTAGCACGATTGCCACCAGTGGAGCCGGGACGGCGTTCGTCAGTTTCGGCAGGAATACGAGTAGCAGAAGTGCGACTGCAAGGAGTGGGTAGACGAGCCACGGAACATCGATCAGGTGGGGGAGTTGGGCGATGAAGATCAAGATGGCGAGTGCGTTGACGAATCCCACCATGACGCTGCGCGGAATGAAGCGCATCAACTTTGCGACGCCCAGGAGGCTCAACACGATCTGGAGAAGGCCGGCCAGAAGGACTGTCGCAATCAGGTAGTCGATTCCGTACTCGCGCGTCAGTGGAGCGACGACCAGTGCGACGGCGCCGGTAGCTGCGGAGATCATTGCGGGTCGTCCGCCGACGACGGCGATGGTCACTGCCATCGTGAACGACGCGAACAGTCCTACCCGCGGATCGACGCCGGCGATGATCGAGAACGAGATCGCCTCGGGAATCAGTGCCAACGCCACGACCAGTCCGGCCAAAACCTCCGTTTTGAGACGGTGAGGTGACCGGAGCGCGGCCCGAACCGAATTGTCGTTGGTGGATGAAGCGATGGTTACTGCCATGAGATTCCGTCCTGACGAGGTTCTCATACTCTACCCTCCTGTAAGGGTAGAGTATGACCGGAGATCTCGCTATGGTGCGAACTTCTGTCGAATTGTGTTTCCCTGCAGTGAATCTCGAATTGCGAGATTGATCGAGAGGGGAAAGGCCTGCGGCGGCGGTCAGATGTGACGACCAGCAACTCTTACCAAGTATTTACCTACTGTGTGGGTTTTGTTTATTGAAAACGGGTCAACTCGGGCGCCGGCTCCGTTACAGTTCGGCGGCAAACGTCAATCAGGTTGTTCCGAGAGGACATCATGTCAAAACGCCTACTGAGTGCTGCGCTCCTTACCGGCCTCCTTGCCGGTGGAACCGCTGTGGCCGTGATTCCGGCAACCGCGGCGCCCGTTGCAGAAACCACGTCGACAACGTTCCAGGTCACGTGCCGCGCAGTTCCGAGTGCGTTCTCCGGTCCTTCGTCAGACGGAAAGCCTGCCACGGTGCGGGTTTCGGCTCCTGCGGTAGTCGCGCCAGGTCAGGTCTTCGACATCGACGTGGATCCGGGTAGCGTCCAGATCCCGAACGATGTGAGCGGCGCAAGCGTCAAGAAGATCTCGCGTCTGAAGATCGATCTGCCGATTCCGACCAACGCGGAGTTCGTTTCGGCGACGGTCACCGATCCGGGCAATGTTATTGCCGGGAAACCTGCTTCGGTGATTCGTGTCAACGAAGACGGTGCTCCCGCAGCGGACGGTCCGATACTCCGGTTGTCCGGCGCAAACGAAGCGATCGGCAACAGCCCGTCATCGTCGTCGGGTGCGCACGGTGGGCTGGCGATCAATGCTCAGTCCGGTGCCGAGACGGACATCGTCTTTCCGAAGATCAGAATCACCGTAAAGGCCGGGCCTTCCGGCGCAGTCGAAACCAATGTCCGGACTTCGGGTGCTGCAGGTACTTTCGGTGGGCCGGAGTCATTTTTGACCTTCCTCCCTCAGGTCAGTCACTGGCTCGCGGGAACCATCTGGGCGCCCACATCCTGCTCGCCGCGCGACGCTGAGACCGGCCCCCTCAATGCCGGTGCCGGCGCCCTGGCATCCACGAAGATCGACGGGGACCTGGGGCCCGTTGATCCTGAGCCAGGCGCGGACATCGTGACTAAGCTCGAAGGACCGGCTACCGCCGCGACCGGTACCAAGGTGTCTTTTGCTTCTCACGTCGATCCGGAAAACGCAACGGGAACAGTACAGTTCATGGTCGACGGCAAACCCGTCGGTGACCCGCGGCCGGTGGTTCGCGGTATTGCGCGCCTGGATCTCACCTTCGGTAAGGCGGGTACCAAGTCCGTGACTGCAGTATTCACCGCTACCGGAGACGAGGCGAAGTACACGTCGGCGGCACACGTACTCACGGTGACCGGTGACACCACAGGTCCGGTCGATCCCAACCCGACCGATCCGGGCACCCCGGGTGGTCTCGGCAGCCTCGAGTCCGTTCTGCCGCAGCTGCCGACGGGTTCGCTCGGTGGCAAGTGATCACGGTCCTACCTCACTGAACTTTCAATGGCCGAGTTCTTCTGAAAGGCAACACATGAACCCCCGCACTCTGGCAGTTTGCGCTGTCGTACCAGCACTCGCGGCCGGACTCCTCGCTGTGTCCGCGCCGGTGGCAGCGGCTTCCGATACCGTGACGCGGACAGTTTCCTTCGAACACAAGTGCCGGGTCGACGGCGCCACCGATTGGGATTCGTCGTTCTCCGACAACATGGAGGTAACGGCGCCCACGTCCGTGCGTCCCGGCGAACAGTTCACAGTGAAATTGCATCCAGGCACCATGCGTAGTTCGGATTCGGACACCGGTCGAATCAAGTACGACATCGCATTACCGCAAGGGGCAACCCTGGTTTCGTACTCCCTCGTCGGTGATTCGTCGTCCAACTTGACCGGCGAGACTGCGGTGCTGCTCCGGGTGGGCGCAGACGGAAACGCAAACCCGGCGGGTGAGTACCTGCGAATTACCGGTGCCGGCAACAAGACAGTCAACGACGGTCCGAGCGCGAACGACAACAAGCCCAAGGAAGGGCTGCAAGTCAAGGCGAACACGGACTTTCGTTTGCCGGCAGTCGAATTGAAACTCGAAGCTCGGTCCGACGAGGGAAATGCGACGACGCACCTGCGCGCCGGGGCGACGAGCCCGAGCATCAAGATCAAAGACACGAGCATGAGTTTCGGTGAGTCCCGGTGGGTCAATGCCGCTGGGTATTGTGTTGCTGCGGGGGAAGGACGCAACGCCCTCTCGACTACCGAGGTCTTCACGACCAACCAGACCGAGACGATGGTCGCTGTCGCGCTGGAGGCACTGACGGGCGAAGACGTCAAGATTGCGGCGAGTATCGACCCGAACCCGGGTGAGGGAACGGTCGAGTTCTTCGACGGCGACACGAAGATCGGCAGCGCCACAGTCGATTCCAATGGCCATGCAGAACTGGTCTGGCCGTTCCGCGACCAGGGCGAGCATCGCATCACCGCAAAGTTCTTGGGTACCAAGAAGTTCAGTTCTTCGGAATCTGCGGACAAGACCGTGACCGTCACCGTGCCTGGTGTCATCGTCGTCGAGCCGGTGGATCCGACGGAACCGGAAACTCCTGGTGGAACCGGAAGCCTCGGGGACATCTTCTCGAAGCTGCCGACGGGCTCACTCGGAGGCTGAGTCACCCAAACGGCAGGGGAGCGTCGACGTTTCGGCTCGAAGACGGGTGTGTGATCGAATACTGGAATGACAGGTTCGAATCATGCCGAGAGCCGCAACGCCGGCGTTCTCTGATCTTCTCAATGGGAGTCTCCGTCACGGAAATCGGGCCAGAACCACAAAAAGGTAGCTCACCAAAACTCGTGCCCTTTTACTACCGTTAGTTGAAGAACTGCGCGAACCGCGGGTTCTTACATCAACAAGCCTTCGAACTCGCCGCTGCGGTTCAGGTATGAACAAGGTAGGGAAAATGCGCAAGGTTAGTTTGCTCGCGTCCGCTGCAGCAGTAGCTGTCGGTGTGGCAATGATCGGGACGTCTGCGGCCTCAGCAGCGCCGGGAACGATTCCTGGTCACGGACTGTTCGACGTGCCGTGGGAGGTGTTGCCGGGAACCTACACGACGTCTGGGCCCGTATCAGCTGACATGCCGTGCATATACGGCCGAGCGAAGGTCGACGGCGATGGTGAATTGAATGTCCTCGAGTTCGAAAGCACCCTCGAACCGGCGACAGTCACGATTCTCTTGACGGATTCTCGCTTCACCACCGCATATTGCGCTGATTGGAAGCGAGTGTCGTCAGTCGGATCGTTGGATCTCGGATCACTTTTCGGGTCATAGACGTCTCCGCTCTGATTCCAGATGGGCCTCTGGCCGTGGCCACGGACCTCTGCTATCTCGGCTAACGCTCGCCTCGCGGATGTGCTCGTTCGTCTCGAGTTTCCGACCACTCGTCGCATGAGTCCATGACCAGGGACTTTAGCCCTCGGTAATTACCTACCAATCGGTATATTCTGCGAAGGTACGGACTTCGTGAACCGATGTGAGTTGGCTCCGGGGGACGTGCCGGCCTCGCAGGACCGCCCGCAAAGTCAGCCCGGTGAGGCCACCGGAGTTCGCGCATTTCGACAGATTGCCGCTGGGTCCGTCCGCTACGAGGGGAGCGGACGGACCAGACGGCACGAGAGAGTGCCATGCCTGAACGTGGTCAAAGCAGAGTGGACGCGGGGATCATTGCCGTCGTCGCAGTCATCACCGGTGTGTTCGTCGCACTGACCGGTCACGGTCTGGTTGCAGCGCTCGCCACCGTAGTGGGCCTCGCGCTCGGAATGGCGATTGTGCGGTATCTGATCAAGGGCCGCTGATCACCGCAAGAGTTCAGCAGGTCGCGAGAATGTCTGCGATGGTGTCGTGTTCGGCTTGGGTGACCCACAAACCGTATGCCGCTTTGACTTCCACTTGAGCAGTCACGTACTGGCAGCGGTAGGCCTTGTTGGGTGGCAGCCACGACGCCGCGTCGGAATCCGACTTCTTCTGGTTCGTGGGCCCGTCGACAGCGCGCAGGTTTCGAGGGTCGTTGGCCAGATTGGTTCGCGTCTGTGTATCGAGTTGTTGTGCGCCCTTCTGCCAGGCGTCCGAGAGTGCGACGACATGATCGATCTGGACTGCAGAAGACGTGTCCTGGCCGCGGGTGAACGCGATGGTCTTGTTCGTGTACGGGTCACGGAGCGTACCGGTTTGGACCGAGCAGCTTTTGGAGCCGTCCTTGAATGTCAGGTCGGTGAGGTCACGCCGCAGGATGTCGTTGCGAGTATCGCAGCCGTTGTGGCCGAATTCGACGGTGACGTCGTCGGTCCAGGCGGTACCGAACAGCGCGCGGTCGTATCCGGTCTTGGGTGCGCGTCCCTTGACGGGGATCTGTGCCAGCAGTTCAATTGCGGCGGACGAAGGAGCCGAGGCTTCGGTCACGACCGTCGTGGTGACACCGGATCCGATTCCCGAACCGAGAGAAGATGTTTCGGGCGCGTCGGCGTTGGAATTGGCGCAACCTCCCAGCACGATCACGGCAGCAATGCCGATGGTGACGCCGGTGATGCCGCGCCTGTGATGTGCCGTGCGTGCCATGTGTGAGAGTCCATTTCTGCGAGAGATGAACTACAAGTATGTCATTCACGACAATTCGGGCCTAACCGGCACTGTCTGTCAGTCCGGTCGAAGGAACCATCGAGTCACCGGGACCGAGACGAGGACCCGCGGACCGTCACGAGTTTCGTCTGCGGCATCCCAGCCGTCGTACTTCTCGCCGAAAAGTCTCAGGAGGTCGACGAATTCGCCGACGTCGTGATGAATTGTCGCGAGGCCCTGTGCGACCCACGGGTCGCCAGCGGATCCGTCGACTGCCAACGAGACCCGAGGATCGTCCAGCAGGTTCCGAACCTTACGATTCTGCTCAGCGCTCGGTATCCAGAATGTGTTCTGATGCAGTAAGAACCAGACCGGAGTCGTGTGCGGCGAGCCGTCGCTTCGGAGGGTGGTCAACCACACGCAAGGAGCATCCGCGATAGTCACGGTCCCAGTATCGGCGCCGGCGCGAGGTTCACCAATCGAGTGTTCGGAACGAACAATGCCCGGCCCTCGCCGTTGGCGAGGACCGGGCATTGTCGGGAAGGGAGTGGAAGCGTCAGATCTCGATCTTGGGGGTCTGTTCGCCCAGCTTGTGGCGGGCCAGCGCCAGGTTCGCACGCGCACGGTCCAAAACGAGGTACACGAACAGCGTCGACAGTCCGGGCGTCTCGAGGATGCGAATGAGGTGGTACTGGTTGCTCAGGGTGATCAGGATGTCTTCCAGGGTGTCGGTAATCCCCAAGTTACTCATCGTGCGGAGCTTTGCTCGCACAACCTCGGAGTTGCCGGCGCCGGCGTACTCGAGGCTGAATGACGGGTTGCCGCTCATGCCGAGAACCATTCCGCTGTCGGCGTCGACGACGGCTGCACCGCTGGCACCGTCGATGCGCATCAATTCGCCGAGGATCTTGTCGATGTTGCTCATTGCTTCTCCTTGGTAGGGCCGAGTCGCGCGGGGCGACTCCAGGTGATGCTTCGGTGGTGAAGTCATCGGTACATTTCGAGGTGGAATCGTTGGTTGCGGCGTCGGGAGTGGGTCGGGCGGCAACTTTTCAGTTTGTGAGATTTGTGGGCTCGTTCCGTTCGGTGCAGATGGGCGGCCATTCGACGACTCGAATTCGTCGATGCGGTCTGCGGGTAGCCAGCCGTCTCCGGCGGGTGCGTTGAGTGGCCGTCTCGTATCCGTCTCGTAGTCCGGGGCCGGCGGCTGGAGTTGCGGATACACCGGTGCGGTCAGCGATCGCTTGTACGGAATCGGCTGACCACCCGCGTCGGCGACGTTCGCGAACCAGGCGGCGTACCCGGGGTCGCTGCGATCGAGGTTTTGCCCGCGATCGTCGTCTTCCTCGCGGGAACCTCGTCGACGAAAAAGTCCCACTCGTTCCAGCCCCTTATAGACGAACTATTTCCGATCGGAGCGTTCCGGATGAACGCGGCAGACCGGACAATCCCACCCGTAGTTATTTTGCAGTTAAGTCACCGTAGCATGGGTTCGCGAACGGGGCATACAGTCCAATCCCGCAGTCGGGAGGGCGAGGCGCTCGGATTCGGCCGGATGCTCGGGCAATTGGCGCTGACGGGCGATGCCGGTCCGTTCGAACGCCAGTGGCCCTCTGGCATCCTTGAGGGATGAAGAAAACGATCACCGGGTTCATCGGTGCCTGCTCGCTGGTGGCGCTGGTTGCCTGCGGTTCAGACGGAGACAAGCCGACCGAGGTCGGAACACTAACTTCCTCTGCTTCGGCGACCACCACGGCGACGTCGACGACGTCATCCGAGGCTCCGGCGACGTCGTCGGAAATACCTACCGAGACACCTTCGGTCGACTCGAGTGCTCCGGCTGAGGTCCCGTCCGACCCGAATGTGAGTTCGGCGCTGCCACGGACCTACGCGCAGGCGTGCTCCGACGTTCTCCGGTACCTCGACGCATACCAGCCGGCCATCGACGAGTCCGGAGAGGAAATGGGCATGACGCGTGAATCATTGGCAAACGACATGCTGACCTCCATCCAGGCTTATCCCGAATGGTCGAGCCTGTCTGCCGACGAGCAGGCCGAGGTCACTCGCGGATTCGCCGCAGCGACCGCGGGAAGTTGCTGACCTACTTTCAGAACAACGATTCCTGAATCGCCACGCCAGGGGACTCGAACTCGCCGACGGTGATGGTTCGACCGACCAGTCCGGACACATCCGCGACGAAGCGTGGCGATTCAGGATCGGGGTCGATCCGCAGCGAGGCGATCGAACCGGCAAGGCCCTCCAGATACAAGGAATGTTCCCCGGACTCGAAAGTGTGCGGATACGCGATCAACGGTGCCGCATCGAAGACCACGTCAGCGCACGCCGGCGCCGTCCATTCTTCGGGAGCCTCCAGGATCTCGATTCCGTCGATGTCCGATCCGATGTCATTCAGCTCGTCTTTGATCGACGATACGAAGTGGTGCAACGACTTTCGTAGTTTCTCTCGATCCAAGGGACCTGTCAACGCTTCGATCTTCCGAGACGTACGTATTGCCTGGCTCAAGTGGAAGTGCTCCGAAACTCGGGCTTCGAGGGCGCGAATGCTGTAACCGTCCGTCGACCGCGCTACGAACAATGCGCAGACTGCCCCTTGTTCGGCGACTCGCGGATGCTTGCGGAACTCGGACGCCGTCCCCACCTTCATCTGGCCGCCGGCGAATACGTCGACGTAGAGCCATTGTGGTTGTGCGAGGTAGGTACGCACATTCGGATGAATGTGCGCGCCGCTGACGTGTGCCTGATGAACCGTGGTGAACCCCTCACGATTTCGGCATCGGTCGCATTGGCGTCCTGCGGTGACCGTCGCCCCGCGGTCGCACGGCGAGTGTCCTGGACCTTCGGCGGTGAGATCTCGCCAGCCGAGGCAGCGGCGGCCCTTCGTCTCGTCGACGGAGAATCGCAGCACCGAGTCGTGAGTGAAGAAGGTCGTAGCGGAAGTGGTGTCGTCGACGCATCGGATCCGCGGTGCTGTCGGGTTCGACCAATCGATTCCGCGAACGAGCAGGGTCATGATGAAGTGTCGATTCCTTCTGTAGTTCGCAGGTCGACACCTATGGTAGTCACTGCACATGCGGGTCAGTGCAGTGGTTGTGCCCCACGTTGTTCGAGCATCAGCGTCATCAGCCCGGATTCCTGACTCTGGGTGTTGATCATGTCGCGGGCGGACTGTTTCACCGGCCCGCTCTCGAGTAGGGCGTCGGCGGCCTGCGCCATGGCGATCCCGCCACGGTGGTGGCGTTCCATCAGTTGAAGGAAAAGGACCTCGGCGTCGAGCCCGCGAGCGCTGCTCAGTTTCTCGAGTTCTTCGGTCGTAGCCATACCAGGCATGGAGTCGGTCTCGGTGTCCAGCGTTGCCGGGTGATGACGAGAGTCACCCGCGCCGCTCGGCGACGCCTCCATCCACGCCATCGGCGTTCTACTGTTCGGCGGGACACCGGCCAACCTCAGCCAACCGAGCATGACACCGATTTCCGTTCGTTGAACATCGTCGATCTGCTGGGCCAGTCTCGTCACCGCCGGGTCCACATCGGGACTCAGACGCGCGAGAATGAAGAGGGCCTGTTGATGGTGGGCCGCCATGTCGTGCACGAATCCGATTTCGGTTTCGCTCAGAACAGCTCTCTGCGTGTGGTTCTCGGGTGCGAACAGCGGACGTAGTGCTGCGCCGAGTACGAGCAGCATCAGTGCTGCAGCCACGAGTGCGACGGCTTTGACCGCTCGCGGTGCCGTCATGATCCCACGGTCGTCTTCTGGTCAGCCGGTGGTGTGTAGACACCGTTTTCGAGTTGCATGGCAACAAAGCCGTTGTCGGCGCACGTCGCCCACAACGTGGTCCCGCGCCATTCGGGCGGGGAGAAGCACCAATCGGTCGAGATGTCGCCGAGAGCGACCATGCCCGACCGCGAACTCAGTGCTTGGCCGGGGTCGAACTGGCCCTGCGCGATCGACTGCGCGATTGCCGGGGTGCTGAGAACGGGTACCCCGATGAGCGACGCGAGAGCGTGTGGCGAGTTGGCGAGTTCGAGATTGCCGCCGGTCCGAGCAGGTGGGTTGAAGTACGCAATTTCGTGGACGTCGAAGGGATCTCGAACATCGAAGACCCGAATCCCGCTCGAGATCCATCCACATGCCAGCGCCGTCGGGTCGACCGGGCGATCTGCCGAACAGTAGTGAGATTCGTACGCGAACAGCGATCCACCGGCCGCGGACGCCAGCGCAGCGTCTTGATTCTCCGGCAGATTGATTTCGAGCTTCACCGAATTGACGACCGACGGTTCGTCGTCATCGGAGACGTCGATCAATTTGACTCCGCCGGAACCACCTTCGTCGACGGTGAACAGGTACGGCGAACCGTCGTAGGTGACCGGAATGCTGTGTTGGGTGGCCCAACCGTCGGTCCACGAGAGCTGGGACAGTTGGCGCACCCGAGGATTCGGGACGCGGCGCTGAACCTCACTGATGTCGAGGACATGTATTCCGCCGAGATTGTTCGACAAGTACATGCGATTTCCGTCGGGACTGATTCCGAAGCCGTGCGTCGACAACCCGATGAGGTCCTGCCAGACGACGCGTGGGTTGGCGGGATCGGTGAGATCGACGGCGCTCACCACGCCGGGAGCGGTGCCGGAAGACCAGTAGGTGTTCCCGTCCGGTGAAAATCCTCCCTCGTGATTGGTGATGGGCAGCAGCATCCCCAGATCGGTTCCTGGTCCGGGGTTGAGTAGTTTCGGGTGCGCGCAATCGGAGATGTCGTAGACCGACATCAGGCCGACGCCGGTCAAGAGCGGAACGCCCGTGCCCACCAGCAGCTTTCGCGCGGTGTTGACCTTGAGGCTCTCCCACGTTCCGGCCAGCATCGCGGGTTCGGTCAGCGTGGCGGTGAGAGCGGGATTGGCAGGATCCGACACGTCGAGAACTTGGACGCCCTGTGCGGGGCCCAGGAGGTTCCCGGGGAAGAAACTGCCGACGTACGAGCAGTGTTCGAAGTTGGTGGACGTGATCCCGCCGCCGCGACCCGAGTAGCCGCCGATCTGAGACATGTTGCAGCTGTAGCCGTCTCGGCTGCGTCCGCTGTTTCGGTCCTCGGCCGGAACATCACCCTGCAACCCGGTCTCGGGCATCGATCCCGGGCCGCATTCGGCGCGGCTTGCGGCGGTGGAAGCGACACCCGGATTCTCGTGGATCGAGCCCGGGGCAGTGGCGGGCTCAGCCGACGCGACGCACACGGGAAGGACGGTGATCAAGGCGACGAGTGCGATGGCAGATCTGGTTCTGATGGTCGTGAACGATTTCATCGAGTCCAACTCCCGGTGCGGGATTGCCTTTCGTATCTCACGGGCAGACGTATCTCACGGACAGGCAGCACGGAGGGCAGGCGCGTGTTCGAGCGCTCACGACGATCGGGTCGGGGTGTGAACCGGTGTCGGGCCGCAACCAACCGGACAATGCTGTCCGGTTGGTATCGTAGTGTGCGTGACATCGTCTGGCCGCGTCAATAGCGGATCTCTCAACAGAGGGCCGAGAGATGCGGCGCGCAATCGTGCGGCACTCGTCTCAGCAGCTCGTGAGGTGTTCGCCACTCAGGGTTTTGCTGCTCCGCTCAGCCTGATCGCCCGCACGGCCGGCGTCGGTCAGGGCAGCCTCTACCGGCACTTTCCCACTCGCGAAAGCCTCGCACTCGCGGTGTTCGACGAGAACATCGTCGAGCTGCAAGATATGTCTGCCGATCCGGATTCGACTCTCGACGATCTTTTTCGATTGTTGGTAGACCAGATCACCACCTCCATCGTGTTCGTGGAGGTCATCAAGCCCGTCTCCTTCGGCGACTCACGACTGAATTCGGCAGGCACCCGCCTGACCGATCTCCTCGAAGGACGCCTCGAGGAGGCGCGTCGAGCTGGGAAGATACGCGAGTCCGTGACTGCTGAGGACGTGATTCTGGCGATCGCGATGTTCGCCGCGATCATGGAACGGACTGCCGAGAGCTCGCGAAAAGAAGTCGCGCACTCGGCCTGGAACCTACTTGTGCAGGGACTGGCCGGGCCGGCAGCGGCGGGCTGAGTCGCGTTCGCCTCGCGCCTCGAGGTGATCGCCTAGGCTCGTGGCATGGCTATTGTCTGGACAGTTCCTCGCGCTATCGGCTCCACTTTGCTCGTTGCTCCGTTGATCAAGGAGTTCCTTGTCGAGGGTGACGGCACCCTCGATGCAAAACTGACTGCGGTCGGTACGGTCTCTGCCTCTCTCGAGAAGCAAGTCGGCCGCACGTTCACCTCGATCAGCGCTGCTTCGGCGGCAATCTTTTCCGGTGCTGCCGGTTCCACCAGCGTGCCAGACGCACTACGTCTGGCCGTGATGCGCACTCTGTCCACCGAGGTCGTCGTCAGGAAGCCGGCTCCGCAGCCGTTCTCCGAGAAGGTCGGGAAGAGGTTGGGGCAGTATGTCTTTGCTTTGCGTGACCCGCGTAACGACCAGGTGTTCCATGTCGGGCACGGCACGGGAAATCAAGTATTCGCGCCGGTATTCGAAGCGCTCGGTGAACTCGCGAACCTCGAAGGAGCGGACGCTCCGGCCGAGTCGAATGCTGCTGTGACGGCAGCCAAGATCGCTCGGATCCGCGAGATCTACGACGCAGGTTCGGCGGTGGAGCACTTCGTACTCCTCCGCTCGGTCTCTGCCGCCACGGATTCGGCCGCCACTACCGACGAGGTCGTCCGAGGCATCGTGGAAGCCTTGCGGATCACCGACGCGGGAGAGGGTCTGACCAATCTCGCGGGCGATACCTCGGACAAGGACGCCCGTGCGACGCGCGTCGAGGAACTCGCATTGCGCTACTCGGCTGATCCCGCGCCGGAACTCCCGACGCCGAGCATCGTCCTCCACGTACCGGCCTCCGCCCGTCCGGGAGCAACGCCGGAAGAGATCTACGAACTCGCGCGCGCCGAGTGGTCTGCCGGTGCGGCTGTTCGTGCCGAGATCGGAATTCCCGTTCTGGTGTTTGCCGACAGCATCATTCGTGGTGCCTTCCGTGCTCAGTCATGGGAGGTGTCCACCCGCAATGCCGACGGAAGCCAACTGTGGCGGTTCAACGGAACCGTCGACGACGAGCTTGCTGCCAAGTACGTCGGAACCGAGGTCACCCCGCACAACGTCGGCCTGAAGAAGTGGCCCGTCAGCGGTTGGGTCACGAGGTTGACTACCGCCCGTCCAGGTGCGGTCATGCCGGGACCTCGTAAGTCCAAGTAACGCAACAACTTCAGGTAGAAGTCATTGTGGGGGCGGGATCCGTTCGGATCCCGCCCCCACAATATCGTTGCCCGGGGTTGTCAGCCGAGCAATCCGCTTCCCAGATAGTCGTTCTCGGTGCATCCCGGCGGAATGAGATACACCGCAGAACCGATCGGCGTCGTCCACTCGTTGAGTGCGTCGAAGTCACTCAATCGCTGTTGGACCGGTAGATATTGCTCGGCGATGTCCCGTTGGAATGCTGCGAAGATCAATCCCGAATTCGAGGTCTGCCCGCTCTCGGGTGCGTCGTCGTAGTTGTATGCCCGACGGAAGAACTGCTCCTTCTCATGCGTCTGGTGGGCTCGCGCGATGTGTGATCCTGGCGGGATCACCGGAATCCCGAACTTGTCCGTGAGTGTGAAATCCGCTTCGTCGAATTCGTTGGTTCCGTTGAGCGGAGCGCCATTGGACAACGTGCGCCCCATCGTGAGTTCGCGCCCCGAACGGTCGAGTTCGTCCCAGGTATCCATTTCCATGCGAATGCGTCGCAGTACCAACGAGGTTCCGCCCGCCAGCCACGACTGACCCGCGCCGTCGTGCCAGATCAGTGAATCGAAATCCACTGTTCCCGGAGCAGGATTGACGGTCCCGTCCACTTGGCCCATGAGATTGCGCATCGTGGTTCCCTCAGGCGTGGTGCCGCGAGCGTTGCGGAATCCCTTTTGCGTCCACCGGATGGTCGTCAGTGATCGGACGTTCTTGGTCAGAACTCGCACAGCATGAGCAATGGTCACCGGATCGTCGCCACAAATCTGCAACAACAGGTCCGATCCGCCCCATCGATCGTCAAGTCGGTCGATCGCGTAGCTCGGCAACGGCTCGAACCAGTCCGGTTGACGTGCTTGCAATCCCAGCTTGGTGAACAGGCCAGGGCCGTAGCCGACGGTCACTGTCAAGCGTGCCGGATCCACAGCCAGTTCCCGTTCGGTGTCCGCCAACGCCGGGTTGCCCGCGGTGAGCCGTGACGCATCCTCGGACCACATCTTCATGATTCCGACGACGACTGCTCGATCGGTTCCAGGCAAGAGGTCGAACCCGATGAACGTGCCGTGCGCTTGCGGCGTGGTGTCGATGCCGGCTTGGTGGACGCCGTAGAACGGTTCCACCAGCTTGCCTGCTTGCTGCTCGTGTTGGCTGCGCTCCACCACTGTGGTTGCGCCCCAAGTTATTCCCGCGACGCCGAGCGCGGCGGCGCCTCCTCCGAGAAGGCGCCGCCGGCTGAGTGCTCGGCTGGGCGGGTTCGTGTTCTCAGCCACCGTGATTCGGGTCGTAGTTCTCCTGATTACCGGAGAAGTCGCGAATCTGGGCTGTGAACGTGGTGCTGGAACCGTCGTCGTAGATCAAGGTGAGGTCGGTTTCTGCGCCTGGGAGCAGCGGCGCGGACAGGTCCATGAACATGAGGTGGTCACCGCCCGGGGCGAGGGAGGCGGACCCGTTGGCAGGGACCAGGAAACCGCCGTCCTTGGGACGCATCGTCATCGTTCCGCCGTCGCCAGTCACGACTTCGTGCAGTTCGAGTCGAGACGACGCGGGGCTGGTGGCCGAGACCACGCGTACGTCCTTGTCACTGGAGTTGACGAGTTCGGCGAACGCCGCGCTCATTCCTTCCGGCGCGGCCTTGACCCATTGATCCTGAACTGTGATGGATTGTGCAGCTTCGGTTTCCTTGTCGGAGTTGGAAGAACAGCCGGTCAGGGCGAGAGCTGCGGACAGTGCAACAGCTGCGAATATCTTTGTGCGAACAGTCATGTGTGTCTCCGTAATTCGTGAAGTGTCAGGTGGTGGCACGGCGTTTGAACGCCGCAAGGCACAGGTCGATCAGCAGGAATGCGAGAAGGCTGATGCCGAGTAGCGGAACGAACCAACCGACCAACGCCGTGATCGCGACGAGCGCAACGAGGCCGACCGGGGAGAGGTTGCGGATTCCGCCGCGGGCAGGAACCCGGCCGGCTGCCCAGTCGGAGCCACGAGTGGGGCGTCGGCGCCACCACATGATGTAGCCCCGAATGACCACGCTGACCAGTGCGAGTGCCAGTGCGGCGAGTGCGATCTGGTTGGCAAGACCGAACAGCAGGCCCATGTGGAGTTGGATTCCCCAGGCCGAAAGTTTGGCTGCGAGTGGCCAATCCGAGAACCACAACTCGTCGGTGACCTTTTGCGTCGCTCCGTCGATTGCGATGGTGTTGTTGCTGTACACCCAGGGCTGACGTGTCTGGGCGACGGTGAACGCCGTCTCGGCGTTCGCGGGTATCGATACTTCGACAGGACCGGTGATCCCGTTGTACCTGGCGATACCGAGGACGGTGTCGACGCGTCCGACGTTGGTGTCCGTCAGCGTGCCGGTGGCGGCGGGGGCCATGTCGTGACCCTCGTGCCCGCCTGTCGCCGGAGGGGGAGCGTCGCCGAGAGTTTTCACAACTGAGGGCGTCGTCCAACTCAACGCGGTTCTCAGATTGCTGACGTTCTCTCCGGCGTAGGTCGACCACGTGAGGCCGGTCGCCGAGAGGAAGACCAATGCAACTGCTATCCAGATGCCGACGACACCGTGCCAGTTCAGGGTCCGGCTTCGTCCGGTGGATGCTCGGTCGATCGTGAGCAGTCGAGCGTTCCGGGCGGTGCGGTAACGACGGAACCAGAGGTAGACACCGCCGAGTGCGACCACCCACATCCACGACGCGGCCAATTCGCTGTAGAGGCGGCCGGGTTCGCCGAGATGAAGGTGGCGATGCAGTTGGGAGATCCAGGTTCGCAGCGGCAGCGAACCACTGCTTCCGTAGACCGCCAGCTCGCCGACCGGCTGTGCGAGCACCGGATCGACGAAGACGGCGAGCCTCTCCGATTCGCCCAGTGACGGATCGGTGAACAGGACTCGGGTGGTTTCGCCGGCAGCAGGGGACGGACGTACTGCCGAGACCGTCAAGTCGGGGCGGTACTGCTGAGCGGAACGGATCTGGTCGTTCAGTGACGCGATCTGTCCGGTGGTGTCGGTCTGGAGGTAGTCGCTGTAAACGAACTTCTCGATGGTGGGTGCCATCGCGTAGAGGCCGCCGCTCAATGCGGCGATGAGGATGAACGGTCCGATCAGGACGCCGGCGTAGAAGTGCAGACGCAGGATCAGTGGTCTGGCCCCGCCAACCTGCTTCTTCGGGGGAGAACTGTCGTTGGACGCGCGCGTCTGTGCGCGCTCCAATTCGGGTGCGGACATGCGTGTACTCGATCCCGCTGTGCGCCTTTGTTAACCGCGGGCGGTTAATAAAGGCGCACAGCAAAGTGGCGCACGTAATCACGTGCGTGAAAGGAAAAGGGAGGTGAGTTACACGAATGCCGGTGGGCCGCGAGTGCCCAGGCCAGAGGTGAGAAGTTGACGCAGAACAACTTTGGCGCGGTATCGAGTACGTGCAGCGAACGGCGACGGTTCAGCTGCCCACGGGCGCAATAGAACGGCGACGATTGCCGCTACCGTCGATGCGGCCACGACGTATCCGCGTTCTGCGCCGCGGATCAGCACTGCGCACACTCCGACGGCAGCGATGTGTGCTGCGAGCATCGGAAGGGACAGGAGCAGGCCGTGTTGATGATCCGAAGCGATGGTCAACGTCGCGTGACCGATGGCCTGACCCGCAGCGAGCATGAGGGCGAGCAAGAGCGCGGGGGAGCGACGGGTGTCGATGGACGTGACCACCGCGCCGACGCTCGCGCAGGCGAGGATCAGCAACACGACAGCGCTTTCGGACGGGGCCATGCCGCCGCCACCGAGCGCGTGGGCTGCGACGGAAACCGCGCCGGAGGTGCCGCCCACGAAAGCACCGCGCAGCTGCGCGACATCTTTCGGTCCCGGCGTCATACGCGAAAGGATACAGGCGCCTACTACCGGGCTTAGTAGGTGATCGGTCGGGATCGTTTCGGTGGCCGACCGACGAACGCATTAGGTGGGGGATTTGTCCGATTCGCCAAACTTTGCCGAGGACCGGGTGAAACAAACGTGACGGTCATTTTCCGGTGCCAGACTTGGCTCTGGTCGCCGGCAACGGGTCGACGGCAGGGCAAACACATAGGAGAGTTTCATGAGGCGTCGATTCTTTGCGATATTCGCCCTGATGGGTGCGTTCGGTCTCTTCCTGTCTTCGGTGGCCTCGGCGGACCCGGTCACACGCTCCGTGTCGGGCACCCTTGTCAACTCGTGTAGCGATACTGGCGATCCGGTCGGGATATGGATGGTCGTATGGGATGGCTCGACGCAGATATCCTCGGCCACTGTCGGGGTGGGTGGCGGATACACGATCACGAACGTTCCTCCGGGCAATTACACGGTCAGTCCATACTCGCCGGCTGGATGCGGATCCGTACCCGACAGGACGGCGGTAGATCTGACGACGTCCGACGCGACCGGGATCGACTTCGAGTTGGTGAAGGTGTTCAGCATCGTCGGAACTGTCACTGGGTGTCCGGGTGCTGACGGGGTCGGGGCGTCTGACGTGACGTTGAATCTCCTCGATGCCGGCACGCAAATCGCGACGACAACGACGGATGATTCCGGTGACTACTTCTTTCAGTACAAGCCGGCCAAGGACGGCTATTCCGTAGAAGTGGTTCCCGGCAGCGGATGCGGTGCCGATCCAGCAGTAATTCCGGTGAATCTGAGCACGAATGACGTCACCGGTGTCGACTTCGCGCTCACTGCCGACGGCTGCGATACGGGCAGTTCGTTCGGAAGTGTGGATCTGTCGACGATTTTCGGAAGTCTCGGTAGTTCGGAATTCTGCAGCAGCTGAACACTTGTCCATGAAGGGAGGGTGATCGCCGAGGCGATCGCCCTCCCTTTTCTCGTTTGTTACCAAGGGATTTGCCCTGACATTGCGGAAGGCTGTTTCTAGCGGCAGATGAAGATATCTGTGCCGCATATCGTTACGACGTTCGTATTTGCTGAGATCGGCACAAGCTTGGGGACCAAAGTCATCGAAGTGCGGGTGTAACGGTCTGTTGTGCCACGACGGTATTGAGCAGAGAACGGCAAGCCCGCCAGAGTGATAGCGTCCGAGAGGCTATGTCCGAAATGATTCCGAACTCGACCTAGGAAAACGGTGCGCAGCGATAACAACGGTTCGAATAACGGAGTCCTGGGGAACAACTCCGGAACGACTCAGGGCGACGGCCATTTCGACGCGTCCGACGACGGCTATGCAACGTCGATTCGAACCGTCACCTTCACACCACAATTCGACGAGCCTGCAGCAAAACCGTTGCCCAGTCAGCGGATGCGCCAGCAACGTCGTGAAGAGCCGACCGATTTTCGGACCTCGACGCCCAGGCCTATGACCTCCGTCGACGACCTGGACATCATCAAGCGGGCGAAGCGTCCACCCGAACGCGGTTTGGGCAGTGTGTTGTTCAAACTCACCGGGGGCCGGATCAACACTGGGCAGTCGGCTGCCGAACTCGAACACCAGGCTCTCGTGCGCCGTGCCAACCGAACGGTGCGCGGCGTGTACAAGATTGCTTTCATCTCACTCAAGGGTGGAGTGGGGAAAACCACGGCGGCCAAAACTGTCGGTTCGACGTTCGCATCGATCCGTGGGGATCGAATCGTAGCCATCGACGCCAATCCCGACCTGGGGACTCTGGCTGATCGCGAACGACGTGAACATCACCTGACCGTTCGTGATCTGTTGGCCGACGGTGACATTCGTACGTACAGCGATGTTCGCTACTACACCTCGCAAGGCGACAGCCGACTCGAAATCCTTGCGAGTGAGGCAGATCCGGAAACTTCGGAGTCGTTCAACGAGCAGGACTACCTCGATACTCTCCGAATTCTCGAGGTGCACTACAACATCGTCATCACCGACTGTGGCACCGGAATCATGCACTCGGCCATGTACGGAATTCTCGACGAAGCAGATGCTTTGGTTGTCGTCAGCCCGACGGCTCAGGATGGTGCCCGTAGTGCTGCAGCAACGCTCAGTTGGCTGACCAAGCACGGATACGCAGATCTGGTGAGCAGGTCGGTCGTGGCGATCAATTCGACGCGGCCGGGTTCGTCTTCGCTCGACCTCGATCAACTCGAGGACGTTTTCGCTCAGCGTGGAGTGCGAGCGGTCAAGACGTTGCCCTACGACGATCACCTGGGCGAAGGCGGTCCGATCGACTTGAAGTTGTTGAACAAGCGCACGGCACGGGCATATCTGGAACTCGTCGCAGCAATTGCCGATGGTTTCCCGGACTCGGTGGGCAAGCACGCTTCTCGATAGAACGTGCTCGCCACCGAATCTGATCAGCAGGCTCCGGCGTTCAAGGGTGCCGAAGTATCGCGCCGTATCCGTCGGCGAGAACGAGGCGTTCGTCGATCTGTACCAACTCGGTGCCGGTCCCGATTGCGATGTAAGGGAGTACGCGATCGGCGGGCCCGATCAACTCTCCACTGGTGACTTCCTTGTCGTCAGGATCGGTGAGCAGCAGCGTCTCGACCTTGCCCTGTTCGAGGGCGTCGAGGACGCGTGCGGTCCCGTCGATGGAGAGGCCGGAGTCCCGGCCCTGCTCGGCGACGTAGCGTTCGGTTTCCACATCCATTCTGCGCAGTCGCTGCGTGTCGATCAGTTCACGAATCGACTTGGACACCTCGGCGGGTGTCGAACCGACTGAACGCGAACCCTTTTCGACGTCCACCACCCGTAGCGTCGACGGCAAAAGCTGTGCAAAAGCTTTGCGGGATTGTACTTCTCCGATGACAACTACCAGCGCGACCTTGTGTTCACGGGCTAGCGCCGCCGCGCGCTCCACAGCCTGAGTCAGGTTCTTCCGGATATTCTCCTCCACGAGGCTTTGGCTGTCGGTGTATCGCTCCTGACCGCCCACGTGTGCCTTGTGGACCGGGAAGCCGTCTCCGTCTACCGTTTCGCCGTACACGTCACGCCCGCGAGCATCGCGCACGCACAGGTCCGCGCCAGTGTGGTCGACCTTGGCGATGAGGAACGGTTCGGTGTCGTATCCGTGTGCGATCAGTGGAATCAGGTAGGGCAGTTCGCCCAAGGTCGCGATAGTGGAGCCGGCAGGTTCGAGCAGAATATCGTCGATCAGCACTGCCTCGGAAGTGGCGACGATCGCGCGCCCGGCGCGACCTGAGATGCCGTGATGGTTGTCCTTCACCTCGTCCAGTCGTGCGATCAGCGATTCCGATGCTCCCTGTTTCGTGAGTTGATTGCGCATCGAGCGCCATTCGAGTTCGAAGCGCTCGCGCGCATCTTCCCGGTTACGGACGTCTTCGAAGTACACGGAGGCAAACGGGCCGTCACTCGAACCGACCTTCTTCAGTCGCCCAGCATGCATGTCGGCTCCCTTCTGTAGTGGTCCTATGCCGCGTACCCGACAACCGGTGATTCGACACGACCGCTTTCAGTTCGCACGTTTGTTCGACTGCTGGTACTGTCTGTGAACGTGAGGGTGGTGCAGAGGGAAGCCTGCATCACCTTCACGCCAAGAGCCCGGGACCTGCCGCCGACTGCCTTCGGCGGCAGGTCCCGATTCTGCTTACTCGGCGTCGTCAGTGCCCTTCGACCTGTCGGAACTCTTGCGCCAGTGGGTGAATCGTTCCTTGATGTCCGACGCTACATCGCCGACGCCATTCCCCACGGCGCCCACCGCACCGCCCAATCCGCTACCGATGTCGCGCACCATGCGGATCAAAGGGTCCTCCGACTCGTCGAAGTTCTGCTTGTAGGTCTTGGCTGCATTCTTGAACTCGTCGCTGATCTTCGCTCCGTCGTCATCGCCGCGACGGGGGTAGTTTCCGCGCAGAATCGCGGCGTAGTCTCCGCTGTCCACCCACTTCTTGAGCTCGGCGGCGCGAAGCACCGAGAACGGGTGAGAGAGCAGTTCGATGTTGAGGAGCTTGAGTACACCGTCGCGGAGGTCGCCGCTGGCGTCGTACTCGGCGGCCTGGGCAAGAAACGCGTCGATGTCGATTTCACTGACTCGGGATCCGCCCGCCAATTTCATCTGGACGCGAATCGCGGTGTGTACGTCCTGCCCGCACAACAGTCCGGCACGATCACCGGACAGTTCTGACTTGCGCTGCCATTCCATGAGGGCGGCGATGATCGCGCGCAATGCCCACCCGCCGACGGGCAGCCATCCGATGGTTCCGGCCAGTCGCATCAAATGCATCAGGATGGTCCGATACACAGCATGACCGGACAGCGCGTGGCCAAGTTCGTGGCCGATGATGAACCGCTGTTCCTCGTAGTTCATCACGTCCAATAGGCCGGTAGTGACCACCATGAACGGCTTGTCCATGCCGATGGTGAAGGCGTTGACCATCGGGGTCTGGAGTACGAACAGCTCGGGTGTCTCGTCGGCCTGCAGGATGTCGACGCAGTCACGGCGCAGGTCGTTCAGGTCGCTGAACTGGCGTTCGTCGACTCGCACCGACGTGGCGAGGTACATGAGGCGGTGCTGACGTTCTTGGAGCAGTCCGGACAGCGTCCGCAGGACAGTGTCGAACCCCCGAAGCGTCCGGAGCGTCACCAATGCAGCCCGATCGGCTGGGTGTTCCCACGCACGCGAGCTGATGTCCGGGAACTCGATTCGGGTGCGATCTGGTGCAGTGGTCATGGTGGCCCCTCACTTCGATGTGTGTCGACTCACCTCCAGGGTAACGACTAGTCGGTTTAGCGTGGATTTCCGGCAGCTCACTCGGTGGGCTGGGGGAGCGTGCAATCGGTGACTTTGGGGTTGACGCCGAAGTAGTTCAGCGGACCCGCGATGACCGTGAGCGCGATGGTCCCGACGCCGGCGCAGTTGGTCGGCGAACTGCTGTAGTAGCCGCGTTGGCCGGCCGCGACGGCCCCGACTATCAGCCAGATCAGAACGATCAGAGTCACAATTCTCATCATGGCGGGCTCGATTCTTCAAATATAATGGTGCCCAGCGAAATACCCGGTCAGAGTGGGTATGAAACGCTCTGCCGACGGGTATCCACGGTGTATGCGGCTCGAGGCGGGCGTATCCGCCCGAGTGAACGCACTGAAGGAGCTTGTGATGATCATCCTCGGCGTGATCCTGCTGATAATCGGTTTCGTGGTGAACATTCCGATCCTGTGGACGATTGGTGTCGTCTTGCTGGTGATCGGAATCATCCTGTACGCGCTGGGCGCGGCTGGGCACGCCATCGGTGGTCGGCGGCATTACTACTGATCCGTTGTCGGCTCGTCGTGCGTATCCGTGCCAGTCGGCGCGGTCGGTACGGTGCGCTGAACGGCACGCGCAATCAGTTCCCGAAGGCAGACCTGGTGCAGCGTTCGCTGTTGCCAGTCGCTGCCGTTGCCTGTGACTGACTTGTGCTGCAGCGCCGACTCCACGCTCGCGTACTCGCCCCCCTCGTCGAGGGAGTCACGGACATGGATCAGGAGCCGGTGCAACAGTTCCGTGGCTGAAATTCTTTGTGAGGTAATCGGATCGATCGACGCTCCCAGGACGCCTTCCTTCGCGGACACCCAGGTTGCGAGGCGGAGGCTCTCGAGGGAAATGTTCGGAGCCTCGATGCCCCGGTCTATCGCGCGCAACGCAGTTGCCACCAGAGCCCGTCCAAGGGTTGCAAGTAGCGCTGCGTCCTCTGCTGTCGGCTGAACGTCGCAGACTCGGATCTCGACGGTCGGTAGGTGGCAGGAAGGTCGGATATCCCAGTAGGCCATCCGCTTGTCGAGCATCACGCCGCAATCCACCATCTTCGCAACCGCGGTGTCGAAGTCCCCGGTGGTCTCGAAGTACGGCGGCGGCCCGGCGACTGGCCACCTGGACCATTGGATCGCCCGCCAACTCGCGAAGTCGGTGTCGACTCCTTGGTGGACACGGGAATTGGCGCTCAGTGCCAACAAGGCGGGCAACCAGATGCGCACGTGATTGCAGACCTGCACGGCCTGTACTTGATCAGCGACGCCCACATGGATGTGGCAACCGCAGATGCTTTGTTCGGCAGCGAGGGCGCCGAAGCGTTCGCCCATCCGGCGGTAGCGAGGCGAGTCGCTGATCTCGAAACGCGAAGGCCCCGAAAGCGGTGCGCCGACGGCCAACAGCCTGCAGCCGTTCAACTCGGCAGCTTTTGCCGCGAGCCGACGCATGTCGATCAAGTGGGTTCGGAGTTCGTCGATGCCATGGCACACGGGAGAGTTGGTCTCGACTTGGCAGCGGGACAACTCGAGTTGAAGATCCAACCCCAGTGTCGACGCGGTTTCCGCAACCGCAACATTGTCGGTGGACGGCAACCAGGAGGTTGGGTCGACGAGGATGAATTCTTCTTCGACGCCGACGGTCGGGGTCGTCGATTCGTGGCGGCCAGCGGTAGATTCGGCCGAGCAGGTGGCGCCCATGCTCGCGTCTACCCGGTCGGTCGAAGGCGGAAACCGACCCGAGGAAGCCCCGTTCTCGTCGGGAGAACGGGGCCTGTGGTCGGCCTTGCCAACATCTCGGAAGCGTCAACGAGTCCTTGCACACCGTATGAATCTGGGGACTGGCGTGCCTGGGAAAACGTACTGTGTCGGACTCGGTAAAACGAGACCCCAAGGCATGTCTCACCCCCTATTTCACCCTCGTGTGGACTTGTCCGCACACCCTTCGCCGAGTCGCGGATCATGACCTGGCGGCCTGCGGTGGTGCAGTCTCGGTTTTATCCGTGGGGCCGCCGTTATCGAGCAGATTCCGAGAATACGAACCCATCTAAACTAACGTCCAGCATTCGGATGTGACGTTCTGGCGGAGTGTGTGGGTTCGGTGAGTCAACAGATATTTGATCAGTTAATCGCGTGCACAGCATCCGGAGAAGTTGTGGAACTTTCGAACTGGTATTGCCTTTCACCAGCGCAAATCTTCAGTGGTCATGAGTAAAAGTCAGAAGATGGGAGAAAGTGCCTGGGATTGTGTTGCTACCGGTTCGTTATCGCATACGAGTGTCCACTATGTGCGTGGATGACGACTCTTGAAGGCGGGCAAAACTGCGTGTCAGCTGTGTCGGAGCTTCCTCTGCCTTTGTGTTCTTGGATTGAGAGTTTCACCAGGAATATCTTTCGTGATCGACGCGCCGGGAAATTTTTCTCAAGATTTACCCACTTGCTAATTGGGGAATTCAGCGGGTTGCGGAAGACCGAAATATTGCGGGTGGGAGCTGTTATTTCCGGTGATTTGCCCATATCTTGCTGAGTGACGTATTTGCGACCGAAGTGTCGCGCGGTCGAGAAATAATGCTTTTCATGCTTTACATTGGAAATTGCAAGATGCACGTTTCATCCTCAGTGTTAAACGAAAGGACGAACGCAATGGGTAGCTTGGAAGATTTCGACATCGCGGCACTTCTTCAGAAGGTCATCGCATTCTTCGACGGATTCTCGTCGGACGAGACCGAGACCCCCACGGGCTAAGACTTAGCGAAGCCGCTGTGCATCCGGATGACACTGGATGCGCAGCGGCTTCTTTGTATCAGGACCCCATCTGTCAGCCCAGCCGGATCTGTCAACCCAGCCGGGAACTGAGCTCGGTATCTCGGCCGGGGCGGACTCAGCTTGCACATCGGTGCGAGCTGGAACGATCTTTGTCACATAAAATGTTAGGTATTACATATTGGACATCGATGAGTATTAGGGTGCAGGTATGGGGACGAAGCAGCCGGCCGGTTCAAGCGCAGATCGTAGTATCCGCGACGAAAAGCAGAGTGCCGTATTCCAACCACTGGCACGGACCAGCTTGCGCAGCGATGCCACGAGACTGCTTCGGGCCCGGATCTCGAGCGGTGAACTGGAGTCCGGCCGGCTCTACGCGATTGGCGACATCGCAGCGCAACTCGAGGTCTCGCCCACCCCGGTGCGTGAGGCTCTACTCGATCTGAAGAGCCAAGGGCTCATCGAGATGGTGAGGAACCGCGGCTTTCGCATCGTCGAACTGACGGATGACGAACTCGCGGACATCGTCGAAGTCCGGCTGATGCTCGAGCCACCTGCAATGGCGAAGGTTGCCGTGCTCGAACCCCCGCTGGATCTCACCGATCTCTGGAAGCTGAGCAAGCGCGTCGAGAACGCCGCGGCCGAGGGGGATCTGGTCTCATTCCTGACCCTGGACAAGGACTTCCACCTGGAGCTGTTGGCTGCACTGGGTAACGCACGGCTGGTCAAGGTGGTGGAGCAGTTGCGCGATCAGACTCGCCTGTCCGGGCTGAAAGGCATTGCAGGCAGCAAGGACTTGGTCGGGTCGGCTCGGGAGCACGATCAACTCCTGCAGGCGTTGGAATCACGAGATCCGGTTGCGGCCGAAGCTGTCATGACTGCACACCTCCACCACGTCAGCGGGTTGTGGGCCGGACGCTCCGAAAAGTCCGACTGAAGCGGTCTGGCCCGAACACGCCGGCATAGGCCGGGAGGCTTCGGCCGAACACGCTGCGAGCGACCAACTCTCCGGTGACGGGGCCGAGGGTTATACCGAGCATCGCGTGGCCGGTGGCGACAGTGACATTCGGATGGTGAGGTAAGCGACCGATGATGGGCATCCCGTCGGGTGTCATCGGGCGTAGCCCTGTCCACGGGACTGCATTCTGCGGAGGTTCCCAGGTGTCGAAATAGTCGGCTGCCGAGGTCAGTATGCCTCCGGCCCTTCGCTTGTCGATGTGTTCACTTCGGCCTCCGAATCCCATGGTGCCGGCCAGTCGAGTCGCACCGGACAACGGCGTGACGGCAACTTTGGCTTCCGACAGATACGACGCCCGAGTACCGACGGGGAAAATCGGTGGAACGTCGAAACCGTAGCCTTTGCCGGATTGGACGGGGAGTGTGTACCCGAGTGCTCGCACCACATCGGCGCTCCAGGTGCCCGCCGCGACCACAAAATGATCGGACGTCATCGGCCGTTCTACTCCAGAAGCTGTCACGTTGCCGGCGGAGTCTGCTGACAGTGTGAGTTCGGTGCCTTCCACGATCTCGACCCCGAGGCTCTCGCATTGTGTGATCAAGCTTTCGACGAAGGCTGCGGGGTCGAGGAATCTCTCGTGGGGACAGACGATCCCACCGACGACCGAGCTCGAGAGTCCCGGCATCAGCTGAGCCGTTCGGGCACTGGTGTGTACGTCGAATTCGTCACCGCCGAGTGCTCGCACCAGCGTCATTTCTTCGGCGTGGGAGTCGAGCGACTTCTGTGTGCGAAACAGCTGCACCAATCCGGATCGGTGGTTTTCGAACTGAAGCCCAGTGCGCTCGAGTTCGTCGAAAAGCTCGAAAGTCCGATGATTGAGTGCCATCAGATTTCGCAGACCGGATTCGAATCTCGTTGTGGTGCAGTTGCGAAGCATCGCAATCAAGAAGGAGGCAAGGCGAGGGTCGCGGCTGGGGCTGATGTACAGCGGGCTGTCAGGACGCAGCATCCACTTCAACGATTGGGTCAGTACTCCGGGGGCAGGGACGGGGGCCGACATGCTCGGGACGACCCACCCGGCGTTATGGCTCGACGCGCCGGTTCCCGCATCCCTCGCGTCGACTACACACACGTCGGCTCCCTCGGCAGCCAAAGCCAGCGCCGAACACAACCCGATCGAACCGGCACCGATAACGGTCACTCTCATGGAAATTTGCCCTCTACTGACGGTTGGCGATCGTCATCTGTCCGCGGAGGCCGGCAGATGCCAATTGATAGTTGACGGTGATCAGTCCGATGATGTCGTCGACGGTGTTCAAGCGATGCTCGATGGTTCGATCTGACGTTCGCCGAGAACCGGGGACACCCTCCGCCATCTCCGCAGCAGTTGTTGTCGGGTGAACGATTTCGAGGACCCACTCGTCGCGTAACTCCGTCGGCTTCAGCGAGTCGCACTGTTGCACAACTCGTCTGGATGCATCGCGAATGGCTGCGCACGCCAGACTCGGCGGAAGCGAGTTGGTAGCAGACCACCCGTGCGCCTGCTTCACCACGACGGTTTCGGTCGAAGGAGACGTAGCGCTGACCAACCCGCAGATCACGTCATCTCCAGTGACCAAGCCGACCGGCACGCCGTGAGTAGCCGCGTAGAGCGAGTTCACATCGCTTTCCGACACGGTCCTGCCGTCGAGACGAACATCCGTGAACAGAGCCGAGAACGTATGTGCCAGCACACCCGGACCACCCGCAGGAGCGTGGTAGCCGACGAAAAGGGCCACGTCGTGTTCAGCGGTGAGACCCTCTGCCATGCACTGCAGTTTCGGCGATCCGAACAGAACCCGCGCCCGCGGATCCAGTTCGGCGTGCAGCAGATTGTCCATCGTTCCATGACTGTCGTTGACGAGCACCGATTGCGCGCCCGCGTCGAATGCTCCGGCGATTGCCGCGTTGGCCTCGGCCGTCATCAGTGCTTGCGCACGTTGGTATCCGTGACCTCCACGAACTATCTGGTCGAGCGTCGCAATTCCTGCGATGCCTTCCATGTCCACCGAAATATAAACGTGCATAGTGAGACTCTCCGTTTGTCGATTGTCTTCGTGACGACTCGGTCCGGGGCGGTCAACCGTTCGGGATGGACAAAGCTTCTCGTACCGTATTCGCCAGGACGACCGAGGCCGGCACCTCGAGAGGCGTCGTGGCAACCAGTCGATTCTTCGTGAGCGCGAAACTCAAACCGTAGTCCGGATCGGCAAACCCGTACGAACCGCCGAACCCGCTGTGGCCGAATGAATTCGACCGTCCGCCCATTGCAATCCCTTTGTCGCCCAGTAGATAACCCAAACCCTTGCGGACCGGCGCCTTGTGCGTTTGATCGTACGCATCGGTTTCCAGCGTCGTTGCCAGAGTGGTCCGCGCTGGCGGGAGTAGACGCACTCCGTCCACACCATCGCCGATCAACGACGCATAGTGTTTGGCCAAGGATCGAGCGGAGGTGATGGCACCTCCGGCAGGGACAGCTGATGCCTGAATCGACGGAGTGTTGAAGAGCTCCGCCATGATCCGAGTATCAGGGCTCGACGCGGGACCGGTCAGAACTGATTCGTCGTTCGCGAGAACCGCGATGCGGTCCCTAACCGAAGGAGGGACGCCGAAGAACAGATCCGTGATACCCAAAGGCTCGCAGATCAGTTCGGCGACGATCTGGCCGAAGGGCTTCCCGTACACGCGACTTGCTACCTCGCCGAGAACGAATCCGGAAGACAGTCCGCGGTACGCGGTCTCGCTACCCGGAGTCCACATCGCCTCGGACTCGGCCAGGCGAGCGCAGGTGCCGTCCCAGTTGTCGAGGTGAAAGTCGTGTGTTATGTCCTGGACTCCGGACGTGTGGACGAGGACCTGTCGAATAGTCGCCTCTCCCTTGCCGTTCTGTCCAAACTCCGGCCAATAGTCGCTGACCCGTGCGTCGTAGTCGAGTTCGCCGCGTTCGGCAAGCAGATGCACCGTCGTATACATGAGACCTTTGCTGCACGAGAAGATCGGGAACAAGGTGTCACTTCGGACGGGCGCACTTCGAGTGGGTTCGGTGTGCCCGGACCAGGCATCTACGATCAACTGACCGTGCTGGTACACCGCAACCTGGATGCCGAGTTGGGTGTCTGCGGCGACCATTGCGTCGAGTTCGGCCTGAACCACCCGCTGTACGTCGACAGTCATCTTTTGCGTCCCTCGTGCTGGGCGATCTCGGTACGAAAGTACTCCGAGACAACGGTGGTCAGTGATTCGAGGTACCGTTCGCCGCGTGACTCCAGTGCGGCGACGGGGTCGCCCAAGATACCGTTCACCGACAATGCTTTTGTCCCGCCGTCGAACAACGCGGTGGCAGTGTCCTTGTCGAAGCGTCCAAGGAATCCGGGCTCGGCGGCGTTCATGTCGACGAGGTCGGGTCGCAGTGCGAGGACTATCGATGTTTCGAAATCGCCGGCATGAGAACCGCAGGCCTCGGGAGAGATCGAATCCTCCTCAGCCACTGCTTCGAAAGCTGCGAGCAACTGGAGAAGATCGGTGTGCGCATGAAACCGTGTCTCGCCGATCCGGGGTCCGACTCTCTCGATCAGATGCGCGAGGGGTTCGAAGTTGCCGCCGTGGCTCGAGATGACGAGGATATTGTCGAACCCATGAGCGGCGAGACTGCGAACGTAATCTTCGACTACGTCGAGAAACGTCGCCTCGCGCAGAGAGACCGTTCCGGGAAACGACATGTGGTGCGGGGAAACTCCGAACGCGATGGTGGGCGCCACCATTGTCGCCCCGATCCGTGTGGCGACGGCAAGCGAAGTGGCAGTGCCGATCAGGGTGTCCGTGGACAGAGGCAGGTGCGGGCCGTGTTGTTCGGTCGCTCCCACCGCGAAGATGACGTTGCGGATCCCGTCGTTCATCGCCTCCTGCATCTGGGTCCACGTCATCTCCGCCATCGAGGGGGGTGCGCCGAGCGTAGGGCTCATCAGGCTGTTACCGCCGTCGCAGCGGCGTCGCGGCTTGCGTTCCGAAGGCTGTCGATCGCAAGTGCGGCGATCTTCCCGATTGCCGCGTCCACCTTGCTGTTACGCATGTAGTTGTTCTTGTCCCTCAGGAAGATCGCTACAACGTAGAGATCCTCGTCGCCGAAGTCGACGACGCCCACCTCGTTGCGAACCCCGGCAAGGAACGTGCCGGTTTTGCCGGAGATCGTCGGTCCGTCGACGTACGCGGAGGAGAGGCGGTGAGGCGCGAACTGCAGGCCCATCACTCGGCGTACTTCTGCGCAGGCTTCGGCGTCTGCAGCCTTGTCCGTCCAGATGAGGCTGAGCAGTTCGGTCATCTCACGAGGGGTACTGGTGTTACCGCCGCGCGCGTTCAACGACTCGCCTGCTGCGATGGCCGCGACGAACTCGTCCTCGGGAAGCCCGAACGGGTTGCCGGTGGAGGTGTTCTGCAAAGTTGCGTATTCATCGGTCGAGAGTTCCTGGAGAGCAAGCGAAATGATGCCTTCGCAATCGGTGGTGATGGAGGTCGAGTTCAATCCGAGCGCGCGGAGTCGGCTCATGATGTTCTCGGTACCTACCATCTCTTGCAGAATGTCAGTGGCGGTGTTGTCGCTGACCTGCATCATGAGCAGGGCCAAGTCCCGGATGGATACTTCCACGTCGTCCGTCATCGCTGAAATCCCGGAGGGCCCGATGGTGCGCCTGTCTGCAGGGACCTTGATTCGGTCGGCCAGTTGTATGCGTCCTTCGGATGCTTGGGCGGCGACCTCGAGCATGACGGGGACTTTGTAGGTCGAGGCGGTCACCGAACGTGCATCGGCGCCGGAACCGATTTCGAGGTTTCCGTCGAGGCTGCGGACGTGAAACGCAACGGTGGCGTTTGCGTCGTCACACACGTCGGCGATGGAGGCGAGGATCCTGAGGGGATTGGTGCTCATGGTATTCCGTTCCGGGGGTTGGTGTGAAGGAGAATGTTTCGGTCAAGGCAGTGACGTGTTCATGAACTCGCGGAATTGGGCGGGGCGTAAAGATGACAACGCGCCTCACCTGACGGCGTGGAATAGGTCGGGGGCGAAACCGTGTCGCAGATCGCGCCGATGCGTAGGTGACATCTCTCGTGAAAGACACAGCCGCCCGGCGGGTTGTCAGGCTTCGGGGGCTCGCCGGTGAGGATGATTCGCTCTCGCGCAGCTTCGGAGAACAGTGTCGGCGATGCCGAGGCCAATGCGCGTGTGTACGGGTGTGCGGGGTCGGTCAGAATGCTCTCGGTCGAACCGTACTCCTGCACCTGACCCAGATACAGGACGGCAACCTCGTCGCAGAAGAATCGAACGACTCCAAGATCATGACTGATGAAAAGGAAGGATGTTCCGGAGTCCTCTTGAATGTCCTTGAGGAGGTTGAGAATCTGCGCCTGCACCGAAACGTCCAGGGCGGAGACAGGTTCGTCGGCGACGATGAGTTTCGGTTTCGCTGCGACGGCGCGTGCGATCGCCACTCGCTGGCACTGCCCACCCGAAAGTTGGTGTGCGTACATGTCTCCGTACGAAGCGCTCAGTCCGGCACGGTCGAGCAAATCGTCGACGTCCTGGCGACGCGCCGAATGCCCGCCTATGCGTAGTGGTTCGGCGACGGCACGCCAGATCGGCAGCTTCGGATCTATCGATGCGCGCGGGTTCTGGAAGATCATCTGCACCGATCCCGGGGTTCGCTTGCGAGAGGACTTGCCGGTGACACGCTGCCCCAGTATTTGCAGGTTGCCACCGGACGGCTCGAGCAGGCCGGTCACAACTCGACCGAGAGTGGACTTGCCGCTTCCGCTTTCACCGACCAGTCCGAGAGACCGCCCTGCCGGGATCGACAGGTCGACGCCCCGAAGCGCCTGCACGGCGCGGCCGCCCAGACGTGTCCGGAAGGAATGGGTGATCCCTTCCAAGCGGGCCACTTCGTGTGTGGAAACTAACTGGTGTTTGGTCATCGAGCCACCTCACTTGCCAAGACGCGCTGATGTGAGCCGGTCATCGGGTGGAGACAGGCCGCGAGATTGTGTCCACTTCTTTCGAGTTCGGGCGAGCCTGAAAGGCATTCGTTGCCCGCACGGTCGCAGCGTGGGGCGAAGTGGCAACCGTGGTTTCGGTCAGACAACGGCGGCACGATCCCTCGTACCGTCTTCAAACGCCGAGCACCCGAGTTCATGCTTTCCAAACAGTCGACCAGTGCGTGCGTGTACGGATGCTCCGGTTCACGCAGTACGTTGTCGACGGATCCGGATTCGACGATCTTGCCCGCGTACATCACGTACGCCCGGTTGCAGTGTTGTGCAACCAGCCCGAGATCGTGCGAGATGAACATCATGGACATCCCCTCGTCTTCGATGAGACTGTGCAACAGATCCATGATCTGCGCTTGCACTGTTGTGTCCAATGCGGTGGTCGGCTCGTCGGCGATGAGCATCGTCGGTTCGCAGGCCAGAGCCATTGCGATGAGTACACGTTGGCGCATCCCACCGGACAATTCGAAAGGAAAGGCACCGGCGACCCGATCCGGGGCCGGAATCCCGACTCGGGCAAGCAGTTCGTGTACTCGTTTGCCTGCAATGCGTTTGGTGACCTTGTGATGTATACGTACGAGATCGCCGAGTTGTCGTTCGATGCTCACCACTGGGTTCAGCGAGGTTCCGGGGTCCTGGGGGATCATCGCAATGTCGGTGCCTCGAAGCGGGGCCAGCGCACCACGGTCGGACATGTCGAATTGCCGGCCGTCGAAGACCATCTCTCCATGTGCCGCCAGGGAGCCTTCGAGGAGGCCGAGTACGGAGTACGACGTCACTGATTTGCCGCAGCCGCTCTCACCGACCAGTGCGACGCTCTCACCCGAATTTATGTGGAAGCTGACTCCGTCCACTGGTCGCAGTGCGGGATTGTCTGCCAGTGCTACACGGAGATCCGTGATCGACAGCAGCGGTATCGTCATCGGTTGCTCCTCGGGTCGAGCGCGTGGCGAAGGCCGTCTCCACAGACCAGCAAAGTGATGACGACGAGGGCGATGGTGCATCCGGGGACTATCGACATCAAAGGCAGGTCGATGCTGTGGGTCGACCCGAGGGCGAGCATGTTGCCCAGAGACGAGGTCGGTGGCTGGATGCCGAGGCCGACGAAGCTGAGCCCGGCTTCGGCGATAACGGTGAAGGCGAAGATCAGGGTCAGCTGAACCGACACTGATTCGATCATGTTCGGCGTGACGTGCCGAACGATGATGCGCCAGGTCGGAACTCCGCTCACGGCTGCGCTGTCGATGTATTCCTCTTCACGAATCTTGAGTACGACACTGCGTGTAACCCGTGCGAGATACGGCGTGTAGCCCGCAACGAGAGCGATGACCGTACTGGTGACCCCCGCTCCCATTGCGGCGATGAGCGCCAGTGCGAGCAGCAATGAAGGCAAAGCCAGCCCGACGTCGATGACCCGGGCAATGACGGTATTCGCAATTCCACGGGTGAAGCCTGCCAGCATTCCGAGTGGTAGCCCGATGATCATGACGCCCAATGTCACTGCAGCACTGATGGCGAGTGAGGTGCGGAGTCCGAACAGTAGACGGCTCAACTGATCTCGACCCAGATCATCGGTGCCGAGGAGATGCTCACCGTTGGGTGGGGCGAGAGTCGACGTGAGATCTTGGACGTTGGGGGAGTGCGGCGCGAGTACAGGTGCGAGCACGGCAGCTGACACCAGTAGGAACAGAATGCTCCACGCCAGCTTCTGTCCGGGTAGGGAGAGAATGCGGGCCATGAATCGACGCCGCTGACGGGTTCGCGGCGCGATTGGCGAAGACGGGGAAAGCGCAGCCCCGAATGACTCAGTCATTGTCGGTCCTGACTCTGGGATCGATGAAGGAATAGACGACATCCATCAGAAGATTTACGGATACGACAACGATGACCAGCACGAGGATGCAACCCTGCACCACTGTGTAGTCGCGAGCCAAGACGGATTGAACGAGGAGCCGGCCCATGCCGGGTACGGCAAAAGCATTTTCGACGAGGAGCGCTCCACCCATCAGCGCGCCCATCTCCAGTCCGGCGATGGTCACGGTGGGAAGTAGCGCGTTCCGTAGTGCGTATCGAGAGTAAACGCGACGCTCGGGAATCCCGAATGACCTTGCCGTCCGGACGTAATCGGAGTTGAGTGTTCCGATCAAGGATGCGCGCGTGGTCTCGAAGAGCAGAGTCGACATACCGACACCCAGCGCGATGGTCGGAAGAATCATGTGTTGGAAATGCGCACCGATACCGTCACTGATCGACGAGTATCCAAACGTCGGCAAGACGTTTTGGAACGCGATGATCAACAGGAGAGCCAACCAGAAGCTGGGTACTGCGATACCCAGCGTTCCGACCAGTCGGACACTCCGGTTCGCGCGATCGCTGGTGAACCTCGAAGCGAGGACGCTCAGTGGTACCGCGACCAACAATGCGAAGCCAAGCGCATACATGCCCAGTTGGAGTGTTACGACGATGCGGTCGGACAGTAAGGTCGTCACCGAGTCGTTGAGCACCAACGACTTTCCGAGGTCGCCGCGAGCGGCGGCGGACAGCCAGTCGAAATACTGGACCACCACCGGCTTGTCGAGACCGAGTTCGGAACGAATACGTGCGATCTGCTCAGGACTGACAGATCCGCCCGGCCCGCTCACTGTGCGAGCGGGGTCCCCGGGGATCGTCCGAAGAAGTACGAACATCAGGAATGTTGCGGCGAGTCCGACGATTCCCAGTTGTGCGGCATTGACCAACAGGGTGCGCGCGATTCGACGCAGCCGGCCGGACGAGGGCGCGGGCTCTCGCTCCTTCGGCGGCATATCGGAATCAGGTACCGCTTCGATCACGCTCACTTGGCGAGCCAAACCCTCGACAGTGGATTGGTGCCACCGTCCGTGAATTCGTATCCACCGACCGATGGGCTGGTTGCGGCGATCTTCTGCGGGTACACGGTGAACGCTGCGTAGGCATTGTCCGCGATCAGCTTGGATGCCTGCTGGTACATCTGTGCCCGTTGCTGCGGATCCTGTTCGGCGCGAGCAGCGTCGAGCAGTTTGTCGAGTTCGGGATCGTTGATCGAAGAGGCGTTCAGATCGCCCTTACTGTGGAACAAGGGGTAGAGAATCTCGTCGGGATCGACGGTGGCCGTGGTCTGACCGCTGTTCATGACCGTGAAATTCTTTGCTGTGTAGATCTTCTGAGCCCAGGATCCGAACTCCTCTTTGCTCAGGTCGACCTTGATGCCGACGTTCTGGAGCTGTTCGGCAACCGCATCGGCTTCTGTCGAGAACGGAGTCTGGGTGAAGGTGCTGAACGGAACCGTCGTACCGAGGTCGAAGTTTCCGTTCTTCAGGAATTCCTTTGCCTTGTCTGTTGAAAACGTCTGTGAGGCAAGACCGGAGAGGTCCGAGTAGGCATCGCCGATTTTCGGGCTGAGGGGCCCGCTCGCCGGATCGGCGTATCCCTGGTAAATGCCCTGTGCGATACCGTCACGGTTGATCGCTGCAGAGAACCCGCGGCGTACGTCGACGTTGTCGAAAGGCTTGACCGCCTGGTTGAAACTGACGTAGTTGAACGTGTTGCTGATCGACGTCTTGATGACCGAGTTGCCTCGGCTTTTGACTTGTGCGAGTTGGGCCGGTGTCACACCGAGAACATCGAGTTCCCCGTTGACGAATGCCTGCATCGAGGTGGTCGGGTCGGGAAGGATCGAGATCTTGATCGAATCCAGGTAGTTGTCGTCAGCCCAGTAATCGTCGTTGCGGACGAGCCTGATGTACTGACCGGTCTTGTACTCCTCGAACTTGTACGGACCGGTGCCCACCGAAGCTTTGAACGGGTCGGTCTTGGCGTACTGCGTCACGGCGGTTGGGGACATCATCATCACCCGTCCACGGCGCAACGAGGCGACAAATCCACCGGCGGGGGTCGAGAGATTCATGGTTACTTCATGGGGTGCGCTGACCTCAACCGATTCCAAAGACGGCGGCAGGTTCGCACCGGTTCCATTCGGGTCGAGCAATCGATCGAGATTGAATTTGACTGCTTCGGCATCGAACGGCGTTCCGTCAGTGAACTTCACACCATCGCGGAGGGTGAAGACGTACTGCGTGGGGGAGGTCTGCTTCCAGGACGTAGCGAGTTCGGGTACCGGTTGACCGTCCTTGAAGTCGACCAGACCGTTGTACGCGAGGGTAGCGATCGATGCTGTGCCCACCGAGGTGACGGCCATTGTTCCCATGTCGAACGCAGGTGCAATCGGTTCTGCGCCGATCGAAACTCGCAGTTCACCGCCCCGCTGCGGCTCGCCGGCGGCCTCGGACGAGGCGCCGGCGTCTTTAGCTGCGCCTGAACAACCACCGAGAACCAGTGCGAGTGCAGTTGCAGTTCCCACCAGAGCGGTACGCCTCGAG
Organism: Rhodococcus sp. C3V; assembly: GCF_029269915.1. Classification (NCBI taxonomy): domain Bacteria; kingdom Bacillati; phylum Actinomycetota; class Actinomycetes; order Mycobacteriales; family Nocardiaceae; genus Rhodococcus; species Rhodococcus sp. C3V. The sequence continues at coordinate 683,406 of NZ_JARJBE010000003.1, forward strand.
AACCGCGTCATTGTCTTGTCCATCAGATCCACCTTCGGGCCGTTCGTTCGGAACGGCGGGTTCGTACGGAGCCTTGCGAGGATGCATTAGGTGTAATACCTTACCGATTGGATGTCAAGGAATTTCAGTGAACTAGCCCTGAAGTACACCCCGAGAAACGGAATCGGAAAACGATGGAAATCGAAGATCATGCAGTGGCTCCACACATCGCCCTCGCCAGGCTCGACTCGTTGATTCCCGTCGGGGTCGCCGTCGCAGCGGTGGCCAGTGCCATCACCGAACTTCACGAGGGGCGGCTCGAACAACCACCGCGAACGGTCGTGGCGGACGGCCAGTTGCTCGTGATGTCCGCACTGCATCGGACCACCCGAGACGCCGTTGTCAAGACGCTGACGATCTACGACATCGACGGAAGCAGGCGCATCGAAGGAACTGTGCTCTGGTACGACGGAGCCACCGGACTTCCGCGGTTCAGCGTGGAGGCCCACCGGTTCACCGCGCTGCGAACCGGTGCGGTCTCCGGTGTGGCAACGGACGTGCTGGCGCCCGAAAAGGTCCGGCGTCTGGCGATCCTCGGCTCCGGCGCCCAGGCCGCGACACAACTTGATTCCTGCTGCGCAGTAAGGGAATTCGAGGAGATTTCGGTATACAGCCGGACTCTCGCGCATGCACAACGCTTTGTCGACGAAGCAAAAGTGAGGCATCCAGGACTCCGGCTCTCGGTAGCAGGATCGGCAAACGAATGCGTCGGAAATGCTGACGTGGTGTGTTGCGCGACCGGCGCCACGTCACCGTTGTTCGACCTGGAAGCATTGCCGGCAAACGTCCACGTCAATGCAGTCGGATCCTTCCGTCCGTCGATGACGGAACTCCCTGCCGGGCTCATCGATGCTTCGACGGTCACCGTCCTCGACGACGTAGCCGGATGTCTGGAGGGATCGGGCGAAGTCAGGTCGGCAATCGAGCGAGAGTTCCCCATCTCCGACCTCCGATCACTGGGCGCGGTAATGGAATCCGGCGTGGAGCGTCACGGTCGCACGGTGTTCAAGTCGGTCGGGTGTGCAGCACTCGACTGGGGCGTCTGCAAAGCGATCGCCGACAGACTCGAGAGCGTCGTACTCTCCTGAGGGATGACAAGGCCTGCCCCAACGATTCGCATTGTCGGGACAGGCCTTTCGGTGATATGTGGTCGAGCTGGGAAGTGCGCTCTAGCTGGTTGCATCCTTCTGGATCAAGAGCATCGCGTCGTCGACCGGATCGAAGTACAGAGCTGGGTCGGCAACCAGTGCAGCGTCGTCACCATGAGTTTGCATGGTGACAACCCAGGCACGATCGTCGTGTTCCACGTAATAGGCACCCGCGAGGACCCCGATGGAGCTGCCGCCCTTGAATCCGCCGTAGGTGAACCATTTCGCGGACTCGTCGCTGAGCGCCGGATCTTCGGCGAGTATGTCTCGAACCGGTGCTCCGCTCTCGGTCTTCGCCATCTCTTGTAACGAGACCAACGCGGCACGCAGGTCGGCCGGACTGGCGAACCAGTCGATGTCGAAAGGCCATGCGGGGGTGGTGAATGCTGACGCCGGGATGTCCACCAGACCACCCGGCAGCGCCGCGAGTATCGCTCGACGCTCATCAGGAGTTCCGTCGCGCCAAGCGATACGTTGTGCGCCTTCGTCACCCCAGCCGAGTTGGAACAGTGCGCGGGTCGGCTTGAGCGGGATGTTGAGGGAAGGATCCGCCATGCCCATCGGCGCGAATTCGGCTTCGACCTGCTCGCGCCCGACAGCAGCGATCAACATGTCGGTGGCGGTGTTGTCGCTGATCGAGATCATCTTGCCGGCGGTTTCCCGGACCGTGACTTCAGTTCCCGATGGCAGATCCTGCAGGGTCCCACCGGGCATCGATTTGAGGTCGTCGGTGATCGTGAGTTTCTGATCCCAGGAGAGTGTCCCGTTCTCGACAGCCGCCGCGACCGCGCCGAGAACGTACAGCTTGATCGTTGACCCTGTGGGCTGGGGTGCGGTGTCGCCGACACTGAAGACTGCGGCGTTCTTTCCTTCGGTGACCTCGGTGACGGTCAGATTGGTCGGCGCGGGAAGCGCTTTGACAGCTGCCTCGAGCTCTGGCCACGATGCGGCCGGCACATGATCTTCTTTGGTCGGTGTGATCGCCATTCCGAGGATCAGCCCGTTGCCGTCGACGACGACGTTGATGTCGAACGCACCGCCGGTGGTGCTGGTGATGGAAACTGTGCCGTCGGTGTCGCCTCCCCTGTAATTCACTGTGGTCCATGGCTGTCCGGCTCGGATGGAGTCGAAGTCCGGAGGTGTCAGGACAACAGGTGCGGTGGGCCCGAAATGCTCGGCGATTCCTTCTTGGGTCAAGGGTGTGCTCGTGTTGACCGCGCTGAGAAGCCAGGTGATCTGCTTGCCGACGGCGCTGTCAGGGATCGTGACCGTTGCGGGTGCCTCGGTGGCGGAGACCTTTGTGCTGTTTTCGGAGGTTTGTGCGGAATCGGTCCCGGAAGTACATGCGGCAAGGGCGAATACCGCTGCGGAGGCAAGTGCCACCAACGTGAGTGGACGACTCTTCCTGCGTGTGTGTTCGAGATTCATGGACTTATTTCATCAGCATTCTCTTCGGCGCGCGTCCGTCTGAGGTGTAGACATACTCAGCCTGAGGTACTGAATCGCTTCATCCTGGAGTACCGTCAACCACTTGTAGTGGTGACACGCACCTTGCAGCTGGACAAATGGGAGAAAGGCTGCACTCGAGAAACTTTCGTGATGACTGAGAGAGCTAGTTCTTGGTCGCGGCCAAAAAGGAGGGTTGCGTTGACAGCGCTGCGATTTCTTCGGGGAGTTCGGGGATCCGGCGATCGTACAGTTCTGCCAACTCGACCGAGCTGAAGCGTCGGACAGTCCAATTGTGTTCAGCCAACCACTGGCCCGGATCGGATCGCTTGTCGCTGTAGAACAGTTGCGAAATGTCCAGGTCTCCGAACGGGTCCTTGGCGAAGTACTTGGATCTGATGGCCGCAAGCTTGCTCGGGTCGGTTCCGGCCGGAAAGTCGTTCACCGCCAAGCGACTACCGGTGGCCGAGAGTTTGTCGATCCGCTCGAACAGGGCGTCGTGGGCCGGGCCGGGGAGATAGGCGAGCAGGCCTTCCGCCGACCAGGCCGTGGGTTCGTTCGGGTCGAAACCAGCCGCCTCGAGTGCGGCCGGCCAGTCGTTTCGCAGATCAGTAGGCACAGTGCGTCTATCGGTCTTCGGCTGGGCGTCGTGCGCCGCGAGCACTTCGGCTTTGAACTCCAGCACCTTTGGCTGATCCACTTCGAATACCGTCGATCCTGAGCTCCAATCCAGCCGGTACGCACGCGAATCCAACCCTGCTGCAACGATTACCGCCTGCCTTACTCCGGATTCGGTTGACGACGAGAAGAATTCGTCGAAGAACCTGGTTCGCAACCCCATGAAACCGCCGAAGGGGGTGTCCTCGAGGAGCGTGGGATCTTTCAGAAGAGCTGTGAAATGCGGCTCGGATGCAGCTTCTACGAACCACGATGCGAACTTGTCTTCGATGATCGCGTCCGGACGGGTGCTCTCCAGTGCTCGGAACGTTGCCACTGCCAGCGCAGTAAGTCCGACGCTACTGACGATGTCCCACGTATCTCCATCGCTCCGCATTGTCTGGGTGTCCTTCCGCTCTTGACGACTGAGCCGAACTCTCTCGACCCTACGCCCGTGTGACCCCTCGTCGCCTGGAACGGAACGGTCGGACTTGGAGCAGCAAATACACGCTGACCGGATCGAAAAATTCTGCAGTGCAAGGCGTTCGGTTTGAATCAGCATCCTGCCAGGAATTTGCCAGGTCAGTGCCAGTGAGCGGCAAGGATGCAGGACTTCACTGGTGTGTGCCTCAGGGCTGAGAGAGAGCCTCGAGAATCCTTCGGGCAGGGGATTGATCGTGGCATGACCATCCGCCGGAACCACTTCGTGGGACCGTTCGGTTCCAGTTGATCTCTCGGACCGCACAACGAATGTCCCGTCGAGAAAGAGAGATGTGAGCCCATGTTGCAGGAAGGCTCGCTGGATGTATTGGCCGCCGCGGCGCGGAGCGGTAGCCGTGAGTCCATGGCCAGTTTGTATGCGGCGTTTCATCCGATGGTTGTGCTGCGGTGCCGCGCCGAGCTTGATCAGGCCGTTTCCGATTCCGCCGCGGATGCCGCGTGCGTCGCCGTTCTCACGGCAGTGTGCGACGGATCGGAGACGTATCAGCCTTTTCTACGCGTGCTGTACGCGAGTACAAGCATCGCGATTGCTCGGGCGGCATCCGACGGGTTCAGCGGTGGATCGCTCCCGCCTCCGACAACGCTCCCGATTGTCGAACGCGATGTCCTGGTGTTGCGGCTGATCGTCGGGCTCGATACAAAGGCGACCGCAACGTCGCTTGCCCGTACGACAGACGAGGTGTCGCTCAACCTGCATCGGGCGCTGCGGCGACTGCGAAAGTTGTCTTCTCCGAATGCAATCAGGGAGAGCTTGGTATTCCCCTGAGGGCGTTCGGAATGCGCAGATTCGGGCGGGAACGGATCCCTCCCTTACTGGCCGGCGATGTATTCGATCGACGGGCCGGCAGTCCAACCGCCGTCGACGGCGATCTCGGAACCCGTTGTGTACGAGGCATCGTCGGAAAGCAGGTAGGTGACCGCGCCGACCAACTCCTCCGGGCGACCGACACGGCGATACGGATTGTTGGGGAATGCGCCCTCTTCGAGGCTGATACCCGTCGGTGCAGTCATGGGCGTCAGGACCATGCCGGGGTGAACCGAGTTGACCCGGATCTTGTCGCGGCCGAGTTCGACGGCGGCGATCTTGCTCAGCCCACGCACGCCCCACTTGGCTGCGCCGTAACCGCTGGTCAGAGCCATGCCCATCAGGCCGGCGGCCGAGGAGATGTTCACGATGGATCCGCCGCCGGCTGCCTTCATGAACGGCACCACCGTGTGGATACCGGTGTGCACGGACACCAGGTTGATCTGGATGATGCGCTGGAACGTCTCGAGTGGTTCCTCGGCGACTGTCTGGCCGGACGCCGAGATTCCGGCGTTGTTGACCAAACCGTTGATCGCGCCGAACTCGGATACCGCGTACTCGGCGGCGGACTTCCAAGACGCTGGATCAGTGACGTCGAGGTGAACGTAACGCGCTGCGTCGCCGAGAGATTCGGCCACTGCTCGACCGTCGTCGTCGAGTAGGTCGCCGATGACGACGCGGCCGTTGCCCGCGACGATGCCGCGGGCAAACGCCTCGCCCAGGCCGCGTGCGCCGCCGGTGACGAGAACGATTTTTCCGGAGAGATCCTGAGTCATGATTGTTCCTTACCTGTAGGTGTTGCGAGATATGGCTTCGAGAACGCCCCGAGCGCGCGGGTGATGGCCTCGGGTGCGGGCGTCCGGAGGTCTGCCATCTCACGCAGTGCGGCGACTACCGCAAGTGTTGCCTGGCCCGAAGCCGCTGTGGTGTCGAGCGAGGTTTCCGGACGGTCGATCAGGCGTGCGACTTCTGGGCGGATCAGTTCCATCGTCTCGAAAGTTGCTGATTCCCAAACTCTCCGGAGTGCCGCATCACCGAAGATGATGGGCATCAGTGACCGGGTCATCGGCTCGAAGGACTCGCCGACCGATGCGATAAAAGCATTCTTCACAGCCGCTGCGAGCCCGAATTCGCGGGCTTGCGCGCTGAGTGCGGTGGCCAGACTGCGGTTTCCCTCGTCGAGCATCGGCCAGATGCTCTCCTCTTTGGTGGCGAAGCAACGGTAGAACGTTCGCTCGGAGATTTCTGCCCGCTCGGCGAGCTCCGCGATGGTCGCCGAAGTGTCGCCGCGTTCGACGAAAGCGGCAGCACAACTCTGCGAGACGCGGAGAAGTAGTGCAGTGCGGCGGGCTGTTGCCATATCCGCACTGTACCAAAAGTGGCAGAAACTGCCACAAATGGTGTCGGCCGGTCAGCCGACGTTGCCTTCGATTCCGGAAACCTCCTGCTCAACTGCGTTCTTGAGGTTCAGGAGCGTCTTGCGGATGTTGCCGCGCTGAAAGTCGGCGAAGGTTTTTCCTCCGGTGGCAATTTTGTCGAACATGTCGGCGGCGAAGTCCGGCCAGCCGCGCCTGTCGTCGGTCCACGTTTCGGTAACTCGGGTTCCGTCGGGCACCGGCGAGAATCGGTACTGCCAGGTTGCGATAGAGGCGGGGATCCGGGGAGTACTGAGGCCGATCTTGTGAACACGGAATTCGAAGAGCTTCCCGGCCTCGGCAGCGGTGACTGTGCATCGCGTGGTCCACTGCGCGCGCCCACGCTTGTTGTGCCCGTCGAACTCCATGCCCAGGAAAGCGCTTTCGCGGTCTCCCCGCAAGGTTGCGCCTATGTTTTCGGGACTCCAGGCACCCATACGAGTGGGATCGCTGATGACCTCGTAGAGGGAAAGCGCGTCGGAGCTGACGACGATGCTGTCGGAGACGGTAAGTTCGCGAGCCATTTCGGTTTCAGGTTCTTTCTGTCCAGCGTGTGTGAGGTGGTATGACGATCGGTGGTTTCGCGAACAAGATGAGGACGTGGCGGATGAACCGTCGACCTGATCGGCGTTGAACTACAGGTGCGGTTTCAGTTGGATCTTGACCGCGCCTTCCTGCTTCTTCTGGAAGATCTCGTAGGCGTGTGGCGCCTGATCGAGCGGCAGCTGATGGGTGGAAAAGGTGTCGACACCGAGTGGGTCGTCGTCAGTGAGCAGGGGCATGATGTCCTCTACCCACTTCTTGACGTTCGCCTGGCCCATCCTGAGCTGAATCTGCTTGTCGAACATGGTCATCAGCGGCAGCGGATCAACCATTCCGCCGTAGACACCGATCAAAGAAATGGTTCCGCCGCGCCGAACGATGTCGATGGCCGAATAGACAGCGCCAAGGCGATCGATTCCTGCGTTACGCATCGCAGGCGCGGCAAGAGCATCGGGAAGGAGTCCGACGAACTGCTGCGCGAGCTTTCCGATCGGAGACCCGTGCGCTTCCATACCGACAGCGTCGATCACCGAATCGGTTCCGCGGCCGTTTGTCGCGTCTCTGATGGCATCGCCGATCTTGCTGCCGTAGTCGTCCAGGTTGAGGGTCTCGATGCCGCGTTCGGCAAGGCGCGCAAGGCGTTCGGGTACACGGTCCACACCGATTACTCGAAACCCCTTGTGGTGGGCGATACGAGCCGCCATGTCACCGATCGGTCCGAGGCCGAGGATTGTCACGGACCCACCCGGCGGAATGTCGGCGTATTCGACCGACTGCCAAGCGGTGGGGAGCACGTCGGAGAGGTAGACGAATCGCGAATCCGCGGGACCTTCGGGAACTTTGATGTGTGTGAAATGTGCTTGCGGTACTCGGAGGTACTCAGCCTGCCCGCCGGGCACCGAGCCGTAGAGCTCGGAGAAGCCGAACAATGCTGCGCCCGTTCCCTGATCGCGGACCTGCGTCGTCTCGCACTGTGTGTAGAGGCTCGAATCGCACATGAAACAGTTGCCACACGAGATCTGGAACGGAATCACGACGCGGTCACCTATCTCGAGATTCGTGACTTCCGAACCGACTTCTTCGACGATTCCCATCGGTTCATGGCCGAGAATGTCGCCGGCATTCATGAACGCACCCAGAGTCTCGTACAGGTGCAGATCGGATCCGCAGATATTCGTCGTGGTGACCTTGATGATCGCGTCGGTGGGTTCGACGATCTTCGGGTCCGGAACCGTATCGACGCTTACTTTCCGTTTGCCTTGCCAAGTCACTGCGCGCACTGGGATCGACCTCTCATCGTGGAAATGCTGTTCGCAGTCACCTGCCCGAAAGCACTGAAATGCAAACAAAATCGGTGAGGGTTGCGAGAAGTCCTGAGCGCGTTAGATTGAGATGGAGCTGGGTCCCGGTCTCTTTGCACCGGCTCCAGGACTGAGACGACGAGATGATGAGGACGATCGCATGACCGACAAAGACGACAACGACCAGTCGCCCAAGGGTGGGCACCCAGGACCCGTGGACAAGGGCGGCGACGGGGGAATGGCAACGCGAGAACAGGCGCCTGAACTGGTCGAGGAGACCTCCGGCGAGAAGTCTGACGACGAGTAGTTTCCTTTTACTCCGCGTTGGGTAACAACGGGGATAGGCCGCATCGGACCGTCCCGGAATCAATGCGGGCGAGGTTCCTCGAGGTTGAGCAGCCAGCCACGGGAACCGCCTTGAGCAGATCCCTCAACCCTGTTGTCATTCAACCCTGTAACAGCACGTGATCGAATCGGGTCCGCAGTAGTGTCGGGACCCGGAAGTCGTCAAGCGTTCGAACTATCAACTGCTCGGCAACATCCCGGAGTTTCACGTTGGTCTCTTGAGAACGCCACACGAGTATGTCGAAGGCGCGATCGGCCGAAATGCCGTAGATCACCATGAGCATGCCTTTGGCTTGCTCGATTACTCCGCGAGAAGCGGTGATTTCGTTGACCAGCACGTCGACAGACGCTTTCACCGTGCTGTCGAGGGTTTCGGTGACGTCGATGTAGAAGCCTGAGCTGCCGACCACGGCACCCGACTCGTCCACGACGCTGTCGCCGACGACGATTACCGAGTGAGTATCCCCTGCAGTGTCGATGATGCGGTGGCGGCTGCTGAACGGTCCGCCTGAAGTGCGGATGGCGTGCAGTGTCTGGGCAACGTGTCTTCGGTCGTCGGGATGCTTGTGCGAGAGCATCAATTCTGTCGTCGGAGCTACTTGGTCGGGTTCGTATCCGTGAATCCGTGCAACTTCGTCCGACCACTCCCACCGGTCGCCGTTGCGGTGATAGAGAAAGCCGCCCACCCGGTGTGGAGCCCCCGATCCTGACGTTCGCCCCAACCCGTCCTCGTTCACCACACACGCCCCCTCGTTCTCGACCTCGTCCCAACCGGCGTACTCGCCAGTTAGTTATATCGGACAAATCCGGCGGAGGTGGTGTCGGTCCCATATTTCGGAGCATCGTCTGGATCGCTACCGCATGGGTCGGGGAAACCGGCGCTCAGAGTACTTGGCGACGGTCCCACGTCACTCGCGGTTGAAACAGTGTTGCCGCTCTGTCCATTCGGTGATCGCCGCCGCGATGGCCGCAGGCTGATCCTCGGGGGCGAGATGTCCTGCGGGACCGCACTGTTCCACCTCGAGATTTGCGATATTCGATCGGCTCCACGTGACTTCGTCAGGTCCGATCATGAGAAGTTCTGCGGGGCCGCTGAAGGTGAGAAGAAGTTTGGGTACGTCGGTGCTTTCTGCGAGCCAATCGCTGTACGCCGCCACACGTGCATTCACGTCACCGGGAGTTCCTTCGATGGGGAAGGATCGTGGCCACTCGAGAAGGGGTCGGCGACTCTCTCGTGACGGATAAGGGGAGCGATAGGCCTCGGCATCGGTTTCGGTCATTTCACCGAGAACCGTTCTGTGAAGCGCTATTTCGAGAAAGAAGTTCTCGTCGAGTACCTTCGTCTCTCCTGTGTCGGAGTCCCTCAGAGCTTCCACCCGTGCCCGTGCCTCTCCCGGGAAGTGTTCGTCCCAGGTCATCGGACGAAGGATCGTTTCGAAGAAGGCCACACCTCGGACGCGATCGGGGTGGCGGGCAGCCCAGTCCAGTGCAAGTGCCCCGCCCCAGTCGTGTCCGACGAGTACGACGTCGTCGAGTTCCATCTGGTCGAACCAGGCGTCGAGGTAGCGGGCGGTGTCGAGGAAGCCGTAGTTGATTGGCGGTTTGCCTGACTGCCCCATTCCGATGAGGTCAGGGGCAAGTGCGCGGCCTAGATTTCCTATCTGCGGCAGGATGTTTCGCCACAAGTGCGAGGATGTGGGGTTTCCGTGGATGAGTACGAAGGGTGGTCCTTCGCCGCGCGAGCGGTAGGCCATGGTCGAGTCGAGCACGGGAATTGTGGGCATTGCGACTCCTCAAATAGTTTCCATATACTCTAATTGAGATAGTAGCCATGTATTCTATTTGTATGCAAGATCGAGAAACATGGACGACAGGGTCGCTGGTGTGGCACCTTGGCTTGCGCTGGCGGGCGGGGGTTGACCGAGCGATCGCGCACCTGGGGTTGACTCACGCCCAGTATTCAGTGCTCGCGTCTCTGCATGGTCTGGTGAGTACGGGGGAGGGGCCGAGTCAGCGAGAACTCTCAGCGCACACAGGATTGCAGCGAATCTACATATCCAAGCTCGTGCGAGCGTTGGAGAAGAGCGGGTTTGTCGTCAGTGAACGCGATAGTCGCGATGCGCGAGCCGTTCGCCTCGATCTCAGTGACGAGGGCAAACGAGTCATAGAGCTCGCTATAGACATTGTCCGCCAGTTGGATGCAAAGAATACGGAAGTGCTGACGAAAACCGGAGGGCGGGAACTCGCCGAGCTCCACCGCGCCCTTGCCGCGTTACTCGACGCCACCGAAGCGGGAGATGAATGAAGTCCGACTACTTATTTGGCGCTACGTTCGGCAACGACGGCAGCGGGTTCGGGTGAGCCGGCCGGCTGGGGCCTGAGGCTGTCGGCACCGATGTTGTAGACGTCACTCGTCGTGGCGAGGGAGTTGGACGTGGTGGACGAGGGAAGCCCGGCGCGCCAGTTGACGATTGGATTCAGAACGCCGAACGGGCCACATCCGGAAGCTGTCGGGACCGCGAAGGGCTGTCCGGTGTGCCCGGTGTTTCGAACGACGGCAGTATCCGGGAAACCTGGAACCTCTTCGAGGACACCGTATTCGGTCACATCCAAGTTGAGTTGGACGGGGTTGTTGTCCGAGCCCAGGTAGCATTTGCCGCCGAGGAGAGGGTTCGCGATCTTCAGTTTGACGGGTAGTTTCACACCAAGCTGAAATGCGTCCACGGTGGGGAGTGCAGACGTCGACTCTACGGTGGCCGAAGCCTTGTTCAGTCCGAAGAGATTGTTGAATGGCAGGTCGATTCCGAGTGCGCCCCCGGGGATGTCGATGGGTTTGGCGTAGATCCCCCGACTGTTGTCGTTCGGCGGGATGAATACTTGGTCGAATCCGAATTCAGCCTCTGGATTCTCCCGGTATGCAACTCCGCCTGCGATGCGCATCGCCCCGGCGGGAATGCTGACGGAAAGCTTGCCGATCTTCATGTTTCCGCCGGTGACCGTGACGTCCATACAGGTGCTGGTCTCGGGATTGTCGATCGGACATGAATCCCAACCGCCGAAGGGGATCTCCGCTGCCGGGGCGGCTCCTGCAGTGCTTGCTGACATGCTTCCCGCCGCAGCGGCGGTGGCGAACACAGTTGCGGTGGCGAGTGCGCCGAAAAGCCCACGCGACGTCGAACGTCGGGACATGTATTTCTCCTTTGGGTACAACCGACCAGTCGGGATTGTGATGATGAGTGACGGTAGTCACGTGTGACTTGGATGTACAGACAATTTGAAACAATTCCGACAAAAGTATTACTGCGATCGCCTCCGCTACTACTTGTGGCTGTGAGGATGGAAATTTGTTGCAGTGCTCTGTGTCTCGTCATCACCCGCGAATCGCTGTGAGGTGCTTCGACCCGAAAAGGCGTTCGTCGACGGGAATATCGGACTCCTGTCGAAATCGAGGGGGCAATGTTTTGTCGGAGTCACCAATGTGGGAAGTCAGGGCGAGTAACTTTGTCGAACAGCGGCTGATCGGTACTCCGGGCAGCCGCCCGAGAGAACGGATCGCCATGACGCTGATGCTGCCGCTCGACTCGATGTTCCTTCTGATGGAGTCACGGGAGCATCCCATGCACGTCGGTGGCCTGTCGCTTTTCGTTCCGCCGGAAGGGGACGACGGCGAATTCGCAAGATCGCTCTACCGTTCGCTCACCGACGTCGACTCGATTCGCCCACTCTTTCGCCGCAAGCCGGTGCAGTTCTTGTCGAACTTCGCGCCGGTGCGTTGGACGGAGGACGAGGACGTCGATCTCGAATATCACGTCCGGTTGCTCGCGCTGCCCAAGCCGGGGCGAGTCCGCGAGTTGCTCGAGCTGACCTCCATGCTCCACGGCACGCTGCTCGATCGGCATCGGCCGCTGTGGGAGGCGTACGTGATCGAAGGTCTCGCCGACGGCCGAGTTGCCGTGTACATGAAGACGCACCACGCGCTCATGGATGGTGTGTCTGCTGTTCAGGCGTGGTACCGCAGCCTCTCGTCGGATCCGCACGATCGACATTCGATGCCTCCATGGGCGCAACGACCTTCTTCGGGGCGAGTTCGTGCCGGTCGCTGGCTGGACCTGCAGAGGCGGGTGGGCTCCGTGATCGAGACTGTGCAAGATGTGGTCGGGGTCGGCCCTGCGATAGTGAACGCCGCTGCCTCGGCAGTGAAGGACCACGTCGCACCGTTGCCGTTTGCTGCCCCGAAATCGATCTTCAACGTCCCGATCACCGGAGCGAGGCGTGTCGCCGCGCAGTCGTGGCCGATCGAGCGCCTGCGCAAGGTCAGCTGCGTTGCAGACGTGACGCTCAACGATGCGGTGTTGGCAATGTGCGCGGGTGCGCTACGGCGATACCTGATCGAACTGGACGAGTTGCCGGACAAACCGTTGATCGCGATGGTGCCGGTATCCCTTCGCAAAGGCGAAGAGGGTGAGGCTTCCGGCAATGCCGTAGGTGCGGTGTTGTGTGATCTGGCAACCGAATTGGCAGATCCGGCGGCCCGACTTCAGAGAGTTCACGACTCGATGAGTAGCGCCAAGTCCCTGATGTCGGGCCTGACGCCCCTGCAGATCACGGCGCTCAGTGCATTGAACGTCGCGGGTCTCGGGCTGCCGCTGATCCCTGGTTCATCCCGACTGATCACTGGGCGTCCAGTCTTCAATCTGGTGATTTCCAACGTCCCCGGCCCGACAACGACGCGCTATTGGAATGGCGCGAAACTCGAGAGCTGTTACCCGGCATCGATTCCGTTGGACGGGCAGGCGATGAACATCACCGTCATCGGCTACGCGGACACCATGCAGTTCGGGCTCGTCGGCTGCCGCCGCAATGTTCCGCACTTGCAGCGGCTCCTCGGCCATCTCGAGGAATCCTTGAGTGAGCTCGAAGCCGCCGCAGGTTGAATGCGTGAGGAAACCTCAGCTGACGGGGACCGCTCCGCGAGCGTTCGATACCAAGTGAGTGCCGATCTGAAGGAACGCGGGTACGAAGTTCGGGGTGTCGATTGCAGGCGAAAGGATGTGGGCTCCGAAATGCGCGACCACAAACTCCAGGTCGCGTGAGATCAAGAGCCTCTGGCCATGGATTCCGCTTGCCATGAACGATCCGAACGGATCATTGAGGATCCACCAGTAGTCGTGGTAGCTCATCGTCGCGGGGGAATCGACAGGGGCACGCGGGCTTCTGACCTCCGAAGGATAGCCTGCGGGCACTCCCGCGGTCATCGATCGCGCGATGTGCGGTGGGATCACCTGACGATCCTCGACGGCACCGTCACAACGAATCATCTCACCCACTCTGGCCACGTCTCGAAGGGTCGCACTGAATCCGCCCGCCGCCATTTCCGTTCCAGCGGAGTCGACTATGTAGAACGCATCTTCTTCGGCTCCGATTCTTGACCAGACCAGCTCACTGAGTAGTTCGGCGAGTGAAGTTCCGGTCACGCGGCGCAGTATTTCTCCGACAGTCTCGACATTGCCGTTCTCGTAGCGGAATTCGACGCCGGTCGGGCCCGCAGTGCGTGCCGTGGCGAGGTGCTCGAGAATGGTCTCCGGGCCGCGGTAATTCATGGGGCGCAGCTTCGGGGCGACTACGGCCCAGAAACGGCTGGCTTCGATGGTGCGATGGAACGGCCGACCGCCGTACGTTACATCAGTGCCCATGTGAAGAAGGTCCTGAATCCGATTGTCTCCGAACGCAGTTCCTGCCAACTCGGGAATGAATTTCGACGCCCGATCGTCGCGGTCGAACAATCCTTGTGCTTCGACCAGTGCAGCCATCAAACCGACGTAGGATTTCGCCATCGATGCATTGAGGTGCGGTTCGTGCGGTTTGCAACCGTGCAAGTAACTCTCGTACACGATGCGTCCCCGATGTAGCACTGCGATACCGTCACTGTGCGCACCCGCGAGGAACTCGGACACCGTCTGCTTCGGCTGATCCGGAAGGTTCAACGTGACACCGGACAGATCCGTGTAGTCGGTCGGGAGGGTCCATTTGGGTCCGTCGCCGCGCCACACACGGCGAGTCGCAACCATCTCTCGTATGGTTGTGGCTTGTTGGCGCACGTCGGCCGGGTCGGTGAATCCGCGCGCCCAGGGGATGTCATCCGTTGCGATGTTCTGTGCCATCTGAGGTCTACTTCCGTCTTGATTGCCGAGTTGGAGTGTTGATTGCCGCGTTCGTAGTTGATGAACTGAATTGCCTAGTGCCGAAGCGCATTCTGTTCATGTAGTGGGTTGGCGGATGGCCCGGAGAGTAGGGCCGCACTGTCGCGGGCGTAGGGGCGATACAGTGCGCCTGAAGCGACCCCGTTGACGGTGGTCAGTACTACGGTGACGATGAAGAGCGCGCCTTGCAATCCGATTCTGTCGCCGATGGTTCCGACCAAGACAGCGTATCCGGCGTAGGCCAGCGCTTCGACTGTCGAGACGGAGACGGCAAAGGCCAGGGCTCGCAGTTCCGGACGAACTACGGCCATGATAATCGGCCGATTGACCACTGGGACCTGACCTTGAAGGACGCCGACGATCCCGAACAAGACCGCGTAGACGCCGATGCTGTTCCAGGAAATCTGCGTAGCGATCAGTGCTGCGGCCGCGAATCCGAGTTGGCTGGCCTGAAGCATGATGATGCGGCCGTTTCGGGGTCGTTTGACGTGTACTGCGTCGTTGACTCGTCCGCCGACGAACGTGCCGAGCAGGTACCCGATTGCGAAGGGCGGTGCGATGATCGAAGCCGTTGCGGTCGTGAATCCGTGCTCCTCGACGAGAAATACGATGCTGAAGCTCATGATGACGTTCTGGCCCGAGAATGCGCGTTGTACGAGTAAGTATCGGAATGTCTTGATAGCGAGTAGCTCTCGTATCCCTTCGCGCCAGAATCTTGCTTTGGAGCCGAGATCGTCGGTGGTCGTCTGTGCGGGTGCATCGGCGGATTCAGGATCGTCGAGGAAAAGCATGATAAGCACACCGGTGGCGATGCAGATTGCACCGGTGATGATGTATCCGTAGCGCCATCCATCTTCGAAGCGAGACAAAAGTCCGAATATCGGGGCGGTCGCGCCGGTGATGACGGCGACGCCGCCGTATACCAATCCCGTTGCGCGGCCCCTCCGGGCGTCCTCGTACAGATCTCCGAGGATGGACAATGCAATCGAGCCGGCGCCGGCGAAACCTGCGGCGCCGATCGCATAGAGGACGAGAAACTGAGTGAAACTGCCGGACAATCCGGCCAGGACTACCCAGACACCCCAGAACCCTGAACAGATGGCAAGTACCGACTTGCGAGAATATCGTCGGGCAAGGAACGCCCAGGGGATTGCCGTGAAGACCCCGACGGCCTTGGCCACTGCAACGATCGTGCCGAGCGCCGCCGATGACAATCCCATGGCCTCACGCATGAGAGGGAAGAGCACGGACGTCACGCTGCTTTCGGCGTTGTCCATTGCCGTGGAGCCGGTCAGGAGTGCGAGATTCTTTCCCCGGCGACCGCGTTGAAACTGGGTAGGTGACGCAACTTCTGTGGTCATGGGTTCCCTCTCGAAATACGCCGATGATTTCGTGGCGCGGTGTAGCTGCGCGCGGCGGTCGACTGTGCACTGAGTCACAGCGAGCATTAATGGAGAGAATATACATAAATAAACACTCTGTCTATCTATGGTTCAAAGTTGGATAACAAGGCTGGAGCCGAGTCCGGCAATCGCGATGCCGGCCGCCAGGGTTGCCATGATGGCGAGTGGCATTTCTCGAGAATCCCTGGGGTTCAGTATGAATCGGCGATGTCGCACCCGTGTGCCCACTGTGATGCCGACCGCCGTGGTGAGCAGTGTGACGAACACTGCGACGGATAGGACTGACGGGTGCAGGACGATTTCGCGGCCCGAAATCACTGACACCGACAAGGCGGAAAGTGCGGTGCGTCGCCAGGCGAGCAGTGTTCGCTCTGGTTGCAATCCGGGCGGCTCGTTCTCCGCCACAACCTCGTTATCCGTCAAAACACCGTCATCCCTACACACAGGCCGGCGACCAGGCACACCCCGCCGACGACAAGCGTGATCATCGGTGACTTGGGGAGGGGTTGATCACGCCGCATTGCGGTTTGGACTGCTTTCCAATGTCTGAGCGCGCCGAGCGCTATCGCTGACGCCACGACGGTGCACACGATTCCGAGAAGTTTGTTCAGGCTGTTGTCATTCTCAGACCCGTAGAATTGGCCGACTGCGACGCCGCCGGCCAACAACCCCAACGCCGTTCGAATCCACGCCAGAAAAGTTCGCTCGTTGGCAAGGCTGAATCTGTAGTCCGGTTCGTTCTCGATCACAGGGATTGCCTCTGAAGCGTCGAGTGCCCGTCCGGCCGCCACATCGAGCGCGAGACGACCGGGCGGGCACGGAGTGGATACGCATTTGGATCAATGATGTTCAGGTGGTGAGTAATTGGCGCGCGATTCCGTTCTTCTGAATCTCGGAGGAGCCGGTGAGGATTCGGAACATCCTCAACCGCTGGAACAGTGATTCGACCTCCGAACCACGGATGACCCCGGCTTTTCCGTGAATCTGAACTGCGTGGTCGGCGATGGTGAAGGCCTTCTCGGCAACGAACAGTTTGCACATGAATGCCTCGATTCGAGGACTTCGACCGGCGTCGAGTGCGTCGAGTGCGTCGTAGGTCATCGAGCGCGCGGCGTAGTAGTCCGTCGCCATGTCGGCGAGTTTGTGTTGAATGGACTGCAGCATCGCAAGAGGAGCGCCCTGCACCTGCCGAGTCTTGCTGTACTCCACCGACAGTTCCAGCGCTCGGCGGGCTCCGCCGAGGACGGTGGGGCAATGCAACAACCGGTTGACCGTGACTCGGCCGAGTCCGATTCGCAAGCCTTCGCCCACATTTCCGAGAAGCTGTTCCGGCCCTACGTAGCAGTCGTCGAGGATGATGTCCGCTTCGATGTGCTGACCGGACATCGGGACGTCGCCGTCCGCCACTGTGCAGCCGGGAGAATCCAGGTCGACCAGAAAGGCAGAGTACGAATCCGGTCCGTCGCCGTCGGATGCCATCTTTGCGATCAGTACCGAAAAGTCGGCGAAGGGGCCCGCGGACGAGAACACCTTGTGGCCGTTCAGGCGCCATCCGGCACCGTCCGGGGTAGCTGTGGTGAGCATGCCGCGAACATCGGAACCTGCGTCGTTCTCGGTGAGGGAGAAGCAGCACGCCTTCTCTCCGCGCAGCACCGGAATCAAGTACTTTTCCAACTGGTGCTCGGTGGCGTATTGAAAGATCGATCCCGCGCGGAGTGGGCCACCCATGTCTCCGAGTACGGACGTCGCGAGGACCCGCGGCGATGCACCGACCTCTTCTTTTAGTGCGGCGAGTTCGGTAAAGGTGAGGTTCTGGCCGCCGAGTTCAGTGGGGAGGTGTATTCCGTAGAAGCCGAGTTCGCGGCTGCGTCTCCACACTGGCTCGAGCGTCTCACGGATGTAGTGGGATTCTTGAGTGAGACCCAATTCGGCTTCGTACTCGGCTAGTTCGCCGTCGAGATAGTCGCGTAGACGCTCGACGAGCGATTGAAGTCTTGGATTGTCTTCGTAGGTAGGGGTGAGAGCGAATGACATGTCTATTTCCTGTCAGTTGACGTGACGGTCAGCGGTGGTCCAGTAGGTCGCGCGAATCGCGCGGCGATCGATCTTGCCGTTTCGGTTGACAGGCAACGAATCTGCGAAGTCGACCGAACGTGGCTTCTTCATGCTTGCCAGACGCGTCGAGCAGTGCGCGATCAATTCCATTGCGGTGGTGTCAGTTCCATCTCTGGTCACCACGACAGCCTTGACTGCTTCGCCCCACTTCGGATCGGGAACTCCCACTACGCAGACTTCGGAAACGGCGGGATGTTCGTACAAAGCGGCCTCCACCTCGCTGCAGTAGATGTTGAATCCGCCCGAGATGATCATGTCCTTCTTGCGGTCGACGATGAACAGGTAGCCGTCTTCGCGGAAATAGCCGACATCACCCGTGTGGACCCAGCCGTTCCTGAACGTCTCAGCCGACAGCTCGGGTTCGTGGAAGTATTCGCGGACACAGTCCGGACCACTGGCTACGATCTCGCCGATCGTGCCGGCCGGGACCTGTACGCCGTTGTCGTCGACCACGCGAACATCGGTGTCGTATGCCGGCCGGCCGCACGAGAGAAGAAGCTCAGGGTCGGATTCGATACCGCGCACCACGTCTTCAGCGGTCAAGACAGTGACGACGCTGGTCGTTTCGCCGAGCCCGTATCCCTGAATGACGATGGGACCGAACACCTTTACCGCGTCGCGCATCCGTTGTGGAGAAACCGGCGCTGCGCCTACGCCGATGCAGCGCAGAGAGCTCAGGTCGACGTCGGTAACCGACGGATGGTCCATCAGCAAGTTGAGCATCGTCGGGACCACCATGGTGGTGGTGATCCGCTCACGTTCGATGGTCTGCAGGAACGTCCTCGTGTCCCATGCCGGCAGGATCACCACTGCGGCGCCCCTGGCGAACATTCCGAGCATCACCATGCCGGAAGCGTGTGTGATCGGGCCGGGGGCGAGGTAGCGATCACCAACAGTCGGCGCGCCTTCGGGGCTCATCAGTCGCTTGCGCATGTTCGCCAAGCGGTTGCCGTGACTCTGGACCGCAGCCTTGAGCTTGCCGGTGGACCCGGATGTGTAGTTGAGGACAGCCGGGGCGTCAATGTCGACGTCCACCTCGACGTTGTCTTCGCTGCCCCTTGCCGTCAGTTCGTGATAACTGTCCGCGCCGGGAGTCGAAGTGCTGTAGTCGATTACCCTGCAGTTCAGCCCTGCGTCGGCGACGACCTTCAGCGCCATGCCGGCGTGTGCGGCGTCGACGAAGAGAACACGCACATCGGCGTCGGCGAGGATATGCCCGAGTTCGTCGGCGCCCAGTCGTGCGTTGATCGGTACCCTGACGAATCCTCCCTTGTACAAGGCCATTTCGGTCACTACGAGTTCCCCGCAGTTTCCGGCAAAGGTTCCGATCATGTGTCCGGGCCGTGTCCCGATCACTGCGAGAGCCGACGCGAGACGGTTTGCGGCCGTATCGAGCTCGCTGTAGGTCCACCGGCCTTCGCCGCAGACAAGGGCTTCGAGATCGGGGTAGTAGCTGGCGCTTCGGGCGAGATAAGTACCGAGGTTCATGGACATCTCCAGAGAAAATCGACATCACGAATGTTAATGGACAGTCTGTCTATATTCGATCGTCCTGTCAACGTTGAACTATGCTTCGTACAACAGTGCGAAGGAAGGGAACCCAATGCCTCCAGAAGACAGACGTGTCCGGCGTACCCGACGATTGCTGCGGGATGCCTTGGTCTCGCTCGTTCTGGAACGGGGATATGCCGGGATCACCGTCGAAGACATCACGGACCGTGCAGATTTGGGTCGGGCGACGTTCTACAGTCACTACACCGACAAAGACGATTTGCTCGGTCAAGTCGTGTCCGATCTGGCCGATGACCTGCAAGAGCGGCTCGGTCCACTCATTCCCGCCTCTTCGATCGGATTCACCGGCAAGCCTGTGCTCGAGATGTTCAGGCATGCCGCTGAGGAACGTGACGTCTACCGTGTGATCCTGCGTGGTGAGGGGGATGGCAAGGCGCTGCGAAAGTTCGTCGAAGACCGCAGCGTCGCCGCTGTGCGGATATTTTCCGCACGGGCAGAAGCGCTCGGGGTTACTCCGCGAATCGACATCGAAGTACTCTCGCGGGCATGGGTGGGTGAACAGATCGCGGTCATGCAGTGGTGGCTCGAGTCCGACCCGCCACCGCTGACGCCGGAAGAAGTCACCGAGATGCTGCTCGAACTTTCGTTGCGGGGACGCTACTGGTCTTCGGGTTTCGACGGCGAATTGAAATCCGAATAGCCGCTGTCACGTCTCGCCGTTGCCGCGGCGGCTTCGTCGAGAACCGACTCGGTGTGCTCGCCCACGTACGGAGTCGGAAGTCGAAAACTGTTCAGTCCCAAGCTGAATTGCGCCGGGAATCTCATCTGGGGCCAGCTTTCTCCGTTTTCGGTCGCGACCTCGCTGAACAGGTTTCGAGCGATGACATGGGGATCGCTCATCAGTTGTCCGGCGTCGGTGAACACCGGCGCCCACGGCGCATTGATCGCAGTCAACGATTTTTCCCACCACTCGTATGTGTGCGTACCGAAGGTCGTGACCAGGAGTTCCCGCAACTCTGCCTTGTGCTGTGTTCGGGTCCATCGATCGTCGTAGCGCAGTGTGTTCAGTGTCGGAAACTCAGCGCTGAATGCTGTTCGGAACTCGATCCAGAACTTGTCTTCGAAAGTGGCAAGTGAAAGCAAGCAACCGTCGGAAGTCTCGAAAATGTCGTTGTCTCCCTGGACGGTCGGTGAATCGGTAGGGTTCTCGATATCGCGGATCATGAGCGCGAAAGGCGCGCACCAGGCGGTTGCAGCCTCGGCGAGGGAAATGTCTATGTGTTGTCCGCGTCCGTGCTTGTCCACGCTGGCGAGAGCAACCGAGATGGACAGTGCTGCGTACATCGAACCCACCAGATCACCGGCCCGGATACCAGGGCGGGTGACGACTCCGTCGGTGCACCCGGGAACTGCGAAAAAGCCGGAAAGACCGAGGAAGTTCAATTCGTGCCCCGGCTTGTCGGCATAGGGTCCGGACTGCCCGTAACCGGTGATCGAACATAATACGATGCGTGGGTTGGCTTTTCGAAGTACGTCGTAGCCGAGTCCCATGCCTGCCAGTACCTGTGGCCGGAACCCCTCGACCACTGCATCTGCAGTCTCGACCAGTCGAAGGAACGTCTCGCGATCGGATTCGAGACGGAGATCGAGCGCGATTGATCGCTTGTTCCTGTTCAACGAAGCCATCCCTTCACCAGCTGCCCGCGTGGGATCAGGTCGCTTCGGGTTCTCGACCTTGACCACGTCGGCGCCCAGATCTGCGAGCAGCGTCGTCGCAAACGGGCCGGGCAGAAGTCGAGAGAGATCGAGAACGCGCTTGCCGTGTAAGAAACTCCATTCCGACGTGTTGTCACTGTCCATGTTCACACTCCGAAGACTGTCGAGGCAGTAGCCGATAACGCCAAACCCTCACCGGCACGGCATTGTTCGTAACTGCTGGATCCCAGGATGATCAACCTGATCGATAATTGGCAGACTATCGATTAATGAACAGGATGTCTACGAATTGATTGCGGCGAGGTTTTGTTCTGCTTTGTCGACGCGACGCTCAGCAACACGGAGTTCATTCTCGGATTCTCGAACCGCAGCGTCACTGGTCTTCTCGGCGTTCCGTGCGAACTGCCGTTGCTGCTCAGCGTGCTCGAGTTCGGTGCGCAGTTCTTCAACGCGCCGTTCGACGTCGGAGAGCGTCGTTCTGGCTTCCTGGAGTTCGGCGGTCTCGGACTTCACCCGGCGGCGGATCTCGTCGGCCTGCGCCGTGGCTTCCTTCAATTCTGCTTTTGCTCTGGCTTGTTCGGCCTTCAGTTCCGGAGTTTTCGACTTCGGAGTCGTCGGCTCTTCAATCGCGGCGTGCTGCGGTGATTTCTCATTCACCGCGGCGAGCCCGGCGGGTCCGAAACCGCTGTAAGTCGCAGCGGTCACGACCCGTCCGAGTCGAACCTGCGCGGCAGTCTCCTCATCGGCCAGGGCGGCATTGAGAGTCTGGGCGACATCGCGCAACGAATCCTCGCCGACGCTTTTTCCCCGTGAAGCGGCGATCTCACCGGATTTGTGGGCGAGACTCCGCACCACCTGCTGCCTCTGTGTCGTCAGCCGTCGCAAGTCCGGGCCCGAGAGATGGCGTTGAGCGTCGCGTAGCGATTCGCCAAGCGCGAGAAGTGCATCCAGATCCTCTGGTGCATCGCGCGAGATGAGATTGACCAACCACCCCACGGTGGTCGGCTTCCGAAGTTTGCCGATTTCCGCGGCCAATGTGCGGTCGTTGTCCTCCCGGGCGGCCTTCACATGATGTGTACGCGCCTCGACGAACTCGCCGGGGTCGAGCCCGTACAGTTCGTTGGCGACATCATCGAGGGTCACGTATCCATATTGGCACTCGGAACGGTTACATGTGGCAAGGCGGAAGGTATCGCACGGTAGGTACTCCGCCGGGACCGTCCAGGCGAACCTCGGCGTCGACCTGGTAGACCTCGGCTATCAGGTCAGCGGTGAGGACCTCGGTCGGGCTTCCGTGGGCAACGATGGATCCCCGGTTCAGCATCACTATCGAATCGCAGAACATGGCGGCCAGATTCAGATCGTGCAATGCCATGATCGTGGTGGTGGGGAGGCGTCGCACGAGCGCGAGCAATTCGAGTTGATGGTTGATGTCCAGGTGATTGGTCGGCTCGTCGAGTAGCAACTCGTGAGGTTCCTGAGCGAGGGCGCGCGCGATCTGGACGCGTTGGCGCTCCCCGCCGGACAGGGTGTGCCACGACCGGTCCAGCATGCCGGCGAGATCGGTGTGTTCGATCGCTGCCCGGACGGCGTCGCGATCGGAATCCGACTGCCCACCCCACAGTCCGCGGTGCGGTGTGCGTCCGAGTTCGACTACCTCCGCGACCGTCAGATCGATCTCGGTGTTGCTGTGCTGATCAACGGTCGCGATCCGACGCGCGATGTCGCGGCGTTTCCAGTCGGACAACGGGGTTCGGTCCAGGGTCACGACACCGGATGTCGGACGATTGTGCCCGGCAAGCAGTTTCAGCAGCGTCGATTTCCCCGAACCGTTGGGGCCGAGAAGCCCCACCGTACTTCCGGTTGTAGGCGAGACGTCGAGGTCGTCGACTATGAGCGCCCCGCCGACCCGCCAACTGACGCCGGTAGCTTCGAGTGTCATGGCCTGGCCTTCCGTCTCCAGAGGATGACGGCAAACGCAGGCACACCGACCAGCGCGGTCACCACACCGGCCGGGAGTTCCTGCGGCGCAATGGCTGTGCGTGCCACAGCGTCGACCCAGACAAGGAAGATGGAGCCGATCAGTGCGGACGCGGGCAGGAGTCGGCGGTGGTTCGAACCGACGAGAGCCCGCGCCGCGTGCGGGAGGACCAGGCCCACGAAGCCGATGGCACCTGCGACGCTCACGATCACCGCGGTCATCAAGGCTGTTGCCAACAACAGGGTCACACGCACCCGCCACACGTTCACCCCCAGCGACGACGCCGCGTCCTCGCCGAAGGCAAAGGCGTCGAGTGCGCGGGAGTGAGTCAGACAGACCACGAGGCCGACTGCGACCACCGCAGCGCAGAGTGCGACGTCGAGCCAGTCGGCGCCGCCGAGTGAGCCCAGGAGCCAGAACATCACGCCGCGGGTCTGCTCGGGATCGGCCGAGGTGATGACGATGAACGAGGTGAGCGCGGAGAACAGTTGGGTCGCGGCGACACCGGCCAGGATCACCCGGTCCGGCGTGCCGCCGGCCGCATGGGCGAGCAGCAGCACAAGGGCGAAGGAGATCACCGCGCCGATGAAGGCGCCGCTCGACAGGCCGATCAGTCCCGACCCGACTCCGAGGATCACGATCAGTACGGCACCGGTCGAGGCGCCGGACGAGATACCGAGGACAAACGGATCGGCCAGCGGATTGCGAAGCAGCGATTGCATGATCGCACCGCACAGCCCGAGACCGGCACCGCAGAGCGCGGCGAGCAGGGTGCGCGGCAGACGGAGGTCCCACACGATGCCGTCACGGATAGGGGTGACGTCCGCCGCGGTACCGCCGAGATGGCCGACGACAATCGAAGCCACCTCACCGACCGACAGACCGGCGGGCCCCAACGTGATCGCCACGGCGGCTGATCCGGCCAGCGTGACAACACCGATCATCCACAGCAGGGTGACGGTCGTCGGGTTGTCACGCAGCCGAACTCTTGTCGTCATCTCACGCCGTAGACCACGTAGTCGTCGAACAGTTGCCAGACCGTCCCCGACTCCCGAAAACCTGCTTGCGCGAGCGCCGCCAACTGGAAGTCGACGGCTGTGGGCGCGGTGGCGTCACGTCCGGCGAATCTGCGCTCACGCTCGTCGGTCAGTGCCCCGATGCCGTGAGTGGCCCGCAACTCGTCCCACCAGCTCTCCCACTCGGGAGCGCCCGCAGCAAAGGCGGAGTGTTGCGTCTGCTCGTCGTGAGCCTTCGCCCATCGCCCGATGACAGGGAAGCGGCTGTCGAAACGAAAGTGATCACCATTGAGCAGGACTCCGTCCGGACTCAGCAGTTCGCGGCACTGCCGGTACACCTCGACGAGCTGCTGCGGTTGCAACCAGTGCAGCGCGGTTGTCGACACTATCGCCTGAACCGGCGCAGCCACCGAATTCGGCCAATCGGCTCCCGCCAGATCTGCGTCGATCAGCTGCAGTCGGTCACCGAAACGCGTCGACGACTGGCGGGCGAGCTCCAGCAGCATCGGGTCGTAATCGATCCCCACAACGCTCGCATGCTCGAACTTCTCGAGAATCCGGGCGCTCAGTGAACCCGGCCCGCAGGCCAGGTCGACAACCGTGAACGGGGCGTGCGCGTGCTGCAATTCGAGAACGTCGAGAATCACGTCGAAGCGCTTCTCACGGTCGGCGATGTATGCCGCCTGCTGGTCGTCCCACCGACGCACCAGTTCACTGATCTGCGCGGACATCTAGACCACACCCAACTGGCGCAGCCCGTCGGAGAGCTGTTCGATGCCACCGACATTGCGGATCGAGGGATCCATCGTCGTTCCTTCGAGGATGATGTAACGCTTGTTCTTCACTGCGGTGAGCTTGCTGGCGACCGGGTCCGATTCGAGGAACGCGATCTTGTCTGCGGCACTGTCGCCGTCTCCACCGCGGTCGAGATCTGCGAGCACCAGCACGGTCGGGTCTCGATCGAGCACACTCTCCCAACCGATTTCGGGCCAATACTGCTTGTTGTCGTCGAAGGCGTTCTTCGCACCCACCGCGTCGGTCATGATTCCCGGTGCACCGCAGCACCCGGCGAAGTACGGAGTCTTCGTGGCTGCGTACCACCACGCCAGCGTCACGTTCTCAGCTCCCAGTGCCGCCGTGGCGGTGGCCGCGCGATCCTTCAAACTCTCGGTGAGCTCGACACCTTTGTCCTTGGCATCGAACAGTGTTGCCACGTCGTCGATTTCGTCGTACAAGTCGTCGAGCGTGAGGGCCTTGCTCTGCTCGGCATCCTGACCGGTGCACTCGCTGGGTGACTGATATGTCGCGACACCGAGGTCGGTGAACTTGATCCGGTCGGCGATGCCCTCCGAGGTGAACGTGTAGTTGAACGTCGTGTAAACCATGTCCGGTTCGCGTTCGAGGACACTTTCGAATGACGGGAACTCGGTGTCGAACGCCTGGACCTGACCACGCGCCTCGCGCAGTTCGGGGAGGACATCGTCATCGCTCATGGCGTACCCGGCCATCCGGTCCTGCACTCCCAGCGCGAACAGCATCTCTGCTGCAGGTTGATTTACCGCGATTGCCCGTTCGATCGGTCGCTCCACCGTGACGTCTCGGCCACAGTTCTGGACTGTCACGCGCGATTGTTCGGAAGAGTTGGATTGTCGGGCAGCACTGTCGTCGGAGGAGCAGGCAACCAACGACGCGCACAACAGGGCAGCGACGGCGGCGGCGGGTAGGTGAAGTCTGGACAGACGCATGGAATCTCGTTCTCGCAGGGGCTCGTTCGCGGAGCCCGTTACCGTGTGAACAGGCGCCTGTTGACCCCTGCTGCCAGCCGGTATTCGGACTCGAGATCGCCCCACCCGAGCGCCTTCCCAGATTCTCATCCAGTGGCGTAAGCCCGGGCGGTCACCCTCACCGCTGCGCGTCAGTTCCGGATTCACACCGGATTCCCTGACCCCCTGTGTGGAGGTCCGCTGGCACAGAGGAACTTATCACCGCAGTGCACCGCCGGTCAGGTCGGCTGGTGTGAGGCAATCAGATCTCGATGGCCAGGTCGTCGATGTCGGTGAGGGTTCCGCCGTCGGCGAGGATGCGCTCGTAGTTCTCGCGTCGACGGAGGTCGATTTCGGTGTTGCTGACGCCCTCCTTCCAGTATCCGAATATCGCGACGTCGTTTTTGTCGAGTCCGACGGTCGATCGAAAGTGCTTCCGGATTGCGCGCATCTCGTTGCGTTCACCGGCGCCCCACACGACGTAGCTCGCGGGATTGGCAAGCTCGCGTGCTCGTACCACAAGTGGGCCGTCGGGCTCGGCCGGATCTGCGCTCACGCGGTGAAGCTCCAGGCCGGGGAGGGCGGGCAGTTCGGCGAAGGCGACCTCGTCATCTGTTGTGACCCAGCCGATTCCGACGACGTCGTTAGGTAACTGCTCGATGATCGAGTGCAATGCGGGTATTGCGGTGCCGTCCAGAAAAAGTGCGATACGTCGACCAGGAACATCAGGGATCAAGAAGTGTGGCCGCGGACCGGTGAGGCCGAAGGTGTCACCGACGGCCAACGCTGCTGCCCACCTCATCATCGGACTGGTCTGTCCGTGCAGGACCACATCGACGACGATCGATCCGCTCGCTGAATCGTAGGAACGCACCGTGTACACGCGCGAAGCGTCGTCGAGGGCCGGCCCGAGATTCATGCGTACGGTCACATTCGGGCGTGACCAGGTCGGATCGTCGGTCGACTCCGTCAAACGAGCCGTGATCCGCAGCAGGTGATCGCTCGGTCGCTCCATCGCTTCGACGATCGCGAGAACGTCGTTGAGTCCGCGATTGTGGTCAGCGGTCCGTAGGACGGTCGTCGGGGGAGTTGTTGTGCGCGAGGCGTCTGCATGTGTCATCGACTGTGCTCCTGGATCGGGTTTTCGGGATGCCGCCAGGTTAGTGCTGCCTAAGTCGAGCGAGTTGTCCAGAAGTGACATCTGATTACCTGAATGATTCGGGTCTCGAAACGACGCGGTTGAGCGAGTGGTGCCGGCGCTGCTACCGTGCCTGTGATGTCCATACGCCGCTGTTCTCTCGCTTCCGGCCGTGCACTGCGCACGGCCCGATTCGGCGTAGCGACTTTCCGACGTGGGCGTAAGGCGATCGACCGCCGCCCGTCCGGTCTTGTCTGGATCGAAAGAGCCTTGGCCGCACCGGCCGGATCCGTCTGACATTCGCCACTTCGGCGAGCATTGCCTCGCCGAGATTTCGCAGTGCCACACCTGTTGCAGTGCTGCGCATTTCCCGTACCTGAAGTTTCTCGCGGGTGAGTTGTGAGTGTCGGCGCCACCGAGCCTGGAATGCCAGCCAACTCGTTTTCGTGAAAGGTACACAGCAATGAATCGTTTCGAAGGTCGTCGTATTCTCGTCACCGGCGCAGGATCTGGAATCGGGCAGGCCACCGCGCTGCGGTTGCTCGCCGAAGGTGGCCGCGTGGTCGCTGCAGACATCTCCGAGCAGGGTTTGGCGAACACCCGGAAATCGGCAGAACATGCTTCGACGGAGGATCGCCTCGACACCGTCGTCGTCGATATCGGTGACGAGAGTTCCGTCATCAAGGTTGTGGGTCAGGCGATTTCGACTCTCGGGGGATTGGACGTACTGGTCAACGCCGCCGGGATACTGCGTGGTGGGCACACCCACGAGACCTCGCTGGACCTGTGGAATCAGGTGCTCTCCGTGAATTTGACGGGCACTTTCCTCGTCACCCGCCAGGCACTGCCGGCTCTCCTCGCCACCGCCAACGCAGTCGTGGTGAATTTCAGTTCCACCTCCGCGGCCTTCGCGCACCCGTACATGGCCGCGTATGCCGCAAGTAAGGGAGGAATCCAGTCCTTCACTCACGCACTGGCTCTCGAATACGGCAAGCAGGGTCTGCGTGCCGTCGCGGTGGCTCCAGGCAGTGTGAAGAGCGGGATCACCGACACTACGGCGTCGTACTTGCCGGAAGACACCGACTGGTCGCTCTTCGGCAAGTTGTCACCGATTCTGAGCACTGATCTGGAGTCCGGTGGTGCCCCCATGGCCGGGCCGGAAAGTGTTGCGGGAGTTATCGCGATGCTGGCATCCGACGATGGTGCCTTCATCACGGGCACGGAGATCCGGATCGACGGCGGCACGCACGCCTGATTCTGCGTCCGTCTGACGGCCCGCACAGGCAGGCCGTCAGACGCGAGCCGTCATTCTCGCGAGCGAGTGATGGCGGGGACGACGTAGGACTGATCGAGCACGGCGGGCGAAGGTTCGTACATTCTCAGTACCGGTCGGAAATCCCCGCGCGGTGCGGGCAGCCAGTTTGCCTTCGCCGTGGGATCTTTCGGCTCCTCGTCGCTGATCGTGATCGTCAACGCACCGTCGGCGTCGTGGACGATTCCTGGAGTGCGGTCGCCGATCGAGTATCGGTCAACGGGGTTCGCCACGAGGAAGAAGTCCGGCACCGAGTACATCGTCAGCGACCAGAAGGCGCTCACCGGCGGAGTGGGGTCGAGTCTGATTGTGTAGGTGTGGGTTCCATTCAACTGCTCGCTCTGATCGTCGACGTAGGTCATGATGTACGCCGCTTCGTAAGGGTGGTTGCCCCACAGCCCGCCCTTGGCAGCCGCGGCGCGTTCGACGATGCGCAACTTGGGATCGGCGATCTTGAATTGTGAATCGTCGATTGTGCCGACCTCGAAGTAGTCGAGGTTGTAGTCGAAGGCGTGGAATGTGAGCTTCCATCCGTTGACTTCGGGGCTGGAGCCTTTCGTGAGGGCCTCGAGCAGGTTCTTCTCACCGATCGTCAATCCGTCAGCCAACGCGGCTGCCTCGTCGGCAGACAGCGATACGTAGGGAGAGGCCCCATGCTCGGTGATTCCGATCGGGGAGAAGGAATCCTGGAGTTCTCGATCGCGCGGGGCCGGCGGAAACGCCTGTGACCAGATGCGGAGTTTCTCGAGGAACAGGAGGTCCTGGCTTACCCCGGGTTCGGGCACTGGGAGACCCGCCGAGTTTCCGGTGGAGTCGACGACGGTCAGCGTGGTGGCGTCCTGCAAGGCGTGCACCGCAGGGAGGTCGTCGTCGCCACCGCATGCCCACCGGCCCACGATCGACGCAATGTTCGTGGGAAATCTGATCACCGTGGTCTGGTCCGCCGGGGTTCCCGTCCAGGTGGGTGGGACGAGAAGGAAGTCTCCGCTCTTCGTGCCGGTGGCCCGATGCCCGACGTAAGCGAAATTATTTGTCCAGGCGTCCACGAACTGGAGGACGTAGTAACGGCCATCGGTATCGGGGACGTGCAGCGAAACGGGGCCGACAGAGAGATCGATCTGCGCCATGGAATACACGGTGTCGTTGTTGATCGTGACGAAAGTGTCTGCCGGCCCGGCCAGTGTGCGGGCGTGGCTGAAGGTGTTGAAAGGTGCGGCGGGGTTCGCTCCGACACCGTTGTAAACATACCGATGGACCTGGTCGAGATTGAAAACGAGGGGAAATCCGTAGATATACGCCTGAGCTGCAAGCTCGGTGCGACTGGTGTCTGTCATCTCTGCCCTCTCGTCGTGCACGTCGGTTCGAAGTCCACCCTGCGGGAACCCTGCCGTCGGGGCATCACCCGCCGAGGGTGACGACGGTAGAGGGAGAAGACATGTCGGATCAGGAGAGTGCGGCATTGGTCGCTGTCGCAGACGAGTGGAACGTCGCGATGTGCTCGAACGACGCCGAACGGATCGGCGATTTCATGGCAGACGACTGGGTGATCGTCTCGGAATCCGGAGTGTCGACCAAAGCGGAGTTCCTGGGCTTCGTGGCCTCGGGCGACCTGACTCATTCGGCGATGGACCGCGTCGGGAGCGCTCGCGTGCGTTTCTTCGGTGACGTCGCACTGTTCACCACGCGGATCGTCAATACCGCGCACTACGGCGGCAGACAATACGACGCCGACGAGTGGACCACCGACGTGTTCGCGCGGCGAGACGGTCGTTGGTGCTGCGTGTTGAGCCACATCACGCCGGCGGTCGAGGCGAAGATCGAGGACGTAGAACTGTGAGGTAGAGATAAGAGAAAGGCTGATGTTTTAACGGAGGCGCTATTGGGTAGTAATACGAGTTTCGCATTTATGAATGTATTTATCGGATTTATCGATTGTGAAGTTTCTGTAGTAGCGTCAGTTGAGTAGATCATTTTGATACGCATACCGGATGAGGTTCTCACATGATTGTTCTCGGCATTATTCTGGCGTTGATCGGCTTTTTCACGGGGTTGAGCATTCTGACCACCGTCGGCATCATCTTGGTCGTCGTAGGTGCAGTTTTGTCCATCCTCGGTGCTACCGGGCGCGCAGTGGGCGGACGAAAAGTCTGGTATTGATCAATACTGCGCGAGTAGCTGAGAAGGCGGTACCCGATCTCTTCGGAGATCGGGTACCGCTTTTTGTGCTCCAACTGGTTTTCGGTCTCTCTACCCCAAATTATCGATCTGAGCGGCATCGGGTAAACATGAAGGATGCTTTCTCGAGACCATGACGAAGAGAAATCTGCCGAGCGATTCAGATTCCCTCGCAGATGGAATCAGGTTGACGAATCGCGCCGCGGTTTGGTGTTGGCGTGGGTGGCCTTCACGTTGACGTTCGGCGGAGCACGTCTGGTGACGTGGTTGATCCAGATCGACACCAGAGACGTCGGCGACATCAGCGCCGGTGGCACTCATCTGCATCACTATTTATGGGGAATTCTGCTGTTGGCCGGGGTGGCGATCTTCGGACTCGTAGACCGAAGCCCTCGCGCAAGAACATGGATGGGCATCGCGTTGGGCATCGCACTCGGGCTCATCGTCGACGAGGCTGCGTTACTGATCACTCTCGACGACGTCTACTGGCAGAGCGACGGTTGGCCCAGCATCGCCATCGCTGTGTCGATTATCGGAGTGGTAGGAACCGGTCTCGCGCTGACCCGAAGCGGAGCGGAGAAGCCTCGAGGTTGATCCGGCCACGGCACGGGTACTCACTCCCGTGCCGGGAAGTCGCGCGGATCGTGAGGTGGCTTGAATGGATCCCAGTTCCGCGGACACCTCACCGGATTCCGACAGTGAAGTCAAAGCTGCAGATCCGATGGCGGAAGCCGAACGTGAAGCCGCAGCATTGGCGACGCCCGTCCGGCCGCTGGGCGAACCGGGGCCGAGGTTCGATCGTCGTTCACCGTTCTTCATCGGTCTGAGCGCGGCGGCCGGTGTTGCCGTGACGTACGCGGTGATCGAAGTGCTCCTGGCGGCGCGAGGCATGCTGATCCTGATCGTGGTCGCGCTGTTTCTCGCGGTGGGCATCGAACCGATGATCGTCTGGCTTGAGCGGAGACATTTCCGGCGCTGGATCGCGGTCACCGTGGTACTCCTCGGAATTGCGGTGATGCTCGCGCTGTTTCTCGTTGCTGCGATCACTCCGCTGGTCGAGCAGGGACGTCAGTTCGCATCGCACGCTCCCGAACTTCTGACACACATTCGTGACCGGTATCCGATCGTCAGCGACCTCGACGAGAAGTATCACCTCGAGGAGCACCTCACCACCCAACTGGACGGTTCGGGGTCTGCGCTCGCGACGGGTTTGCTCGGAGCGGGGCGCGCGGTGTTCAGCGCAGTCGCCGACGCTGGAATCGTTGCGGTACTGACGACGTACTTCTTGATCGACTATCCACGAATCCGCACGAATCTGTATCGGCTGGTGCCACATTCGCGGCGGCCACGAGCAATCGCCATCGGTGATCAGATACTGGCAGGTGTGGGTGGGTACGTCCTCGGCAATGTTCTGATCTCCGTGATCACCGCAGTGTGCACCTTCGCGTGGTTGTTGATCTTCGACGTGCCGTATCCGTTGATCCTGGCGCTGCTGGTCGCTCTGCTCGATCTGATCCCGATAGTCGGTTCCACGATCGCAGGGGTTGTCGTCGCCCTGGTCTCCCTGACAGTCTCTGTCCCAACGGCATTGGCGACAGTTGCGTTCTTCATTGCGTTACGTCTGCTCGAGGACTACCTGCTCGTTCCGAAGATCATCGGGAAGACGGTGGCGGTCCCGGCACTGGTGACCGTTGTCGCGGTTCTGTTGGGTGGAGCGTTGCTCGGTATTGTCGGTGCGTTGCTGGCGATTCCGGTCGCTGCGGCCTTGCTGCTGCTTGCAAGGGAGACGCTCTTTCCGCGCCTCGACGCTTCTTGACCGGCTTCTATCGGACGCTTCGCGCGCGACGCCGAGAACCAGGATTCTGCTTGGGGCACATCCGAGTCGGGATGGTTTCTCCCTCGGCGGTGATACGGAATACCGAGACTTTCTCGCTACAACCGTGATTCAGATCGACCGCGTATGCGATTGCGGCGCGATCCGAGACGAAATCTTCCATCACCGTTGTACCGTCCGGTAGTTCGATTCTGTAGTTTTCCATGACTTACACAACCTTCTTTCGCTAAGACGATCCTACCCGGCTCGAGAAGTGGCAAACCCGTGGAACACAACGTGCGACAGTCGTCTTCGTGCCTTGCCGGTGCAATGTTTCGACACCTCGCCTGCTGGGTAGTGAGAGTCGGTCAGCCGCTCAGGCGGTACGTATCGAACCACGGAGGATCCGCGCAATGAGCGCAGTATCGAAAGCGATGTACAAGCCACTCTCACTGGCGACCAGCGTCCTGGGCGGCATCGTGGCCGGCGCTGTCTTCCAACAGGTGTGGAAGCGCATCGGTGACGACAAGAATGCGCCCGAGCCCAAAGACTTGAGCAGGTCGAGCAAGGAAGTCCTGATCGCCGCAGCCCTGCAGGGAGCCATCTTCGCTGTTGTGCGAGCCGCAGTGGATCGTGCGGGAGCAAAGGGCTACCGGGCCCTTGCTCATGAAGATCCTCGGTAGGAACGCCCGGTTCGGTTCGAGTTCAGTCGACGACGGCCGCGATTGCCTCGATCTCGACCAGTTGATCGTCGTAACCGAGAACGGTCACACCCATCAGAGTGCTCGGGGCGTCGTGATCACCGAACGCGTCGCGGACTACCTCCCACGCCGCAACCAGGTCGGCTTGATTGCTCGACGCCACGAGGACGCGGGTGTTGATCACGTCGGTGATGGACGCGCCCGCGTCCGAGAGAGCTGTTCTCAGGTTGTCGACGGCCTTGGCTGCCTGTCCTGCGTAGTCACCGATGGCGGCAGTAGAGCCGTCCGCGTTCAGAGGACAGGATCCGGCCAGGAAGATCAGCCGTGCATCGGCGGGAGCCGTTGCTGCATAGGCATATTCAGCCACCGAAGAGAGTGACGTGGAACGGATCAGAGTTACCGACTTCGACATTATTTCCCCAAGGAATAGTAAAGTTTTGCAGCGAGTCTTTCACAGCACGCCAGGGGTTGCCAATTCATCGTCGGACCCATCCATTCAGTCGGCAGCTACGAATGACTGCCAATGAGCCGAGAAGAAGAGCACACAGCACCTGTCGACGAGTGGCTGACGACCAAACAGGTTGCAGCACTGTTCCACGTCGACAGGACCACGGTGTCCAGATGGGCGAGGGAGGGCAAAGTCGGCACTCTGAGAACGCTTGGCGGGCATCGGAGGTACCGGCGATCGGAGATCGAGACGTTGCTGCGTAACCGCTCGACGACGCTCGATCACCAATAACCTCCGGCACGAAACAGACAGGTCGCCGAGCATGATGAGGGCTCGGCGACCTGTCTGGTCAGCAGGAAGTAATCAGGCCTTGGGGACGCGGACGATGAGTGCGTCGCCTTGTCCGCCGCCGCCGCAG
>NZ_JARJBE010000030.1:0-18161 GCF_029269915.1 Rhodococcus sp. C3V
ATTCACACGCATTGATTCTCTGATAGCGAGTGGCTCATCAAATGGGGTCCTACCACCCGCACTCGCTTCGGTCGCGGCGAGCTTGAGTACGCCTACGAGGAGTCTGCTGTACTCGTCTTTGAGCAAGTCCTGAAGGCTCAGTTGACCGAAAAGTGCGTCGTCGTTGCGTAGCTGTATCCCGTGCCTGTTGAGGGCGCTACGAAGTGGCCCCTCTAACTGGGCCACTTTCTGTCGAGCCAATAGTGCATAGTCATCTGGCTTCCGCCCGGATGTTTCCATATCGGCCGCGATCCACGCATGCCAAAGTTCGTGCGAAAGTTCGGCATAACATTTTCCATCACTGCCGCGGCCCTGATCGCTCCGGCAGAACTCGCCCACGCTGCACCGAACGGTGCACCGACCGCATCGACTGTCGTTGCCGAACACACGGTCACCACTACCTTCACCAACAATTCAGATCTCACGGTGACCTGCGCCGGAGTCGGCGCCAAGCCCATCCCCGCAGGAGAATACTTACAGGACTACAGCCAAACCGTCTTCACCGTAGGCCAAACCGGTAGCGACTCACCGAATCCTCCGATCACGCTGATCCCCGGACAAAGCGAAAGCGTGACCGTCGTCGACGTTCCCGCAGGGACTTACACATTGGAATGGGCGTGCTCCACAGAATGGCAGGAAGGCGTCGCCCCACAAAACGTGGGCTACACCGCTGATTGCCGTCGGACCGAAGGTCCATCGCGCACCCACATTGCCTTTTGATGTAGTGGACGATTCACCGGAAATCTGTAGCGGTTCGATCTGTCTTTCGAATTCCTGAACGAGGATCGCTCGCACCGCGTGATCGCTTCTTCGAGGTGTCCGGGTCAAAACTGGGGGCCGGGGTTTCGGTCAACTGATCGTCGCAGCACACCCCAGCACAGGGCACTTCGGGGTGCATCGTCATTGCAATACGGTAGATCCCCAGCTAATCTTGACATCGGTAGCGGGTCCCTTCGCGGATTGCGCGCCACTTCCGGAAGCCCGCCCCGTGCGGGCTTTCCGTGTCAGTACCGGTAATTCGCTAGCATGACCGGATGCTTCTGGCGTATCTCGACGAGTTCGGCCACATCGGACCCTACCTCGGCCCTGACCATCCGAAATTCAACGACCATCCGGTGTTCGGGTACGCAGGTTTCGTGATGCCGGCGGAGAATGTTCGAAAACTCGGCGGGTTCTTCGAACACATCAAGGAAACGCTGCTCAAGTTCGAGATCCAGAAGGCGAACGCGCATCCCCGCAGGTGGGAGAAGAAAGGTGCTTCGCTGTTCACCACGCGCAACATCGAGAGGTACCCGGAAGCCAGTCATGCGTTCCGAAGGTTGATGCGTCGCCTAACTCAACTCGACGGCAAGATCATCTACTACGGGCAGGTCAAGCCTCTCGGTTCGGAGAAAGAGACGGGGGAGTCCTCGTCGGCTCGCAATGCCCATCACCTTCGCCAATCCCTGATGCGCCTGAGCACCTACGCCAGCGACCGCGATACCAACATCATGGTGGTGCTCGATTCCGTGGACGACAAACCACGCCTTCATGCTGTGGAGACGATGTCGAGCTTCATCTATTCGAGATCCTCACCTACCGATCTGCGCCGTATCGTCGAGTCACCGATGCAAGTCGAAAGCCACCTGTACGCCACGATCCAGTTCGCTGACTGGGTGTGCGCTCTACTGAGTCGTACGAGCCATCACCACTTCGTCGCCGGATCCGAATTCTCATGGGCAAAAGAGAGATTCGGGACACTGATGACCGAATCCTGTACCGAACAGTCGAAAATTCACTTTCCCCAGGCCGACGGTAAACACCGAAGCGTATATACGAGAAAGTTGTTCGGCCCCACAACCTGGTCGGAGCGGCGGACCATGACCGAGCCGCCTGCCCCGTGCGGTGCCGTGCTCGGCGAACGAGTTCCCGGCTTGGCCGCGCTGCGAGATGCCCTAGCGGAGAATCGATAGGTCGTCGTAGAGGCTGATGCAGCCTCCTCTAGGCATTCAGACGCCATGGAGGGTCCTGCAGCGGCTAGATCTTCGTCGCTGGCGAAGGATCAGTCGTCCGTCATCGAATGCAATCGCCCACCGCTGCACCGGAGCCCAATCCCGTCCCACCGCGCCGCAGTCGATGACCATGTCCGTGTAGCCCCTCGATCACCACACCCGTGCATATCACCGTGCTATCTCCACCTGGCACCGTGATTCGCACGCGGGAACCTACTGCGGCCACGCCTTTGGTTTGCCATTTCTATCGGTCATCTGCCTGATTCTGGCAGAGCAACTTCGCGGCAACCACGTCCGGACACAGCATTCCACGTTCAGGCAAAGCGGGAAGCTGGGTGTGCTCGACGCCGCCATCACACGCTGGAGCTGTTATCCCTGGCCCTCCGAGGCCAGCACGGAGCATCTTCCATAGCGACATCGATACCCACAGCCCCGCCGTTGTCGATCCCCGGTAATCGGTGCAGTTGAGGGCACCCTAGGCGATCACGCAAACGCTTGCTACGCGAATTCGCACCCTCCAAAAGAACTAACTTTTGCTAACAAAAGTTGCATGCCAGCGCTTCGACCTGGGCCCCTGTCGAATGTCCGTTTCGAGGCTATTGCAAAGGCAAAGTAAGGATGTTTGACTCAACCTTGGGTCGATCCAAACCAACCAGAAGGTTCTGTTAGCGTGCGCGGTTTCCGTGAATGTTCTTTCTGTGCAACGGATTTCACAGTTTCTAGTGCGCCTCATGGGCTACATGTCTACGGATGACAGATCGGTGTCCGAGCCTGGCATGACGATTGACTTTCCGTGTTGAGGCAGTTCGCCGCATGCGGCGTGTGCACGCTGCGACCATTCGAAATACGAGAGGTACGGAAATGGCACTGAAGAGGATTGTTCTTGCTGGTGTCGCAGCTTCGGCGGCGATGTTGGTCATGGTGACGCCGGTTGCGCAGGCTGCGCCTGTTACAACTTCCGAGCCTGCACAGGTACAGGCAACCGGAGGCGACGCTGTTGAGATCGACCCTTCGGCGATCGTCGAGATGGTGGAAAATTTGGAAGCCTCGGATCTTCCACGTACCCACAGCATTGTGGAGGGCCAACCTGTCACGACGTACACACTCGACAACGGAACCGAGATCACCATTCCTGACAACTGGAATCGGCCGGTGCCGTATGTCAGTGCTGGTCCTTCCCTTGCTGGTCCGTGGATTGAGTTGACTCCACTCGAGCAGCAGATGCTGGTGGGTGGTGGCTTAGCTGGTCTTGCCGCTGCGATTTGCACTGCGTCTGCAGGTGTTGCGTGCCCTGTGGCTACGGCTGCTGCAACAGCCGCTGGGTTTTGGCTTTCCAATAATGGTGGAGTCTGCTCGAACAATCGACGACTCTTGGTAGAGATGACGTGGACTGGTGGTGTGCGTGGCATCAATTGCCGCTAGGTGAGGAGATCGCATGACTGGAATGAAGAAGCTCGTCTATCCCCTGGGAGCAGTACTGATACTGCTGGTCCTGGCTGTCGCGGGTGTCATCTCGTGGGGCACTTTCGTTTGGCCCGCTGCGATCCTGGTGATCATGGCGGTTGTGTTGGGTGTGGCCGAAGCATCGAAGAGTCGACGCGCTCACACCTGATTCGACCGGGATGGTTTGAAGTTGCTGTATCGGTGGGGGCGCGCCTGTGTGGGCGCGCCCCCATCCCTGCAGGGTCGAGGCGCAGGCTCTGGAGAGAAAGATGCCGGCGATGACCAGGCAGGTGAGAAGTGGGTTGGTTGCGGTGTTTCCTGCCGTCTTGGTCGCGTTTCGGCTGTGGGTTTCGGATCATCAGGGGTGGGACGGTGGTTACAGGCTGCTAATTTGGGTGGCTCCGCCGGTGGGCGCTTGATGGGGGAAGCTGATGGATAGTTGGAGTCCGGATTTTCGGCGGCGGAAGTGGGAGCGGGACAAGGAGCAGTTCGCGGCGTGGATGGCCGGCGCGGATGTTCGTGGGCCGTGGAAACGTCGCCGTTTCGGAATCTGGCGCGAGGAGCAGTTTTCTGAGCAGATGCGCGTTGCTCGCGAGGCTGAGCAGAAGCTTCGGGCGGAGCTGATGGCGAATCCCAGTGCTGAGCTTGTTGAGGCATATCGGGAGTTGCAGGCTGCGGAGGCGGTGTCCGGTGCGAGGATCGGTTGCGCGCGGGGCGGCGATATGACTGACCCGAAAACGGTTCGGGCTCTTGCTCGGCTGCTGAGCGTTCCCGCCGAAAAGTTTCAGTAGGAGCAATTCACGGGCCGCATTTGTGCTGTTCAGTCCGCTTTTTGTTTGGACGTTCTCAGTCGCGGCCGAGGTCGTGGGCGCGTTTCGGTGTCTGGGTCCGAGAGGTTTCCGGCCCGGTCGTCCCTGATTCCCGTGAACCCGTCGGTGGCTGTGACGGGTGGTCGAGTAGTCGGCTGCGCATGAGGTCGCTGAGTTCGTGGGGGTTGTACGGTTCGCGGTTTCCGCTGCGGAGATGCTCGATCATGGCCTGGTGGTGGTCGAGCACCTCGAGCGAAACGATTGCGCCTTGGGTGGCGGCGAGTGTGGGTGGTTCGGTGTTGTTGCGGTGTACGCCGGGAGCGAGGACGTCGAGGAGTGGGGTGTGGGTTGCTTCCATGGCGACGAAGCGGGCTGCTTGCACTGCGAAGGCGTGGACTTTTACCAGTCGATAGTCCAGCCGGAGGGTTTGGGGAGTTCGTCGAAGAAGACTCGCTGTGTGCGGGAGTTGCTGTCTCGGAACGGGTGGAGGACGGAGGTTTCGCCTCAGCAGTAGGCGAGACGGTCGACGGCTCGGTCTTTCGGGAGTCCTTGGGGGAAGTCGTCTTTGGCGATTCCTCGGAAGATGGATGCGGCTTGGTTTTCGATGTGTTCGGGTCGGCAGTGAGTTGGACCGGCATGAGGGGGCCGGAGTGCAACTGGTGAGCGGAAGAGTTTTTCTGCGAGCTTGCGAGTGCGGGTTGAAAAAGTCTTTCGCGCCGAAGGCCGGAGCGAAGCGGAGTCAGCGGTTGCGGGCAGGTCACCGCCGGTCAAAATCGGAAGGCCAGAAGGAGAAAAAATAAAACGCTTGTACAGAGCGGAGCGGAGTTCAATTTCTGGGGACACCGAAGGTGGCCGAGCCGTCGAACCAGAGTTGCGGTGCTGCGAGAGTTGGAGTTTGCGACCGTTTCAACCGTGATCGTTGGTGGCTCCCGGATGATCATCGATTTAACGGGTGCTAAGTTTCCTCGTGCAGGGAACACCGGTGTGAATCCGGGGCTGTCCCGCAACTGTCACCGAGTAGCAGACCTTCAATGCACTGGCCACGACCTCCCTGGGTTGGAAGGCCGAAGGCGAGTGTTGATCCGGGAGCCAGGACACCTGCACCCAACAGGTTCACGTCACGAGGATGAATAATGCGAGCGCTCACTCGCCGCGATCGGTTCACTGCCGAGCGGCTACCCAGTCATACCCCCAACCTGTCACCGAACGCACGCGGATTGGGGCGCAAGATCGTCACCACTGCGATCCTGGTCTCCGCGCTCATCATCGGCGGCTGTTCATCGAATAGTGACACCGGCTCCACGGGATCCTCCTCGCAGGCCAGTGCTCTGCGCGCCGATGGCGACGGCATTCTCACGATCTACAACTCCTACAAGATCGCGGGGCTTGATCCGGCGGGAACGGGAACCAACTGGCTCTTCGACTGGGGTGTCGCGGAGAACCTGCTCCAGGTCACCGACACCGGCGAGATCAAGCCTTGGCTCGCGGAGGATGTTTCGCGTGACGGCGACACCCGATGGGTGGTTTCCTTGCGTGACGGGGTGACCTTCCAGAACGGGAACCCAGTAGATGCTCGAGCCGTTGCGGCTGCACTGACCAGGCAGATCAGTAAGTCCACCGCTGCGCAGGTCTACCTCGATCCGGCCACGGTGGTCACCGCCGAAGGCGGCAAGGTCGTGCTCACCACGCCGGAGCCGAACGCTATGGTTCCGGCGGCGCTGGCCGCTCGCGACAATTCGCTGCAGATCTACGACGTTTCCGTCATGGACGCGGCCGGCGGCGATTCCACCAAAATCGTCGGTACCGGCGCGTACTCCGGCCCCTATTCGATTACCGAGTGGAGCCCCGAGAATCTCGTTCTGGCGCCGTTCGCGAAGCACTGGGAAGGGACCCCTCCGCTGCAAGGCGTGCACGTGAAGGTTGTCGCGGACGAGCAGGCTCGATTAGCCGGCGTCCAGAGCGGCGAAGCCGACATGGCGTTCTACCCTTCCACTGCAGCGAAGTTGGAACTGCAGTCGAACCCGGACATCAGTGTGTTGTCCTCGAAGTTGGCGTTGCAGTCGTTGCTGGTCGAGATGAACCTCAAGTCGGGGATCTTCACCGATACTGACGTCCGGAAGGCTTTCACCTCGGCGATCGACTACCAGGGAATCGCAGATGGTGTGGGCAACGGTCAGTTCGAAGCTGCTACCGGGTTGTATCCCGATGCGATGGATTTCGCAGTCGACAATCAGCATTTCGACCTACCGGCGGCGAAAGCGCTCCTCGACGGGGCTGGCTGGGTTCCCGGTGAGGGCGGCATCCGTGAGAAGAACGGTCAGAAGCTGGTCGTACGATTCGTCACCCAAGCTCAGGGGCCCGAGACCAATGACGTCGCTATCGCGATGAAGGATCAGGTGGCCAAGGCGGGCTTCGATCTGCAGATCGACAATGCCGAGGACTCCGCAGCAGTGAAGAAAAATGCGGAGGGCTGGGAGGCATCGGTGGCGCTGAGCGGTTCGCTCTCTGGCACAGCTGATCCGATTCAGCCGTACCTGGTGCGTTGGACGACCGGCGGTTCCTCCAACGCACAGGGCATAGCGAATCCCGTCATCGACGAGATCGGCGCGAAACTGCGTACCGAGTTCGACGAGCAGACCCGCAACAACCTCCTCGAACAGGCGCAGGGCATTCTCGTCGAGGATCAGGCGTATGTCGTCGCCGGCACCTACAAGTACTTCACCGTCGTGACCGGACCCGAGTGGGCTGACTACCAGGTGTCGAGTGTGCGTCGGCACATCACGAGCACTACCGGACAGTAGCGACGGTCCCCTTCGATGCGAGTTCTCGTACTCGTACGGCGCCGGGCGACGGAAGCGTTGATCACCTTGTTGGGCGCCAGTGTTCTGATCTGGTGTCTTCTTCCGCTTGCTCCTGGAGACCCTGCGCGAATGATTCTTGTCGCGCAGGGTATTCCGGAGCCCAATCCAGCTCAACTAGCTGAACTCAGTGAGCGCCTTCACCTGGACTCTCCTTTGTTCTCGCAGTATCTGCATTGGTTGTGGAATTGCCTTCGTGGCGATTTCGGGTATTCGTTCGCCTCCGGCCGGCCTGTTGGCGACGAGTTCCTCTCGCGGTTACCGGCCAGTTTGCGGCTTGCATTGGTGGCGTTGGTGATGGCGGTGCTCTTGGCTATGGCCCTCGGAGTCGTCGGCGCATACTGCCGGGGCCGGTGGCCGGATTACGGCGCGCAGGGTTTCGCGTTGCTCTCGGCATCCATTCCCGGTTTCGTGGTGGCTTTGCTGTTGATTCAGGTGTTCGTCATCGGTCTCGGGTACGGCAAAGCCGTCCTCGATGGTCAGTGGAGCCAGACATGGATGCCGGCCTTGTGTCTCGCACTCGGGTTGTCGGATGCCTGGTCGCGTCTGTTGCGGGCAAATCTGATCGAGTTCATGGACACCCCGGCAGCACACGTCCTGCGGGCCCGGGGAGCGAGGCCGTGGCGAATATTGTGGCGTAACGGATTACCCAACAGCACCGTCCCGTTGTTGCATGCCTTCGCAGTCGGGGTCGCGATGCTGATCGGCGGTGCCACCGTCATCGAAACGGTCTTCACCTGGCCGGGTCTGGGCTCGTTCGTCGTCGACGCGGTTCGCACACGGGATCTGCCGGTCGTCCAGGCATTCACGATCTTTGCCACCCTCACCTACGTCATCGTCAGCGTCCTTGCCGACGTCATGACGACCGTGATCGACAAACGGATAACGGTGAACGCATGAGAAGCAGCCTGAAGATGCGGACACCGAAACCTGTTCGCGAAAAAGGTAAGCGGGCACTTCGTGATATGCCGCGACCTGTACAGATCGGGGCGGTGCTGCTCGCGTTGGTCGCCCTCGTCGCGCTGTTCGGACCTCTGCTGGCGCAATTCCCGCCGAACGAACCCCACTACTCGGACAAGTTGCTAGCACCCGACAGCGTCTATTGGTTCGGCACCGATCAGTACGGCCGTGATCAATTCGCTCGAACGGTTAACGGTCTGCGCCTGTCTCTGATCTCCGCAATTCTTGTCTTACTCGGATCCACCACCGTGAGCGTGTTGGTCGGTATCGCCGCTGGTTTGTCCGGCGGCGCCTTGGACAGAATCGTCTCTCGGATGATCGACATCGTGTTGGCCATCCCCAGCCTGGTGCTCGCGCTCGCCATCGTCGGATTGTTGGGCCCCGGATACGGGAATTTGCTACTTGCGCTGGTGATTTCCAGTTGGGCAACCGATGCGCGGATCGCACGGGCACTGACCATGGAAACACGAACTTTCCCGTTCGTGATGGCTGCCCGCATTTCCGGTGCAAGCACAACAGCGATCGGTGTCCGGCACATCCTTCCCGCTGTACTGCCGCAGATCGCGATCATCTCGACCCTGCGATTAGGTGGCATCGTCGTCTCCCTCGCAGGATTGTCGTTCCTCGGGTTGGGAGTACAGATGCCCACGGCCGAACTCGGCGCCATGCTGGGCGATGGTCGCCGCTTCCTCACCGCAGCACCGTGGCTGTTGATAGCCCCCTCCATCGCCATCTTGCTGATCGCCACCGGCGCCAATCTGCTCGCCGAAGGGCTGCAACAGAAAAGCAGTAAGGGTTCACGCTGATGTCCCGAACCGAATCTGTCATCGACATCCGTGACCTCACCGTCTCGTACCTCGGCGGAGTCAACGTCGTGGACAACGTGAACCTGACGGTGAGAGAGGGAGAAGTAGTGGCGATCGTGGGCCCCAGTGGCAGCGGCAAGACCACGATTCTCGAAGCACTCCTCGGGACACTGCCCGCGACTGCCACTGTCAGCGGCGAAATACTGGTCAACGACCAAGACATGACGACGATGACCGAAGCGCAGTGCCGGGAGCTGCGCGGTGAAGTCCTCGGCTACGTCAGCCAAGACCCTTTCGGCGCCGTCGACAACCTGATGACGGTGGGCACCAACATCGCCCAATCGTGGAAAACGAAACAACGCAAAGTAACCCACGGCCAGATTGCGTCAAAACTCGATCAAGTTTCCCTCTCGCCCGGCGATACACGCCGCCGCGAGTACCCGTTCAGTTGGTCCGGTGGCATGCTCCAACGCGCCTCGATCGTCGCTGCCGGCGCACTCGATCCAGCAGTCGTGCTCGCAGACGAACCGACATCCGCGCTCGATTCGAATAACGCACATGGCGTGATGGGGATACTGACCGGCACCGGACGCGCTTTACTTGTCGTCAGCCACGATGTCGATTTGGTCTGTGGCTACGCCGACCGGGTATATCGGATGGCGGGCGGGCGCATCGTCGCGGTCGACGACAGTGCGACCGCACTGCGTGAGTATCGCGATCGAACAGCACCTCGGCCACACCGTCCGGTCGCGGACACCACAGGAACCACGCCACTGCTTCAAGCCCGATCACTGACCAAGAACTACGGCGCGGGACGGGGCCTGGCCCCCATCGACTTCGACGTCCGCAGTGGCCAGATCCTCGGAATCAGCGGATCCTCGGGTACCGGCAAAAGCACTCTGCTGCGATTGCTCGCCGGGGAGGAAACACCGACAAACGGAAAACTACTGTGGGACGACGCCGATCGCAGGACCCGGCCAGGTACCGTTGCCATGGTCTTCCAGAATTCGCGGGGCAGCCTTAATCCGCGGTGGCCTCTGCATCGCATCGTCACCGAACCACTGCGCCCACGACTAAGGGACCGCCTGAGCAAGAACGAATCCATCGACCGGACACGCCATGCACTCGAGCGGGTGGGGCTCGGCCACATCGATCCCTCTCGCGGCGCGACTCAACTTTCGGGCGGTCAGGCGCAACGTGTAGCCATCGCACGTGCGCTGGTCGGCGACACGCGATTGTTGTTGGCCGATGAACCCACGGCAGCTCTCGACGACGAAAGCGCCGAGGTTGTCATGACGTTGATGCGCAGCCTCACCGAAGACGGACTGGCCGTCGTGGTGGTCTCCCACGATGATCGCATCCTGGAAAACTACGCCGACACCGTGATCTACACCGACACTGCACCTTCCGGTAGCACCGCCCCCTACTATCAGACGAGTGTGGTGGTGTAAACGCGATCATTCCACGGTGCGATGACATCGTCGGAAAAGATTCGTAGGCTTTCGCGGATCGCTGTATAGCTCGGACTGGCCGGCTGCACGTTGCACAACACGTCAGTCGCATGAGGAATCACTAAATCTTCCGAAAGCGCTTCCCTCACTTGTAGTCCGGTGCCGATGTAAGAGTGCCCTGTGGACACGTAGTCGTGTGCTGTGAAATCTGCCGGGAATCGACCCGCAGCGTAGGCCTTCTCCAACGATCGTTCGATGCCCGGCCGTAGGTGTGCGAATGCCTCACGTGCGCTGGCTGCGCACAGTATTGACCGTGATACTCCCACTCGCGACGCCCCTGCCCCTTGATACCGGCAGCGATACTGCGCAGATCTGGCGGCGGCTATCTCGTCACGCGGGCCGAGCGGGGAGGACGAACGGCCGGTGAGAACGCCGAGTCCGCATTCAGCAGCAAGTGCGAAACCGGACTCCGAAGCGGTGCCGATCCAGAGTCTGGCGCGCAGGTCCGATACTGCGGGAACAACACCGCTATCGGCGGTCAACGCGTCGCAGAGAATGTCGAGATTGCCGCGGAAGAGTTCGTGTCGGCGGGCATGGTCGACACCGAAGCGGCGCGCAGTAGCCTCATCAGAACCCGCCCCGAGTCCGAGTTCGAGTCGTCCCCCGCTGAGCGCGTCGACCATCGCAGCGTCCTCC
Source organism: Rhodococcus sp. C3V (assembly GCF_029269915.1). Taxonomy (NCBI): domain Bacteria; kingdom Bacillati; phylum Actinomycetota; class Actinomycetes; order Mycobacteriales; family Nocardiaceae; genus Rhodococcus; species Rhodococcus sp. C3V. Next base: position 11,054 of record NZ_JARJBE010000030.1, read on the forward strand.
GCCAACCGAAGCGGGTGTTCCATCGATCCGACGACCACCGCAGTGCCGAGTCGAATCCGGCTGGTGTGTTGGGCGATGGCGGACAAAAGAACGAGGGGTGACGGACAGTGCGCCTGTTGGGCACCGAAGTGGTGCTGCGCGACCAAGAAGGAGTCGAAACCGAGTTCCTCGGCCAGAATTGCCAATTCGATATTCTGTTGCAGCACCACCACCGAGGAATCGTGCCCGACGATATGTGAAATGAATCCGAACCGCACGCACAAACCTCCACCGAACCAATTACTTCCGAGTTCGACTCTATCGTGTGAAGTCAGCCGACTTCGGCGCCTCGATCACCTCGATCGAATGGTCTGCCGATCGTCGAATAATCGTCATCGCGAGTTGGGAGCATCAGACAGTCCGTTGCAGGTACGGTCGACCGGCGTTCACCGCGCTCCTACGATCTCCACCCGGCGGCGCGGAAAGTTCATCACAGAGCCACTGCCGAGGATGTACACCGCGCGCGTTCCAGCCAGACTGCGGATCCGAAAAGACAGCCACCTTCCACCCTGCACTTCGGGAGGTCGGAGTCGGCCGTTCACACAACACCGAATACGAGAGGTCAGAATCATCAACTCCATACGGATCTCATCGTCGACCCGGATCGAGTGCCGATCACGGCGCATCCGCGCCTGATCAGCAATGATCGCGGCATCTTTCACATCGTTCTTGCTCTCACCGCGATAGCCGACAGCGGCATGAACTGGATGCTGAGCTGAGCTGTTATCCGCTTCGGTCCGCGCGGCCATCGTGGCGCACGGCCTTGTCGGTGCACGCTCCTACAGTCAGCTAGCTCGGGTAACAGTCCGGATCGAGTGCCAGGAGACGGCAATGACGTTCGTGAGCGATGCCTCATTGCCGCTGCCCGGCATGCCCGACAGCACTCCCGCGCCACCGGCGTTCCAGATGACGTTGATCGGGCAGCCCCAGCCTGTACGCATTGCCGAACGTCTGTGGCGTTCTTGGCTCGACGACCCTGCCGTCGTTTCTCGCTTCGAGTCCAAGCGTTACCGCCGCAGGAATCAGTGCTGGCCCTGGATCGGCGGGGTGTCCTCGACCGGGCACGGTTCCCTCCGGGCGGCGAGCCTGCCCGGGCCGTCGCGGCGCGGGACCGTGCCGGCGCATCTATTCGCGTACCAACTCGAGTACGGTGTCATCTCGAGGTTGGGCTGGTCGGGCACCGACGACGCGGTGCTGTGCCACCAATGCGACTTCGCCGGCTGCACCAACCCGGCACACATGCGGTTGGGAACCAATCGCAGCAACCGCAGCGAATACGAGCTTCGGCGACGCAACATCGCCAGCCCCCTCGCCGATGTTCGAGGGCCCGCGGGTCGCACTCGCGCCGTCGCCGCCGCGATCCGTACCGGGATCGAAGAGAACGAAGGCAGCGGCATGCTCGAAGAGCGCATCGCTGCGGCCGAAACTGCAGGATGTCCACTTTCCCTCTGGTAGCGACGCTGCCACCTGATATCGTCGATGTACATTCACTGCGAACGTATTTTATTGCGGTGCAGAGTTTTTCATCGACAAAGTGACATAATAATTCTCATCGGAGTGTTGGGTTCAGTCGAACTCCACACCACGCTACGCTCCCAACCGAGCGGCTATTCCGTCAGTACCGGACGGTCCCCGTAGGTGATGTACCGAGCGAATCTTTCGATGTTGTCGCGAGCGAACGTACCGCGGCCGGCGCGGCGGAGCGCCTCTTCGATCTCCGGCTGCGGTTCGCCGTTATATGTGCGGTAGATGCTGTTGAGGACTGGCTGCAGGGCCGTGCGAGCGAGTTCAGCCGTGTCCGGGTCCGAACCACCGAATCTCACATACACGTCCACCTCTGCGCTCCCTCCACTGTTCCGTGCACCTGATATTTGACGATCGAGCAGCGACGCCCGGCGCACTACCGCCGCTGAACGCCGAGACAGCATCGGCATCTCACGAGGCGGACCCAGGATCAGTGAGGGCGTTCACGAGAGCATGGATTTCGGCGCGGTCGAAGCGGCGATGCCCACCGACAGTGGTGGTGACGCCGATACGGCCTTGCTGCGCCCATCGAGAAACGGTTTTGGGGTTGACGTGAAAGAGTTCCGCGACCTGCTTCGGGGTGAGCAGCTCGTCATCCCCTCCCCCGTCGCGGCCTTGTCCTTGGCCGACCCGGCGCAATGGATCCACATTCTCCTGAACATTCACCACAGTTCTCACTCGTTCGTTTCCGGAAGTACCTGCAGGCCATTCTCGCATCCACGCGCACCCGCGGAGCGTCCGCGCCTCGAAGTAATCCCCCAGCTGCTCGTCAGCACCAGCCAGGCGGATCGAGTGCATCCAACCGCTCGAAAGAACAATTCCAACAGAACCGACAATGGGCAAACATTCACGGATACCGAGTCGCACCGCGCGGACGAATAAGATCAGAAATAATACGCGCTTTCGACGCCGCACACCGATAAGATCCGGTTCCATGAGAGGCCATCGGTGCACCCTGCTGCATAATACCGTTTATCTGACGGGCCTGTCCGATAAACCGTGTATGAGGTCCGGCGGTTTCAAACATTGTCCCCGCGATTCCTGATGGGTGATTCGGCTAGCGAAACCGTCTGAACGCCCTCCTGCGGGTTTGGGTGTGCGTTTTGACCGTCAACAAAACGGACGATTCCTCAAGGAGTAACAGACGCTCAACAGCGCATGACCAATGTCCAGGCTTTGGCCCTATTGTGCGGGCGTCAGGTCTTCGCTGTTGGCGAAGATCAGTCGCCCGTCGTCGAGTGCGATCGCCCACCGATGTACTGGAGCCCAGTCCCGCCCCACCGAAGCGCGGTCAATAACCATGTCCTCGTAGTCCTCGATCACCACACCCACGCATGTCACTGTGCCCTCAGCACCGGAAGCCGGCACCGTGATTCGCACGCGGGAACCTACTGCAGTCACACCGTGGCTTTTGCCGTTTTTGCCGGTCATCTTCCCAATTCTGGCAGAGCAACTCCGCGCGGCAACCGCGTTCGGTCCCGCCGGGAGATACGTTGGTTGAAGTCACGGGCGACTACCGCCGGGACATTCAAGGCGGCGAGGATCTCGGTGGCTTGATTTCGACCAAGGCCGGCAGGCCGGTGAATGGTCACGAGGGGCTGTGTCAAGGCCGCACAGCACCACGGGGTGCTGCGCGGTAAGTCCAGTCGGAACCGAATGTCAGACGAGCGCTTCGCTGATCTGATTGAGGATGATGCCCGCGCCGACCACACCGATGCCGACCATCCAGGTTTCGTCTTCAACCTCGAATGTCTTGCCGCTCTGGACAGCGGGTTGCGATCCCCAGAGTCCGGCCACCGTGTGCATTGTGGTGGCGTTGGAGTCGCCTCCGGGATTGGTGTAGAAAACGATCTCGCCGTCGATCTGTCCGTAGTGTTCGGGGCTGAGCTCGAGCATGGAGTATTCGTTCCAGTCGCGCTGGCCCAGGTTGAAGCCGACCTCGGTCAGAATTGAGCCCGAGAACGTATTCGGACCGTACAGGCGGAAGTTGGACGGGCGGAATCGCACCATGGATGCGGTTTTTCCTTGCGCACCCACGTCCTTGCCGATCGAGACGGCGCGTTCGGAGAGCTTGGAGAGGAGTTCGTCCATCTCGTAGTTCTTGTTTACAGCGGCGGCTGTGATGTGTGCTTGCTCTTGCCAATCGGTTCCGGAGTTTACGGAGAAAACGGTGGGCGCGATGGCGGAAAGTTGGTCGTAGATTTTCTCGTGGCGAACCTTCGAGCCGATAATGAGGTCGGGCGCAAGGGCCGCGATGGCTTCGACGTCGGGTTCGGCCGTAGCACCGACACTCTTTGTGCCGTGGAGGCTCTCGGAGAGATAGGTCGGGAAGCCTGATCCCGCACCGGATTCCGTGGCGCCTACGGGTGTGATATCGAGGGCGACGAGGGCGTCGAGGTGTGGCGAATCGAGGACAACGATGCGATCGGGTATACCAGGCAGGGAGGTCTCACCCATGGCCTGTTGAACTGTGTAGGCCTCGTCGGTTCCGGCAACGTCATCGGAGGAGGCCGAGCCGCCGCAGGCTGTGAGTAAGAGTGCTGAAACTGTAGCAGCTACACCGAAAATGGCCCGGGGCGAGCGCCTCTGAAATCTGAGCATAACGACATCTTAAACCACTTGAGTTAGGTTAGATAAACCTAACTACCAACGATGTGGGGGCGAGGTGTCCACCAAGAAGCTCACTGGGTACGGCCGACATCAGGATCGCCCAGGCCGTACCCAGCGAGCTTCTCATCCTCGTGAGCTTGCCATGGTGAGGCTTGTGCGAAATCGAATGTCTGAATCAACTCGAACCCACTCAGATCGTTCCTGCGGGTTTGGGTGTGCGTTTTGACCGTCGACAAAACGGACGATTCCTCACACGCCGGGATTGAATGCGGACTTCTCTAAATCGGGTATGGGTACTGTCGATGCTATGACTTCACCGAAAGGCGCATGAGCCGCCACCGCACGCTCGCCGTGCAGATCGATGAACTCGCCATCGAGGATGGGGAGATAACACCGCCGAAGATCGGCGCAGTGCTCGAATTCCCACTGCAATTTAGGGAACTCCCTGCCGAGAACGTCGACACCGTAACCATTCGTGCGGTCCTCACAGCCAGTGGACGTCTCCCGATCTTCCAGAACGCGGGTGTGGATTCACCCCGGGGTTGGCAATGGAGCGGGGTACTACGTGGTGACGGCTGGGAAGCGTCGCGGCGAGGGTTCCGGCCACGCTCCGGCCATGTGGAGTTGACAGGCCGTTTCTACGGAGCGCTGAGCTACGACATCGTGTCACCGAGTGCGTGGCCGCTTGACGCGGGTCCAGTTGGTCAGCACGCGCTATCGGCGCCCGCCGGACAGTCACGGGTGGGCGATCGTGCCAGGACACCGCTCACTGCGCGAGGTCACCGAATCACCACGTTTCTTCGACACCGACGTGTTCATGCGCGACGATGTGTACGAGGTGAACCGCGAAAGCGGGGTATGGATCGAACTCGACCTCGACGACGTCCCACCCTCTTCGAACCAGTGAAAAGCGCACCGATCTTCGCAATCCAACCGCCAATGCAACGGGCACAGTGTGGATCATCGCCGGACGGCTTGCAATCTCTTCCCGAGCAATCCATGCAGTGGTCGAATCCGCTGGATGTCGCGGCGCTCCTCGACAACCCGTGACGGCAACTTATTGAGCTGCGACGATGCGATATTCAGCCGATCCACTAGACGCACCACCAGATCAAGTGGCGCCTGAATTCCGGATGGACCCACACGGAACCGAAACGCTCTCAGATTGTTCCTGCGGGTTTGGGTGTGCGTTTTGACCCTCGTATACCGGACGGCGGAGAACGGGCGCCTGGGCGCGACTGACGTGGCGAAATTTCGTACCGAAACGTCCAATTTCGGTGTCCGTTGGATTTGTCCGTTATGGCATAGGCTCTAGTGGACAATTCGTGTTCGGCAGTGGGGGTGGCGTGAAAATCGGGTATGCGCGGTGCAGTACGGTCCGGCAGGACACGGCGGTTCAGGTGGATCTTCTGGTGAAGGCCGGTGTGGATCGTGACATGGTCTATGTCGATCATGGTGTCAGTGGTCGGCAGGCTCGTCGTCCGGGTTTGGATAATGCGATCAACGCGGCTCGGGCCGGCGATGTGTTTTGTGTGACGAAGCTTGATCGGTTGTCTCGCTCGGCGAAGGATTTGCATGAGACGGTCGAGCGGATCGCGGAGAAGGGCGTGTCGCTGTCGATTGATGGTCAGGTGTACGACCCGGCTGATCCGATGGGGAAGATGTTCATTGGCATTCTTGCGTTGATGGCGGAGTTCGAGTCGGATCTGATTCGTTCGCGCACGCGTGATGCTGTTGCCGCCGCGACGGCTGCTGGGAAGATGAAAGGTAGGCCGCACAAGCTCTCACCGGAGGAGCGTGCGTACCTACTGCAAATTTATGAAACGGGTCAGTTCAAAATCGAAACGCTGTGTAAGAAAACGGGTTTGAAGCGTTCGTCGTTGTATACCAATATTCAGCTTGCGCGGATCGAGCGGGAAGCAAGCGACCGGACCCCTCGGGTCGAGAATTGAGCCCGAAGGCGGGGTCCGGCCGCTAAGCCAATGGTGCAGATGTTGTCGGTCTAGTTGTCCCTCAAGCAATTTAGTTGCCCGTAGTTTGGATCAGGGAGGGTACGAGTCTCGTCAGCGCACCTCCACACACGAAGACCCTTGCGGCGCATGAGGAATAATACAGAAATGTCGACCTCCCCCATGTCAACAGAAATTGTGAAACCGACACGGGCCCGGTATCTGATCGCCTTTGCCGCAGCAACTTTCGTTCTCAGCAGTTGCGCCAACACAAGCATTGATGGAAACAATCCGCCCACGTCCACAGCGCCCACACCACTGACGGGCGGAACACACACCACAATGGACGCCGTCACTGCTACGCTCCCACCAGTATTGGCCCAGAACAGCATCTGCTCACAAGGCTCGAACACCGAAGCCGGCGACCTCTACCTGCTTTGCACCGTCTCGCCCGCATCACCACTCCACCAAGGGCTCTCCGACAACAACATCAGTTATCTCGTCTGGGTGAACACAACCGAAGCCGAACGAACACTCCAGGACTGGCGCGACGGTGACCGACCCGAACTCATCACCGAAAACGCCACACACACCGCAGCCGCTCGCCTCGAATACCGCGACGCCGTCAACTCCGTGCACTACGTCGACACCATCAACGGCCTCAACATCGACATCACCGGAGGTGGATTGCCAACAGCGGAAGCAGCGACAACCTTCCTCCGCCTCGCCGATCTCATGAACTGAAAAGACAACTACCGACCATCACGCAGATTCACAGGTCGGGTCTATCTCGCCAACGGTGTTTCGGCCAGTTTCCATCAGTATGTTTCCGATCCGGGCCAACGATCGGCGAACGTGATCGCAAACGCGTTCAGAGCAGGCTTCCACCGCACAATCCATCGTGCCTAGCCCTTGCCGGTCGGGTCCTTGCCGGGACTGTCCCTAGATCGGTGTTTCGGCCCGAGACGCTGAGTGAATGCTCGGCG
>NZ_JARJBE010000031.1:0-15724 GCF_029269915.1 Rhodococcus sp. C3V
GGATCGGAAACATACTGATGGAAACTGGCCGAAACACCGTTGGCGAGATAGACCCTATCGGTGAACCATCAGGTTCGCAATCAACGAGTCATGTTGTAGGTTATGCGGTTTCGAGTTCGGGTGTCGAAAGTTTGGTCGTCGCTTTGTGGGTCGCGGCTCGTTTCTTTGCGTCAATGACGTCTCGTAGTTCGTCCATGCTGGCGTCGGAGACGTAGCGGCGGGTGACCTGCTATTCGTCGTGGGATTCGATGACCACCGCCGTCACCAAACGTAGGAATGCCACCGGGTTCGGGAAGATTTCGACTACGTCCGCTCGGCGCTTGATTTCCTTGTTCAGTCGCTCTATCGGATTGTTCGACCAGATCTTCTGCCAATGCGCCTTCGGGAACCCTCGGAACGCGAGTACGTCTCTTTGTCGCTGCGCATCATCGTGGCGACTTTCGGAAACGACTCATACAACGTGTCGGCGACTTGATCCCATTGCTGCGCAACTGCATCGGGTTCGGTGTGCGCGAAGGTCGTCTTGATTGTCGCCATAGCTCACCCTGGCACTGCGGTGACCACAAGGTTCTGTTCATACGTGAAGCCTGACGGCAACGTGGGGTCAGGCACCCTTGCACCACCACAGGAGACGAGAACCAACCGCGGCGCACCCACATCAGAGAAAACATCCGCCGGCAACGCAGCCTTCTCATACAGCGCCAAACTCGCTGCGTGATAAACGAACATTGATCCTGAATCATCCGTCACGTAAATCGGTGTGCCCGGTTTTATCTGGTGAAGCGGCCACAACGCTCCATGTGTACGAACTCCGTCATCCATATGCCCAGCGACGAGATTCGTCCCCTCGACACCGCCGAACTGCACTGTGTTCGTAAAATGAGAAACCTTGTCCGGACGCGGAAGAATCATCTCTCCCTGCAGTCCCAATCCACTCGTAACGATGTCGGCTCGTACGTTCAGATCTGGAATCGCAAGCATGTCGGCAGGTAAATCGACAGGAGCTGGATCCCAGATCGCGCCCGGGTCCGAAGTAGTGCCGATCTCGAACGAAGCATCGGGCACCGGCGCACTGAGAGGCTCCCCGGCGGCACTCAACCCGACGTAGATCAACACCAACCCAGCCGTGAGAAGAGTCAAAAAGAGTAGGGCCAAGGGGAGAGCATGCCCAATCCGACGCTTACGCTCCGATTGCAACACGCTCTGCCCCATAGCCTTTCGATCTCAGGTCAGGAATTCGCTCGTGGGCTCCCACCCGCTTCACGACTTGACCTTCACACTGTGCCAACTTCTACCGTCCCAGACATGGGAACAACTATCACGAACGTGCGTGTCTCTCACTTCGTACGAAGCGTTTCCCGGCCTCATGGACAGGCATGGCCATTCCCAAACCGCTCCAATGCGAAACTCGCGTACCAACGCAAGATGTCAGCGTCATCGACGGAGGCAAGATTGACTGCCTCCTCCAGGGGAGTCCCGGTCACAACTTTTTGATCGGGACCTCGAGCCGCTTCCCATTAAGGGTTCGCGGCACGGCAGGTGCCTCCACAACCTCGTCGGGGACATGGCGGGGCGTCAGTCTGGTCCGCAGCGTTTCTGCGATCTTTCTTTCGAGTTCGTCGTCGAGCATGTATCCCGGCGCTGGGACGACGAAGAGGCCGAGCCAATATCCATCGTCAGGCTGATCGACCCCGATCACCAGAGTCTCGGAGATCTCCGGCATTGTGTCGAGCACATCGTAGAAGTCACTGCTGCCCAATCGGACACCCTGTCGATTGAGCGTTGAGTCCGAGCGACCATGGATCGTCACTGTGCCGTCGGAGTGCACTGTCACCCAGTCTCCGTGCCGCCATGTGCCCGGGCAAGTGGCGAAATACGAGTCGGTGTATAGCGTCGTATCAGGGTCATTCCACAGGAAGATTGGCATCGAGGGCATCGGCTGAGTGATCACGAGATCCCCCACCGTGTCGACGACGGGGGTGCCGTCGTCGCGCCACGCCACACAGTCGACACCAGCGAGCCGTCCACCGATGCGCCCCGCCCGGACTGCGGCGTACTCGTTGGCGCCGACAAACGAACCCGAGATGTCGGTGCCGCCGCTGGTCGAATCGATCCGCAAATCTGAACCGACGTGTTCTAGCACCCATTGGTACCCGGCTGAGGGCAGGGCAGAACCGCTGACCATCAGGTGCCGCAGCCTGCTCAGGTCGTGCTCGTCACGGGGCGAGATTTCGGTGCTGGATGCCGCGCTCACCACCGCGGCCCCGAGTAACAGGACGTCTGCGCGGGTGCGCGCCGCGACCTCCCAAACCGCTCCTGCGGGATATCCCGGGTTCCCCTCGTACAGCACGATGCTTGCACCTTGAGTGAGTGCGCCGAGTTGCATGTTCCACAACGCCCATCCTGTCGAGGTGTAGGTGAACATCCGCTCGCCTGGTCGCAAACCGCAATACAAGCCGGACCACTTCGTTCCTTCGAGGACAATTCCGCCGTGTCCATGGACCAGCCCTTTGGGCAGGCCGGTGGTGCCGGAGGTGAACAGCACCCAGAGCGGATGGGAGAACTCGACTTGCTCGAACTCTAGTGGTGCGTCCTGGGCGAGTAGCTCTTCCCATGGGATCGAGCCCTCGGGACGGGGTCGGTCGAACACGTACGGGACGTGCACGAGGTGCCGCAGCGTCGGGAGGCTCTCGCGTAACTGTGCGACGACGTCGCGGCGGTCGATTTTCTTACCATTCCAGTGGTAACCGTCTGTGGAAATCAGCACTGTAGGTTCGAGCTGTGCCAGACGGCCGATAGTGCCATCGGGCCCGAAATCTGGGGAACAGCATGCCCACACTGCGCCCACGGTGGCAGCAGCGAGTACACCGATTACAGCGTGTTCAGTGTTCGGCAGGTAGGCGCCTACACAATCGCCTGAGCTCACGCCCGCGCGCCTCAACCAACCGGCCACCGCCCCCACCGAGCGCCGTAGCTCCGCGAAGGTGATCTGTCGGGCAGGCAAGCCGCCTTCCTGAACGCAGACCAACGCCGTCGTATCGTCGGCGCCCCGACGTAGAGTCTGTTGCGCCCAGTTGAGCCGTCCGCCGGTGAACCACCGGGTGTGCGGCATCCGATCTGGAGTGCGCACCTGCGTCCACTGAGCCGAAAATTTGACATCGTAGTAGTCGACGATAGATGTCCAGAACCGGTCGAGATCCTCCACCGACCACGCCCAGAGGGCGTCGTGGTCAACAAACGATCGTCCCTCACGTTACTCAAGCCAATTCAAATACTCACGGAGAGCGGACTTTTCAATCCTATCCACGCTGGGGATCCACAAAATGTCGGGTTCTTCCCCTATTTCGTCAAACATACGATGAACGAAATCGGGGGAGCTGTGTTCCATGCCTTTAAACATATTCGGGTGCTGCGGTTCTGAGTGCGAGATGAAACGAAGGTTGATAGAGCGTTGAGGTTTGATTGAGAACGCATTGATCAGGCCTGAATACGGTCGGACACCGTGTCTGTGTAGATGCCGCCCCGAACACTTAACACATCCAGCTGGAATTCTGCTCTCGCCAATTCCAGCCGGGCTGCAACACCTGACACCCCGTCCGGTGCGTCAGCACAATCGCATCTTTTCAAGGCTGGACGGATCGCCATCGACATTGTGAGGAACCCAACCGATGAAGCTAGCTCTCTATCTCCCAAATTTCCGCGATCATGTGACCCTGAAGGAGCTGGAAGACCTCACCGCACTCGCAGAGGACCTCGACTTCGACTCCGTGTGGACGCTCGACCGGATTGTCGTCCCTGAGTCCTCGGACCGCGCGGAGCTGCAATATCCGTTCGGAATGATGGCTGACTTACCCAACGGCCTTCCAGTCATTTCTCGGGGCAAATGGTTTCAAGGTATGACCCTCATTCCGTGGCTCGCAGCCAAAACTCAGAAGGTGCGAATCGGGATGAGTATCATCGACACCCCGTACCGCTCCCCCGGGGTCCTCGCCGCAGAGCTCGCCACCCAGGAACACCTGTCGAATGGCAGGCTCAACGTCGGAGTAGGGGCGGGCTGGATGCCCGAGGAGTTCGCGGCCGCCAGCGTCCCACACCTGTTTCCGCGCTGGCATGGTCACGTGCGAGAGACGATCGAGATCATGCAGGGCATCTGGTCCAACGAGCTGTTCGAGTATCATGGTGAGTTCGCAGACTTCCCGCTCTCCGGCTTCGGACATAAGCCGGTCCAGAAGCCCGGACCGCCGATCTATTTCTCGGGTCTCAAGGACCCGAAGCGTTCGGCCAAACGGATCGCGAAGTACGGGCTACAAGGTTGGATCGGCATCCAGGACTCCCCTGAAGACATCAAGCGGTGGAGGGCTGAGATGAAGCGTGAACTGGACGAAATCGGCCGGGAATTCCCTGCCGGCTTCGACATGTGCAGCATGATCTGGTTCGCAATCACCGACGAGCTGGTAGATCAAAGCCCAGCGGGCAAAGCCACCAATCTGTTGGTAGGAACAGCTCAGCAGATCGAGGACAGGCTCAAGGCTTACAAAGAGGCAGGCATGACAATGCCCCTCTTGTGGCCACCGTTCAGGGACGTCCCGACCTCGAAGACCATAGATGACCTCAAGCGTTTGACCGAGGAAATCATGCCCAAGGTCAACGCGAGCTGAGCTGTAGCTGATTCGATCGGCATTGCTGCTCGCACAGTAAGACACGAACGGAGCCCGCAGATTTCGGGGTCGTGCAGCTACCGGGCGCGCGGGAGCGGTCCACTCGGGCAGTGGACCGCTCCTTTTGCACCTCCGGGACAAGCACTTCCAAGGACAAGAGAGTATGTGCCCTCACAACTTCAGCGTCTTAGCCGAATCTGACTTCGTGTCCCTGACCGCCGAACGTCGCGCATCGTTGCCTCTCGACCCGAAGCCCTCACCGTGTGTGATGCACCGCGTGTGGAAGATGCACAGTGAAGACGGCACCACCGTCGTCGGAGTTGCGGTCAACAATACGACCGTTCATCGCGGTTATCAGACCATGTGCGAGCATCAGACCGAGACCGTAGCCATCAACCGGGGCTATTGGGGTGCTCATGCCGTCAGCCCGGGCGAATGGCGTGAACATCCGTGGCAAGAAGGCAGCCGGTATGCCCGGTCCGTCGTCGATCACTTCGAGGACGATATCTCTTGCTCTCGTTTCTGCGGCGACATACACGTTGCCTGCAAGGGGACCGTATCTCAGTGCGTTTCCTACGATATTTATGAGCACTTGACGTAGCCGGCCACGGTCGGCGAAGACTCGAACATCAGGACCGATCGAAATATGAATCGACACATCGCGTTCTGCGATAAGTGATGATAGAAGCTGTACGGTTTCACGGACGGCTCCTGCGAGTTCGACAGGTTCGAAGCGCAGCGGAAGTACCCCTGCCTCCGCCCGACTGATATCGAGTACACCGGTTACCAATTCTAGTAAGTGGTCGGCCGCGAAATTGATCCTCTGGAGTGCCTCCTGCCGCCGGGATTTGTCGAGGTCGAGGGTCGACAGCAGTTCGGTGAACCCTTTGATTGCCTGCAGCGGTGTACGGATTTCATGACTGACTGACGTCAGAAGCGCAGACTTGGCGTTGCTGTGATCCTCGGCGATCTGCCGTGCGACATCGGCTTCACGGCGCGCTCTCTCCGCTGACTCGACGGCGAATCGTTCAGTGAGGTCTACGAGATTGAGCGTCAGCCGAGACGGAGTGCCTCCGAGGCTTCGAATGACCGATATCGTCGCCTCCACATCGCGAAGGCTGCCGTCCTTACTCCGGAGAACCATTTGCCTTGTGCTGCAGTTCGTTCGAAACGCCGCCCGTTCAGTCTCGATGAATGCTTCGGCTTCAAAGCCGAAATGCAGTATTTTCTCGAACGAACACCCGACCAATTCGTCGCTGGGATACCCGCTCAGGCGCGTGAAGGCCAGATTTGTCCGCTCGAAGGTCCTGTCGAGTGCAAGCAATGCCTCTCCGGCGGCATTGTCTTCGAAAGATCTGCGAAACAGTTCTTCGCTTTCCACCAAGTCGCCGAGCAGCCTACTGTGTTCGATCGCTACCGACGCGAGGTAAGTGAATCGTCTTACCAAACGGCGTTCGCGAGAATCCGGAGTGTGTGGTTCGGCGTGATATACCGCAAACGTACCAACGGTCGCGCCTTGTGGATCTGATATCGGTGACGACCAACATGAGACGAGCCCGAATTCCGTTGCCAGGTGGCGATAATCGACCCACCGTTCATCGATACGAACATCTACAGCCACTACAGGTTCACCCAAAAAGGCCGCTGCGCCGCAGGACCCGGCCCGGGGTCCGGGTTCGAGTCCATCGATGGCCGTGAGGTATGCGGTGGGCAAATTGGGGGCAGATCCGTGGCGAAGCGTCGCTCCAGTCGAATCGAGGAGAAGAATGGAACAACGCGCATCGCATATGAAGTCCTCCAAAGAGGTGATGATCGCGTTGAGAGTTCTTTCCAGAGGAGCTGCGGACGCGACCAATTCGAGCACCTCCACCTGTCTCTGTAAGAGGACGGACGCGTCGGCAATTTCCAATACCTCGTCATCGAGGGGCTGCGGTTGAGTCATCTGTGCTCAGCTCGAGACCGATGAGACATCGAATTGGTAACCCACACCTCGGACCGTACGAATCAGCGGGGGGCACAAGGTCTTTGCCTAACTTGCTCCGCAACCGATGCACGTGCTCGGTGACGGTGGCTTCGCCTAACCAATCCGTAGAACGCCAGACCGCACTCAGAAGCTGATGACGTGTGAACACCTGGCGAGGGTGAGTTACCAGGAATACCAGCAGATCGAACTCTTTCGCTGTCAGCTCGATCCTAGCCCCCGACACGGCGACTTGGCGGCTTGATGCCTCGATCTGAAGTGCTCCGATCGAGAGAACATCGAGGCTGGTGGAATTGGCCGTCCGGCGAAGCAGCGACCGTACACGTGCCACCAATTCCATTGGAGAGAAGGGTTTCACCAAATAGTCGTCGGCACCCAGATCGAGGCCGACGATGCGGTCAGTCTCGCCGCTGCGTCCCGAGAGGATGATGACCGGCACATCACGGGGAACATTGGCCTTTCCTGTTCGGACTGCTCGGAGAACATCGAGACCTCCCAGTGCCTGTAACGACAGGTCGAGCACAACCAACAAGGGAACTTCACGCGACATGATGTGTAAAGCTGTGGTGCCGTCCTCGGCCTCCACCACGTCGAATCCCGAATCCTTCAGTTGCCAGCGCACGACAGTGCGAATGCCGTCATCGTCATCGACGACGAGGATTCGGCGCCCGCCGCCCCCGGCATCTGCGATGAAGTCGCCGCGGGCGGTATCGTCCAAGGAACTTGTCATGCTCGACACCTAACACAGATCAATGCATCCTAGCTAGGGCCGATACTGCGAATCGCAGGTCGCAGCGCCAATCTGTTGATGACCCGTTGATAGTCGTGTACGTCGAAACTTCCAGGTAATCGTGGCGGAACACCCGCGCCTGGAGAACGCGTCTTCCCGTAGCTCAGGCGAAGCCCGCCTGAGGCGCAGCAATGTCCGACCTCACGCCCCGAGAAAAGGAGCACCGACGACATCGGTGACGACTTCCAAGACCGCTGACGACTGGAAGCGCACCGCATGACCCGCTGAGGAACTACGAATCAAGCGGTGCATCTGGTGTCAGGCGGCCGGACTCTTCAACCGAGTGGCAGCCAACCGGATATAGATCGTTGTGGCTAAGTCGATTCCGATTCGTACAGAGCGTCGATATGAGTTGCGTACTTCTCGGAGATCGGTTTGCGACGCAATTTCATCGTAGGCGTCAGTTCATCTCCCCCCGCGTCCCAAAAGTTGTCCAGCACGCGATATTTTTTGACCTGTTCGACACGTGAAAGTGTCGTGTTGCCAGCCTCGACGCCAGCATCGATCACCGCTCGTATTTGTTCGTTCTCGACAAGTGCCGCGAGGGAATGATCGCTCAACCCCAGCCGATTGGCTAGCGCGGTAATTGCATCGGAGTCGAGCGCAAGGAGCGCGACGTTGTACGGTTTGCCGTCGCCGATGACCGCAACTGAGCCGATCAGCGGGCACGCGGCTTTGATCGCGTTTTCGATGTTGGCCGGCGACATGTTCTTTCCGGCTGCGTTGATGATGATCTCCTTTTTCCGGTCGACAATTCGAACGTAGCCGTCGTTGTCGATGGTCGCGATATCGCCGGTCCGAACCCACCCAGAGGGGGCAACCGCTTCCTTCGTCAACTCCGGCGCGTTGCGGTAACCGCCGAAGCAGACGGGGCCACGGACCAGCAGTTCACCGTCGTCCGCAAGCTTTACCTCGTTGCCGGGGAGGGCAATTCCAACTGTTCCCAAGCGGATGGCGTCGGGTGGATTCATCGTGCCGATGCCAGTTGTTTCAGTCATGCCCCAGACTTCGACAACCTTGATCCCGATCGCGAGAAAAAACTCCAAGGTTTCGGGAGAGATAGGGGCAGATCCGCAGATCGAGACGCGCGCATGATCGAGACCGATCGCAGATCTCAGACTGGAAAGAATTTCCCTGTCCAAAACCGCCCAGTCAGCCAATTCGGCGGCCGACATTTCACCTCCGCGCAGTGTCGTCCGAGCATGACGTACTCCCACCTCGATTGCGTGGTGCGTAAGTGTCTGTCGTTCCCGATCTGTGTCGGCTTCGATTTTGGCTTCGAGTGCGCCTCGGAACTTCTCCCAAACCCGGGGGACTGCGAACCATATGGTCGGCCGAGTATCGAGGAGGGCTGGAAGAATCGCCTTCGGATCTTCAACGTAGGTGACTTGCATGCCGAGGATCGCCATCCAATAGAGACTCGAAACGCGGTCGGCGATGTGGGCCGCCGGCATGAACGAAGTGATGCGGTCACCGAACCGGATCGGGATCACCTCGTTCAAACCACGAGCTGCGGCAATGACATTGGCATGCGTAATCCGGACGGCTTTCGGATTGCCGGTGGTTCCTGAGGTATAGATCAGCGTCACCGCGTCATCGGGCTCAACGCTGCGCCAGGCACTCTCGAAATCGAAATCGGGCGCCGTCATACAGGCCACCTGTTCCAACGTGTGGTCGGCACCGATCGCGGTGCCGTCGACGGACACGATGCTCTGGAGCGGTGAACCGCTTGCCGTCACTGCATCGAGCATGTGTTCCTCGCAGATCATGATCTGTGCGCCGGAGTCTTCCAGGATGTAGGCGAGTTGCTCGGGGGACGATGTGTTGTACACCGAAAGGGTTATGGCTCCGAGATGCATTGCAGCACTGTCAATTAGTGCGAACTCCGGCCGATTACGAATCATCAGTGCAACGACGTCTCCGCGGCCGACGCCGAGGGCATGTAGACCGGATGCCAGACTCCTGACCCGACTGTCGTATGCGCTCCATGTGACGCTGACGGTGTTCCCTGGTGTCCGAAACGCAACAGCTTCCGGGTCAATCTGTCGGGTGTGTTGGAATGCGGCGCAGACGGTGGAGGCTCCGCTACCCAAATCTCGAGTCATGCAATTTTCCTAACGTCCGTGAAGCGTGTGGATGATCCGTGGCAGCAGTCGGTTGATCCATCCAGGTCTCCGGAAACTGAGAAGCTTGATTCCGGGGATCGGAAAGCGTTGAGTGGCAATAGATCGTGTGCGAGTGAATTCACGCAGTCCTTCCTGTCCGTGGATGCGCCCGAAACCACTGTCTCCGCGTCCGCCGAGTGGAAGAGCCGCGATGGCTGCAAATCCCAATACAGAGTTGATCGAGACTTGACCGGTGTCGAGCATTCGCGCAACAGCAGTTCCACGACGCCGCGAGAACACCGATCCGGCAAGACCGAAGCCAACATCGTTGGCAAGGCGCACAGCTTCCTCCGGAGAGTCGACGGTAGTCACCGTGACGGTGGGACCGAACGTCTCTTCCTGGATGGCGACCGAATGATGCGGCGGATCGAGCAGCACGATCGGTGTGATGTAGCGGTCTCCTATGCTGTCCATTCCGCCTATCACGGGACGAGCGCCGTCGTCGATTGCGCGAGTCACGTGGCGACGGACTATCTCGATCTGACTCGGCATCGTCATCGGTCCGTACGCCGAGTCCGGCTCCGATCCGGGCTGCAGACCGTCAAGAGCAGCTGTCAATTCCGCAAGGAACTGCTCTCGTACGTTCCGTTCGACATAGACACGTTCGATGCCGACGCATGTTTGGCCACCGTTTCCCATGGCGCCGAAAGCGATTGCGTCCGCAGCTGCTCGAAGGTCGGCGTCCGCCAAGACAATTGCAGCGTCTTTGCCTCCGAGTTCGAGAACGACTGGCACCAACTGTTCAGCGCATGCTGTCATCACTTTGCGTCCGGTTGCCGTCGACCCGGTGAATGCCATCTTGTCGATGCCTGCGCGGCACAGGTGCGCCCCGGTATCGCCGTTGCCCGTTATCAGTGACAGAATGCCCTCTGGCGCTTGAGGGTTGGCTCGCGCAAAAGCGTCAACATACAGTCGCGCAACTGTTGGTGTGTACTCACTTGGTTTGAACACGACGGTGTTTCCGGCGGCGAGCGCGGTCGCGATAGAACCGTTCGGGGTGTACAGCGGATAATTCCACGGCCCGAGTACCCCTACGACGCCGAAGGGAAGGTGCTCGACATGCGCCGAGAAGTTGCTCATCAACAATCCAGGCGAACGGGTCTCTCGCCGCAGGATCTTTCCGGCGTTCTTGGCCGTCCAGGTTATGTGTTCCAAGGAGAGCAGTAGTTCGAGTGCCGCGTCCGGGCGCGGTTTGCCATTCTCTCGATGGAGCAGGTCGATGATTTCAGACGCATGTCGGGCCAAGTAACGCCGCCAGGCAAGAAGACATGCCCGCCGGCCGGCGAAACCTTGCTCGCGCCACCATATTCCGGCATCGCGTGCGAGAGCAGTCGCCGACAGCACCTCTTCCTCGGTCATGACAGGGACAGATTCGATGATTTCGCCCGTCGAAGGGTCGAGAGTATCTATCAGTGTTGTCATTTCGTGGCCTCGATGGCAGTCGTTTTGGGGTGAACAACCCGAGGGCGGTGACCAAGGGTAGGTACATCGAGCGGCTTGGGGTGCCGGGCACCGAAGTGATCGGACCACGAACGGTGGGGCCGATGGGGCCGTACACTCTGGAACGCGAGATAGGCCCCGGCTACCGGCGGTACGACCTTGCTCAACAGCGTCGGCGGCGCCTCAAGCCGGTGGATTCGTCGCAGGTTGTCATCGAACATCGCCAGGAGAAGGTTGTCTGCGAAATGGCGGGTAGGGCCCGGGAACCAGCGGTCCTGCCAATCAAGGAAGAGTTGATCTACCAGGGCTCGGCCGCCTTCGGTGTAGCCGTATTTGTTCTCGTACTCGAAGATCCAGGCAAGAAACGCATCTCGAGTCGGAGGAATTTTCAGTCCCATGCGCTCGCCCACATTGCGCCAGAAGAAGTAGCGCGACACTCGCTCGTTGTCAGTGAAGATATCGAGCCCGAGATGCTCGACGATCCGATCGGGCTCGAAAGCTAGAGAACCGAGCGTGTAGAGCTTGTCATCGTCGGTGATGCCGAACCGTGAGTGAATCTGTTCCATGCGGTCGATGATCGATCTGCCATACGCGCTGGAGTGCCCATGTCGCATCATCTCACCGAAGAAGAGCAGTGTGTCGTCGTTGCGTTTGCGGACATCGTGGATCATGTCTCCGGTTCCCTTCCGGTACACAACCCGAGCGATCGACGGAATGGCTACTTGGCGTGCGAACGCGACGGTGTACGCCGCGTGGGCGAAGACGGCGTCGCCGTATCGCACCTCGAGGCTGAGGTGGATAGCTTCCTCGTTCTCGAGCTCTGGATCGAGTTCGTCGATCCGCCGTCCGACCGCTCGACCCGTGACCAACCGACGGGACATAAATGCAGCATCTGACATCGCTTGTTCCTCCGCTGTAATTCGCTGGAAGTCGCCCCAAAACTGACACGGCGGCGTTTCAGTTTCAGAATGCATGTAAGAACGGATTCGTGTCAAGATGCATTCATGACAAATGTCGTACGTCCGTACAAAGGAGTGGCCGCCGAGACTCGCCGACGACAGCGACGCCAGCAATTGCTCGACGCGTGTCTTGATGTGGTCGCAGAGTCAGGCGTTGCAACTATCACCGTGGAAACGATCTGCAACAGGGCGAATCTGTCAAAGCGCTACTTCTACGAAAGCTTTCGTGACCGCGACACCATCCTGGTGGCAGCCCTCGACGAAATATTCAGGCCCCTAGGTGACAAACTTGCGAAGCAGTTTGAGCCACACAAGTCAGCCGATGACCGCGTCGCACTCACGGCCTCGACCCTGGTCGAAATACTCACCGCAGACCCGAGGGCTGCCTACCTTTACATTTCAGCTGCAGGAAACCCCGCACTGGAATCTCGCAGACGGCAAATTGTCGATGACTTCACGCCACTGCTCATGCGCGAAATTCTCAACGCCGATCCGAACAACCACAAAGCTATAGCCACCACAATCGTCATGGTTGCCGGAACGACAGAGTTACTTGACCGATGGCTTCGTGGCAGCCTCCCGTTTACGCGGAAAGAATTCATCGACACCCTGCAGACCATCGGATTGAAGCTAGCCCACTCGGATTGAACCTCAACCGAACCAGGGGAAGCTTCCCTTCCCCGCATTCGTACTAGACGGAGAACGACCCGCGCGAGATCAGAGCGCCCATCGCAGGACTACTGACCATATGCCGCTGGAAGGTCCAAGCCTCACGAAGCATCTGGTCCAACTGCGAGCCAGAACCGTCGAGAGATGCTGAGCCGCAGTATCTATTGAACAAGCCATCACGACTGCAAGACTCATTCGCCGACCACCACACTCCACGCCGGAGTGAGCGGCACGCCCATTCCCACGATTAGTGCTCGCTCTACTGGAACTTCGCGGTCGCTACACTCAAAACATCTCACGCCTCGGTCACTGTGCGACAAACTCCTCGGCGGCCTCCGGGATGTCATGAATCAACCCCTGAACCATCTCTTAGACAGTTCTACCTCGTGCTCCCGCAACGAGATCATGCACATCCTCGAATTCTCCACCACTATCGAGAATATCGACGACCTGTTTGCTCACCTCATTGAGCGAGACGCGAGCCATGTTTTGCGCAAAGAACGGAAGATCAACACTGTATCCCGCTCACGCGCGTCGACTATGCGCTGCTTGATGTCCTCATGAATAGGTGATTCGCGGGTACACATGAAACGCGTTCCCATGTTAACGCCATCGGCGCCCGGCACGGGTGCTGCTGCGAGACCACGGCCGTCGGCGAACCCACCCAAGGCAATCATCGGGATCATCAACTCCCGTGCCGCTGTCGGGATCAAGACAGCCCGGGAATGTCATCCTCGCCTCGATGGCCTGCGCATTCGAATCCATCGATACTGACACCGTCAACGCCGACCGTCTGAGCCTTGATTGCATGTCTGACGCCTGGTGCGCTTGTGCAGGACTGTCACACCGCGCTCCTTGAACAGTGACATATGTGGCTCGGGATTCGAACCCGCAGTCTCTACAACGGTGACGCCGGCGCCAATAATGGCTCGCCGATATTCGTCGTACGGAGGAGGCGTGATTGCCGGCAAAATCGTCGTGTTGACCCCGATCGGTTTGTTTGTCAGCGCCCGTGCCTTTTCTATCTCGGTGACGAGATCCGCGGGCGTCGGCTGCGTGAGTGCTGTAATCATACCCAGGCCACCGGCCTCGGAGACTGCGGCCGCCAATTCGGCACGCCCGACCCACTGCATCCCGCCCTGCACGATGGGGTGCTCGACCCCGAAGACCTCTGTGAGGGCAGTCTTCAGCATGCTCTTCCCGCTACTCGTAGATTTCGCCACGCATAGCTTTGGCAACCAACGATTCCGACGGCTCGAAATGCGTCCCGTATCGGGCCGCCAGTTCACGCGCGCGACTGACGAACCCTTGAAGTCCGCCCGCGTAGCCGTTGATGTATTGCACGACTCCACCTGTCCACGTTGGGAATCCAATTCCAAGTAGCGACCCGATATTTGCATCCGCGACTGTGTTCAAGACACCTTCGTCAAAGCACTTGACAGTTTCGAGCGCTTCGGCGAACAACATGCGCTCCTGAATATCGGCGAACGGGATCTCCGTCGGGCCGGCACTGAGTTCCGCGGACAGCTTCGGCCACAGTCCTACACGCTTACCTCCGGCGTAGTCGTAGAAGCCGGCACCCGTCGAGCGTCCCTTACGATCAAGTTCCAAAACGAGGCGGTCGACAACTCGTTCGCTACCGTGAGGTGTCCAGGTTCCGCCCTCGTCAAGAACAGCGTCGCGCGTTTCCTCACGCAGCTTGCGTACAAGGGCCAGGGTGAGCTCGTCGCACAGTTGCAATGGGCCGGCCGGGTAGCCCGCCTGCAGCGCAGCCTGTTCCACCGTCGCCGGGTCGACGCCTTCGCCAATTGCTGCGATGGCTTCGTTGACGAACGTCATGATGACGCGACTGGTGAAGAAACCTCGGCTGTCGTTGGCAACGATCGGTGTCTTACCGATCTGTTCGGTGAAGTCGAAGACCTTGGCGATCGTGGAGGGGGAAGTCTCTTCACCCGCGATAATCTCCACGAGCGGCATCTTGTCCACAGGTGAGAAGAAATGAATTCCGATGAAGTCGCCGCGACGCTGCACCCCCTTCGCTAAATCACGGATGGGCAGGGTCGAGGTGTTCGATCCCAAAACTGCATCGGGGCAAACGTTTTCTTCGATTTCTCGGAACACCTTGTGTTTGAGATCAACGCTCTCGAATACGGCTTCTACGACGAAGTCGACGCCAGCAAAGTCCTCGGCGCTGTCCGTCGGGGTGATCCGTGCAAGCAGGGCATCCGAATGTTCCTGCGTGGTCTTGCCCGCAGAGAGCGCCTTGGCCTCGATCTTCTCCGCGTAGCCCTTACCCTTCAACGCCGCTTCAATGCTCAGGTCCTTGAGGACGACGTCGATGCCTGTGCGGGCCGACACGTACGCGATTGCCGCTCCCATCATGCCTGCGCCGACGACGCCGACCCTGGCGGCGCGAAACTTGCCGAATCCGTCAGGGCGACTGGCGCCGCGTCCGATGGTCTGTATATCGAAGAAGAATGCTTTGATCATGTTCTTCGCGACCTGACCGGTGACGAGGTGCACGAAGTACCTCGTCTCGATCAGTGACGCCGTGTCGATGTCGAGCCCGGCACCTTCGATGGCCGCTGCGAGGATTGCTCTCGGTGCGGGCAACGGCGCGCCCTTTAGCTGCTTGCGCAGATTCGCGGGAATCGCTGGCAGGTTCGTTGCGAACGACAGAGTCGACGCATCGCCACCGGGAATCCGAAAGCCTTTGCGGTCCCAAGGCTGAACGTGCGCCTCCTGATTCGCTGCGATCCAGGTCTTGGCAGCGGAAATCAAATCTTCGCGGCTGTCGACGACCTCGTCGATCAATCCAAGCTCGACTGCTGCGCCAACCTTCAGCCGGCTTCCGGTCAGCAGCAGTCTCGTGAGTGCAACCTCGATACCGAGCATCCGTACGGTCCGCACGATACCGCCGGCACCAGGAAGCAGGCCGAGCGTGACCTCCGGTAGCCCTACAACGACGCCTTTGCCATCCCAGGCGATCCGATGGTGGGCCGCTAGGTGTTGCGGGTACGGACGTTGTTGACGCGGGATTGAAGTAGACGGGCTGGTCCTCG
>NZ_JARJBE010000087.1:0-306 GCF_029269915.1 Rhodococcus sp. C3V
GGCAGTTACGCAATGCGGCGACCACTGCCGGCAACCTGATGCAGGCAACCAGGTGTGTCTACTTCCAGGACGTGACAACTCCGTGCAACAAGAGAGAACCCGGGTCGGGTTGCTCTGCCATCGGAGGCTATGTGCGTTACCACGCGACCCTGGGGGCCTCCGACCAATGTATTGCCGTACACCCGTCGGACATGGCCGTCGCACTGGCTGCACTGGACGCCGTCATTGTCGTCCGAGACGAGGGTGGCGAGCACCGCATTCCGATCACCGAATTTTACCGTCTCCCTGGCGATTCACCAGAGCGCG
>NZ_JARJBE010000032.1:0-12224 GCF_029269915.1 Rhodococcus sp. C3V
CAACCTCGTGTCACTCACCCTCGCAGGTGGGAGTCGGTGTCCGTGTCGCTCTGACTTGGAATAAGTTACGCGTCCGCCGAAGTCTTTGACAAATCCACAGGTCAGAGGCTCGGAGGTATCCATTTCCCCAGCAAGATTGCCCGTTTCAGTCGATTTTCACGAATTCGGACATCATGTGACGCCGGACACCGTGCCCGGATCGGCACGCAGCGGGAACTCACACCACTTGGACTCGGATACCTGCATCCTCGAACAACGCGACTTGCTTTGCGTCTACTGCAGCATCGGTAACCAGCACGGCCCCCGGCGGTATCGGCGCCCACGCATGGAAAGGACGTTCACCGAGCTTGGCGGAGTGGGCGAGGATGTAGACCTCGCCGGCACGTTCGATCATCATTTCCTTGAGCCGGGTCTGATCGAGCTCAGCTTCACAAATACCCAGGTCAGCCGTAACTGCATCGGCACCGAGGAATGCCTTGTCAAACGACACCCGCTGCAGCGACGCTTCCGCCAGTGGCCCGACGAATCCTTGACTGAGCTGCCGCAGCGTCCCGCCGAGACATTCGACTCGAACACCATCAGCGTCGGCTAACGCCTCGAGCGCCGTCAGCCCTGCAGCGATCACCGTCAAATTCGTCACGTGACGTAAGAACTCTCCCATCGCCCCGACGGTGGTACCTGCATCAAGAAGTACGGTTTCCCCGGGCCGAACCTGCTCAGCAGCCCATTCGGCGATGCCCCGTTTGGCGTCGAATCCCTCCATTGCGCGTTGACGCAAGGAGGATTCCGGATGAGGGTTGAGAGCAATCGCCCCGCCGTACGTTCGAGCAATTACTCCCTGGGCAGTCAACTGACTCAGGTCGCGACGAATCGTGGATGCAGTCACCCCGAATTGGGCAGACAGATCCTCGACACTGGCCAGACCGCTGGTGCGAGCGAGCCTCGCAATCTCCGACCGCCTCGCCTCCGACTCCCGGATGGCCATCGCTCCTCCCCCTACAAACCCTGGTGCTTACTTGGAAACGAATGTGCTGGTTGCCAATTCGGCCGCCTGCCGCAGCGCTTCGACCATACTACCGGCCTCGGCGATGCCCTTACCTGCAATGTCGAAAGCGGTTCCGTGATCGACGGAGGTACGGATGACAGGTAACCCGACGGTGATGTTGACGCCGGCCTCGATCCCGAGAACCTTGACCGGGCCGTGCCCCTGATCGTGGTACATCGCAACGATCAAGTCGTAGTCCCCACGTCCAGCGAGGAAGAATGCCGTGTCCGCCGGCAGTGGGCCGTGGACGTCGATTCCTTCTGCCTTCAAGAGTTCGACGGCGGGAATGATCTTCTGCTCTTCCTCTCCGTACCCGAAAAGCCCGTTCTCCCCCGCATGCGGGTTGATCCCGCACACGCCGATTTTCGGAGATGGATTGCCCGTGCGCACCAAAGCTTCGTGACCTCGACGAATGGTCCTCTCGACCAGGCCGGGCTCGATCCTGGCAACTGCATCGAGCAGTCCGATGTGAGTGGTCACGTGAATCACCTTGAGCTTGGGGGTCGACAACATCATCGACACCTCCTCGGTACCGGTCAGGTGCGCAAGCAATTCCGTGTGTCCGGGATAGATATGTCCTGCCGCATGCAGCGCTTCCTTGTTCAGCGGCGCCGTACAGATCGACTGGACTTCACCGCGTACAGCGAGTTCGCTTGCGACGCGGATATATTGATAGGCCGCATCTCCCGCGACTGCGGACAGTTCACCCCAGGCGAGATCCTCGGGTAGCAAGTCCAGGTCGATGACGTTGATCCGTCCATCGATGAATTCAGCATCCTTGATCTCCTCGATCGCGACCACGTCGACGTCGATTCCGAGCACCGTGGCAGCCGATCGCAAACGCTTCGCGTCGCCGACAACAACAGGGCGGCAACGCTTTCTCGTTTCACCGTCGAGGAGTGCGGGGACGATCACTTCCGGTCCGACGCCGGCGCCGTCGCCCATCGTGACAGCAATCAGCGGCAGTGGAGTGGATTCGATTGACATGGTATTGACCTCGTTGGCTGAAGGAGTAACTGAAGGTGGACTGTCCGGAGCGGCGACCGGGGTGGGGTGCGCGAGAAACTTCGTTATGGAGAAAAGACTGTGTGCATTCCCGAAACTGCCTGGCCGCGTGACGATGTACCGTCCGGTGCGATCGACGGAAAGTACGGCGCCGTGTTCGATCTCGTAAATCGGTGACAGCGTGTCGATCCGCAGGCGGTCGAGAACGCTGCGCGCGGTTTCGCCACCGGTAAGAACCAAGTCGATCGGGTACTCGTCGTGGGAGAATCCTGCATCGACGGCAGCGATCAGATCGGCGAGAGCCGAAACGAGGTGGACGGATTCTGCAGGCACGACAGGTCCACTTACCGAAACCACGACGTTTCCGCGATCCAGTGCGTTCAGAATCGGAAGCGGATCGACCGAATGCGCCAGCAGCTCAGCACTGTTCACTTCGATATGATGCGCCCCTGAATCCCGAAGCAATGCCACTTGGTCCCCGGCAGACGCATCCGCCGTCCCCACGACGACCAAGGTAAATCGAGAATCACGAAGAGACGGGCACGCGACGGGTGACTGCACGGTTCTTCGTCGTGCCACTGCCATCGCGAGCGCCGAGGTTCCTACCAATCGAGAACCCCGAACCTCCTGTGCTGCAGCCACAATCAGTTCCAGATCATTCTCGGTCTCGACATCGCAGATCGCCACCGACCCGGCTTCTGAGATCGACGCAAGAACCTGGCTCAAACGACCGGAGCGAATGTCATCCAGCGATACGCCAGAAGTGATTGCCGACGGGCCGAGCGCCTCTGCAATCGACCGAGGAGTCGGCTTCGACTCCGCGCGCCACAGGTCGGTGGAGTGCAACGCAACCCCATCGACCAACACCACGCCGTCTTGCACCGTGCGCCCTTGTCTGGGCAGTCCGGCGGCGACGATGACCGGGGATCCGTCGCGGGAGAGTTCTCCAACCTCCGCTGCTATGTTGCCCCTGAGCAGGGAATCGATCTTCTTGACGATCTCGGAGCCGTCAGACGATTGCAGAACTGATCTCACGTCCCGAGAGGCTCTGGCGGGGTCGGATCGCCGTGAGTGCAGATCGAAAACCGTCACTCCTGATCCGTCGGGCGCATCTGGGCCGAGCCGAAGCGATATGCCCGAACTGCGGAGCAGAAATCCTGCGGCCGACTCCGCTGCTCCGGAAAGATCATCAGCGATGATTACCAGTGGTTTCATCGAATTCCTCGACCCCCTTTCGGTCTGAATCGAGTATGCACAGCATCGCGACCGATGCGCGAAGTACGCAATCGAAGTTACGGGACTTGCGCGAAGTGCGCAACAGTGCCATTGTGAGCTGAGTTACAAGCGAGAGCCCGACGCGATTGTTCACCAACAGTCCGCTCGGAGCGTCGCCCCCACGCTGCCCCGTCAGGATCGAAAGGTCACCGATGACCAATACTCGTTTGCGAACACCACAGCTCTCCCGGCGATCCTTTCTGCAGTTCACCGGGCTGATCGGTGGCGCAACGCTTCTGGGCACGACTGCCGCGTGCGCCGGCCCTACCGGGAAACCGACACAGGACACCCTGGTGCTCGGGCTCAACCGCTCGCTCGTCAGCCTCGACAACAAACTCAATCAATTCGACGCAGCAGTCACGGCTCAACGTGGCGTCAGACAAGGTCTCACCCGGATCGGCGACAATCTGACACCGCAACTCGTTCTCGCTGACAGGTTCGAATCGACCGGCCCGACCGAGTGGACGGTTCGACTCCGCGAGGGCATCCGTTACTCCGACGGCACACCTGTGCTGATCGACGACGTCACGACGGCAATGCAGATGTACCAGCAGGTCAGCGGATCGTTTGTCGCACCGCAGTTCCCCGAGTGGCCGACGGTCGTCCCCATCGACGATCGCACCTTCATCCTTCGGACGAATTCCCCGGTGCCGGTTCTGGACTCGCTCATGTCCAACATCTTGATCACCCCGGCCGCTGCCAACGAACCCAACGAACTGCAGAGCGGAATCGGGTCGGGACCGTTCGTCGTCAGCGAATCGAACCGGGGCACCGGCGATTACACACTTGTCGCCAATGACAACTACTGGGGCCCGGCCCCCGGCGTTCGTCGTGTTCAGGTCCGCTTCATTCCCGAAGAGGCCGGCCGCGTCGTCGCGCTTCGGAGCGGCGAGGTCGACGTCATCGACTCGATCAGTCCCGATTCCGCCGAACAACTCGCCGATCTGCCTGGTGTCCAGGTGGACACAGTACCGAGCACACGCATCAACCAACTGTTCTTCAACTTCCGCAAGCCCGCCGATCACCCACTGTCCAATCCGCGTGTCCGAGAAGCTCTCACGTATGCCATCGACGGTGAGTCACTCGCTCGGGACGTGCTGATCGGTTCCGCAGTCCCGGCCACCGGCCCCGCACCGTCGACCTTGGACGGAGCCGTGAAAACCGGCACTTACCAATATGATCCACGGAAAGCGCGGCAAATGCTCAAGGCCGAAGGCGCCGACGACCTCGAACTCACCTTCATCTGGGAAACCGGAGAGTTCACCAACGACGTCTCGGTGATGGAATCGGTACTCGAGATGATGAAGGCCGTGGGAGTGCGCGTCAAGCTCCAGCAGTTCGAGCCGGGCGGTGACATCTCGTCCTGGCGCCAGGGCAAGACCGGCGACTGGGATGTGCTGGGCAACGGCTACGGCAACCAGACCGGACTTGCACTGACCACGTTGCAGGGGATGTACGCCGGCACAGCGGAGAAGGAAGCAACTCGCGACACTTATCACGGGTACGTCTTCCCCGAGATCACCGCGAAGATCCAAGCCGCATCCGGAGAGCCAGATCCGACCAAGCGCGCCGCTCTACTCGACGCCGCACAACAAGACATCTGGAACACCTGGCCTTGCCTGTGGAGCTTCGTGCCGAATGCTCTCCTTGCGAAACGCACTCGTGTACAAAATGTTTCACTGACCCCGATCAACTCCTACGACCTCGGCGCCGTCCGGTTGGAGGCCTGAGGCGATGACTCTCACCGCTCCGAAACCGCAAACCTCCCTCGGAATCTCTCCGCGTCGACGCACAAGGATCAACCCGACCGTCAAATACGTGCTCAAACGTCTGGCACAGAGTGCCTTGACGATCTTCCTCACGCTCACAACAGTGTTCGTCCTGATCCGAATGGCACCCGGCGATCCTGCCTACGCCTTGGCCGGACCGCTGGCCAGCACCGAGGATCTCGCACAGATCCGTGCTGACATGGGCTTGGACAAGTCGGTGTTCTCCCAATACCTGATCTACCTGTGGGACCTCGTCCACCTGAATCTCGGCACGTCGTACTCGTTCCAGGCGCCGGCCATGGACGTTGTCCTCGGCCGTCTCCCGTACACCATCACCCTTGCCGTCAGCTCCATTCTGTTGACCGCCGTGCTCTCGATTCCGCTGGGCGTGTGGATGGCCCGTCACGCGGACACCAGACGTGAACTCGGTGCGAACGTCGTAGCCGTCGGCGGGCAGTCCATGCCGGAGTTCTGGAGCGGCCTGATGCTGGTGACGATCTTCGCGGTCTTGATCCCAGTACTCCCGGCAGCCGGTTTCACCACATGGCCGTCGTTGATCCTGCCTACCGTCACCATCGCCATCCTTCAGATCGCGTTGATCTCCCGGATGGTTCGACGCGAAATGGTCTCGGCCTTCGCTTCTCCGTACATCACGGTCGCACGCTCTCGCGGAGTATCGGAACGCGAACTCACCTGGCGATATGCGATGCGTAATTCGGCGATTCCGATCGTCACCGCGCTGGGCACCAGATTCGCCGGAATGCTGAACGGCGTCGTGGTGGTCGAGGTCGTGTTCGCCTGGCCTGGTGTCGGCTCGCTGGTGGTCCGCGCACTCGAGACTCGCGACTACCCGCTCATCCAGGCCACCGTGCTTGTCACCGCGGTTCTCGCCGTGCTCGTGCAACTGGCAGTGGACCTCCTCTACCCCCTCCTGGATCCACGCGTGCGACTCGGAAAGGGCGCCAACTGATGACTACCGTCTTGGAACCTCCAACAACTCCACGCGCCAGCGCGGTCACCGAGGCAGACTTCGCACGCGCCGGAGCCACGCGCCGTAAGCGAGACAGCCGAGTCAAGATCTGGACCGGCTCGATCTGCGCGCTCCTGGTGATTCTTCCTGTTGCATTGGCGGGACTACTCCCCCTTGCAGATCCGAACCAGACCAACCTGAGCAGTCGACGGCTACCGCCCCTCACCGACGGCCATCTGTTCGGCACCGATCAGTTGGGACGAGATCTGCTCTCACGGATCCTGCACGGCGGCCAGGTGTCTCTGACGATCGGTATTCTCGCCGTGATCGTCTCCGGCGTCATCGGCATCGTCGCCGGATCCGCCGCGGGGTACTTCGGTGGTTGGGTCGACACCGTGATCTCCCGCCTACTCGAAGCACAGCTTTCTCTGCCTTTGCTGATGATGCTGCTTCTCGTTGTTGCGCTGTTCGGCCCGTCCATTCCCGTCATCACGTTTGTCATCGCGATCGCACAGTGGCCCGAAGTCGCACGGTTGACTCGCTCATTGGTACTCGTCGAACGCGAAAAGCCTTACGTAGCTGCAGCTCGAGTCCTCGGACTTACCCGCATGGCCATCCTGCTTCGTCACGTCATTCCCAACATCGTCAAGCAGGCATCGCTCGTCGTCCTGCTGCTGCTCGCGCAGGCCGTACTGCTGGAAAGTTCGTTGAGCTACCTCGGCGCCGGACCGCAACGTCCATTCGCTACCTGGGGACGAATCATCGCCGACGGCCAGGACTACATCACCACGTCATGGTGGATCGTCACGTTGACCGGTCTGATGATCGTGCTGCTGGTCGTCGGAGTGAACCTACTCGGCGATGGTCTGCGCGATCGTCCTGCAGGTTCGAAACGACTGGGCGCAAGCCTGTTCGGGCGTGGCAGCGCCCAGAAAGCGAAGGCGTGAGACATGGGAAATCTACTACGGGTCGACGATCTCCAGATCGAACTTGTCACGGCGAACGGCGTCATCCGAGCCGTCGACGGCGTGTCCTTCTGCATCGACGCCGGTGAAACCGTCACCATCATCGGTGAATCCGGCTCCGGAAAGTCGACGACAGCCATGGGGATTCTCGGACTGCTTCCGGACGATCTTGCGGTTCTTTCCGGGAAAGCCGTGTTCAAGGGTCAGGACATTCTCGGAAACACGAAGATCCTGAACGATATTCGCGGAAAACACATCGCGCTCATCCCCCAGGACCCGATGACGGCTCTGAGTCCCGTCCACACCATCGGTAGCCAACTTCGAGAAGCAGTGCGCCACAGCGGTGTGACCGCGAAGAAGCAACAAATCGAGCGGGCAGTGCAACTGCTCGAGCAGGTACGCATTCCGTATCCGGATCAGCAACTCGACAAGTACCCGCATCAACTGTCGGGTGGAATGTTGCAGCGCGTCCTGATCGCCGGCGCTCTTGCTGCCGGCCCCGAACTGATCGTGGCCGACGAACCCACCAGCGCACTGGACGTAACCGTTCAGGCCGGGATTCTGGATCTATTGCTCGAGTTGCAGGAGCGCACCGGCATCGGAATGCTGGTCATCACTCACGATCTCGGAGTTGCGCGGTTGGTCTCCGATCGCATCTACGTGATGAAGGACGGACGTTTTGTCGAGACCGGTAGTGCCGACGTTCTCGTCGACTCACCGCAAAGCGCCTACACACAAAAGCTTCTCGACGCCATACCTCAACTGGGGCCTTGGGACGGCGACCCCGCCCGTTCAACACAGATCGGAGCCTCGGCATGACCCGCCACGAAACGCCACTTCTCGCCGTCGAAGATCTCGTGGTCGAGTATCCGGTTCCCGACGGAGTTTTCCGAGCCGTGGATGCTGTGAGCTTCTCGGTGGAAAAGGGCAAGACCTTGGCCATCGTCGGCGAATCCGGATGTGGCAAGTCGACCATCGCTCGATCGATCGTCCGACTCCTCACACCGACCAGTGGACGCATTCTCGTCGACGGCAATGACATCGCGCAGATGTCGGAGAAGTCGCTGCGCCCCTACCGCTCTCGCGTTCAAATGGTGTTCCAAGATCCGTACGGATCGCTCGACCCTCATCTGACTGCCGAGGACATCATCGGAGAACCACTGCGCCTCAAAGGTGTTCGGAGCAAGTCTGAACGTGCAAAGGCAGCAGCAGAACTCGTCGATCGCGTTGGCTTGCCCAGCTCGGCACTACACCGGCGTCCGGCGGAGTTCTCAGGAGGCCAACGTCAGCGCATCGGAATTGCTCGTGCACTTGCCAGCGGACCCGAGATCCTGGTCTGCGACGAAGCGACCAGCGCTCTCGACGTGTCGGTGCAAGCGCAGGTACTCGAGCTCCTACGTGAAATTCAGGCCGATACCGGTCTGACGTACGTTTTCATCTCACACAACTTGGGCGTCGTCCGAGAAATCAGCGAGACCGTAGTCGTGATGTCGAAAGGAACCATCGTCGAATCCGGTTCCACAGACACAGTTCTCGCCAGCCCGCGCGAGCCGTACACCCGCGCACTACGAGGCGCTGCTCTCGATCCCACCACCATGGTCGGCATCAAACCACGCCACGTGGTGGCAGCCCTGTCCAAGAACTTGCTAGCCAAGCAGACCGAATCACGAGGAGTTGCCTGATGACCGCCCCACTCGAGCTTCCGAAACTGGTGCTCGGCACCATGACATTCGGAGACACGGTCGACATATCGGGCGCCGGATCGATGCTCGACGCAGCACTAGGCGCCGGTATCTCTCACATCGACACGGCCAACGGCTATGCGGGCGGCGAGTCCGAGCGCATGCTGGCAAAGCTGCTCCACGGCCGACGCGATTCCGTCACTCTGGCCACCAAAGCGGGAATGCCGCATCCCGATGCCGGCGACAACAGCCCACTCTCGACAGAGGGGCTCCGAGCAAGCGTCGAAGGAAGCCTGCGCAGACTCGACACGGACTACGTCGACCTGTTCTATCTCCATCAGCCGGACCGAACCGTCACGCTGACCGAAACTCTCACCACCGTCGCGGAACTGGTTGCCGAGGGCAAGATCCGCACACTCGGCGTATCCAACTTCGCAGCGTGGCAAATCAGTGAAATCAACTACACCGCAGACACAGTCGGAGCTCCCCGACCGATCGTCGCACAGCAGCTCTACAACTTGCTCGCGCGTCGCATCGAAGAAGAATACGCAGAATTCGCGGACGTGACCGGACTGACCACCATGGTCTACAACCCACTCGGTGGGGGCCTGCTCACGGGGCGCCACACCTTCGACGAAAGTCCCGCCGACGGCCGATTCGGCGACTCACGTCTTGCGTCGATGTACAAGGAGCGATACTGGAACACACAGATATTCGACGCGATCGCTCAACTGACGGCAATCGCAGAGCAGTCGGGCATCTCCCTGACCGAGCTTGCGTTGCGCTGGCTGGTCAGCAAGCCCGTCGCCGGATCGCTGCTCCTCGGAGGATCCAAAGTAACGCACCTCGAATCCAATATCGCGGCCATCGGGCGAGGTCCACTCGACGCCTCGACCGTCGAAGAGTGTGATCTCGTCGGTGCCGCCCTACGAGGCCCCATGCCCAACTACAACCGCTGAAACACCCGACCTTCATCAGGAAGAGTTCTTCACTATGTCAGCACAGGAATTCGCCGCACGCATCCGAGGACGCGAACGCATACTCGGATATTGGTCCGTCATCGACAGCCCGATCTCGACCGAATGGATCGCGCACGTCGGCTGGGACTACATTGCCCTCGACATGCAGCACGGCCTGATCGGCTATTCGGGGATGGTCGCCGGGCTCACCGCCATCGACTCGTCACCGTCCACCGTCGGGATGGTGCGCGTCGAGGCAAACAACCCGACGCCCATCGGCCGTGCACTCGACGCGGGCGCTGTGGGCGTCATCGTTCCGCTGATCAACAACGCCGAAGAGGCAGCGGCCGCCGTGGCAGCCGCCAAGTATCCGCCTTTCGGCATCCGCTCCTACGGACCCATGCGCTCGCAACTCCGTATCGGCCCCGTTCCCGCCGACGCGAACCGCGACACCGTTGTATTTGCGATGATCGAGACCCCACAGGGTCTGGCGAACGTCGAAGAGATCTGCGCAGTGCCCGGATTGGACGGCGTGTACGTCGGGCCGTCCGACCTACGAATCGCCGTCGGAGGTAAGCACTCCAACGATCCGGACGTCGCCGAGGAATTCGAATCAGCGCTCACCAGGGTGCGCGAAGCTGCCGCCGTCAGCGGAGTCGCTGCGGGAATCCACACACCTTCCGGTCAGGTTGCGGCACAACGGCTCGGGGAGGGCTACACGTTCGCGACCGTGGCCTCGGACCTGACACATCTGGCGAACATCTCGGCTCAGCATTTGGATGCCGCCAAGTCCTGATCCGGGTACAAAAATGGCGATGCTCCCGCACTTGGTACGGGAGCATCGCCATTCTCGAACAAACTATCTCTGAATCGCCTTGATCTCGAGGAACTCTTCGAGCCCGAACGTGCCGGCCTCGCGCCCGACGCCCGACTGCTTGTACCCACCGAACGGAGCATTCGTGTTGAAGGCGCCGCCGTTCACCTCGACCTGCCCGGCACGCAGTTGCCGTGCGACGCGATCCGCGCGATCGGGGTCACCTGACCAAACGCCACCGGCCAGTCCGTACTCGGTGCCGTTAGCGATCCGCACTGCGTCGGCCTCGTCTTTGTAGCCCATGATCGCGAGGACCGGTCCGAAGATCTCCTCGCGCGCAATGGTCATGTCTTCGGTCACGTTCGCGAACACCGTCGGACCGACGAAATATCCACTGGCCAGACCGGTTTCGCGACCGTCGACAACCGCGGTGGCACCTTCCGACACACCCTTCTCGATGTATCCGCGAACGCGTCCCAGCTGATTCGCGTTCACCAGAGGACCAAGCACCGAAGTCGGCTGAGTCGGATCACCTACCGGGAAATGAGCGGCGACCGCAGCAGCAATTGCCGCTGCCTCATCCACCTTCTCCGCGGGAACCAACATACGCGTCAGCGCCGAACAGGTCTGGCCCGAGTTGATGAAGCACTTTGCGACGCCGTCCGTGACAGCCTTTTCGAGATCGGCGTCGTCGAGAATGACGTTCGCCGACTTGCCACCCAGCTCGAGCGAGACCTTCTTGATGGTGTCCGCGGCAACGATGGCCACTCGCTTGCCTGCCCGAGTCGACCCGGTGAAGGAGACCATGTCGACTTCCGGGTGGCCGGCGATGGCTTCACCCACTACCGGGCCGTAGCCACTTACCAGGTTGAATACACCTGCAGGCAAACCAATTTCGTCGAAGATGTCAGCGAGAGCGCACGTGATGAGTGGCGCAACCTCGGTGGGCTTGAGAACCACGGTGCAGCCCGCCGCGAGCGCACCGCCAACCTTCAAGACAACTTGGTGGAGCGGGAAGTTCCAGGGAGTGATAGCGCCGACAACACCCGCAGGTTCGCGAACAATCAGCGAATTCCCGACCTCGTGAGCGTCGAAATCATAAGTGCGAGCCAATTCGGCAAATGCATTCAAATTCGCGAGCGGCATTCCGATTTGCACGGGCTTCGCGAATCCGATCGGCATGCCCATATCCTGCGAAACCAGCGCCGCAAGATCATCGGTACGTTCGGCAATAATCGCCGCGGCTTTGGAAAGATATTCGGCTCGCTCGCCGCCCGATAGTGCAGACCAAGCGGGGAAAGCCTTTCGTGCTGCCTTCGCGGCCGCATCGACATCTTCGACAGTGCCTTCGGCGACAGTTCCTATCAGCTCTTCGGTAGCCGGATTGAGAACGTCGATCCGACCGCTGCCAGTGGATTCGATCCAGGCGCCATCAACATAGATTTTGGTGCGGTCGAGAATATCGGTCATCGAAGCCTCCGTAGTCATCACGCGTGCACAGGTGAGGTGGGCCCGATCACACGGGGCACCTCTTCCGAGCCTAGCCACGCTCGACGGGTTCCGTGGCAGGTTGGTGTCGAGATTGACCTTCGACTGACGAGACTTGTGGTGCGCGCACGCTTTTCAGTGATGGTGTGAACGTACCGTTCCCCTCGTCCAAGAGGGTGAGCGTGTCGTTCACTCGATCCCGGACGGGGTGGTGAGTCGGCTGTGCTCGCGCCCCTGATGGTGTGAACGGTA